>NZ_JALGRT010000002.1:0-873889 GCF_022815525.1 Rathayibacter sp. VKM Ac-2927
TCCAGACAGCCCTGCCAGGCGTCAGATACGCAGACGAGTCAGAACCCCGCGACACACCAAGGCAATCACCGATACGCCCGCTTCGCGGGCTACTCGATCAGCATGGACTTCCGCTTCGCGGGCCACTCGATCAGCAGAAGCGAGTGCGCGATCAGCGCTCCATGCTGGTCGAGTAGGCGCCCGCAGGGCGGCGTATCGAGGCCCACCCGGCTGGCTACGGTGGATCTCGATACGCCCGCTTCGCGGGCTACTCGATCAGCATGGACCTCCGCCGCGTGCGCTACTCGATCAGCAGGGGCCAGCAGTCGCCGCGGGCGCTGACGGGGTGAGCTGCAAGGCGGAGGAAGGAGCGATACCGGCGGTATCGCGACTGACGACAACGCCGCAGATCGCCCCGTCAGCGCCCGCGGCGGGCCGTGCCGAAGATGCCTCGGACGACTTCGCGCAACAAGGTCTTCCCGACCGAGGACCCGAGGACCTCCTCGACGACGGTCTTGTCGCGGCGGGGGGAGCGGGAGCGGGTGGTGGGCGCGGTGCGGCGGCGGGAGCGCTCGGCCGCCTGGTCGGCGCGGCGCTCGGCGGCGGCGCGGTCCTTGGCCCGCTGGGCGGCGGCGCGGGCGTCCTCCTTGGCGCGGCGGGCGTCGTCGGCGGCCTGCTCCTTGGCGCTGCGGGCGGCCTCCGCGGCCTGCTCCTTCGCGCGGCGGGCCTCCTCCTCCGCCTGCTCCTCGGCGGCGGCGCGGGCCTCCTCGGCGTCGGCGGCCGCGTCGAGGCGGCGGGTGAGGATCTCGCGGGCGGAGTCGCGGTCGAGCGGGGTGCCGTAGCGGGCGAGCAGCGGGGAGCGCTGGACGCTCGCCTCCCGCTCGGCCTCGGGGGTCGGCGCCATCGAGCCGCGCGGTGCCCGGAGCCGGGTCCAGGCGACCGGGGTCGGCGCGCCGCGCTCGTTCATCACCGTGACGATCGCCTCGCCGATGGGGAGCGCCTGCAGCACCTCCCCGAGGTCGTAGTCGCTCTCGGGGTAGGTCGAGACCGTGGCGCGCAGGGCCTTCGCGTCGTCGGGGGTGTGCGCGCGCAGCTGGTGCTGGATCCGCGAGCCGAGCTGGGCGAGGACGTCGCTCGGCACGTCCTTCGGGGTCTGCGTCACGAAGACGATGCCGACGCCCTTCGAGCGGATCAGCCGCACGGTCTGCGTGATGGCCGCGAGGAAGTCCTTCGAGGCGTCGCGGAAGAGCAGGTGCGCCTCGTCGAAGAAGAAGACCAGCTTGGGCCGGTCGAGGTCGCCGACCTCGGGCAGGTCGTTGAAGAGGTCGGCGAGCAGCCACATCAGGAACGTCGAGAACAGCGCGGGCTTGTCCGCGACTCCGGGGACCTCGAGCAGGCTGACCACGCCGCGGCCGTCGGGCGCGAGGCGGAGGAACTCGGCGGTGTCGATCTCGGGCTCGCCGAAGAAGACGTCGGCGCCCTGGTCGGCGAAGGCGATCAGCTCGCGCAGGATGACGCCGGCGGTGGCCTTGGACAGCCCGCCGAGCTCGGCCAGCTCGGCCTTGCCCTCGTCGCCGACGAGGTAGGTGAGCACGGCGCGCAGGTCGGAGAGGTCGACGAGCGGCAGCCCGGCGCTCTCGGCGTAGTGGAAGACCAGGCCGAGGCTCGACTCCTGGGTGTGGTTGAGGCCGAGGACCTTCGCCAGCAGCAGGGCGCCGAAGCCGGTGACTGTCGCGCGGACCGGGACGCCGGTGCCGACGCCGCCGAGCGCGAAGTACTCGGCGGGGGCGGCCTCGGGGGTCCAGTCCTGGCCGATGGTGCGGGTGCGGGCGAGCAGCTTCTCGTCGGGGGTGCCGGCGGTCGCGAGGCCGGAGAGGTCGCCCTTGATGTCGGCGGCGAAGACGGGGACGCCGTGCGCGGAGAGCTGCTCGGCGAGGACCTGGAGCGTCTTCGTCTTGCCGGTGCCGGTCGCGCCGACGACGAGGCCGTGGCGGTTGAGCATCCCGAGCGGGATGCGGACGGGGACGTCGGCGCGGGCGTCGCCGTTGACGAGGGCGCCGATCTCGAGGGCGGGGCCGGTGAAGGCGTAGCCGGCTCGGACGGCGTCGACGGCGGACTCGGCGAGCGGTCCGGGCGCGGGGGCGGCGGACGGTGCGGGCGCGGGCGCCTCGACCGGTGCGGGTGCAGCGGCGGGCGCGGACCCCTCCCCCGGACCGCCATCGACCAGCCGCACGTCGTCGACGACCGCGGCCGCCTCCTCCGGACCGGCGACCGCCTCGAGGGCCGCGGCGGCAGCCTCCGCGCGGGCCAGCGCCTCGGCGGCCTCGGCCTGCAGTCGTCGGGCGGCCTCGAGGGCCGTGCGTGCGTCGTCCCTCGCCGAGGCGAGCCCGTCGTCGTTGCTCATGGGGTCAGCCTAGGGTCGCGGCGCCGGCCGAGCCCGGCTCGCCCCGGCCCGATCCGCGCGCACCCCGCATCGACCGGCGTCCCGCCCGGCCCCCGCCGACCGCGCTCCCGCTCAGTCCTCGCGGACGTGCCACGGCTGGCCGTAGCCGCCCTCGTCGAGCGGGCGGGCCATCAGCTCGAGGAACGGCTCGGCGTCGAACGCCTCCGGCCCGAGCACCCCGGAGCCCGACCAGGCGCCGGTCGCGAGCAGTTCGAGGGCGATCACCGGGTTGAGTGCGGTCTGCCAGACGACGCACTGGGTGCCGTACTCGGCCATCGTCCACTCGTTGTCGCTGACGTGGTACAGGTACACCTCGCGGTGCTCGCCGTCCTTGGCGCCGGAGACCCAGAGGCCCGCGCAGGTCTTGCCGGTCATCCGCGGGCCGATGCTCGCCGGGTCGGGCAAGCCCGCGGCGACCACGTCGCGCGGCGAGACCAGCACCGGTCCGTCGGCGGAGCGGACCCGGACCGGCTCGGTGCGGTCGAGTCCGAGCAGGTTGAGCGTGCGGAGGACGCCGATGAACTCGGCGCCGAGGCCGTACTTGAAGGTGACCCGCTTCGCGTCGAGCCAGCGCGGCATCAGCAGCACCTCCTCGTGCTCGACGTTGACGCACTCGACGGGGCCGATCCCCTCGGGGAACTCGAAGACCTCCGGCTCGGAGAACGGCGGCGTCGTGAACCAGCCGCGGTCCTTCTCGAAGATCACCGGCGGGTTCAGGCACTCCTCGATGGTCGTCCAGATCGAGAAGGAGGGCGCGAAGATCTCGGCGCCAGAGTCGTCGCGGACGACGAGGTTCGCGCCGTCGCGGACGCCCAGCTCGTCGATCTCGTCGAAGAGGTGGTCGGCGGCGTAGCGGGCGAAGACGTCGGAGAGCCCGGGCTCGACGCCCATGCCGACCAGGGCGAGGCGGCCGGCGGATTCCCACGTGGGCGCGGCGGCGAACTGCTCGTCGCCGAGCTTCAGGCCGGTCTTCGCGTGCGGCTCCTCGGGGTGCGGCCGGGAGAGGCTCATCGCCATGTCGACGTAGTCGGCGCCGGCGGCGAGGGCGCCCGCGAAGATCGTCGGCACGAAGGACGGCTCGACCGCGTTCATCACGTGGGTGGCGCCGTGCGCGCGGGCGACGGTCTCGACGTTCTCGGCGTCGGAGGCGTCGATGCGCGCGGCGACGAAGCGGTTCTCGACGCCGTCGGCGCCGTGCCGCTCGAGGATCCAGGCGACGGTGCGCTCGGCCCGGGCGAGCTCGTAGTCGCAGACGATGATCTGCTCGAAGAAGGAGCGGCGGGCGGCGATCTTCGCGAAGGCGTCGCCGACGCCGCCGGCGCCGACCAGGAGGATTCTCATGCAGCCACCGTAGCGACGGAATCGCTCGTGGTTCAAGGTCCGGACCGCGGGAATCGGGAGGTGGAGCGGATCCGCACGACGGATTCCGTCACTCCTGCGCCGTCTCCTCCGCGATCTCAAGGAGGCGGATGAAGCGCGAGAGCCGCTCGAGCGCCGCCATCGAGGTGGGCGGCGACGCGGCGAGCGCCGGCGAGTGCACGAGGTAGGCGGCCCACTTGGCCCGCGAGATCGCGACGTTCAGCCGGTTGGGCAGCAGCAGGAACTCGAGGCCGCGCGGGACGTCGGCGCCGGAGGAGGCAGCGAGCGAGACGATCGCGACGACCGCCTCCCGGCCCTGGAAGAGGTCGACCGTGCCGACCAGCGTCTCCTCGAGCCCGGCGGCGTCGAGGGCGTCGCGGAGCAGCGCGCCCTGCGCGTTGTAGGGGGCGACGACGATGACGTCCGCGGCGGTGAGCGCGCGCTCGCCGTGCTCGTCGGTCCAGGAGCGACCGACCATGGTCAGCGCGATCTCGACGACCCGGCGCGCCTCGTCCGGGGAGGACGTGGTGTCGCCGGCGTGCACGACCGGCACCGCGTGCAGTCCGGGCGCGACGCCGTCGAGCCGGCGCTGCTCCGGGGCGCGGGAGGAGAGGGCGCCCTCGTAGGAGAGCTCGGAGACGGCGGCGGCGAGCTCGGGATGCATCCGGTAGGTCTGCGCGAGGAAGTAGCCGAAGGCGGGCGGCAGGACGTCGTGGCCGTCGGCGAGCCAGCCCAGCGCCGACTCGTCGACCGGCTCGGGGTGCGAGCCCTGGCTGACCTGCGGCAGCTGCTGCGGGTCGCCGAGGAGGAGCACCCGCTCGGCGGCGATCGCGGAGGCGATGGTCGGCGCGAGCGAGAACTGGCCGGCCTCGTCGATCACCAGCAGGTCGAGGGAGCGGCGCGGGACGCTGCCCGCGTTGGCGAAGGTCCAGGCGGTGCCGCCGACGACGCAGCCGCCGCCCTCGGCGAGCGCCGCGAGGGCGGCGCCGTTCTTCACCGGCGTCCAGGCGACGGCGGCGAGGGCCTCCGCGGAGCTGCCGGCCTTGGGCACCTTCGCGACCCGGGCGCGGTCGACGCCCTTCGCGACGACCGCGGTCAGCACGTTCTCGATGACGGAGTGCGACTGCCCGACGACGCCGACCCGCCAGCCGTGCTCGGTGACGAGCCGGGCGATGACGTGCGAGCCGACGTAGGTCTTGCCGGTGCCGGGCGGGCCCTGGACGGCGAGCGTCGCGCGCTCGAGGCCGAGCAGGGTCTCGACGACCGCGGCGATGACGTCGTCGCCCTCGACCGGCGCGACGACGGCCGGGGGCACGCGCCGGAGCACGTCGAGGGCGGGGTCTGCCAGGAGCGCGGGCAGGGCGTCGAGCACCTGACCGCCCCACTCCGCGATCGCCTCGGGCTGCGGGGCGGCCCGGGGCGGCGGCGCGGGCGCCAGGGCGATCGGGACGTCGTCGTGCGGGTCCTCCCCCGCGCGCAGGCCCTCCTTGAGGAGCACGACGATCCGCTCGCCGTCGTCGGACGCGGCGAGGATCTCGGAGCGGTCGGAGGCTCCGCGCATCCCCGGGCCGGGCGAGGGCGCCCCGGGCGGCGCCGGGGAGTCGTAGACGAGGAACGGCTTCGCGCCGATGCCGAGCCGGCTGCCCGGGGCGAGGCGGCCGAGGATCCGCAGCTCGCGGGAGAGGGTGCGCGCCCGCGCCGGTGTCGTCCAGTCGCGGACGACCTCGACCCGCTCGACGACGACCACGTCGCGGGCGTCGGCCCAGTCGTCGAGCGGCTGGCGCAGCCGGTCGAAGTGCTCCTGCCAGAAGGTCTTCGCCTCGCGGCGGTGGTAGTCGATCGCCGCGCCGGCGAGGGCGAGGGCGGTCTGGTCGGGGCTGCGCTCGCGGGGTTCGATGCCCTCGACCTCGGCGAGGAGGGCGACGGCGACCGGGTCCGGCTCGCGCGGCACGGGCAGGTCGACGTCGACGAGCGGGAGCGGCTCCTCCTCGCGGGCGGGGGCGAGCGAGCGCAGCCAGTCGCGCAGGCGCAGGGTGGAGCGGCAGTCGTAGGCGTTGTACTCGCCGATCTCGGCGAGGCGGCGCTCGCCCTCGCGGCGGTCGAGCTCGGCCCTCTCGGGGTCCCTGTCGGCCGACGCAGCGTTCCGATCGGCCGACTGCAGCAGCGCCCGCGCCTCGACGTACTCGGTGATGCTGTCGGCCGCGTTCGTCACTCCCTCGGTGTCGCGCGCCTCCGCGCCCATGTAGAGCGGCTCGAGCTTCTTGATCGAGTAGCTGCGCGAGCCGACGCGCAGCGCCCGGCGGACGACCGGGTAGAGGTCGACGAGGACGCCGTCGCGCAGCAGCGCGTCGACCTCCTCCTCCCCCGTGCCGTGCCGCTGCGCGAGCGAGAGCAGGTGGCTGCGCTCGTAGGAGGCGTAGTGGTAGACGTGCATCCGCGGGAAGCGCGCCCGCCGCTCGCGCAGGAGGGCGAGGAAGTCGACGAGGGCGCGGCGCTCGGCCGCGAGGTCGTGCGCCCAGAACGCGGTGAAGGACTCGTCCTGGTCGACCATGCCGAAGAGGTAGTCGAGGCCCCACTGGCCGTCCTCCGCGTGCAGCGGATCGCCCTCGAAGTCGAAGAAGAGGTCGCCCGGGTCGGGGGCGGGCAGGGCGGTCAGCACGGAGGCGTCGACGACCTCGACGACGGGGACGTGGTCGGCCGAGGCCTCGGTGGCGAGCTGCAGGCGGGCCTGGGCGCGCAGCGTCTCGGCGGCGCCGGCGCTCATCCCGGGGACCGGCCCCTCGCTGACCGCGAGCGCGTCGAGGGTGGTGATGCCGGCGGCGGCGAGCTTCGCGCGCTGGTCGAGGCGCATGCCGGCGACCAGGATCGGGTCCCGGTGGGCCTGCACCTCGGGCGCGCAGAGCCCGCAGCGGCCGCAGGCGGTGAAGCGCGGATCGCCCCACGCCACCGGCTCGGTCGCGGCGAGATGCTCCTCCAGAACCGCGCGCAGGCGCGCCCGCTGGACCCGCTGCACGGGGGCGATCATCGCGAGGTCGTGGCTGGTGGTCGTGCCGTCGCCGAGGACCAGGTGGACCTTCTCGCCGACACGGATCCCCCGCGCCGCCATCTGCTCCGCGTACGCGGCGAGCTGCAGCAGCGCCGGGATCTTCGCGTGCCGGGCGAGCTTGGTGTCGTAGACCTCGTAGGCCCCGTCCTCGGTGCGGAGCAGGAAGTCGGAGAAGCCGATGAAGGTGCCGTCGTAGAAGGAGGCCTGGTAGAGCACGTCGACACCCGCGCGCATCGCCTCGACGGCCTCGTCGGCGGCCCTCGCGTAGTCCGCGCGCTCGGGGCGGGCGAACTCGAGGACCTCGTGCGTGCGCTTCAGCTCGGCGAGGAAGGCGACCTCGTGCTCGTCGCCGAGGACGGCGGTGCGCTGGAGCATCGCGTCCTCCTCGACGACGACGCGGGGCGCCCGACCGAGGGTCGCGTCGAGCCGGCGGAGCACCGCCCACTCGCAGGACGACCAGGAGGAGAGATCGGTCGGGCTCGTGACGAGGCGGACTCCCCCGCTGCGGTCGTCCTCGAGATACACGCGACTCCCTCCCGGGCCGCCGGGCGACGACCGCCTCCAGGGTAGGGCGACCCTCCGACACCGGCGCGTGCGAGGCTGGGCGGATGACCAGGGCGCGCTTCGAGATCATCCCGTCGGACGGCATCGGCGAGAAGGCGGAGCGGGCGTTCCCCGATCCGGCCGCGGTGACGCTGACCGTGACGAGCCTGCCGAAGCACGGGACGGAGCGGACGATCGACTCCGCGGTGGAGCTGGCCGGCCGCGGCTTCCGGGTCGTGCCGCACCTCGCGGCGCGGAACGTCGAGGGTCGCGAGGCGCTGGAGCGCGCACTCGGGCGGATGCGGGACGCGGGGATCGACGAGGCGTTCGTGATCTCGGGCGACGCGAGGAGCGCCGCCGGCGGCTACTCCACCTCGCTCGAGCTCATCCGCGACGCCCGCGAGCTGCGGCCCGAGCTGGCCGTCGACATCGCCGGCTACCCGGAGGGGCACCCGCACCTCTCGGACGAGAGCATCGCGAAGCACCTGCGCGAGCGGGCGCCGTACCTCCGCGGGATCGTCACGCAGATGTGCTTCGACGTGGACGCGGTCGACCGCTACGCCGACCGGCTGCGGGCGGACGGGATCGACGCGGAGCTGTGGGCCGGAGTGCCGGGGCCGGTCGAGCGGGCGCGGCTGCTCTCGCTCGGCGCGCGGATCGGCGTCGGGTCGTCGCTCGGCTTCCTCAAGCGGAGCTCGTCGGTGGCGGGCGGGCTGCTGCGCGGCCGCCGCTTCGACCCGTCCGCCTTCGTCGGCCGGCTGGAAGCCGCCGTGGGCGACCGCCTCGCCGGCCTGCACGTCTACACCTTCAACGAGCTGGACGGCCTGCGCGACTTCTAACCCCCTCCGCGCGATGCCACTTGTGAGCGGTTTTTGCGGCGTGTCGCGCTCATAAGTGGCATCTCGCGGTGGGGATCAGCGCGAGGTGCGGACCCAGATGGGCGGGTGGGGGAGCTCGGACTCGGTGCGGAGGCGGCCGGCCAGAGGGGCCCAGACGATCAGGGCGACGGCGAGGCCGAGCAGCAGGCCGCCGATGGTGTCGGTGAGCCAGTGCGCGCCGAGGTAGGTGCGGCTGGCCATCATCGCGACGCTGTAGAGGAAGCCGGCGATCCAGACCCAGAGCAGCGGGAAGACCAGGGCGAGCACCATCGCGGTGGTCGAGGCGTTCGCGGTGTGGCCGGAGGGGAAGGAGCCGTAGTCGCTGGTGACCAGCATGTCCTCGGGGCGGGCGCGGCCGACCAGCTCCTTCACGAGCTGGGTGGCGCCGACGCTGACGAGGGCGGCGAGCGCGTAGTAGAGGGCGGCCCAGCGCCGGCGGAAGACCAGCAGCACGATGATGATCGCGACCGGGATGATCGCCGTGCCGACGATCCCGGCGCCGACGGTGTTCATGATGAGCGCCGGGACGTCCCAGACGCTCGAGCGGTGCTCGACGATCTCGTCCATCCACTCGACGTCGAACGAGAACGCGCTGGTGGGCCGGAAGGCGATGATCACGGCGAGGACGATCGTCACGGCCAGCGCGATCGAGGCGGAGATCAGCGGCCAGCGGCGCGAGACGTGCCGGGCGGCCTCCGTGGTGAGGACCTTCGAGACGACGTCGTCCGAGGGGGCGCGCCGGTGGAGGCGCTCGCGCTGCACGGCGTCGGGCTGGGCGACGCCGGGTTCGGTCTTCAGGGGGTCGTGGCGAGGATCCATCCGGACATGATGGCGCCACCGGACGTTCACGCGCTGGGGGTTGCGGGCGGGTCGCGCGGGTCGGGCCCCTCAGGCCCGGCGGATCAGTCCTGCAGGGCCGGGACCGTGCGGGGGCGGACGACGAGCCAGAGCGCCAGGATCGAGACGGCGGCGGTGGCCATCATCACGCCGGCCATCGGCACGGCCGACTCGGCGCCGAAGAGGCCGGAGATCGGCGAGAGGATGCCGGCGGTGCCGAAGTTCACGGCGCCGAGCAGCGACGCCGCGGTGCCCGCCTCGCGGCCGTGGTTGACCAGGCCGAGCACCTGCACGCAGGGGAAGCTGAAGCCGCAGGCCGCGATGAAGAACCAGAGCGGCACGAGGGTGCCCCAGATGCCGAAGCCCAGGCCGTCGAAGAGCGCGATCAGCCCGGCGGTGACGAAGAGCGTGACCGTGGTGACGGCGAGGATCCACTGCGGGCCGACGCCGCGGCGGCTGAGGTACGAGGACGCCTGGACGCCCGAGACCACGCCGAGCGAGTTCACCGCGAAGAGAAGGCCGTACTGCTGCGCGTCCAGGCCGTAGAGCCCCTGGAAGAGGAACGACGAGCTGGAGAGGTAGGTGAACAGACCGCCGAAGGTCATGCCGCCGATGATCGCGACGCCGACGAATACCCGGTCGGAGAGGACCGCGCGGTAGCGCTGCACGAGCGAGCGGGAGTCGCGGTCGGCGCGCGCCACCCGGGGGCGCGTCTCGACGATCAGCAGCGCGACCGCCAGCATCACCAGCAGGCCGTAGGCGGCCAGGAAGACGAAGATGCCGCGCCAGTCCATCACCAGCAGCAGCTGCGAGCCGATGACCGGCGCGAGCACGGGCGCGAGGCCGGAGACGAGCGCGAGCCGCGACAGCATCTTCACCAGCGGACGCCCGCCGAACAGGTCGCGGACCATCGCCATCGCGACGACACCGCCCGCGGCGGCGCCAGCCCCCATCAGGAAGCGGAAGACGCCGAGCGAGACGATCTCGGGGGCGAACGCCGCGCCGACGCAGGCCAGCACGTGCAGCGAGGTCGCGAGCAGGATCGGCAGCCGCCGCCCGACCACGTCGCTCCACGGCCCGACGACCAGCTGCCCGAGCGCGAAGCCGAGCGTCGTGCCGGTGAGGGTCAGCTGCACCGCCGCCTCCGACACGTTCAGCTCGCCCTGCAGCGCCGGGAAGGCGGGGAGGTAGAGGTCGATCGTGAACGGGCCGAGCGCGGTGAGCGCGCCGAGCACGATCACGTAGACGAGGCGCTGACGGTTGGTCAGGGCGTCGCCGGCGTGCCTGTGCACGGGGATCGAGCCGGTGGGGGTCGGGGCGAGAGAGGTCACGGAGCCTTCCTGCGGAGCGCAGAGCGGAGAAGGGAGAGGGGAGCGCGGAAGGGCACCGCCTCTACCGCCAAGCGACGGGAGACCGGATTCATTCCCCGACTATCGAATCAATTCGACCGGGTGTCGCGCAAGGGCCTGAGCCGAGCCCGGGAGCCGGAGTGCGCCTTCGGGATGCGGGGAGCGCTGCTCAGGCCGCCGGCCGCGCGCCGCCGGCCGGGTGCAGCTCGGCGGTGAGCGGATCGGCGAGCAGGCGCTCGAAGGCCAGCTCGGCCGCGCCGAGCATCAGCAGGTCGGCGCCGAGCTCGGTGCGGGCGATGCGCACGGAGTCGAGCGCCACCCGGAACGGCCCGCCGCGGCCCAGGCGCTCCTCGAGGAAGCCCGGTGCGACGCCGACGAGCGCGCCGAGGAACCCGCCGAGCACCACCAGCTGCGGGTTGAAGATGTTGACGACGTTGCGCAGCGCCACGGCGAGGTGCCCGAGCTGCCGCTTCACCTCCGCACGCACCGCGGGATCGCTCGAGGCGGCGAGCGCCTCCTCGAGCCGCTCGCTCACGTCGGCGCTCTCGTCGAGGCCGAGCACCCGCAGCAGCTCCGCCCGGCCGACCTCGGTCTCGAGGCAGCCGACCGCGCCGCAGTGGCAGTCGACGCCGGCGCTGTTCACGAGGGTGTGGCCGATCTCGCCCGCGTAGCCGTCGATCCCGTGCAGCGGGGTGCCGCCGACGATCACGCCGGCGCCGACGCCGCTCGCGCCGCCGTTGAGGTAGACGAGGTGGGACACGTCACGCCCGGCGCCGAGGACGCTCTCGGCGAGCGCGCCGAGATTCGCGTCGTTGGCCGAGAGCACCGGGAGCCCGGTCGCCTCGGCGAGCATCCGGGAGAACGGCTCGTCGGTCCAGCCGAGGTGCGGGCCGACCCGGACCAGGCCGTCGGCGTCCCGGACGAGACCGGGGACGGCGACGCCGATTCCGACGGTGCGGGCGTCCCTCGGCAGCTCGGCGACCAGCTCGGCGATGGCGCCGGCCGCGAGCGCCGCCGCGGCCTCGGCGCTCGGCACGGTGGCGGTGCGGCGGATGCGGCGGCGCACCTCGGCGTCCAGGCCGACGATCGCGACCGTGACCGCGTCGATCTCCGGGTTCACCGCGATCGCGACGACCCGCGGATCGGTCTCGACGATCGGGCTGGGCCGTCCGACCTGGTTGAGGGTCTCGGGCTGCAGCTCGCGCACGACGCCCAGCTCGACCAGTTCGCCGACGAGGGCTGCGATGGTGGAGCGGTTGAGTCCGGTGAGGCGGGTGAGCTGCGAGCGGGACCGCGGGCCGCCGCGGTGCACGAGTCGGAGGAGCGCGGACAGATTGTGCCGGCGGACCCGGTCGAGGTTGTTGCCGCGCGTCGCGTTCTCGGCCATTCCGCGGTCTCCTCTGCTCTCCGGGGCCAGCCTATCCGCGGGTGCGGGCGCTTCCGGCCGCACAACATCAGCTGAGAAGGGAGTCCCTCGCCCCACAGAGGAGGGACCCCTCTCTCAGCTGATGTTGTGCGCGGGCCTCGCCGGTCAGGACCCCGCGCGGGTCCAGGTCCAGCTGCCGGCGGGCGCGTCGACGCTCACGTCGCCGCCCGAGCGGGTCACCGTGAACACCGTCTCCGCACCGGAGTCGTGCGCCGGCACCCGCACGACCGTCTCGCCGTCCGCGCCCGGGAACACCCGCAGCTCCAGCCCGTCGACGTAGTCGTACTCGGCGACGTCGCTGCGCGCACCGACCGGGATCACCGCGCCCTCGCGGACGTAGAGCGGCAGCGAGTCGAAGCCGTGCACCTCGCGGCGCCACTCCCCCGCCGAGTCGGTGCTCTCGCCGGTCCACCAGTTCGTCCAGCGCCCGCGCGGCAGGTAGAACTCGACCGAGCCGTCGGGAGTGAACACCGGCGCGACCAGCAGGTCGTGGCCGAGCATGTACTGCGTGTCGAGGTGCGCCGCGTTGCGGTCGTCCTCGAACTCGAGCGTCATCGGCCGCATCACCGGGGTGCCGGTGCGCGCCGCCTCCGCCCCCGCCGCGTAGAGATAGGGCATCAGCGAGAGCTTCAGCCGGGTGAACAGCCGGGTGACGTCGACCGCCTCCTCGTCGAACGCCCACGGCACCCGCACCGACGACGAGCCGTGCAGCCGCGAGTGCGAGGAGAGCAGGCCGAAGGCGAGCCAGCGCTTGAAGACGCCCGGGTCGGGCGTGCCCTCGAAGCCGCCGATGTCGTGCGCCCAGAAGCCGAAGCCGCCGAGCGCGAGCGAGAGCCCGCCGCGCAGGGTCTCGGCCATCGAGACGTAGGAGGAGGTGTTGTCGCCGCCCCAGTGCACCGGGAGCGCCTGACCGCCGACGGTGGCGCTGCGGGCGAAGAGCGCCGCGCGGCCCTCGCCGAGCTCCTCCTCCAGCACCTCGAACACCGCGCGGTTGTAGAGCTGGGTGTACCAGTTGTGCATGCCCTCGGGGTCGGAGCCGTCGTGCCACGCGACGCCCTCGGAGGGGATGCGCTCGCCGAAGTCGGTCTTGAAGGAGTCGACGCCCTGGCGGACGAGGACCCGCAGCTTGTCCTGGAACCAGCGGGTCGCCTCCGGGTTCGTGAAGTCGATCAGCGCCATGCCGGCCACCCACAGGTCCCACTGCCAGACGTCGCCCGCGGTGGTGCGCAGCAGGTAGCCCTTCTCGCGGCCCTCCTCGAACAGCGCCGAGGCCTGGCCGATGTAGGGGTTGATCCAGACGCAGGTGTGCAGGCCGCGCTCGTGCAGGCGGGCGAGGATCCCCTCCGGGTCCGGGAAGGTGCGCGGGTCCCACTCGAGGTCGGTCCACTGGAACTCGCGCATCCAGAAGCAGTCGAAGTGGAAGGCCGACAGCGGCAGCTCGCGCTCGGCGAAGCCGTCGATGAAGGAGTTCACCGTCTCCTCGTCGTAGCTGGTGGTGAAGCTCGTGGTGAGCCAGAGGCCGTAGCTCCACGCGGGGACGATCGCGGGGCGGCCGGCCAGCCCGGTGTAGCGGCGGAGCACGTCCTTCTTGGTCGGACCCTGGATCACCAGGTACTCCAGCGCCTCGCCGCCGACGGAGAACTGCACGCGCTCGACGGTCTCCGAGCCGATCTCGAAGGAGACCAGTCCCGGGTCGTTGACGAGCACGCCGTAGCCGCGGCTGGAGAGGTAGAAGGGGACGTTCTTGTAGGCCTGCTCGGAGGAGGTGCCGCCGTCGGCGTTCCAGACGTCGACGGTCTGGCCGTTCTTGACGAACGGGCCGAAGCGCTCCCCCAGCCCGTAGACGAGCTCGCCGACGCCGAGGTCGAGCTGCTCGTGCAGGTAGGCCTTCCCGTCCGGGCCGGTGAGGTAGCCCTCGGCCTTGTGCCCGGAGCCGGTGAGGCGGGTGTCCGTCGCGGTGTCCCAGAACTCGAGCGACCAGGGCGCGCCCTGCGCGACGCGCACCTCGAGGTCGCCGGTGCGCAGCACGCCGCCGGACTCCGTCAGGCTCGCCTCGCCGACCGCGTCGTCGACCAGGTCGAAGCCGCGGCGGGTCGCGGTGCCGCGCCAGTGCTCGATCCGGATCTTCGCGACGCCCTCGGCGGGCGAGGACACGGTGACGGTCAGCGTCGGCCGGTTCAGCACGTCGCCGCGGCCCTGGATCACCTTCGTCGGGGCGATCACCTCGAGCGAGGTGCCGTGGGAGCGGATGTCGTACGCCTCCTGCGCGAAGAGGGGCGTGAATCCGGCCCTCGTCTGCCAGAACCCGTCGGTGAACTTCATGGGGTGGTGCCTTTCTGATGGGGAGGCCAATGCCGGGAGCGAGGTCGAAGCGCTTCGATTCCCGGCCGGGCACGCCGAGGGGATCAGCGGCGCGGGCCCCGGTGGAAGGACCCGCCCGCGGTGAGAAGGGGCTACTTGACCGCGCCGGCGGTGATACCGCGGGTCAGGGTGCGCTGGAAGATCAGGAAGAAGATCAGCGTCGGCAGCAGGCCCAGCAGGGCGCTCGCGCTGGTCGTCGTGACGTCCATGATCTTGTCGCCCTGGAGGCTGGAGATGGCGATCGGGACGGTCTGCGTCGCGTCGCTCACCAGGAAGACCAGCGGGATGAGGAACTCGTTCCAGGTCCAGATGAAGAAGAAGATCATCAGCACCGAGAGCGTCGGCCGCGAGATCGGCACGATCACCCGGGTGAGCACCTGCCACTTGGAGGCGCCGTCGAGTGCCGCGGCCTCGAGGATCTCCTTCGGGAAGGTGCCGTAGACGCTGGAGAGCAGATAGGTGCCGAACGCCGACTGGATGACGGTGAAGATGATGATCACCGAGAGCTGGCTGTCGTAGATCCCGACGGCCTTGAACATGTAGTACAGCGGGTAGAGCAGGGCCTCCTGCGGCAGCATGTTCGCCAGCAGGAACAGGATGATGATCCAGCTGCGGCCCTTCACCCGGCCGATGCCGATGGCGTAGGCGTTGAGCACCGAGAGGGCGACCGCGAGGATCGCGACCGAGCCCGAGATCAGGATCGAGTTGCCGAGCTTCTCCGGGAAGTTCACCCGCTCCCAGAAGGTCGAGAGGCCGTCGAAGGAGAGGCCGGTCGGGAAGGCGAGCGGACCGCCCACGGAGTACTCGGCCGGGGTCTTGAACGAGTTGAGCAGGATCAGCAGCACCGGACTGATGATGACGAGTCCGATCACGACGGCCACGATCAGGATCGCCCAGTCGCCGAAGGTGCGCTTGGTCGCGCCCTTCGAGGCCTTGGGCGCCTTCTTCGGCGTGGTCAGATCGGTGTCGTCGGTTCCGGCCTGGGTGAACGGCAGGGCTTCGATGGCCGACATCAGCGGGCTCCTTCGCTGCGCTCGACGCGCTCCTGGGCGCGGATGAAGAGGACGGCCAGGATCACGATGACGATGGTCAGCGCGGTCGCGATGGTGGCGCCGTAGCCCACCTGCTGCTTCTGGAAGAACTCGGTGTAGGAGTAGTAGCTCGGCACGATGGTCGAGTCGCCCGGGCCGCCGCGGGTCAGCGCGTAGATCGGGCCGAAGACCTTCAGCGCGGCGATGGTGCAGGTGAGGGTGACGACGAAGACCTCGGGCCGGATGATCGAGATGGTGATCCAGCGGAAGCGCTGGAACCAGTTCGCGCCGTCGAGCTCCGCGGCCTCGTAGAGCTCGGGGTCCACGCGCTGCAGCGCCGCCATGAAGATGACGACCGGGTAGCCGAGCTGCACCCAGATCATCACGACCATGATCGAGAGCATCGCGGTGTCGGGCTTGCCGAGCCAGTCGTGCGCGAGCGAGCCGAGGCCGACCGCCTCGAGGATCGAGTTCAGGGCGCCGTTGTCCGGGCGGAGGATCCAGCCGATCACGATGGCGGCGATGACCGTCGGCAGGATCTGCGGGAGGTAGTAGGTCGCGCGGAGGAAGGAGGCGATCCTCCCGCCGAACTTCTTGCCGACGAGATCGAAGAGGATCGCGGCGAGGAGGAGGCCGAGGATCGTCGGCACGATCACCATCGCGATGATCATGTAGACGGAGTTGAGGAACGACGTCCAGAACTGGTCGTCGCCCATCAGCTCGATCCAGTTGTCGAGGCCGATGAAGATCGGCGGCTTGATGCCGCGCCACGACGTGAAGCTGATGTAGATGTTCCAGATCAGCGGGATCAGCACGATGAACACGAAGAGCACGAAGCCCGGGATCAGGTACAGCCAGTAGCCGCCGGAGCGCTTCTCGCGGGGCGGCTTCTCCGCCGTGGGAGGCGGCGGGGCGCTCTCCGCGCGACGCGGAACGGTCGTCGTCATGGGTACTCCTTGAACGTGTGCTGTCGTGTGGGGGCGGCGGGGCCTGGGCTGGCCGCGAGATGCCACTTGTGCACGGCTTTCACGGCGTGTCGCGCGCACAAGTGGCATCTCGCGGGAGGGGGCGACCTTGCAGTTACTTGATGTCGGCCACGCCGTCGTCGTACTTGCCCTGGAGCTCGGTGAGCATTCCGCTGGGGTCGACCGAGCCGTTGATGAGCTCCTGCGAGGCGGCGACGAGGTCGTCGTAGAAGGTGGCGGTGGGCCAGTCGGGGTAGAAGGAGAGCTGGTCCTGGTCGACGACCGTCTTCCACTGCGAGAGCAGCGCCTTGCTCTTCTCATCCGTGATGGCGGTCTCGTCGACGACCAGCGGGATGCCGCCGTTGTTGCCGATGAGGTTCTGGATCTCGGGGCGCATCGTGATGTCGATCCACTTGTAGGCGAGGTCCTTGTTCTTCGCCGTCTCGGGGATGACCCAGTGGTTGCCCGCGGAGCCCATCGTGAACTCGGCGCCCGGGAAGAGGAAGGTGTCCCACTCGAAGCCGGTGATCTCGGTCTTGAAGCGGCCGAACCACCACGAGCCCGAGAAGAAGATCGGGTACTCGCCGGAGATGAAGGCGGTGCCCGCGTCCTCGGCCTTGAGCCCGGAGGCGTCCGCGGAGAAGTAGCCCTTGTCCACGTAGGTCTGCAGCTGGTCGGCCGCGTAGCTCCAGGCCGCGTCCTCGAAGTCGACCTCGCCGGTGTAGGTCTGGTAGTCGGTGATCCACTGGCGATCGGCCTTCAGCAGCGCGAGCTGGTAGAAGAGCTGCTGCAGCGGGTACTCCGCGCCGGCTTCGGCGAGCGGAGTGATCCCCTTCGCGACGAAGGCGTCGAGCACGGCGGTGAACTCGTCGTAGGTCGTCGGGACCTCGAGGCCGTTCGCCGCGAAGACGTCCTTGTTGTAGTAGACGAAGGTGAACTCGCCGTAGTTGGGGATGCCGTACCAGGAGCCGGAGCCCATGATGCCCTTGTCGTCGTACTTGGCCGTGGTCTGCAGAGCGCCCGGGATGAGCTCGTCCCAGCCGTAGAACTCGACGGCCTCGTCGAGGTTGGTCAGCAGCCCCTGGCTGGAGAGCAGACCGCTGGTCGCGTTGCCCTTGTTGTACTCGACGACGTCGGGCGCGGAGTTGGAGTTGAAGATCTGGCTGGCACCGGTGCGCAGCTGCTCGAAGGCCTTGAACTCATAGGCGATCTCGGCGCCGGTCTCCTTGGTGAAGATGTCGCGGGCGGCGAGCCAGGCGATGCCGCGGTCGCTGTCGGGGGTCTCGAAGTCCCACATGGTGAGGGTGCGGCCGGCGCCGTCGACGTCGGTGGCGAGGGCGTCGGAGCCGGCGTCGGAGCCGCCTCCGGAGCAGGCGGCGAGCGCGAACATCGCGCCGATGCCGACACCGCCGGCGATCAGGCCGCGGCGGCTCAGCGAGCCGACGGTGGCGGCGGAAGGGCGGTGGAAGGCGGTGCGGGGACGAAGCGACATAGCGGGAGTTCTCCTTCAAACGGTGCCGCGGGGCTGTGGACGAGGGCTGTGAGTGGTGGATCGTGCGAGTCGAAGAGCGCTCTCTGAGACAGGCCGAGCTATCGAAGCGTTTCGACGATCGGCGCGGAGAGCGCGGGGGCGAAGAGGACTGGGAGGGGTCAGGAAGCGGCCGGCACCGGGGCGCCGATCGCGGCGAGCGCGACGGAGCCGCGGTCGACGTAGTGGGGCGGGAGGAGGTCGACGCCGGTGGTGCGGCCGGAGTCGATCTGCTGGAGGGTGCGGGCGACGGCCGCGCGGCACATCGCGTCGAACGGGAGAGGGATGCTGCTGACCGGCACCGGGAGCGCCGCGCCGTCGTAGCTCGCGCAGGCCGCGAGGACCGAGAGGTCGCCGGGGATCGAGAGGCCGCGCTCGACGAGGCGCTCGATCGCCGCCTCCGCCACCGGCTCGTTGCAGTGCAGCACGAGGGCGGAGACCGGGGCGGTGAGCAGCGCGTCGACCGCCGCCGACGCGCTCGCGCGGCCGATGTGCGGGCGCTCGACGCTGAGGGCGAGGCCGAGGGCCGCGCACTCCGCCTCGAAGGCGTCGTCGAAGCGGCGGACGAAGCCGGCGTTGCGGTCGGTGTACGACTGCGGGTGCTCGATCAGGCCGATCGAGCGGTGGCCCTGCTCGGCGAGCAGGCGGACGCTGCGGCGGGCGGCCTCGGCGAAGTCCAGGTCGACGCAGGCGAGCTCGTGCGCGTCGGCCGGGACGCCGATGAAGGTCGCCGGGACGCCGGCCGCGCGGATGAGGGCCGCGCGGTCGTCCTCGTCGTCGACGCCCATCAGGACGACGCCGTCGACGAGCGAGGAGGAGGAGACGCGGGCGATGCCGCTGGAGGCCTCGTCCGTGACGAGGAGGAGGACGTCGTAGTCGGACTCGCGGGCCCGCTCGAGCACCTCGGTGACGAAGCGCATGTGGGTGGGCAGGTGCAGCTCGCCGCGCATCGGCGCCGAGAGGGCGAGGATGTGGGTCCGCGCTCCGGCGAGCATGCGGGCGCCGGCGTGCGGCCGGTAGCCCAGCTGCCGGACGGCCTCGTCGACCCGCTGGCGGGTGGAGGCGGCGATCGATCGCTTGCCGGAGAGGGCGTAGGAGACGGTGCTGATCGAGACCCCGGCCACGCGGGCGACGTCGTGGATGCTCGCCATCGTTCCTCCTGCCGGACCTCGTCGTCGGTGCCCGGCCGCTCCGCCCTGCTCGGGAGAGCAGTGCTTCGAAACGCTTCGACCGGGTTGCTGCTGAGCACTGTACGCACAGTCGAAACGCTTCCGCAAGGAATTCGTCGGGCGACGCCACATATCGACGCGAGACGTCGCATCCGCCGAGGAGCACCACCACGCGACACGTCGCGACGACCGTTGCGCCGCGCGCCCCCGATCGATATGTTGGGCGCAACAACAATTCGGCGACGTCGCCGGAAAGGATTCGGATCAATGTCCCTGACCCCCACCCGCGCCGACAAGTTCTCGTTCGGCCTCTGGACCATCGGCTACAACGGGACGGACCCGTTCGGCGGCCCGACCCGCAAGCCCCTCGACACCGTGCACGCGGTCGAGAAGCTGAGCGAGCTCGGCGCCTACGGCCTCACCTTCCACGACGACGACCTCTTCGCGTTCGGCTCGACCGACGCCGAGCGCCAGACCGAGATCGACCGCCTCAAGGGCGCGCTCGAGTCCACCGGCCTGATCGTCCCGATGGTCACCACAAACCTCTTCAGCGCCCCGGTCTTCAAGGACGGCGGCTTCACCTCGAACGACCGCGACGTGCGCCGCTTCGCGCTGCGCAAGGTCCTCCGCAACATCGACCTCGCCGCCGAGCTCGGCGCGCAGACCTTCGTGATGTGGGGCGGCCGCGAGGGCGCCGAGTACGACTCCGCCAAGGACATCCGCGCGGCCCTCGAGCGCTACCGCGAGGCCGTCAACCTGCTCGGCGACTACGTCACCGACAAGGGCTACGACATCCGCTTCGCTATCGAGCCCAAGCCCAACGAGCCCCGCGGCGACATCCTGCTGCCGACCCTCGGCCACGCGATCGCCTTCATCGACTCGCTCGAGCGCCCCGAGCTCGTCGGCGTGAACCCCGAGGTCGGCCACGAGCAGATGGCGGGCCTGAACTTCACGGCCGGCATCGCCCAGGCGCTGTACCACGGCAAGCTCTTCCACATCGACCTCAACGGCCAGCGCGGCATCAAGTACGACCAGGACCTCGTCTTCGGTCACGGCGACCTGCACAACGCGTTCTCGCTCGTCGACCTGCTGGAGAACGGCGGCCCCGGCGGCGTCCCGGCCTACGACGGCCCGCGCCACTTCGACTACAAGCCCTCGCGCACCGAGGACGAGACCGGCGTTTGGGACTCGGCCGCGGCCAACATGCGCACCTACCTGCTGCTCAAGGAGCGCGCGGCGGCCTTCCGCGCCGACCCCGAGGTGCAGGAGGCGCTCGCGGCGTCGAAGGTCGGCGAGCTGTCGACCCCGACGCTGAACGAGGGCGAGTCCTACGACGACCTGCTCGCGGACACCGCGTCCTACGAGTCGTTCGACACCGACGCGTACCTCGGCGGCAAGGGCTTCGGCTTCGTCCGCCTGCAGCAGCTCGCGACCGAGCACCTGCTCGGCGCGCGCGGCTGACCCACCCTGCCGCTCCCGCGGTGCGCCGCGGGACTTCCTGAGACGGACGGGATCCTCTGCCTCGGCAGGGGGTCTCGTCCGTTCTCGCATGCCGGGGTGACGGCTCCGGCCCTCCCCCGCCTCTCCTCCGCGGAGGCATGGCCCCCGCCCTTCCACCGGACGGAGGCACCGCCTCCGCACCCCGACTTCAGCGGAGGCCGCGCCTCCGCACCCGCCACAACGAACGGAGACGGCGATGACGCTCGTCGCAGGGATCGACTCGTCCACCCAGAGCTGCAAGGTGGTCGTCCGCGACCTCGACACCGGAGCCGTGGTCCGCACCGGCCGCGCCTCGCACCCGGACGGGACCGAGGTCGACCCGGCCGCGTGGTGGGAGGCGCTGCAGATCGCCCTCGCGGACGCGGGCGGACTCGACGACGTCGCCGCGATCTCGGTCGGCGGGCAGCAGCACGGCATGGTCGTCCTCGACGCCGACGGGCAGGTCGTCCGGCCCGCGCTGCTCTGGAACGACACCCGCAGCGCCGGCGCGGCGCGCGACCTGATCGAGGAGCTCGGCGCGGAGGCGTGGGCCCAGCGCACCGGCAGCGTCCCGGTCGCCTCCTTCACCGCCACCAAGCTGCGCTGGCTGCGCGACGCCGAGCCGGAGAACGCCGCGCGCGTCGCGGCCGTGGCGCTCCCGCACGACTGGCTGACCTGGCGCCTGCTCGGCTACGGCCCCGACTCCGCGCGCGGGCCGCAGCTCGACGCGCTGACCACCGATCGCTCCGACGCCTCCGGCACGTCCTACTGGGGCGCCGACGGCTACGACCTCGACCTGCTCGAGCGCGCGCTCGGGCACCGGGCGCTCCTCCCCCGCGTGCTCGGGCCCTCGGAGCAGGCGGGTACGACCGTGAGCGGTCTCGTCGTCGGTCCCGGCGCGGGCGACAACGCCGGCGCGGCGCTCGGCCTCGGGGCCGGCCCCGGCGACGTCGTGGTGAGCATCGGGACCAGCGGCACCGTCTTCGCCGTGACCGACGACCCGGTGCGCGACGCCTCGGGCACGGTCGCGGGGTTCGCGGACGCGAGCGGGCGGTTCCTGCCGCTGGTCGCGACGCTGAACGCGGCGCGGGTGCTGGCCTCGACGGCCGGGCTGCTGGGGAGCGACTTCGACGCCTTCTCGGCGCTCGCGCTCGACGCGGAGCCGGGCTCCGGTGGCCTCGTGCTCGTGCCCTACTTCGAGGGCGAGCGGACGCCGAACCTGCCCGACGCGACGGCGAGCCTGCACGGGATGACGATCGCGTCGACCACGCAGCCGAACCTGGCGCGCGCGGCGATCGAGGGCATGCTCTGCGGCCTCGCCGACGGCCTGGACGCCGTGCGGGCGCAGGGCGTCGAGGCCCGGCGCATCCTGCTGATCGGCGGGGCGGCGCAGAACAGCGCCGTGCAGCTGGCGGCCTCGCAGGTCTTCGACGTGCCCGTGGTCGTGCCGACGCCGGGCGAGTACGTCGCCGACGGCGCCGCGGTGCAGGCCGCCTGGGCTCTGACCGGCGCGCGCCCGACCTGGGAGGTCACCTCCCTCGCCGAGCCGGCGCCGGACCACCGCCCGGTCATCCGCGAGCAGTACGCGGCGGCCCGCGCCTGACCTCTCAAACAGCGTGCAGCGGGACGTAAGCCGTGCCAGCAAGAAAAGACGTTCGAACGAGACAGTAAATTGCTGCGGTATCACACCACAGGCGTTAGAAGGTGAACGGCTAGCCGCATGCCTGGAATTGTTGTCAGCCATCAGTTCCGCCACAGCAGTCGCTCCTTCCGCTCTCGCAGGAGCTGACTTCTGCTAGCGAACCTCCAAATTATATGCACCGCAGGACGACCTCGTTAGTAAAACCGTGCGCCCCGCACCTTCGCAATCGCCATTGACGGTTCAAAACCGCTATCGTGGCGAATATGAGTCACCTGCGCCCCGACCATGTACCCCAGCGTGTCGTTGATCTACAGGAGGTTTCGCTGGAACTTGCCGAGATTCTCGAGGACTCCTCGCTCAGCATCTGGATCTTTGGGTCGCGAAGACACCGCACACTCAGCCCACGGTCAGACCTTGACATTCTCGTTCACTCGACGCGGGCGATTAGCGAAGACCAAGCTAGCCGTATATGGCACTTCGAGCCATATCTAGATGTTTTCGAGACGACCCACGGAGTAGCTCGTAGCATCGTAAATGGCTCACAAATTGCAGAAGATAACCTAAACAGCTTAGTCGAGAAGCTTGACGCAAAGTTAGTTTTCGATTGCGGGAATTGGGTTGATACAGCGAACGAATTTAGGACTCATACCGTTTTAGCAGAACGCAACCCGGCAGCGAGCATGATGGCGCTTTACGATCTAGAAGACGCGGTTCCTGCCGAACGTGCAGATATCCTCGTACTTGCCGCTCTTCCACTTGAATACCGTGCAGCAGTGAAAGCACTTGGCGGAACCCCTGATGGATCGGCGTGGACACTCTGCCATGTTCCTGACATGAAAGGATCAGATTGGCGAGTCTTGGTGCGCACACCGAATACAATGGGCTCTGTTGCAATGGCTCTCGAAACGGCCGATGGTATTCGCCGCACGAAAGCGGCACACGTCGTGCTGGTCGGTATCTGTGCGGGAATTCCAAAACGTTCGAACCTCCTAGACGTTATAATTCCCACTCAGGTCTCGTACTACGAGCCAGGAAAAATAACGTTTCAGAGAACCGAACAGAACCCTGCTCACCTCGATCTCGACCATCAAGTTGCGGCTAAAGCCGCGAATTTAGTGGAAGTTCCAGGACAACGCATCCGAGCGACGGACCAAGTGATGGGTTGCGGCGAAAAAGTCATCGCTGATAAGCGCGCACGTCGAAAGCTTGAGAAGATGAGTCGTAAATTATCCGCAATCGACATGGAATCCTATGGCTTGGCACTCGCCGCGACTCGGATGGGACGTTTCCCAACAGTAATCAAGTCGGTATGTGACTTGGGCGATAAGAATAAAAGTGATTCTCACCAGGCCTCCGCTGCCGAAATCGCGGCGAAAGTTCTCCATCGTATGATCTTCACCGGAGTGTTTGCAGCCGTCAAATAGAGCCTCACCGCCTTGACTACTGCTTACAGACGCGCCAAACGGCGAAGTGTTTTGCGATACTCTGCAATAAACGCATCGACTGGCTGCTTGTCGTTCCCATAGAAGCTTGCGGAGTCGATTCCATAAAGCTCGGACAGTCGCAACTCTTTTCGCAAACCCATTATTCGGCTTTTCGAGACCTCACGTCCGTCACCGCCGTATGGCAAGTTGTACTGCCGGGTCTCCTTTCGATCCCGCGAGCCAAAGATAGTGCGCCGCTTCACTAAAACTTCCCGGGTGATGATCGCGCGGCCGCCGCGGTTGCTAGTGATTTGTACATTGCAATTGAAGGCTTGTAGTCGGCGTCGGAGCTCAGCGAAGGTAACGACTCGTTCACCCGCCTCAACCTTCCGGCAGCGATCGTGAAGCCACTCTGCCATCATCTGTACCTCTACATCACTGAGGTCGGCATCGAAGTTTTTGGCGCCTAATCGATGAGACGCAATTCTCACCGTCCACTTGAACACGTCATCTTGCGAAGAATTGAGTACCAGCCCATTTTCATCTAAAAAAACAAGCATGCTCACTAGCGCCGTCCTTTTATTGCCATTATAAAAGGGGTGGTTGTGCACGACAGAATGCATCAGGGCCGCCGCCGCCATCTCGACAGTCGGATACTTAAGAAAACTGCCCATGCCCGTCGACGAGCGTCCGGCGGCACTATCCAGCAATGCACTGCTTCGAACACCAGCGGGCGCTATCGGATCTGAGGTGTATCGGAAATCGTCGGCAATTTGGAAGTGAATCGCCTCGATTTCATTCGCAGTGAGATGTCTCAATTTGTCTCGAGAATGGCCGAAAATCCGCATAATAAACTGTTCACGAGACGCGTCAGTTGGTACCGATCGAGACAGCAAGGGCCGCCTGATGTCTACGGATTGCTCGTTTCTAATAGCGCGGTCGAAACGCGCCAAAGCCCCTTTGGGTAATCGACGAGCATCCGGGCCTATGGCCACTCCACGATCCCGTGCCCAGTGCTGCAACGCGGCGCGGTCCATTCCTAGGCGCTCCGACCAATACGCAACAAGAAGCCTATCTTTCACGGGAGTTACTCCGCAGGCCGAACGAGCGCGGTTGACATCTTCCGTTCGAATTTGACTACTCGGACTTACGGGATAATCGATTCCTGCGTCCCAAAGCATGAGCAGGACGTCGTCAACTTCAGCGTCAACTTCCCGCGCAAGCATCGCTGGAGTGATCGATTTTTTTGCCAAGTGAATCCCCGCTCGGTTCTCCGGAGAAAAAGTGCTCCGAGAGTCATTGCGGTAATCTACATGGCAGTTTGCTTGTCGGCAAGAACGACCCGCTGGCCAAGACGAGGTTACAGAGGGCAATAATACTGAAAATTTCTCGTTTCGCTTGTGTCATTGTTGGCGCTTGTCCTTATGGTCCTGAGAAGGTGCTGTCGAGGCACGAGCGCTAAGATCACTGATGGTGAGCGTCCGACTCGGAACTCAGAGAGCGGGGTGATGGACCGTTTCGTGGTCATTGAGGAGCGAAGTGCCGCCTTAACAGCCAGACAACAAGACGGCCCATCGATTCTTGCGCCATTTCAGATCACCTACTTCGACGTACCGACGCCGCATCACCACCCTGTCATTCGCGAGCAGTAGGCGGCGGGCAGCATCTGACCCCGGTCCCGATGTGCGCGGCGCACTACTTGACCCATGAGCGAGGGCTGTCGCTTACCTGGCGTCCGTTCGGTCCCGCCAATGGCGCAGCCCGCGTAGGGACCCCTTCCTGCTGATTGAGTAGCCCGCTCCGCGGGCGTATCGAGATCCGTCCTCCTGCAGAACGTGGGTCTCGATACGCGCTCCGCGCTACTCGACCAGCATGGGGAGGCTGCCCATAGGGCGTCCGCCCCCCGTGCCGACGGCACAGCCCGCGCAGCGGCCCTTTCATGCTGATCGAGCAGCCCGCGCAGCGGTCCCCTTCATGCTGATCGAGTAGGGCGCGCAGCGCCCGTATCGAGATCCCGCCGTCAGCTCGTCAGGCCGTCGACGTACTCCCGGTTCTCCGCCAGCCACGACTCGAGGGCCGCGTCCTGGTCGTCGGCGCCCTCGTTGAACAGCGCGTTCTCGAGCGAGTACAGCGTGTCCGAGTCCATCCGGAAGTCGCGCAGCCAGCTGCTCAGCGTCGGGAACTCGCTGTCGAACGACGCGGAGCCGAAGGCGTGGATCCCCTCGGCCTCGCCGAGCAGTCCCTTCGGGTCCTCGAGGTCCTTCACCGGGAACGCGTCGTAGGCCCAGTGCGGGCGCCACAGCGTCACTGCGATGTTCTCGCCGGCCGCCGTCGCACTGGAGAGCTCCTGCAGCATCGCGGGCGTCGACGAGGTCAGGTACTCCATCCCCTCGAGGCCGTAGCCGGGGATGACCGCGTCGGTCGTGATCCCGTTGAGCCCCGAGCCGGGCTCGATGCCGACGAGGCGGTTGCCGACCACCTCGGGGTTCGCCGCGAGCTCCTCGAGGGTGTCGATCGGCGCGTCCTCGTTCACCGCGATGGTGAGCTTGGCGTCGTCGTTCCAGGCGCCGAGGTCGACGATGCGGTCGCCGTACTCGTCGAGGTAGTCGCCGTGGGTGACCGGCAGCCAGGTGTCGAGCGCGAGGTCGTAGTCGCCGCTGGCGAGTCCCGAGAAGCCGGGCGCCACGTCGATGCTCTGCAGCGTCACGTCGTAGCCCTCCTCCTCGAGCACCGCGCCCCAGAGCCGCGACGCGGCGATGCCCTCGTCCCAGCCCTGGAAGACGGCGAGGGTGACGTCGGTGCGGTCTCCGTTGTCGACGGACGCAGTGGTCGCCGGTCCGGCGACAGCCGACGCGCCGAGCGAGGCGACGACGCCGACCGAGACAGCGGCGATCGCCGTGCGGGTCGCGACGACGGCCTTGCGGCTGCTCGCCCGGGCGACGCGGGCCGGCGACGGGGCGCCGAGGGCGCTCGTCATCCGGTCGAGGATGATCGCCAGGATCACCACCGCGATGCCGGCTTCGAAGCCGAGCGCCACGTCGATCCGGCCGATGCTGGCCACGACGTCCCCGCCGAGACCGCCCGCGCCGACCATGCCCGCGATGACGACCATGGAGAGCGACAGCATGATGACCTGGTTGAGGCCGGCCAGGATCGACGGCAGCGCGAGCGGCAGCTGGATCTGGCGGAGGATGCGCCACTTCGACGAGCCGAACGACTCGCCCGCCTCGACCAGCTCGGAGTCGACACCGCGGACGCCCAGCTCGGTGAGCCGGACGCCGGGCGCCATCGCGAAGACGATCGTCGCGACGATGCCGGGCACGACGCCGACGCGGAAGAGGATCAGCGCCGGAATCAGGTACACGAACGCCGGCATCGTCTGCATGAAGTCGAGGACCGGGCGCAGGATCGTCGAGGCGGTCCGGTTGCGGGCCGCGAGGATCCCGAGCGGCACGCTCAGCGCGATCGCCACGGCGGAGGCGACGAGCACCAGGGCGAGCGAGTCCATCGCGTTGTCCCACTGGTCCACGCTCGCGATCAGCAGGAGCCCGACCGCGGAGCCGAGCCCGAAGACCCAGCCGCGCGCCGCGTAGGCGAGCACCGCGATCAGGGCGATGACGACCCAGAACGGCGGGGTCGCCAGCACGAAGTCGACGCCGGTGTAGGCGGCGCCGAAGACCGTGCGGAGCAGGTCGAAGACGGGTTGGAAGGTCTGCGTCAGCACGTCGACGACGCCCTCGGCGGCAGCGCCGAGCGGGAGGCGGAGGTCCGGGTTCATCGCACGCCCCCCTCGCTCGCGAGCACGGCGTCGTCGACGGGGCCGCCGGTGGCGTGCAGGGTCGCGGTGACCATCTCGGTGGGGAGGGTCGCGGGCGGTTCGACGAGCGGCAGGCCGCCGGTCTGCGGGCGGAGATTGCCGAGGGCCGCGAGCAGCGTCACGCGCGGGATCGCGCCGAGGAGCCGCCCCGCCTCGTCGACGACGGCGACCGGCAGCGCGGACTCGACCGCCGGCTCGATGATCTCGCTGAGCGCGGTGTCCGGGCCGACGCTGACGACGGCCTCGGTGACGACGAGCGAGAGGTCGGTGGTGCCCGCGCGGACCTGCTCGATCACGTCGCGGTCGCGGACGGTGCCGAGGAGGCGCCGCCCGGCACCCACGACGAAGGCCGCCGCGGTCTGCTGGTCGCGCATGGTGCGCAGGGCGGCGCGGGGGCCGGCGGCGAGCGTCACGACGGAGCGCGCGGGCTCCATCACGGCGGACGCGGTGAGCACGCGGGCGCGGTCGACGTCCTGCACGAACTGCGCGACGTAGTCGTTCGCCGGGTCGGTGAGGATCTCCTCCGGGGTGCCGATCTGGACGATCCGGCCGTCGCGCATGACCGCGATCCGGTCGCCGAGGAGCATCGCCTCGTTGAGATCGTGGGTGATGAAGACGATGGTCTTGCCGAGCTCGTGCTGCAGCTCGATCAGCTGCTCCTGCATCTCGCGGCGGATGAGCGGGTCGAGCGCCGAGAACGCCTCGTCCATCAGCACGATGTCGGTGTCGGCGGCGAGCGCGCGGGCCAGTCCGACCCGCTGGCGCATGCCGCCGGAGAGCTCGTCGGGCATCTTCTCGTGCCAGCCGGCGAGGCCGGCCCGCTCGACCGCGAGCAGCGCGCGCTCGCGGCGCTCCGCTGCCGGCACGCCCTGGATCTCGAGCGGGTAGGCCACGTTGTCGAGCACGGTGCGGTGCGGCAGCAGCGCGAAGTGCTGGAAGACCATCGAGATCGAGGAGCGGCGCACGCGGCGGAGCTCCTTGTCGGAGACGCCGGTGATCGTGGTGCCCTCGATCAGCACCTCGCCCGCGGTCGGCTCCTGCAGGCCGTTGAGCATGCGGATGAGCGTCGACTTGCCGGAGCCGGACAGCCCCATCACGACGAAGATCTCGCCGCGGCGCACCTCGAAGGAGGAGTCGATCACCGCCGCGGTGCCCTGGCCCGCGAGGTCGGCGCGGTCGGCACCCTCGCGCAGCCGCCGCACGACCTCGTCGGGCCGGCGGCCGAAGACCTTGAAGAGGTTCCTCGCCTCGAGGGCCGGACCCTCCCGCTCGAGGATCGCTGTGGCGGCTCCGGCTCCGTTCCCGGGCTCGCTGATGTCCTGCTGATTCTGCTGCACGTGCACTCCGTCGGCGCGCAGGGACGCATCCCTGCACTCTCATCTCGTGGTGCCGGGTCGGGTGCGGGGGACGCCGTCTCTCCAGCCTCCGCGAGCGTCCCGCCGCGGTGAGCGGAGGGGGCGCGGAGGCGATGCCGGTTCGTCCGGGAGGCGGCCACGGGGCCGCCTCGCGCACCCGTTGACCGTACGCTCGCGGCACGTCGGGGAGGACGCCGCACGAGCGCGGACCGATTCATCGGGGTCTCGAGGACCGCCGTCCACGGTAGCCGCGGGTGCCCGTCCGGACAAACGAAGAGCCCCGCATCAGGGGCTCTGCAACGATGCAGAGCCGGGCTATGCGGCGGCGTCGGTGCTGGTCAGGGCGGGTTTCCGCACCGTTGCCCGATCGTTACCCGCGGATGCCCGCTTGCGCCCGGACGGTCGAGCAGCCCGCGCAGCGGACCGCTCATGCTGATCGAGCAGCCCGCGCAGCGGGTGTATCGAGATCCCCCGCCGTCAGTCCGTCGTCTCGCCCGCCGGCCCGGACGGGGCCGCGACGCCGACGCCGCTGACCGGCTCGCCCTCCCAGGAGACGAGCGACCACTCCGAGCCCGAGCCTTCGAGGACAACGATGCCGGTGTTGTCGAGGAGGTGGTCGGCGATGAAGTCCGCGTCGAGGTCGAGCGAGCGGAGCCCGGCCCAGCAGCGGATGGCGGCGCCGTGGCTGACCAGCGCGACGACGTCGTGGCCGGTCGCCTCCGCCTCCGCCACCACCGCGTCGTAGCGGGCGGCGAACTCGTCGCCCGTCTCACCACCGGCCAGCCGCAGCGAGGTCTCGCCACCCGCCCAGCGGAAGACCGTGCCCATGTACTCCTCGACCGCGGCCTCGTCGCCGCGCATCTCCAGGCCCGCGGCCGCGATCTCGCGGATGCCCGCGCGCTCGACCGGTTCGAGCCCGAGCGCGGCGGCCAGGGGCGCGGCCGTCTCGTGGGTGCGCTTCATCGTCGAGACGAAGAGCGCGCCGATCGGCTCGTCGGCGAGCGTCGTCGGCAGGGCCGCCGCCTGGCTGCGGCCGAGCTCGGTGAGCCCGGGTCCGGGGATGCGGGTGTCGAGGATGCCGTCGACGTTGGAGGGGGTCTGGCCGTGGCGGATCAGGAGGAGGCGCATCCGTCCACGCTACCGGCGGCCGCCGACACGGCTGCCGAGCGGACGGCCGTCTCCGCCGTTGCCGCGACCGCCCCCGACTGCCACGATGAGCCCCGACGGACCGCCCGGGCCCGCGCGAAGGAGACTCCCATGGCTGACGGCTTCACGAAAGAGGAGCGCGCCGCGATGAAGCAGCGCGCCGCCGAGCTGCGCGAGGAGGCGAAGCGGCAGAAGAGCGCCGACAAGACCGCCGCGGAGAAGGCCGACGCGGAGGCGGCGATCGCCGCGATGACGGACGTCGAGCGTCCGATCGCGCAGATGCTGCACGAGGTCGTGGCCGCCGAGGCGCCCGAGCTGCTGCCGAAGACCTGGTACGGCTTCCCCGCCTACGCGCGCGCCGACGGCAAGGCGATCGTCTTCTTCCAGCCGGGCGCGAAGTTCGGCACCCGCTACTCGACCCTCGGCTTCCAGGACGGCGCGCAGCTCGACGACGGCACGATCTGGCCGACGGCCTACGCGCTCACCGCGGCCGACGACGCGACCCGCGCGACCGTCGCCGAGCTCGTGCGCCGCGCGGCCGGCGTCGCCTGACGGCTCATGCTGATCGAGTAGCCCGCGCAGCGGGCGTATCGAGATCCACCCTTCGGGGGACGCAGGGTCTCGATACGCCCCTTCGGGGCAACTCGACCAGCATGTCTGCGGGCGCCTCCGTTGAGTGGATCCGCCGTTCTGCAGACGCGGGGTCTCGATACGCCGTCCCGCGGACGGCTACTCGACCAGCATGTTTCGGCGCGCGACCGGCATGGTTCGGCCCGCGACCGGCATGGTTCAGCGCGAGACCGGCATGGTTCAGCGCACGACCGGCATGGTTCAGCGCACGACCGGCATGGTTCGGCGCACGACCGGCGTGGTCCTGTCCGCGACCGGCACGCGACGCCGCTCAGCGCAGCAGCACCGGCCCCGCGTCCACCGCGAGGCGGAACAGCGAGTACGGGTAGGTCCGCAGGTCCGTCCCGCCCTGGTAGTCGGCCTGCCGGTGCAGCTGGTTGGCGGTGACGTAGAGGTGCCCGTCGGTCGCGAGCGACATCGTGTCGGGCCAGAGCAGGCGCTCGTCGTGCACGATGGTCTCGATGGTGCCGTCGGTGCGGCGGCGCACGATCGCGTTGTTCTCGTAGCTCGTCGCGTAGAAGCGGCCCCGGTCGTCCGTCTCGAGTCCGTCCGCGCCGCCGCCCTTGTCGCCCTCGTCGACGACCGTCGCGGCGACGTCCTCGTCGGAGACGCCGCGGTCGACCAGAGCGTCGGTCGCCACGCTGTACCAGCGCCGCGAGGCGAGCGGGCAGTACCAGAGCCGCTCGCCGTCGGCCGAGATCGCGATGCCGTCCGCGCCCATCGTCACGGGCTCGGGGTCGCCGTCGGCCGGCCGCTTCATCAGCACCCGCCCCTCGGCCATCGGCACCAGCTCGGGCGGCGTCAGCGCCTTGGTGCTGGGGTGCTCGTGCAGGCGGCGCCAGGCGGTGCCGGACTCGAGGTCCACGACGATGATCCCGTTCGGCCCGGAGTCGGCCGAGTCGGTGATGTAGGCGATCCCGCGCCGCAGATCGAAGCGGATGTCGTTCAGGTAGGTCGTCGGCAGCGCGACGTCCGGCTCGAGGACGATCACCTTCTCGACCGTGTCCGTCGCCAGGTCGACGCAGACGAGCTTCGGCCCGCCGCGCTTCGTCGGCTGGAACAGCGGGCTGCCCGTGTCCAGGATCCACAGCCGGTCGGCCGGATCGACCACGATGCTCTGCACCGAGACCAGCGCCCCCGCGTCGTCGTCCCCGTCGGGCGAGTTCCACGCCTCGTCCGGGAACGGCACCGCGACGCCGTCCCGCAGCTCCACGACCGTCGCCGGCACCTCGTCGCCCCACTTCGGGAAGTTCACGAAGATCCGGCCCGTGTGCGACACGCTCACACCCGTCGGCATCGGCCCGTCGGTGAACTCGTGCACGAGCTCCAGCTCGCCCAGCGGCTCGTCGACCGGGCGCGGCCTGCCGTGCGAGTCGTCGTCGTCCTGTCCCCAGAAGCCCATCGGTCGTCCTCTCGTCGGTGCCCGCGGTGATGCGGAGCGGTGCGGATCGGCGGGCCGCGACCCCGGTCGTGCTGGAGGATCCGCGTCCCGCCCGCCTCCTCATCGTCGGTCCACCTCTGCTCCGCGGGCGAGGTGCTGGCCAACCCGCATCCGAGGGCCTACCATTCCGCGCTCCCCCGCGACCGCACCGCCGCCTTAGACTCGGCTGGCGGTCCCGTCCGCTGGTCCTGCTTCACCGATGGAGGTGCACGGTCGTCACCGCGTCCGGCTCGCTGCCCGCCTGGGCCGGGTCGCTGGCGGTGCGCCGCTGGCGCAGCCACTCCCGGCTCTTCGCGCTCGTCGTCGCCGTCGCGGTCCTCGCCGGCTCCGTGCTCTGCGGGGCGCTCCTGCTCGTCCGCTCGTCCGAGCAGGCCGGCGTCAGCGGAGCGCTGACCTCCCTCGGGTCGGAGCGCGTCGACGTCACCGTGCGCGTCCTCGGCCCCGGCAGCCCGGTCACTGCGGCGCGCGAGGCGGCCGACACCGCGACCCGCGAGGCCTACGGCGGCGACGTCCTGTGGACGAGCAGCGGCTGGGCGAGCTCCGAGTGGGCGACGACCGCGGAGGGCGTCTACTCCTACCTCGTCGAGCTCGACGACCCGGCCACCGACGCCGTCCTCACCGCGGGCGCCTGGCCGACGGCCGCGCCCGGCGTCGCCCTCCCCGAGATCGCCGCCCGCTCCCTGGGTCTCGCCATCGGCGACTCGATCACCCTCGGCGACGAAGCCCCCCTCCGGATCGACGGCCTCTACTCCGCCTCCCGCGACTCCACCGCCTACTGGGAGAACGACCCGCTCCTCGCGCAGGGCGACGTGCAGGACTTCGCCGAGCCGAACCGCTCCTTCTACAACCCCGTCCACGCCGTCGGTCCACTGATCACCGCGCCGGGCGGACTGGACGCCTCCGGCCTCGTCCCTGCGCAACTCGAGGCCGTCGAGAGCCCGGAGTTCCCGAGCACCGGAGTCGAGGGCCTCGCCGAGCTGCGCGCCGCGGCCGGGGACGCGGACCTCGAGATCGCCCGCGCCGTCCCGCATCCGAACGGCTCGCTGTTCGTCGACACCGAGCTGCCCGCCGCCCTCGACGACGTGGCGGACGGCCTCGCCGGCTCCCGCGCCGCCGCCCTCGTCGTCGCGCTGCTGCTGGCGGTCGTCCTCGTGGTCTGCGCCCGCGCCGTCACCGGTCTGCTCGCCGAGGCGCGCCGGGAGGAGATCGAGCGGCTGCGCGAGCGCGGCGCGACTCCCCTGCAGCGGGTGGGCGCGGTGGCCGTCGACGGCCTCGCGGTCGCCGCAGTGATCGCCGCGCTCAGCCCGTGGGGCGGGGTCCTGCTGCACGCGCTGGTCGTCTCCGCCCCGCCGCTCGACGCCGCGGACCTCCCCCGCTGGGTGCTGCCGGACGCCGCCGCGCTGCACTGCGCCGCCGCGGTGGCGCTCGTCGTCGGCGTCCTCGTCGCCCTGCCGCCCGCGCCGGCCGCCGGCAGGGGCCCGCTCGCCGCGGCCGGCCAGACGGTCCTCGTCGTCGTCGCGGCCGTGCTGGTCTGGCGCGCCGCGACCGGCGGCACCGAGCGCGGCGACCTCCTGCTCACCCTCACCCCCGCGCTGCTGCTCGGCGCGATCGCCGTGGTCGGCGCGCGTCTGGCGGAGCTGGCCGCGCTGCCGGTCGCGGCCGTCGCCGTCCGCTCCCGCGGCGCCGTCGCTCCGCTGGCCGGCTGGTTCGCCGCACGCGGAAGCGGCCGCTCGACCGGCATCGTGCTCGTCGCGCTCACCGTCGGCGCCTCGGTCGTGGCACTCGGTGCGAGCGCGACCTGGCAGCAGGGCGTCCGCGACGAGGCCGCGGTCGCCCTCGGCGCTCCCGCCCGGTCGTCGGTCTCGGCCGACGGCGCGCCCGTGCTCCGCCGGCAGAGCCTGGTGGCGAAGGAGGCCCCGCCCGGTCTCGCGAGCGAGGGACCCGGCGCGGCGGCGCAGATCCTCGCCCTCGACGCCCGCGCCCGGCAGCTGCTCGGCACGGGAGCGGGTCCGGTCCCGCGCGCGGGCGGCGCCGACATCGCCCGGGAGCTGCGCGCCGAGGACCGCGTCGACACCGGCCCCGCGCTCCCCGGCGGGACCACGGGCCTGCAGCTGCTCGCCGCCCTCGACGCGCCGGAGGGCCTCGCGGTCGAGGTCTCGGCCGCCGTGGAGGACGAGCGCGGGCGGATCGACATCCTGCCGCTCGGCGCGCTGACCTCGCCGACCGAGCCGGTGACGCTGGCCACCGCGGAGGGAGCGATCGATCCGGCCGCGTCGCTCCGCCTCGTCGCCCTCACCGCGACCCTGCGCGACGTCGAGACGGACACCTTCGTCAGCGTCGACGTCTCGCTCGAGTCGCTCGCCACGCTGTCCGCGGGCTCCGACACGCCGGTTCCGCTCGCGCTGACCGACGCCGCCGAGTGGGCCGGCTCGCGCCAGGACACCGGCCGCCGACCGCCCGAGGTCGCGGTCACCGCGACCGGGGTGCGGCTCTCGATCCTGACCCAGCTCTCCTCCGCGCCGACCACCTACGGCGCCGTCGGCTGGGACCCGGAGGAGCCGGTCGGCGCGGTCCTGCCCGAGGCGCTCGCCGACGACCTCGACGTCCTGGCGGGGGCCGCGGTCACCGCCTTCGTCGCGGGCACCCCCGTTTCGCTGCGCATGGTCGGCGACACTCCGGAGGTGCCCGGGGCCGCGACCTCCGACGACCTGGCGTCGCTCGCCGCCGGGCTGCCGTCCAGCCCGCGGTCCGACTCCACGATCGTGGTCGACGGCCGCGCGCTCGCGCACCGGCTGGTGCAGGCCGACGCCTTCGGCAGCCTGGTGGACGAGTACTGGTCGGCGGAGGCTCCCGGCACGGCGGGCGCGACCACCGCGGACGAGCCCGAGACCGTCACCGCAGCATCCCTCGCCCGCCGGATGCAGGAGGCGCCGCTGCGCGCCGAGATCCCCGCCGCCTCCGCGGTCGTCGTCTGGGCGAGCCTGCTGCTCGCGCTCGCCGGCTTCTCGGCCCGGGCCGCCGCCGTCGCCCGAGCGCGGCGACTCGAGGCGGCGCAGCTGCGGGCGATCGGTCTCTCCCGGCGCGGGATGCTCGCCGTCCTCTCGGCCGACACCGCCGCGACCGCGCTGGCCGGCGTGCTCGTCGGCCTCGCGGGCGGCTGGGCCGTGCTGGCGCTCACCGGCAGCCGCCTCGCCGCGGGCGCGAGCGGCCGCCCGGTCGACCTGGTGGTGCCGTGGCAGGCCGTCTCGCTCCTCCCGCTGGCCCTGCTGCTCGCGCTCGCCGCCGTCTCCGCGGCCCTCGCCCTCGCCCAGCGGCGGCTGCCGCTGTCCGAGCTGCTCCGGCAGGGGGCCGACGGATGACCGCGTCCGGGCGCCCGAGCGCCGCCGCCCGTCCGGCGCAGGCCATCGCCGCCTCCGCACCCGCGCGCCGCGGCGACGGCCTGCGCGCCGTCGGCACCGCCGCCTTCCTGATCGCCCGCCGCGCGCGCCGCGACCTCGTCGCCCTGCTCGGGATCCTCGTCCTCACCGCCCTGACCGCCGCCCTCGCCGCCGCCGTCCCGCACCAGCTGCGCAGCACCCTCGACTCCGCCGCGGTCGAAGCGGTCGGCGCCGCCGGGAGCGACGCCGACCTCCGCCTCCTCAGCACCGTCGCCGACGTCTCCGGCTACGACACCACCACCTCCGAGCGCCTGCTCACCCTCGCCGACGAGCTCCCCGAGCGCCTGCCCGCGCCGCTGCTCGACGTCGTCCGGAGCATCGACACCGCCATCCTCGGTCCGGAGGAGCCCGCGCGGATCTCCGCCGGCGACGCCGTCGTCCGCGTCGGCGTCCTCGATCCGGCCGCGGCCGACGGCGTCCGGCTGGTCGCCGGCGAGCTGCCCGCCGAGGAGGACCCGGGCGACCCCGCCCCGGTCGTCGTCTCCTCGGCGAGCGCCGCCGCCGCCGGGCTCTCGGTGGGCGACGCGATCGACGGCGCCTCCCGCGACGGCGGCCCCTCGCTCCGCATCACCGGTGTCATCGAGCCCGTCGACCCGTCCGCCGCCGCCTGGACCGACCTGCCCGGCCTCTGGCAGCCCGGCATTTCCGGCAGCAGCGGCGGCGAGCCGCAGCCCGTCGTCGTCGCCCTCACGAGTCCCGTCGTCTTCGACCGGATCGGCCTGCTGCTGCAAGAACCGGCCGTGGGCACGATCCGCGTCAGCGTCGAGCCCGCGCGCTTCGACCTGGCGCGGACCGAGACGGTGCGCCGCGAGATCGACGCGCTCGAGACGTCGACCTCGACGATCACCGAGGGCGCTCCGCTGAGCGTCGCCGCGGAGTCCGGCTACGAGGAGGCCCTCGCCGCACTCCCGCCTGCCGCCGCGGCCGCCACCGCGCAGCTGTCCACCCTGGCCGCCGGGCTGCTCGGCGTCGCGGTGCTGGTCACCGGTCTCGCCGGTACCGCGCTCGCCCGGCGGCGGCGCCCCGAGATCGCGCTGCTGCGCTCGCACGGCGCCTCCCTCGGCCTGCTCGGGAGCCACGCGGGCCTCGAGGCGCTGATCGTCACCGCCCTCGGCATCGCGCTCGGGCTCGCGACCGCCGCCGCCCTCGGTGCCCCGCCGGAGTCGCCCGGCCTGCTGATCGCCGTCGCCGGCGTGCTCGTGGTCGCGCCCGTCGTCGCGGTGCTGCGCCCGCTGCTCCGCCCGCCGCGCCGGATCCGCGTCCTCCGCCTCGCCGGGGCGGGCCTCCTCCTGGCACTGGCCGTCACCGCGGTCGCCGCCCTGCGCGGCGGGGCGCGCTCGAGCGGCGGCGTCGTCGACCCGCTCGCCCTGGTCGCGCCGGTGCTCTGCGCGGCGGTGATCGCGCTGGCGCTGGCGCCCCTGCCCGCCGCGCTGCTCGCCCCGCTGCGCCGGGCGTCCGCCGGCACGCGCGGCCCCGGCCCGCTGCTGGCCGGCGCCGGCGCCCAGGAGAGCCGCTCGCTGCTCACCCTCGCGACCCTGGTGCTCGCGGCGAGCACCGCCCTCACCTCGCTGGTGCTGCTGCAGACCGTCGCGGCGGGTCAGGAGTCGCTGTCCTGGCGCACCGTCGGCGCGGACGTCCGGGTCGACGGCGCCGCCGACGGTCCCGCGCTCGCCGCGAGCCTCGCCGACGGCGGCACGGTCACCGCCGCGATCGGCGCCCTCGACGCCGCGGAGGTCCGCAGCCCCACCGCCTCCCTCACCGCGACCGTGCTCAGCGTCGACGACGACTACGCCGACCTGCTCGCCGCGCTGCCCGACGACCAGCCGCAGCACGCCTCCGCCGAGGCCGTCCGCGCCCTCGTCGCGACCGGCCCCGCCGAACCGGTGCCCGTCCTGGTCGACGCGCGACTCGCCGCCTCCCTCGGCACCGCGCCGTTCGGGCTCGAGGTGGACGGCGCACTGCTGCAGGCGGTGGTCACCGGGGAGCCGGTGGCGGGCCCGGACCGGATCGACACCTCCGTCGTCGTGGTCGACCGCGAGGCGCTGACCGCCGCCGTCACCGCCGCGGGCGGCGACTCCCCGGCACCGCCCGGCACGGTCCTCGCCGTCGGCGCAGTCGACCGCGCGGCCCTCCCGGACGGCACGATCCTCCGCTCCGACGTGCTGGAACGGCAGCGCGATTCCGCCCTCGTCGCCGGCGTCGCGGACGCGACCGGACTCTCGCTCCTGGCCACCGCGGCGCTCGCCGTCCTCGCCCTCCTGGTCACCACGGTCCTCGGCGCACGCCGGCGCGGCGGGACCCTCGCCCTGCTCAGCGCGCTCGGCGTCCCCGGTCGCGCGCGGCTCGTCCTGGCGGCCGGCGAGCTGGTCCCGGCGGTGCTGAGCGGAGTGGTCGGCGGAGCGGTCGCCGCGGCCGTCGTCCTCGCCGCGGCCTGGCCGGCGTTCGGCGTGGAGACCCTCGTCGGCGGCGACGCGGCCCTCTCGATCCCGTGGCCGCTGCCCGTCGGCCTGCTCGGCGCGGCCGTCGCCGCCCTCGCGCTCGCCCTCGCGGTCGACGCCCCGCTCTCGCGCCGCGTGCGCACAGCCGACATCCTGAGATCCGGAGAGGAATCATGAGCCCCAGCAGCGCAGCGAGGACGCCGAGAGCGGACCTCCCCGGTGGCGCACCCGGATCAGCAGCTGCCGGCGCGCCCGGCCCCACCAGCACTCTGCTGCAGACGCGCACCGGCGAGTTCGGCGCCGAGGCGCTGATCGTCTGCGACGCCCTCGTCCGGGTCTTCCGCGCCGGCGGCGTCGAGGTGCAGGCGCTGCAGGGCCTCGACCTGCTCGTCGGCGCGGGCGAGGTCCTGGCGATCGTGGGCGCGTCCGGCTCCGGCAAGTCGACCCTGCTCGGCATCCTCTCCGGACTCGACGCCCCCACCGCCGGCCGCGCCCGCCTCGACGGCCACGACCTCTCCGCCCTCCGCGGCGCCGAGCTGGTCCGCTACCGCCGCTCGAGCGTCGGCTTCGTCCGTCAGCAGTCCGCGAGGAACCTGCTGCCCGCGCTCACCGCCGCCGAGAACGTCGCCCTGCCGCTCGCCCTGGCCGGTCGCGGTCGGCGCGAGCGGGCGGCGAGGGCGCGCGAGCTGCTCGGGATGCTCGGCCTGGCCGAGAAGGCCGACCGCCGGCCCGCCGCGCTCTCGGGCGGCGAGCAGCAGCGCGTCTCCATCGCCGTCGCCCTGGCCGGCTCGCCGCGCGTCCTGCTCGCCGACGAGCCCACCGGCCAGCTCGACGCCCGCACCGGCGACGAGGTCTTCGCCGCCCTCCGCGCGGTGAACGAGTCGCTCGGCTGCACGATCCTGATCGTCACCCACGACCCGACGGTCGCCGGCCAGGTGCAGCACGCGGTCGCGATCCGCGACGGCCGGATCTCCTCCGAGACCCTCCGCCGCGACGAGCTCGACGCGAGCGGCGGCACCACCACCTCCGAGGAGGAGTTCGCCGTCCTCGACCGGGTCGGCCGGCTGCAACTGCCCGCCGAGTACCGCGACGCGCTGAAGCTCGAGGACCGGGTGCGGCTGACGCTCGAGGGCGACCACGTCGGCGTCTGGCCCGAGCGCCGCGAGATCCACCCGGCCGCCGACTCCGCCCCCGAGGAGCCCCCGCGATGACCGACGTGCTCGTGGTCGAGTCCCTCACCCGCACCTTCCGCACCCCGGCCGGCGACGTGACCGCCCTGCGCGACGTCTCGTTCCGCATCCCGCGCGGCCAGATCGTCGCCCTCTCCGGCCGCTCCGGCTCCGGCAAGACGACGCTGCTGAACTGCATCAGCGGCCTCGACGTGCCCACCTCCGGCACCGTCCTGCTCGACGGCGAGCCGGTCACCGGCCTCGACGAAGCGGCCCGCACCCGCCTGCGCCGCGACTCCCTGGCCTTCGTCTTCCAGACCTTCGGGCTCCTGCCGCACCTGACGATCGCCGAGAACGTCGGCCTCCCGCTGCGCCTGCGCCGCGAGGAGCCGGCCCGCCGGGACGAGCGCGTCGCCCACCTCCTCGACCTGGTCGGGCTCGCCGGCCGCGGCCGCTCCCGCCCGGGTGAGCTCTCCGGCGGCCAGCAGCAGCGCGTCGCGATCGCCCGCGCCCTCGCCGCCTCGCCGCGGCTCCTGATCGCGGACGAGCCGACCGGCCAGCTCGACGCGGCGACGGGCGCGGCGATCATGGACCTCATCCGCGCGGTCGTGCACGCCGAGTCGGCGACCGCCCTGATCGCCACCCACGACGCCTCCGTCCAGGCCTCGGCCGACCGCGTCCTCCGCATCAGCGAGGGCGCGCTCGCCACCCGCGGCCGCCACGCCGCCCCCGGCACGGGCCCCGACGACGCGCCGACCCCGCCCGCCTGAGCCTCCGTCCGCGCCACCTCCGGCACGCGGAACCACCCCCGGCACGCGGGTACCCCGCGATCCGACGAGCCCGACTCCGTTCCGCGAGCCGAACCTCCGCCCGCCCCACCTCCGGCACGCGAAACCGCCTTCGGCACGCGGAAGCCGCGCACGTACGCGAGCCCGGCCCCGTCCCGCGAGCCGGACCTCCGCGCACCCCCGCGTCCCCCCGAGAGGGGTTCCGCCCCGCGGGAGACGTAAGGTGTGCTCACACGCGCCCGCGGACGGGCGGGCCCCGCATCGCAGCGGCACCCGCGTCCCTGCGACGAAGCGCCGCCCGATCACAGGAAGCCACGGTGCCCGATGCCGGAAGACAAGCCCGCGCCGCGGGCCCCGAGCATCTACGACGTCGCCCGGGCCGCCGGAGTGTCGCACCAGACCGTCTCCCGCGTGCTCAACGACCACCCGAGCCTGCGCGCCGAGACCAAGAAGCGCGTGCTCGGCGTGATGGCCGAGCTCGACTACCGGCCCAATCTCGCCGCCCGCGCCCTGGTCACCAGCCGCACCCGCACCATCGGGGTGCTCTCCTCGCAGAGCCTGCAGTTCGGCCCCGCGTCGAGCATCCAGGCCATCGAGGTCGCCGCCCGCGACGCCGGCTACCTCGTCGTCACGGCCAACGTCGATGGCACCGACGGCGACTCCATCCAGGCCGGGATCCGGCACCTGCTCAACCAGGCGGTCGAGGGTCTCGTGGTCATCGCCCCGCAGATCCGCGTCTTCGACATCCTCTCCGGCGTCGCTCTGCGGATCCCGAACGTCACCCTGCAGACCACCGACGCCGAGCGCGGCGACGCGCTCTACGTCGACCAGATGGCCGGCGCGCGGATGGCGACCGCGCACCTGATCGAGCTCGGCCACACCGAGATCGTGCACCTCTCCGGTCCGCAGGACTGGATCGAGGCCGAGGCCAGGATGCGCGGCTACCTCGTCGAGCTCGGCGACCGCAACCTGCCGCTGCGCCCGCCGATCCTCGGCGACTGGAGCGCCGAGCGCGGCCACCACGTCGGCCTCGAGCTCAGCCGCCTCCTCGACGTCACCGCGGTCTTCGCCGCCAACGACCAGATGGCGCTCGGCGTGATGAGCGCGTTCCACGAGCGCGGGATCCGCGTCCCCGAGGACGTCAGCGTCATCGGCTTCGACGACATCCCCGAGGCCGCCTACTACTGGCCGCCGCTGACGAGCGTGCGGCAGGACTTCGCCGAGCTCGGCCGACGCTGCGTGGCCACGCTGTTGAGCCTGATCGAGGGCGAGCGCCCCGAGGCGTCTCCGCCGATCGACCCGCAGCTGATGGTCCGCGGCTCCACCGCCGTTCCCCGGTCGCTCGCGGCCGTCGTGCGCGCGGCGCACCGATGATCCGCGCCGTTATCGAGTCGAGACATCCGTGGTGGCACGATTGCCGCCAGCGGGTCTAGCATCACTCCATGTGATCGCTCACATGAGCGTCCCGCCGCCGCTGGCACCCCGCGGCAGCCCAGCACCCGCTGCATTCAATGACGAAGGAATCACAGTGACCACAATGAAGCGCGCTCTCATCGCCGGCCTCGCCGGCGGCGCGATGATCCTCTCCCTCGCGGCCTGCTCGAGCGGCTCCGGCGACTCGGGCTCCGGCTCGGGCGACGGCGGCCTCGTCGGCGTCGCGATGCCGACCAAGTCCTCCGAGCGCTGGATCGCCGACGGCAACAACGTCAAGTCGCAGCTCGAGGACGCCGGCTACCAGGTCGACCTGCAGTACGCCGAGGACGACATCCCCACCCAGGTCTCGCAGCTCGAGAACATGATCACCAAGGGCGCCAAGGCCCTGATCGTCGCCTCGATCGACGGCACCACCCTCACCAGCGTGCTGGAGGAGGCCAAGGCCAACGACATCCCCGTCATCGCCTACGACCGCCTCATCCGCGACTCGCCGAACGTCGACTACTACGCCACGTTCGACAACTACAAGGTCGGCGTCCAGCAGGCCACCTCGCTCCTCGCGGGCCTCGGCCTGACCGACCTCGAGGGCACCGCCGCGGCGAGCGCCCCGGCCGGCCCCTTCAACATCGAGCTCTTCGCCGGCAGCCCCGACGACAACAACGCCACGTTCTTCTTCAACGGCGCGATGGACACCCTCAAGCCGTTCATCGACGCGGGCACCCTCGTCGTGAAGTCGGGCGAGACCGAGTTCAACACCGTCGCCACGCTGCGCTGGGACCCCGAGGTCGCCCAGAGCCGCATGGAGGACATCATCACCAAGACGTACTCCGACGGCTCGAAGATCCAGGGCGTCCTCTCGCCCTACGACGGCCTCAGCCGCGGCATCATCTCCGCGCTGACGGACGCCGGCTACACCGTGGGCACCGACTTCCCGATCATCACCGGTCAGGACGCCGAGCTCGACTCGGTCAAGGCGATCATCTCGGGTGAGCAGTACGCGACCATCTACAAGGACACCCGCGAGCTCGCCAAGGAGGCCGTCTCCATGGCCCAGGCCGTCCTCGAGGGCACCGAGCCCGAGGTCAACGACACCGAGACCTACGACAACGGCGAGAAGGTCATCCCCTCCTTCCTGCTCGAGCCGGTCATCGTCACCAAGGACCAGATCCAGTCGGTCCTCGTCGACGGCGGCTACTACACCGACGCGGAAGTCAACGGCTAAGCCTCACTTCCACTGACGACAGCACGACCCCGGGAGGGCGCCCATCGGGCGCCCTCCCCCACTACGAAGGAAGGGAGGCACGCGTGACCACGAACATCCTCGAGATGCGCGGCATCACCAAGACGTTCCCGGGCGTGAAGGCGCTCCAGGACGTCACGCTGAACGCCGAGCGCGGCGAAGTCCACGCGATCTGCGGAGAGAACGGCGCCGGCAAGTCGACGCTGATGAAGGTGCTGTCGGGCGTGTACCCGCACGGCACGTACGAGGGCGACATCGTCTTCGAGGACGAGGTGATGCAGTTCGCCAGCATCCGCGACTCGGAGGCGAAGGGCATCGTCATCATCCACCAGGAGCTGGCTCTCAGCCCCTACCTCTCCATCGCGGAGAACATCTTCCTCGGCAACGAGGTCCGCGGCTTCGCCGGTCTGATCGACTGGAACAAGACCAACCAGGAGGCGGCCTCGCTGCTCGCCCGGGTCGGCCTGAAGGAGAACCCCACCACCAAGATCCAGGACATCGGAGTCGGCAAGCAGCAGCTCGTCGAGATCGCCAAGGCGCTCTCCAAGCGGGTCAAGCTGCTCATCCTCGACGAGCCCACCGCGGCGCTCAACGACGAGGACTCCGACCACCTGCTCGACCTGATCCTGCACCTCAAGGAGCAGGGCATCACCTCGCTGATCATCAGCCACAAGCTCAACGAGATCAAGAAGATCGCCGACACCGTCACGGTCATCCGCGACGGCAAGACGATCGAGACGATCGCGCACGACGACGTGACCGAGGACCGGATCATCAAGGACATGGTCGGCCGCGACCTCGACCACCGCTACCCGGACCACACGCCGCACATCGGCGAGGAGATCCTCCGCGTCGTCGACTGGACCGCGCACCACCCGCAGGACCCGACCCGCGTCATGGTCGACAAGGTGAACCTCACCGTGCACCGCGGCGAGATCGTCGGCATCGCGGGCCTGATGGGCGCCGGCCGCACCGAGTTCGCGATGAGCCTCTTCGGCCGCTCCTACGGCAGCCGCATCTCCGGCCAGGTCTTCAAGGCCGGCAAGGAGATCAGGATGCGCAACGTGTCGGAGGCGATCGCCCACGGCCTCGCCTACGCCACCGAGGACCGCAAGCACTACGGCCTCAACCTGATCGACGACATCAAGCGGAACATCTCGCTCGCGTCGCTGCCCAAGGTGTCCAGCGCCGGACTCGTCGACGACAACCGCGAGTTCGAGGTCGCCAACGAGTACCGCGGCAGCATGAACATCAAGTCGCCGACCGTGCTCGCCAAGACCGGGAAGCTCTCCGGCGGCAACCAGCAGAAGGTCGTCCTCTCGAAGTGGATCTACTCCGACCCGGACGTCCTGATCCTCGACGAGCCCACCCGCGGCATCGACGTGGGTGCGAAGTACGAGATCTACACCATCATCAACAAGCTCGCGGCGGAGGGTAAGGGGATCATCGTCATCTCCTCCGAGCTGCCCGAGCTGCTCGGCATCTGCGACCGCGTCTACGCGCTGTCGGAGGGCCGCATCACGGGCGAGCTGCCCATCGCCGAGGCCACGCCCGAGGCCGTCCTCACCCTCATGACCCAGGAGAAGCAACGATGACCGATCTGCAGAACACCCCGCCGACGGCGGCGGGAGCGCAGGTGAACCCCACCGAGAACGCGTTCACCAAGCGCCTCAGCCACGTGCTGGGCGACCTGGGCAAGAACGGCATCTTCATCGCCCTGATCGTGGTGGTGCTGCTGTTCCAGATCATGACCAACGGGATCCTCCTGCGTCCGCAGAACATCTCGAACCTGATCGTCCAGAACGGCTACATCCTCATCCTCGCCATCGGCATGGTGATGGTCATCGTGGCCGGGCACATCGACCTCTCGGTCGGCTCGATCGCCGCGTTCGTCGGCGCCATGTCCGGTGTCTTCGCCGTCAACATGGGCCTGCCGTGGTTCGTCTCGATCGTGCTCTCGCTGCTCATCGGAGCTCTGGTGGGCGCCTGGCAGGGCTTCTGGATCGCGTTCGTGGGGATACCCGCGTTCATCGTGACCCTGGCGGGCATGCTGATCTTCCGCGGCCTGGCGCTCGTCGTCCTCGGCAACGCGAACATCGGCTCCTTCCCGATCGAGTACCGCGCCCTGGGCAACGGCTTCCTCACCGACCTGTTCGGCGAGACCACCGGTCTCGACCCGCTGTCGCTCGGCGTCGGCGCGCTCGCGATCGTCGCGTTCACCGTCCAGTCGGTGCGCACCCGCCGCGGCCGCCAGAAGTACAACCAGGGCGTCGAGCCCGGCGCCTGGTTCGTCACCAAGCTCGTCCTCATCGCCGTCGTCGTCGCCGCGTTCGCCTTCGCGCTCTCGTCGTTCAAGGGCATCCCGGTGACCCTGATCGTCCTGGCCGTCCTCGTCCTCGTCTACGGCGTCGTGATGAACCGCTCGGTCTTCGGCCGCCACGTCTACGCCATCGGCGGCAACCTGCACGCCGCGGAGCTCTCGGGCATCAAGACGCGCAACGTCACCTTCTGGCTGTTCGTCAACATGGGCGTCCTCGCTGCGCTGGCCGGCCTCGTCTTCACCGCCCGCCTCAACCTGGCGGGCCCGAAGGCCGGCGACGGCTTCGAGCTCGAGGCCATCTCGGCCGCGTTCATCGGCGGCGCTGCCGTCCAGGGCGGCGTCGGCACCATCGGCGGCGCGATCCTCGGTGGTCTGATCATCGGCGTCCTGAACAACGGCATGTCGATCATGGGCATCGGCATCGAGTGGCAGCAGGCGGTCAAGGGCCTCGTGCTCCTGCTCGCGGTCGCCTTCGACGTCTACAACAAGCGCCGCTCCGGCGGACGCTAGCCGCTCCGGTCGTGGCCGACTGGTCGCGGTTCCTGCCGCTCAGCTCCGGAGCCTCGGTCGACGAGTCGGGGGTCAGCAACGACTGGCGCCCGCTCGTCGCGGATCGGCTCGACCGGCTCGCCGTCCTGGCCGCCTCCCCCTCCTTCGCGGAGGGCGGGGCGGCCAGTGCCGTCTCCACCCCTCTTCTCGGCGCCCTCGTCGTGCGGCTCTCCAGCAGTACGACGCAGCGGCTCGCCTCCCGCCTCGGCGCTCGCGAGGCCGCCGATCCTCCCGCCCCGGCAGCGCTGCCGGCGGCGCTCACCGCCCTCGCCACCGCCCGCCGCGCCGGTCGCGGCCCCACCGGCGTCGCCGAGCTGGTCGAAGCGGTCCGCGTCGAGCTCGCCCTCGCCCCCGAGACCGTGCTCCCCGAGAAGGTGAGCGGCGCCGTGGCGCTGGACCGCTCGCTCCGCGCCCCGCTCGCCATCCGCGCGGCGGCCCGCGGCAGCTCCCTCGTGCCGACCGACGCCTCCTGGTCGCTCGGCTCCGGCCCCGCCGTCCGCGCCCCGGCCGGCGAGATCCTGCGCTTCCTGCTCGACCTCGGGCCGTTCCCCACCTCGGCCGGCTGAGAGGCGCGTCTCGCGCCACAGGGAACGACGGGCGCGATCCGGGTCGACAGCGGATGTGACAATGTTTCACATCCTCTGTTCACCCTCACGTCAAGGAGCGCCATGACCCCGCGACACAGTTCCCGCAGACCCACCTCCGGCCGCCGTCACACCGCACGGGCCCTCGACATGACGGTCTCGGCAGCGCTGTCCCTCGTCCTCCTCGGCGGCGCCGCGACCGCCGCGCACGCCGATGAGCCGTCGCCGGGGACGGCGACCGTCACCGCGCACACTGCGACCCCGTCGCCCGCGACCGTCCCGGTCCAGCACCCCGGCGTCAGCGCACGCCTCGTCGGCACCCTCGACAAGAAGGACGGCGAACCCGCCAGCACAAGCACCACGGCCACCTGGCGCATCGAGGCCACCAACACCGGCGACGTCACCCTCAAGGACTTGAACGGCAGCCACACCGACCTCGCTCCCGGCGAGACCACCACCCACCTGTTCTGGCAGACCAAGCTCACCCAGGAAGAGATCGACGCCGGTACCGCCACCTTCACCGCTGGCCTCTCCGCCACCACCCCCGACGGCGCCCCCTACACCTCACCCACCCTCCACGGCACCCTCACCCTCCCCGTCGAGCACCCCGGCGTCAGCGCACACCTCGTCGGCACCCTCGACAAGAAGGACGGCGAACCCGCCAGCACAAGCACCACGGTCACCTGGCGCATCGAGGCCACCAACACCGGCGACGTCACCCTCAAGGACTTGAACGGCAGCCACACCGACCTCGCTCCCGGCGAGACCACCACCCACCTGTTCTGGCAGACCAAGCTCACCCAGGAAGAGATCGACGCCGGTACCGCCACCTTCACCGCTGGCCTCTCCGCCACCACCCCCGACGGCGCCCCCTACACCTCACCCACCCTCCACGGCACCCTCACCCTCCCCGTCGAGCACCCCGGCGTCAGCGCACACCTTGTCGGCACCCTCGACAAGAAGGACGGCGAACCCGCCACCACCAGCACCACGGTCACCTGGCGCATCGAGGCCACCAACACCGGCGACGTCACCCTCAAGGACTTGAACGGCAGCCACACCGACCTCGCTCCCGGCGAGACCACCACCCACCTGTTCTGGCAGACCAAGCTCACCCAGGAAGAGATCGACGCCGGTACCGCCACCTTCACCGCTGGCCTCTCCGCCACCACCCCCGACGGCGCCCCCTACACCTCACCCACCCTCCACGGCACCCTCACCCTCCCGGTCCAGCACCCCGGCATCGACGGGCACTTCACCGGCGTCCTCGACACCAAGGACGGCGAACCCGTCACCGCCGGCACCTGGATCACCTGGACCGCCGAGCTCGCCAACACCGGTGACGTCGAGCTGAGCACCATCGACGGCATCGACGTCGACCTCGCCCCCGGCGAGACCACCGACCACTTCTCCTGGAGGAGCCGGGTCACCCAGGCCGACCTCGACGCCGGCACCGTCAGCTTCAGTAAGACCTACGACGCCACCACCGTCGCCGGCACCCGCTACACCTCCGGTGCCGTCACCGGCACGCTGGCCCTGCCCGCTCCCGCCGAGCGCCCCAGGCTCTCCGGCGAGTTCGAGGGGCACCTCGAACTCAAGAACGGCGAAGCCGTCAAGGTGGGCACCCGGATCACCTGGATCGCCTACCCCGTGAACACCGGCGACGTCGAACTCAAGTACATCAACGACACCACCATGGCCCTCACCCCCGGCCAGCCCGCTCCCTACTACCAGGTCCGAGCCCAGGTCACCCAGGCCGACCTCGACGCCGGGAGCATCACCTTCAGCCGCACCTTCTCCGGCACCACGCCCCTCGGCACCCGCTACTCCACCCCCTTCTCCGGCACCCTCACCCTGCCGACGGGACCGGCAGCGGGCTGACACGAGCCCTGGAGCCGAGGGCCGCTGACGACGAGACCGTTCGGCGGCAGCGGCCCCGCCTCGGCCGGGAGCACGCCTGCGTAGCATCGGAGGATGACGCGCTCACTGCCGAGAAGCTCCCCCTCCGCCCACGCCCTCGACGCCGGTGGCGTCCTCGATCTGCTCGACGCGATCGAGGCCGCCCCCGGCGTCGAGCTGCACGGCCTGATGGTCGTGCACGCCGGCGCCGTGGTCGCCGAGGGCTGGTGGGCGCCGTACTCGGCCGAGCGGCTGCACCTGCTCTACTCGCTCAGCAAGAGCTTCACCGCCGCGGCGGTCGGCCTCGCGGTGGGCGAGGGGCTGGTCGATCTCGACGCGACCGTCCTCTCCTTCTTCCCGGAGCTGGAGTCCGAGATTACGGATCCGCGGTCGCGGGCGATCCGCGTCCGCGACGTCCTCGCGATGGCGAGCGGTCACTCCGCCGAGACCATCGATCGGGCGCGCGAGCTCGATCCCGTCGACATGGTGCGCGGCTTCCTGCTGCTGCCGCCGGAGCAGGAGCCGGGCAGCGTCTTCGCCTACAACCAGCCCTGCACCTTCGCCGCCGCGGCGATCGTGCAGCGCGTGAGCGGCCTGCCACTGACCGAGTACCTCCGTCCGCGGCTGCTCGACCCGCTCGGGATCGGCGATGTCGCCTGGATCCGCGACGCCTCCGACCGCGAGATCGGCTTCAGCGGGCTGCACACCACGACGGAGGCGGCCGCCGCGCTCGGGCAGCTCTACCTGCAGGAGGGGCACTGGGACGAGACCGCGGTCCTCTCACCGGAGTGGGTCGCCGAGGCGTCGACCGCCCACGTCACCACTCCCCCGGCTGACAGCCCGGACTGGGAGCAGGGCTACGGCTTCCAATTCTGGCGCTCGCTGCACGGCTACCGGGCCGACGGCGCCTACGGCCAGTTCAGCCTGATCCTGCCCGAGCACGACCTCGTCGTCGCGATCACCGGGCAGAGCACCGACACCGGCGCACTCCTCGCCGCGGTCTGGGAGCATCTGCTGCCCGCGGTCGGCCGAGGCTCGACGGCCGACGCCGACGCCCGGCTGCTCGAGCGCCTCGGCTCGCTCGGGCTCGCGCCGCTCCCCGCGCTGCCCGCGGCTCCCGAGCCCGGGCGCTTCTCCGCCGCGCCCGGGTCGGCGATCCGCTCGCTGACCGCGCTGGAGATCGCGGGCGACGCCGCCGGCTGGACGCTCGCGCTGATCGAGGGCGAGGAGCGGCTGCTACTGGCCCCCGGCTCCGGCGAGTGGACCGTCACCGACGCGTTCGCGGCGAGCGCCGGCCCCGGCGACAGCGGGGCCATCCTGGTCGACGTGCTCTTCCTCGAGACACCGCACCGCCTGCACCTCGCGCTCGACCCCACCGCCGGCACCTTCACGTCGCGCTGGAAGACGGAGCCGCTGCACGAAGGCCCGCTCGCGCAGCTGCGCGCCCCTAGCTCCCTGCTGGTCGAGTAGCCCCGCAGGGGCGTATCGAGACCCACCATCCTCAGTAGGCCGGGCCTGCAGACCTGACTCCGAACGGTGGTGGATCTCGACACGCCCGCTCCGCGGCCTACTCGATCAGCATGGACTGCCCACCGCGCGACCGGCGGACCCCGAGACGCGCCCGCGTGCCGGTCGAGCAGCCCCGCAGGGGCGTCCCGAGACCCACGTCCACCGGCGGAGCAGCGCGGACCCCTCGCTTAATGTTGACGTCGCCATGTACGGTCGAGAAGCGGTGTTTGCGTGAACATCGGTCCGGCGTGCAAAGGAGCACAGCATGAGTCCTCGACAGCGATCCGTGGCGGCGGGAGTGGCGGCCCTCCTCGCGGCCGTCCTCCTCGGAGCGGGAGCGTCCCCCGCGGCGGCCGCCCCCTCCGGCGTCATCACCGACCCGGACGACGGCGTCCCGCGGACGAGTCCGCCGCCCGTCTACACCGACTACCCCGCGATCCAGGACCCGGGCCGGGCCGCCGCCGACTACTTCCAGCCCTCTTGGTACGACACCGACGGGCGGCACATCCAGGCGCACGGCGGCCAGATCGTCACCACGCAGGAGAACGGCCAGGAGGTGCAGTACTGGTACGGCGAGGACCGCACCAAGGGCTACTGGAGCAGCCCCGGCGTCGCCGTCTACCGCTCGACCGACGGCCACAACTGGGAGAACAAGGGCGTCGCGCTGCGCAGCGTCGCCGCTCCCGACGATCTGAAGTCCCCCTACTTCGACGCCCTCTACGACACCGTCGACGACGCCGGCCAGCCCCGCGCCGACCGCATCGCCGAGCTCGACTACCACCTCGACACCACCCAGGCCTCGCCGAACACCGCGATCTTCGAGCGACCGAAGGTGCTCTTCAACGAGAAGACCGGCAAGTGGGTCATGTGGTGGCACTCCGACGGCCGGATCACCCCCGGCGGCAGCACCTACGCCCGGTCGATGGCGGGAGTCGCGACCTCCGACAGCCCGACCGGCCCCTTCACGATGCAGGGCGTCTACCGCCTCTACAACCGCTCGGACTACCAGGCCTGCACCACCTCGGCGGTCCCCGGCCAGGCGCGCGACATGACCGTCTTCCAGGACGAGGACGGCACCGCGTACATCTCCTACTCCTCCGAGGAGAACTACTCCCTCTACATCGCGAAGCTCGACGCGGACTACACGAACGTCGAGCGCACGACCACGACGGACACCCTCGACGCCGGCCAGTACTCGGCCGACGGCACCTACCCCTACGTCTTCGCCGACGGGAAGGCCGGAGCGCCCGTCCGCGGCACCGACTTCCAGATCGTGAAGGAGTGCGGCCACCTCGAGGCGCCCGCCATCTTCGCGAACGGCGGGAAGTACTACACGATCGCCTCCGGAGCGACCGGCTGGGCGCCCAACCCGCAGACCTACTACACGGCCGACTCGATCCTCGGCTCGTGGATCCGCGGAGTGGAGAAGGGCGACGTCAACGAGAACGTCGCCTACAACGCGATCCCCGAGGGCGGCGACGGGCTCCTCTCCGTCGGCGATACCCGGAAGACCACCTTCGGCTCGCAGTCGACCAACGTGCTCACCCTCGCGCCCGGGAAGTACGTCTACATGGGCGACCGCTGGGCCGACGGCGAGTCGAACTCGAACTACGTCTGGCTGCCGATGACCATCGGCGAGAACGGCCGGCTCGAGATGCGGAACCCGGCCGTCGAGGACCCGGCGCGCTGGGCCGCGGGCTGGAACGAGTCCTACTGGGACGACAAGGGCGTCGGAGCCGGCACCTGGTCGGTCGTCGACGACCGCCTCCCCGACGCGGTGCGCCGGAACGCCGACGTCGCCGCTGTCCTGCCCGCCACGGTCTCGGTGGCGACCGACACCGCCACCCGCGACGTCGCCGTCACCTGGGCGCCGACCGGCCCCGCGCTCCTCGGCACGCTGACGGTGACGGGCACGCTCGCCGCCGACTCCGAGTTCGCGCGCGGCCGCACCTTCACCCGCACCATCGAGGTCGCGGAGCCCGGGATCGCCAACCTCGCGCCCGGCGCCTCACTGACGGTCTCGAGCCGCACCGACCTCGCGCCGACGCTGATCGACGGGAACGTGAAGGCGAAGGGCTGGGACGACTGGACCGGCACCGGCTACCCCCGCGACAGCCGGCTCGCCTTCTCCTGGAGCAGCCCGCAGAACCTCGACTCGGTGACGGTGCACGCCTTCAAGGACGGCGCGACGGCCACCTGGCCCTCGCGCATCGAGGTCGAGTACCAGGTGAACGGCGCCTGGACCACGAGCACCGTCGCCGCGACCCTCTCGCAGGCCGCGACCGACGCCGCACCGACGGTCGCGCTCGACCTGTCCTCGCTGCCGGACACCACCGGCCTCCGCCTGCACCTGACGAGCGCCGCGAACACCTGGCAGTCGATCGCCGAGGTGCAGATCTGGGGCACCGCGCCGCCGGTGAACGTCTGCCGGGTGAAGGGCGCCGCCGTCTCGGCGTCCTTCAGCCAGACGAAGTGGGCGACCCTGCCCGCCGGCAACGCCTGCGACGGGAACGTCGCGACGGCGTGGTCGACCTGGACCGACCAGGCGTTCGCCGGCAGTGCGGACTTCACGCTGACCAACACCGAGGCGCACCGCGTCGCCGGGCTGTCGTTCACGAACACCGAGGGCACGCTCGCCTCGGTGAGCATCGCCTACCGCGGCACCGACGGCGTCTGGCGCCCGACGTCCGCGCAGAACGTCGCTCCGGCGGCGAACGGCGCGCTGACGACGATCCCCTTCACCGCGGTCGACGCCACGGGGCTGAAGCTCAGCTTCTCGACGCCGAACTCGTACCTGAAGATCACCGAGATCGTGGTGCCCGAGGCGGCCGCTCCCGCTCTGAAGGTCCCGGCCGTCGTGTCCTCGCGCTGCATCGCCGGCAAGGCCGTGCTGTCGGTGACGGCCACCAACGGCGAGACCGCGCCGATCGGCGTCACCGTCTCGTCCGCATACGGGCAGAAGGCCTTCGCGAGCGTCGCGGCCGGCGCGAACGCCGCGCACAGCTGGACCACCCGCCAGGCGTCGATGCCGGCCGGCGAGGTCACCGTCACCGCGACGTCCGGCCCGTCCACCCTCGAGCAGAAGGTGAGCTACCCGGCCCGCACCTGCTGACCCGGCCCCTCCATCCTGGTCGAGTAGCCGCGCAGCGGCCCCGTCCATGCTGGTCGAGTAGCCGCGCAGCGGCGTCTCTGCATGCTGGTCGAGTAGCCCCGCAGGGGCGTATCGAGACCCACCGCCGTCAGCAGGCCAGGTCTGCAGACTCGGCCTGCTGGCCCGCGTGGATCTCGATACGCCCGCTGCGCGGGCTACTCGATCAGCATGGAGCGCAGCCCTCGCCTGCCGAACCGCAGCCCCTCCTCTGCATGCTGGTCGAGTAGCCGCGGCACGCGGCGTATCGAGACCCACCCACCCACTGCACCCGGAAGCGGGGTCTCCCCCGCCCGCCCGCCACTGATAGGAATCTCAGGCCGGTGCATCGCCGCGTCCGGCAGAACGGGAACCTCAGTGATCCGCACCACCCGCGCCGTCCTCGCGACCGCGGTCCCCACCGCCGCCCTCGCGCTCAGCCTGGTCTTCGCCTCGGCGGCTGTCGCTCCGGAGGCGGTCACCGCGCCGGAGACCACGGACACCGCCGTCCCCGTCCCCGTCGCCTCCGCGTCCGCCTCGCCGACGACGCTGCCCTGGCCGTCCTCCGCCACGCGCAGCGGTCGCGGCTCCGTCACGGACGCGACGACCGCCTGCTGCGCGGTCCCCCCGCGGACCAGCACCCCCGCCGCCGTCGAGTCGCCGACTGACGACTCCACGGACGGCACGCCCTCCGAGAGCGACTCCCCCGACGGAGCCTCGCCCACCGCGACTCCCGCGCCCGAGTCTCCGGATCGCGTCCCCGAGCAACAGGACGCCGGCGGCGTCGACGTGGGCGTCAGCATCGACCCGCCGAACACCCCCGGCGCCCTGTCGATGACCGTCGCCGGATCGGCGTCCACTCTGGTCGAGTCCGGCTCCACCGCGGTGCGCCGGCAGTTCCTCGGCGCCCTGCCCACCGTCACGGTCGCGGACACCCGCGGCTCCGCGGCGGGCCCGGCCGTCTCCGGCTGGTACGTGCTCGGCTCCGCGAGCGACTTCACCAGGGCGAGCGGCGGCTCGATCGGCGCCGCGCACCTCGGCTGGACCCCGGAGCTCACCGGCCCCGGCGGTGCGGTCTTCGCGGGCCCCCGCGTCGCAGGTGTCCTCGACGGCGGCTCGGGCGTGCACGACGCGGTGCTCCTCAGTGCCGCCGACGACTCCCCCGCGGGATCGGGATCCTGGTCCGCCACCGCGGACCTGCTCCTCGCCACCGAGCCGACCGTCGCCGCCGGCTCCTACCGCTCGACGCTCACCCTCTCGCTCTTCGAGTGAGCCGGGGCTTGCGCTCCGCGTCCAGCACCGCGCAGGACGGCGCGCCCTCAGTCCTGCGCGACCGCGACCGTGACGACGAGCGCCGAGTGCACCACCGGCTCCGAGACGGCGAGGTAGCCCTCGGAGCCCTCGATCCACGCCTCCGTCGCCCCCTCGCGAGTGCGGAAGAGGACCGGATCGCCGCCGCTCGACGCCCCGCGGCCGTCGGCCTTCCTCACGGCGCGGGTCCGCAGCTCCTGCAGCACCTGCTCCGCGCTCGCGCTCCCCGAGGCGATCCGCTCGCGCACCGCGCGGCTCCGGGCGGCGGCGATGCCGATCTCGCGACCGGTGGCGAGCGCGGCCACGACCGCGCCGTCGCAGTGGGCGATGCTGATCCGCATCCGCTCGAGCGCCGGGTGGTCGCCGCCCAGCACCGGGCGGCCGTGCGGTCCGCTGCACTGCCCGCAGCGCGCGTCGACGCGGACGTCGAGCGGATCGATCCCGAGCGTCTCGGCGGCGAGCTCGCGGACCAGCACCCGGCCGAGGAGGAAGCCGTCGCGCACCTCGCGGCGGCCGGTCGCCTCGTAGCGCAGGCGCTCGGCGAGGGTGAGCAGCCGGAGCATTCGGTGCCGGGCGGAGTCGAGCACCTCGGGGCGCGCCCAGCGCAGCTGGACGTCGTCGGTGGCGAGGAGGGGGAGACCGGTCATGCGCCGCACGGTACGCCGCGCAGGCGACATCGGCGTGACGGTCCGGTGACCGGGCGGCGTCCGGGCGGACACAGCCCGGGACCATCCGCGTCGTCTTGGATGGGGCGGGTGCAGACCTTCCTCCCCGTCCCTGACCTCCGCGCGAGCGCCCGGGCCCTCGACAGCAAGCGGCTCGGGAAGCAGCGGATCGAGACGCTGCAGATCATGCGCGCGCTCACCGTGCCCGGCTACGGCTGGCAGCACCACCCCGCGGTGCGGATGTGGCGCGGCTACCGGCCGGCGGTGATGGCCTACCAGCGCGAGACCTGCGACGCCTGGACCGACCGCGGCTACGCCGACACCTGCCTCGAGAAGACCGAGGCGGCCCTGGCGCTCGACCTCGAGGACGCCGCGCGCTACCGGGCCGGCGAGATCGAGCTGCCGCCCTGGTTCGGCCGCGACGACGTGCACCTCTCGCACCGCTCGAAGCTGGTGGAGAAGGACCCGGAGCACTACGCGCCGCTCTTCCCGGACACCCTGCCCGGGCTCGACTACGTCTGGCCGGTCACCGGCTGACGTCCGCGGTCGGAGCACCGATCCGGGCGTTCGCACGGGCTCCGGTGACGCTCCGCACCGTCGTCCCCCGCGCACAGGCCCTTTTCAGGCCCCGGACCGGCCCTTCGTCATTCCGGGGTCTCGGGTTAGTCTGTCGGGGTTGACCCGGCGCAGATGGGCGTCCGGGGCGTCGGCGGCGGCCGTCGCGATGATCGGGGGTGACCCGAAGGAGAAGGTTTGGCGTCCGACAGCAGGACAACCGGTGGCGTGATCAAGGCGGTCGTGGGCTTCCTCGGCATGAGTGTCGTGGCAGGAGTCCTCGTGACCGCCACCGTCACTCCTGCCGTGGCGATCGCCGGCGTCGCCGCGAACCAGTCCATCGGAGTGTTCGACGGTCTCCCCGAGTACCTCGAGGTCGACAAGCTCTCCGAGAAGAGCAACATCTACGCGACCCGCGCCGACGGGTCCCCGCAGCTGCTCGCCTCCTTCTACGTCGAGAACCGCATCGAGGTCCCGCTGGACCAGATCTCGCAGTTCGCCAAGGACGCCGCCGTCTCCGGCGAGGACCCCCGCTTCTACGAGCACGGCGGAGTCGACCTCCCCGGCACCCTGCGCGCCGTCGCGCAGACCTACGTCCTCGGCAACGACACCCAGGGCGGCTCCTCCATCACGCAGCAGTACGTGAAGAACGTGCTGGTCGAGAAGGCCGTCCGCAACATCACCGACGAGGCCGAGCGCGCCGCCGCCATCGACGCCGCGACGCGCACCTCCCCCGAGCGCAAGCTCCGTGAGATGAAGCTCGCGATCGGCCTCGAGAAGGAGTACTCGAAGGACCAGATCCTCCAGGGCTACCTGAACATCGCGTTCTTCGGCGGCACCACCTACGGCATCGAGACCGCCGCCAACTACTACTACAACACCACCGCCGCGAACCTCACCGTCGCCCAGGCCGCCAGCCTCATCGCGATCGTGAACAACCCGGCCGTGCTCCGCCTCGACCAGCCGGACAACCCCGACAACGGCGCCGCGAACGGCTACCTGCGCAACAAGGACCGCCGCGACTACATTATCGGCAAGATGCTGGAGGAGGGGAAGATCTCGCAGGAGGATCACGACGCCGCCATCGCGTCGCCGATCGAGCCGCAGATCACCGAGCCGAGCACCGGTTGCTCCACCGCCGGCGACGCGGGCTACTTCTGCGACTACGTCACCAACATCCTCAAGAACGACCCGGTGTTCGGCGACGACGAGGACACCCGCTGGACGAACTTCCGCCGCGGTGGCCTCGACGTCTACACGACGCTCGACGTCGACCTGCAGAACGCGGCCGTCGCCGCCGTCAACGCGCAGGTCCCGCAGACCTGGAACTTCGACGTCGGAGCGGTCTCCGTCAGCGTCGAGGTCGGCTCCGGCCGCGTCCTCGCGATGACGCAGAACAAGAAGTACTCGCAGGACCCGGACGTGCTCGCGGCCGACCCCTCCTACAGCGCCATCAACCTCAGCACCGATCAGGCCTACGGCGGTTCCTCGGGCATCCAGCCCGGCTCCACCTACAAGCTCTTCACCCTGGTGGAGTGGCTGAAAGAGGGGCACAGCATCAACGAGTCCGTGGACGGGACGCGGAAGGCGATCTGGGGCAGCTTCGAGGACTCGTGCGCACCCGGCGGCACCAACTACGCAGGCTCGACCAGCGCCAAGAACGACGAGGGCGGTAACGGCCAGGTCGGCACCGCCGTCGACTTCACCAAGACCTCGCTCAACACGGGCTTCGTCGGCATGGCCCGCGAGCTCGACCTGTGCGCCATCCGCAACACGGCGGCGGACATGGGCGTGAAGCGGGGCAACGGCGAGGAGCTCGAGCACAACCCGTCGTCCGTGCTCGGGACCAACTACGTGTCCCCGCTCTCGATGGCCGGCGCCTTCGCCACCATCGCGTCCGGCGGATCGACCTGCGACTCGATCGCGATCGACAAGATCGTCGACGCGACCGGAGCCGAGCAGCCCGTCCCTGCAGCGAACTGCCGCCAGTCGATCGACCGCAACGTCGCCGCGACGGCGGCGATCGCCCTGCAGTCGACGTTCTCCGGCGGCGGTACGGCCGTCCAGTCGCGGACCGGCGACGGAATTCCGCTGATCGGCAAGACCGGCACCACCGATGACGCGATGGCCACCTGGATGACCGGTGCCAGCACCCGCGTCGCGACCGCGGTCGGCGTCTTCAACATCAAGGGCGACGCGAACCTCCGCCTCGGCCGCTTCTCGTTCGACTCCGGCTCCGCGGCGACGGCTCGCCACCGCATCTGGCCGGTCGTGATGCGCGCCGCCGATGCTCGCTACGGCGGCACGGCCTTCCCCGAGGCAGACGGCTCCCTGCAGGTCGTGCCGCGCGTCAACGTCCCCGACGTGACCGGCCTGTCGGTCGGCGATGCCCGGGCGAAGCTCGAGTCGGCCGGTTTCAGCGTGAGCGAGGGCGCCGCCGAGGCGAACTCCGCCGCGTCGGGCACCGTCGTCCGCCAGAGCCCCTCCGGCACCGCGACCCGCGGCACCACGGTGACGATCATCCCGAGCTCGGGCCCGGCGCCCGCCCCCGCCCCGACCGCGGAACCCGCCCCTCCGGCGGCCCCTGCGGCCGGTCAGCAGACGGTGCCGAACGTCGTCGGCCAGGACCTCGAGACCGCCAAGGCCGCGTTCGCCTCGGCCGGCTTCTCGAAGATCACCCTGTCCTGCACCGAGAACGGCAACGCCCCCGACGCCGGCCAGGTCACCGGCCAGGACCCCGCGGGCGGCACCGGCGTCTCCCCCGACGCCACCCTCCGCGTCGCCATCACCGCGAAGAAGTGCCCGTAGCCCCCACCCCCGGCACGTGAAACCGCCTCCGGCTCGCAGAACCCCCCGGTTCCCGCGAGCCGGAGCCGTTTCCGCGTGCCCGACCTCGCGCCTCCTGCTGGTCATTGCAAATTCGGCTTCTGACACCAGCGGATCTCGATACGCCCGCTGCGCGGGCTACTCGATCAGCAGGGGACGCGCCGCGGCCTCCCTCATGCTGGTCGAGTAGCCCCGCAGGGGCGTATCGAGACCCACCGCCGTCAGCAGGGCGGGTCTGCAGACTCAGCTTCTGACGCTGGTCGATCTCGAGCCACCCGCTGCGCGGGCTACTCGATCAGCAGAGGAGGGGGCGTCAGCCGCGGCCGCGCAGCGCGCCGACGATGGCGACCGTCGCGTAGTGCACGATCAGCGCCGCGATCCCGAAGCAGGCCAGGCCGCCGCTCGCCTCCGACCAGGGGCGGTGCGCGTCGGTCATGCTGCCGGGCATCACGATGTCGAGGGCGAAGAAGCCGACCGCGAGCCCGAAGCAGACGAAGCTGATGACCAGGAGCGCGCGGACCGCCTTGCCGACCGGGTCGTAGTAGCGCGGGTTCGTCATCGTGCCTCCGGTTCTCGTCCCTCGTGTCTACCCACCCGCGCCACCCCCCGCAACCACTCGACAGCCGCCCCCGCACCGCCCCCGGACGCACGAAACCCCGGCCTCCCCCTCCGCGAGATGCCACTTGTGCACGCGACACGCCGTGAAAAGAGTGCACAAGTGGTATCTCGCGGGAGGGACGCCGGGGGCGTCCGCTCACCAGACGGTGCGGGGTCAGGCTGCCAGGGGGAGGGTCGCCTTCGAGGTCACGACGAGGTCGTCGGCGACGGCGTCGACGCGGACGGCGCCGCCGTCGGTCACGTCGCCGGAGACGAACAGGTCGGCGATGCGGTCGTCGACCCAGCGCTGCACCAGGCGGCGGAGCGGCCGTGCGCCGTACTGCGGCTCGTAGCCGTGCTCGGCGAGCCAGTCGACCGCGGCCTCGGTGACCTCGAGCGAGACGTCGCGCGAGGCGAGGCGCGCACGGCTGGCCTCGAGCACCAGCCCGACGATCTCACGCAGCTGCGCGCGGCCGAGCCGGCGGAACAGCACGATCTCGTCGATCCGGTTGAGGAACTCGGGTCGCATCGCCTCGCGGAGCCGGCCCATCACGCGGTCGTGCAGGTCCTTCTCCGAGGCGAAGCCCTCGGCCGACTCGTCGCTCTGCGCGACGAAGCCGAGCGCACCGGAGCGCGAGGCGAGGAACTCCGACCCCAGGTTCGAGGTCATGATGATCACCGTGTTCCGGAAGTCGACCGTGCGGCCCTGACCGTCCGTCAGGCGTCCGTCGTCGAGCACCTGCAGCAGCAGGTTGAAGACGTCCGGGTGGGCCTTCTCGATCTCGTCGAAGAGCACGACCGAGTACGGGTTCCGGCGCACGCGCTCGGTCAGCTGACCGGCCTCGTCGTAGCCGACGTACCCGGGAGGGGAGCCGACCAGCCGCGAGACGGTGTGCCGCTCGCCGAACTCGCTCATGTCGAAGCGGATCACCGACTGCTCGTCGGCGAAGAGCGAGCCCGCGAGGGTGCGGGCCAGCTCCGTCTTGCCGACACCGGTCGGGCCGAGGAAGAGGAACGAGCCGACGGGCCGCGAGGAGTCGCCCATCCCGGTCCGGCTGCGACGGACGGCGCGGGCGACCGCGGCGACCGCGGCGTCCTGGCCGATGACGCGCCGGTGCAGCTCGGTCTCGAGCTGCGCGAGCCGGTCGCGCTCCCCCTCGGTCAGCCGCGACACCGGGATGCCGGTGGCACGGGCGACGACCGCGGCGATCTCGGCCTCGCCGACGACCGCCTCCTGCGAGACGGCTCCGTCGGCGGTCGCCGCGTCGAGCGACGCCTGGACCGCGGTGATCTCGTCGCGCAGGCGCGACGCCTCCTCGTAGTGCTCGGCCGAGACGGCCGCGTTCTTGTCGCCCTCGAGGGTGGCGAGCCGCGCGAGCAGCGCGTCGGTGTCGACCCCCGCGCCGAGCTTCAGGCGGAGGCGCGCGCCGGCCTGGTCGATCAGGTCGATCGCCTTGTCGGGCAGCACCCGGTCGGGCAGGTAGCGGGCGGAGAGCTCGACGGAGGCGCGCAGGGCGTCGTCGGTGAAGGCGACGCGGTGGTGCTCCTCGTAGGCGCCGCGGAGTCCGTGCAGGATCGCCACGGCGTCCTCGATGCTCGGCTCGCCGATGCGCACCGGCTGGAACCGGCGCTCGAGGGCAGGGTCCTTCTCGATGGTGCGGTACTCCCTGAGCGTGGTCGCACCGATCAGGTGCAGCTCGCCGCGGGCCAGCCGGGGCTTGAGGATGTTCCCCGCGTCCATGCCGCCCTCGCCCGCGCCACCGGCGCCGACGACGGTGTGCACCTCGTCGATGAAGACGATCAGCTCGCCCGAGTGGGCCGCGATCTCGTCCATCGTCGTGGTGAGGCGCTCCTCGAAGTCGCCGCGGTAGCGGGTGCCCGCGAGCATGGCGGGCAGGTCGAGCGAGACGACGCGCTTGTCGCGCAGCTGCTCCGGGACCTCGCCGGCCACGACCGCGCGGGCCAGGCCCTCGACGACCGCGGTCTTGCCGACGCCGGCCTCGCCGACGAGCACCGGGTTGTTCTTGGTGCGGCGGCTGAGGATCTCGACGGCCTGCTCGATCTCGTCCGAGCGGCCGATCACCGGGTCGAGCCGGCCCTCGCGGGCGAGCTCGGTGAGGTCGGTGCCGAACTTGTCGAGCATCGGGGTCTCGGACGCGGGTGCGCCCTGCTCGGGGACGGTCTGCTCGCCGGCGACGGTCTCGCGCAGACCCTGGGTGAGCGCCTCCGCGGTGACACCGGCACGGGCGAGGACCTGCCCGGCGGGCGCGTCCTGGCCGAGCACGAGCGCGAAGAAGAGGTGCTCGGGGTCGATGTAGGTCGAGCCGCTGGAGCGGGCGACCTGGTAGGAGTGGAAGAGCGCGCGCTGGGCGCTCGGGGTGATGGTCGCCGCGTTCTGCGAGGCCGGGGCCTCGCTCGCCTGCGGCAGGCGCGCCTCCGTGGCGGTCGCGATGGCGCCGGGGTCGACGCCGATGCGGCGGACCGCCTGCGACACGGCCTCGTCGTCGACGAGGACCCGCAGCACGTGCAGGGCGTCAAGCTCGGTCTGGCCGCGCTCGAGGGCGAAGCGCCCTGCGGACTGCAGGATGCTCTGGGTGCGTGCGCTGAGGAAGCGGCTGAGGTCGATGGACCGCGCCGCGCGGGCGCGCTCACCGTCGAGGTAGCGGGCGAGGAAGTCGTCGAACGAGCTCGCTCCGGCCTCGTTGAAGTTGTCGGGCACCAGTCCTCCTGAAAGAGTTGAGTCACTTGCACTCAAGTTCAACGCAGGGGGCCCTCCCCTATTCCCGCCAGCGAGATGCCACTTGTGCACGCCTTCTGCGGCGTGTCGCGTGCACAAGTGGCATCTCGCGGAGGGGGCAGACGAAGAGGAGGCACGGACCCTGTCCGGTCCGTGCCTCCCTGTGCGCCGACGCGCGTTTCTCCGGGGTGGGAGCTCTAGGGGACGATGTGGCCCGCGGCGCGGAACAGCTCGTACCACTCCGGACGCGTGAGCGGCAGGTCGGAGCCGAGGGCTGCATCGCGCACGCGCTGCTCGTTCGTCGTGCCGAGGACGACCTGCATCTTCGCCGGGTGGCGGGTGATCCAGGCGGTCGCGACGGCGAGGGGCGGGACGTCGTACTGGGCGGCGAGGCGGTCGAGGACCGCGTTCAGCTCGCCGTACTCGGGGTTGTCGAGGAAGACGCCGGTGAAGAAGCCGCTCTGGAACGGCGACCAGGCCTGCACCGTGATGTCGTTGAGGCGGCAGTAGTCGAGGATGCCCGCGTCGCGCATCACCGACTGGTCCTCGGCGATCATGTTCGAGGCCACGCCCTGCGCGATCATCGGCGAGTGCGTGATCGAGAGCTGCAGCTGGTTCGCGACGATCGGCTGGTTCAGCGACTTCTTGAGCAGCTCGATCTGGTACGGCGTCTGGTTGGAGACGCCGAAGTGCTTGACCTGGCCGGCGGCGTGCAGCTCGTCGAAGGCGCGGGCGACCTCGTCGGGCTCGACCAGCGCGTCGGGACGGTGCAGCAGGAGCACGTCGATGTAGTCGGTGCGCAGCGCCTTCAGCGAGCCCTCGACCGACTGCATCAGGTGCTCGTAGGAGAAGTCGAAGTACGGGCCGTCGCCGACGATGCCTGCCTTGGTCTGCAGGACGACCTGCTCGCGCTCGGACGGAGTGAGCGCCAGCGCCTCGGCGAAGCGCTCCTCGCAGCGGTGCAGCTCGCCGCCGTAGACGTCGGCGTGATCGAAGAAGTCGATGCCGGAGTCACGGGCGGTGCGGACGAGGTCGCGGATGGCGTCGTCGGTCATGTCGGGGATGCGCATGAGGCCGAGGACGACGTTCGGGGAGTCGAGGCCGGAGGCGCCGAGGGGGACGTGCTTCAAGGGAGTGCTCCTTCGTTGGATACCTCGACCACGGTACGGGCGCCGCCTGTGCGCCGTCCAACAGGGGGTGCTGGTGCGATTCATGCGCCGGAGTGGTGAATCGCGCGCCTTGCCGGGGAGAGGCCGCGGTGGGAGGCTGCCGCCATGACGATCGAGGTGCGTCCGGCCACCGTCTTCGACGACCTGGCGACGATGAACGGCCCGAAGCAGCCCGACGCGAGTGTGTGCTGGTGCCTGAGCTACCGGCTGCTCTCCTCCACCGAGAACAACGCCTTGCGGGGTACGGCCCGCGGCGAGCGGATGCGCGAGCTCGTCGCCGAGGATCCCCCGCCCGGCGTCCTCGCCTACGACGGCGGCGAGGTGGCGGGCTGGGCCGCCGTGCACCGCCGCGCCGACACCAGCTACGCGAAGAACCGCAGGATCCCGCACGTCGACGACCTCGACGTCTGGAGCGTCTGGTGCATCCGGGTCCGCCCCGGCTTCCGCAGGCGCGGGATCTCGCACGCCCTGCTCGCGGGCGCCGTCGACTTCGTTCGCGCGCACGGCGCCCCGGCGATCGAGGGCTACCCCGTCGACAACGCCGACGCGAAGGTCGAGCAGACGATGGCCTACGTCGGCACCCGCGCCCTCTTCGAGAAGGCCGGCTTCTCGCAGGCGGCGGACACCACCTCCGTGCTGAACGGCTTCCCGCGCGTGCTGATGCGGCTGCCGCTCGATTGACGCGACGTGATATCAGAGTGATATCGACTTGCTAGCATCACCTCGTGCAGACGAACTCGCTCGACACCGCCGCTGTGGTCCGCCGCGCTCGCGAGGACATCGGCATGTCGCAGAGCGCGCTCGCGCGAGCCTCAGGGCTCCAGCAGTCGAATCTCGCCGCGATTGAGACAGGCGCGCGGCGAGCCGGCCCGGAACTGCTCGCCCGCATCCTGCAGGCCGCCCGGTTGCGTCCTTCGCTGGCTCTCGAGCTGCTCGCGGACCAGGTCCGGGACCTCGCCGGCGAGCACGGACTGCACGACGTCCGCGTCTTCGGCTCCACGGTCCGCGGCACCGATCACGAGCGCAGCGACGTCGACCTGCTCGTCACCGCCGATCTCGCCGTCGACTACCTCGGACTAGCAGCTTTCCGCGGCAGGGCGGAGGAGCTGCTCGGCTTCCCCGTCGACGTGGTCGTCGACGACTCCGACAACGACGTCGTCCGGGCGATCCGAGAAGAGGCGGTAGCGCTGTGAACGGCTTCAGCGCGCGTCCGCGACGTCCAGACGACGACGACGGAAAGACTCAGCGCCTGGTCGTCGAAGTCGATCGCCTCAGCTCCAGGATGGAGAGGGCCGCACGCGACGGCCGTGACGAGTTCCTCGCGGCGGACTCGGACGGACGCGACATCGGCGCTCTAGCGCTGATCAATCTCGCCGATCTCGTCCACCGCGATCTGCCCTCGGAGGTTATCGGGCAGCTGCCCGCGCAGGACGTCGCAGGCCTGCGAGCGACGAGGAACATCGCCGCACACAACTACGCCGCCCTCGACAACGATCGCCTCTGGGCGACGATCACCGTCCACGCCCCCGCACTGCTCACCGCGATCCGCTCGGCGCTCCTCAAGCTCTGACCACTGAGTGATCCCGGGAACGAGGAACGGCTCCTCACCCGGGAGGGGAGGAGCCGTTCGCCGTGGAGGCCGGGACGTGGTGTCGACGCCTAGAAGTCCCAGTCCTCGTCCTCGGTGTTCACGGCCTTGCCGATCACGTAGGAGGAGCCGGAGCCCGAGAAGAAGTCGTGGTTCTCGTCCGCGTTGGGCGAGAGGGCCGACAGGATCGCGGGGTTCACATCGGTGACCTGCTTGGGGAACATCGGCTCGTAGCCGAGGTTCATCAGGGCCTTGTTGGCGTTGTAGTGCAGGAACTTCTTGACGTCCTCGGTCAGGCCGAGCTGGTCGTAGAGGTCCTGGGTGTACTGCGCCTCGTTGTCGTAGAGCTCGTAGAGCAGCGAGAACGTGTAGTCCTTGATCTCGTCGCGCTTGGCCTGGTCGACCAGCTCGAGTCCCTTCTGGAACTTGTAGCCGATGTAGTAGCCGTGCACGGCCTCGTCGCGGATGATCAGGCGCACCAGGTCCGCGGTGTTGGTGAGCTTGGCGCGCGAGGACCAGTACATCGGCAGGTAGAAGCCCGAGTAGAAGAGGAACGACTCGAGCAGCGTCGAGGCGACCTTCCGCTTCAGCGGGTCGTCGCCGCGGTAGTAGTCCATGACGATGGACGCCTTCTTCTGCAGGTTCGGGTTCTCGACCGACCAGCGGAACGCCTCGTCGATGTCCTGGGTGTTCGACAGCGTCGAGAACACCGAGGAGTACGACTTCGCGTGCACCGACTCCATGAACGCGATGTTCGTGTAGACGGCCTCCTCGTGCGGGGTGAGCGCATCGGGGATCAGCGAGACGGCGCCGACCGTGCCCTGGATGGTGTCGAGCAGGGTCAGGCCCGTGAACACGCGCATCGTGAGCTGCTGCTCGTCGTGGGTCAGCGTGTTCCACGACTGGATGTCGTTGGACAGCGGGACCTTCTCGGGCAGCCAGAAGTTGCTCGTCAGGCGGTTCCAGACCTCCACGTCCTTGTCGTCCTGGATGCGGTTCCAGTTGATGGCGTCGACGTGGCTGACCAGCTTGAGCTTCTCAGGGGGAGTCATGATCTCTTCTTCGTGCGGATAGGTCGTTCGAGACTGTCGGGGGATCGACGGGGGACGTTACAGCATGCAGCTGACGCAGCCGTCGACCTCCGTGCCCTCCAGCGCGAGCTGGCGGAGACGGATGTAGTAGATCGTCTTGATGCCCTTGCGCCAGGCGTAGATCTGCGCGCGGTTGATGTCGCGGGTGGTCGCGGTGTCCTTGAAGAACAGCGTCAGCGAGAGGCCCTGGTCGACGTGCTGCGTCGCCGCGGCGTAGGTGTCGATGATCTTCTCGTAGCCGATCTCGTACGCGTCCTGGTAGTACTCCAGGTTGTCGTTCGTCATGAACGGCGCCGGGTAGTAGACGCGGCCGAGCTTGCCCTCCTTGCGGATCTCGATCTTCGACGCGATCGGGTGGATCGAGGACGTCGAGTTGTTGATGTACGAGATCGAGCCGGTCGGCGGGACGGCCTGCAGGTTCTGGTTGTAGATGCCGTGCTCCATGACCGACGCCTTGAGCGCGCGCCAGTCGTCCTGGGTGGGGACGGCGATGCCGGCCTCGGAGAAGAGGCGGGAGACGCGCTCGGTGGCGGGCGCCCACTCCTTCTCGGTGTAGGTGTCGAAGAACTCGCCCGAGGCGTACTTCGAGTCGGCGAAGCCCTCGAAGGTGGTGCCGCGCTCGATGGAGATGCTGTTCGACGCGCGCAGGGCGTGGAAGAGCACCGAGTAGAAGTAGATGTTGGTGAAGTCGATGCCCTCCTCGGATCCGTAGTGGATCCGCTCGCGGGCGAGGTAGCCGTGCAGGTTCATCTGGCCGAGGCCGATGGCGTGCGACTTGTCGTTGCCGTCCTCGATCGAGCGCACCGAGGTGATGTGCGACTGGTCGGACACCGAGGTGAGGCCGCGGATCGCGGTCTCGATGGTGCGGCCGAAGTCGGGCGAGTCCATCGTCAGCGCGATGTTCAGCGAGCCGAGGTTGCAGGAGATGTCCTTGCCGATGCTGTTGTAGGAGAGGTCCTCGTTGTAGGTCGTGGGGGTGTTGACCTGGAGGATCTCGGAGCACAGGTTGGACATGTTGATGCGGCCCTTGATCGGGTTCGCCTTGTTCACCGTGTCCTCGAACACGATGTAGGGGTAGCCCGACTCGAACTGGATCTCCGCGATGGTCTGGAAGAACTCGCGCGCCGAGATCTTGGTCTTCTTGATGCGCGGGTCGTCGACCATCTCGCGGTACTTCTCGGAGATCGAGATGTCGCCGAAGGGCAGGCCGTAGACGCGTTCGACGTCGTACGGGGAGAAGAGGTACATGTCCTCGTTGTTCTTCGCGAGCTCGAACGTGATGTCGGGTACGACGACGCCGAGGGAGAGCGTCTTGATGCGGATCTTCTCGTCCGCGTTCTCGCGCTTGGTGTCGAGGAAGCGCAGGATGTCCGGGTGGTGCGCCGAGAGGTACACCGCTCCCGCACCCTGGCGGGCGCCGAGCTGGTTCGCGTAGCTGAAGCTGTCCTCGAGGAGCTTCATCACGGGGATGATGCCCGAGGACTGGTTCTCGATCTGCTTGATCGGCGCGCCGGCCTCGCGGATGTTGGAGAGCGAGAGGGCGACGCCGCCGCCGCGCTTGGAGAGCTGCAGCGCGGAGTTGATGCCGCGGGCGATCGACTCCATGTTGTCCTCGATGCGGAGGAGGAAGCAGGAGACGAGCTCGCCGCGCTGCGCCTTGCCCGTGTTGAGGAAGGTGGGGGTCGCGGGCTGGAAGCGGCCGGCGACGATCTCCTCGACGAGGGCGATCGCGAGCTTCTCGTCGCCCTGGGCGAGGCCGAGGGCGGACATGACGACGCGGTCCTCGAAGCGCTCGAGGTAGCGCTTCCCGTCGAAGGTCTTCAGCGTGTACGACGTGTAGTACTTGAAGGCGCCGAGGAAGGTCGCGAAGCGGAACTTCTTCGAGTAGGCGAGGTCGTTCAGCTCCTGGATGAAGTCGAACGAGTACTGGTCGAGGACGGCCTTCTCGTAGTACTCCTTCTCGACCAGGTAGTCGAGGCGCTCCTTGAGGGAGTGGAAGAAGACGGTGTTCTGGTTGACGTGCTGCAGGAAGTACTCGCGCGCCGCCTCGCGGTCCTTGTCGAACTGGATCTCCCCGTTCGGGCCGTACAGGTTCAGCATCGCGTTGAGCGAGTGGTAGTCCATCTGCGCGGCGTCCCGGGGGGCGTCGATCACTGCTGCGTCCAAAACGAGTCCAATCCTTCGTCGACGGCGCGGACGTCGTCGGGTGTGCCGAATACTTCGAAACGGTAGAGATGCGGCACCTCGCACTTGCGGGCGATGATGTCGCCGGCGAGGCAGTAGGCCTCGCCGAAGTTGGTGTTGCCGGCGCCGATGACCCCGCGGAGCAGGGCGCGGTTGCGCGGGACGTTCAGGAAGCGGATGACCTGCTTGGGGACCGCTCCCCCGCCGTTGCCCCCGCCGTAGGTGGGGAGGACGAGCACGTACGGCTCGTCGACGTGGAGCGTGTCGACCGCGGCGCCGTCCCGCCGGGAGTGCAGGGGGATCTGCTGTGCGGGCCGCCCGAGCTTCTGCATGAAGCGGTGGGTGTTGCCCGAGCTGCTCGAGAAGTACACGAGTCCGCTCATCGCGCGCCTCCCCCGTCCTTCCGTCGTCCGCCCTCGCGGGCGCTTGCGGACCCGCTCCCGCGGATCCTCCGCCGGCCCGGGGCAGAACCTGCGCACCCGGACCGGCGAAGCTGTGTGCTCCTGACCAGCTCAGCCCTCACTCCACCGGACCTCTCTGAGGTCCACGGGTGGTGAGTCGCAAGGCGGAGGAAGGAGCCGTAGCGGCGCTACGGCGACTGACGACAACGCCGCGAATCGCCGCCCGTGGGCCTCAGAGAGCGGAGATCTTGTCGGGGCGGAAGCCGGACCAGTGATCGTCGTCCGTGATGACGACCGGCGCCTGGAGGTAGCCGAGGGCCTTGACGGCGTCGAGGGCCTTCTCGTCGACGGAGAGGTCGAAGATCTCGTAGTCGATGCCCTTGCTGTCGAGGGCCCGGTAGGTCGCGGTGCACTGCACGCAGGAGGGCTTGGTGTAGACCGTCACAGCCATGGGTGTCGTCCTTTCGGAAGGAGGTGTCCCGAGGGCCGGATCCGGTGCCGCGCCGGGGTCCGGGCGGGCGGGGAGGCGGTCGTGGGGAGTTCTGATGTGGAGTGGTGCGGGGCGCTCGGAGACCGGGCGGCGGTGCCGGTGGGCCTCTCGGCCCGACCTGCTCAGCAATACTACATATAGTGGGCGGCCCGGCGGCAGCCCACTAGGAGTAGTAGTTACATCCGTGTAGTTATCCACCGGTCCTCCCCCGATCCATCCACAGGCCGGGGCCCGCGGACCCGCGGAAGGACGCGGATCTTCCCGAGTTATCCACCGCTGTGGACAGTCGCGATCCGTTCCCTGGGTACAACGCTCCCCGGCGTGTCGGCATGCCCGACATGCGGGTGCCGGGGCGCACGTCGACCACTACATCTAGGGGTCGGCGTGCTGCGAGGTCCATGGCTCGACGCTACGGCCGACCACCGACACCCGCGGGTGCGGACAGGCGCCGCCGGGGCGGCCTCGGCGGGGCCTCCGCGCAGCCCTCACGCACCACCACGGGTACTCGGGCAGCCGCACCGGCAGGGCCGACACCCGCCGCCGCGCGCCGTCAGGACGCGCGGCGCGCCAGCTCCGCCGCAACGGTCCGCAGGTGCGGCAGCGGGTCGGCGATCGCGGCGGCCGCCGACCCCGCCGCCTCGGTGAGCGAGCCCGCCGCGGCGAACGCGGTGGTCGGCGCCTGGATCGCCCCGGCGACCAGCATCGTGCGGGCGCCCGCCGCCTCCGCGAGCCCGAGCAGGTAGGAGGGGACCTTGCCGGCCATGGACTGCGCGTCGAAGCGCCCCTCGCCCGTGAGCACGACGTCCGCGCCCGCAACGAGGGCTGGGAGTCCGAGCGCCTCGCCGACCGCGGCCGAGCCGGGGGCCAGGCGCGCGCCCCAGGCGAGCAGGCCGAAGCCGGTGCCGCCGGCCGCGCCGGTGCCGGCCTCTTCCGGATCCGCGTCGAGATGCGCCGCGAGGTGGCGCAGGCCGTCGTCGAGGCGGAGCACGTCGTCGAGGGTCGCGCCCTTCTGCGGCCCGAAGACGTGCGCGGCTCCGGAGTCGCCGAGCAGCGGGTTGGTGACGTCGCTGAGGATGCGAGCGCCGCCCGCGGGGACGGGCCGCAGGGCGTGCCGGTCGACGACCGCGAGCTCGTGCAGCGCGCCGCCGCCGTCGCCGAGGTCGTGCCCGGAGACGGTGAGGAAGCGCGCGCCGAGCTCGCGCAGCGCCCCGACGCCGCCGTCGGTCGACGAGCTGCCGCCGATCGCCAGCAGCAGCGCGCGGGCGCCGGCGTCGAGCGCGGCGGCGATCGCCCGGCCGAAGCCGCGGGTGTGCGCGGTGAGCGGGCGCAGCGGATCGAGCAGCGTGATGCCGCTCGCGGAGGCGAGTTCGACCACAGCGGTGCCGTCCGGCAGCAGCAGCCAGGCCGTCTCGACGGGGCGGTCGTCGGGCCCGACCACGGTGAGCGTGCGGCGCTGCGCCTCCGGCACCGCGACCGCGAACGCGTCGACCGTGCCCTCGCCGCCGTCGGCCATCGGAGCGAGCACCAGCTCGTCGTCCGGCCGCACGCCGCGCCAGCCCTCGGCGAGCGCCTCCGCCACCTCGACTGCGGTCGCCGACCCCTTGAAGGAGTCGGGCGCGATGATCACTCTGCGGGCTCCGCTGCTCATGCGCTCCAGTCTGGCAGCGGCGCGCCCGGCCCCGAACAGACCGCGAATGGACGCTCGATGGGGTCTGCGCGTGACCCAGGACCCCTTCCGCGGCCATTCGCTCGCCTCCTGTGGAGAACGAGAGCGGGTATCTCCAGCCCTCGGGCAGGATGGCGCGATGCCGCGGCCCGCACCCCTCCCTCCCGCGCTCGCGGGGCGGGCGTTCTCGGTGCAGGAAGCGCTGGCAGCGGGGGTCGGGATCGAGCGGCTGCGCGCGAGTGATCTCGAGGCGCCGTTCCGGGGAGTCCGCGTTCCCCGAGGCCAGGCCGTGACCGTGGTGCAGCGCGCTCGCGCCTACGCGACCGTCATGGACGGATCGGTCTTCTGCGGCATCACCGCCGCCCGGCTGTGGCCGCTCGATCTGCCGCGGGAACCGCCCGGCGAGCCGCTGCACGTCGCGGTGCGGCCGCCGGCCCATGCGCCGCGCGGACGCGGTCTCGTCGGCCACTCCCTCGGCGACCCCCGGCTGCGCGCCGTCCGCCGCGGCGGGCTCCTCCTCGCGGACGGAGCGAGTCTCTTCCTCCAGCTCGCCTCGATGCTGTCGCTGGAGGACCTCGTCGCCGTCGGGGACGCGCTGGTGCTGGTCCCTGTCCGGCCTCAGCCGGGGCGGCCGTGGGTTCCGCTGCGCGAGCTGCGGAGGCGGGTCGAGGGTCACGAGGGACGCGGGGCCCGCGCGGTCCGACATGCGCTGGAGCTCGTCCGCGAGGGTGCGGAGTCGCGCCGCGAGACCCTCCTGCGCCTCGCGCTCGCGGCCGCCGGTCTCCCCGAGCCCGAGCTGCAGGCGGAGCTCGTCGACGCCGACGGGAGGATCGGGCGGGTCGATCTGCTGTTCCGCCGATGGCGGGTGGTCGTCGAGTACGAGGGCGACCACCATCGCACCGACCGCGCGCAGTGGGACCGCGATCTGATCCGCTACGAGCGCCTCGCCGCCGTGGGGTGGACCGTCGTACGCATCGCCTCCGCCTCCTTCGACGCGGACCTCGCCGGCTGCACGGACCGCGTCCGCCGCGCCCTGCTGGCCGGCGGCTGGCGCCCGTCGCGCTGACTGCACTCGACCGCCAGGGCCACTCGCAGATCGCCTCGCGAGCAGTTCCACGAACAGACGCCGACCGGCCTCCGGCGTGCGCGCACAGCCCGTTCTGCGTCCACTCGCCTGCCACGCGCCGCACGAGAGGACACGAACAGGGGGCCGCCACTCGCGCACGCCCCGGCATGCGTCCACTCGCGGATCGATCCGCTGCCGCCTCCTCGAAGAGACGCGACATGGGGTCCGCCTCGTGCGCACACCCCCGCATGCGTCCACTCGACGGACCCGGCCCGCGCAAATGGACCCGAACGGGGCGAAGGTAGACGTGCAGACCCCATCGCGCGTCCGATGGTTCCCGCGACAACGCCGCAGGCGGCCGTGCGGAAGCCGAACCGCCCGCGGGTCTCCGCGCGGTGAGCCGCAAGGCGGAGGAGGGCGCGATACCGGCGGTATCGCAACCGACGACAACGCCGCAGGCGGCCGTGCGGAAGCCGAACCGCCCGCGGGCCTCCGCGCGGTGAGCCGCAAGGCGGAGGAGGGCGCGATACCGGCGGTATCGCAACCGACGACAACGCCGCGGATCGCCGTGCGGAGACCCGCGGGCCTACGTGGGGGTGGACAGGCGGAAGCCGCGCTTGATCACGGTGGCGACCAGGCGCGGCTCGGGCAGGGCCTGGCGGAGGCGGCTGATGGCGACGTCGACGGCGTGGTCGTCGAGGGGCTCGGGGGCGGCGGCGGCGAGGACGGAGCGGGCGACGGTGGCGCCCTCGGCGGCGACCAGGGTGCGGAAGAGGGCGAGGGCGACGGGGGTGAGGGCGACGCGCGTTCCGGCGAGCACCGCGTGCCGGCCGCGCAGCTCGAGGGGGCCGTAGTCGGTGTCGATGCGGGGGGCGGACTGCTCGAGGTGCTCGCAGGTGAGGCGGATGAGCGCACCCATCCGGAAGCGGTCGGGGACGATCGGCAGGATCTGCGCCTCGACGAGGGGCGCGGCGGTGACCGGGCCGACGGCGGCCGCGACGACGGTCTCGCGGAAGGCGGCCTGGAGCTCGTCCAGCCGGCCGGCCGCCTCCGCGACGGTGAACAGCGCCTCGACGGCGGGCGCGCTGGTGAAGGTGACGGCGTCGAGGCCGCCGCAGCAGATCGCCTCGATCAGGCGGAGGACGCGGGCCGAGTCCTCGTGCGCGCTCCAGCGGTAGGGGGCGGCGGTGAGGACGGTCGCGCCGGCGTCGGTGAGGCGCTGCAGCTGCGCCGGGTCGGTGAAGCCGTGCAGCTGGACGGCGACGGTGCGGCCGGCGGCGCCCTCGCGCAGGGCGAGGTCGACGAGGGAGGTGGTGGTCTCGCGCTCGCTCATGCCGTGGTCGTCGAGGCCGGCGGCGCGGACGGCCCCGCGCGCCTTCGGGCCGCGGACGAGGATCCGGGCGTCCGAGAGCGCGTCGGTCAGGTCGTCGCCGAGGCCGGCGGCGTCGGCCGCCTCGAGCCAGCGGCGCATGCCGTAGGACGTGGTCGCGAGCAGGACGTCGGGGCGCGCGGCGACGATCGCGCGGGTCTCCGCCTCGAGGACGCCCTCGGTGTCGACGCCGCGCATCCGGATGGTGGGGGCGTGGGTGACGTCGGCGCCGCGGCGCTCGAAGGCGGCGATCAGGTCCTCGGAGCGGCGGTCCGAGGTGACGCCGATGCGGAAGCCGACGAGCTGGTCGGGCCGGAAGCCGGGCGATGCGGCGTCGGCGTCGGATCCGTCGGCGCCGGGGGCGGCGCTCGCGACAGCACCGGTCGCCTCGCCGCTCGCCTCGGTGCCGGTCATCAGCGGCCCCCTCGGGCGGTCACAGGGTGAGCGCATCGACCGCGCGGGCGATGCTCTCGGGATCCTGAGCATCATCGCACGCCGCCTGGCGCACGACCTCGCCGATGACGATGACCGCGGGCGAGCGCGGCGCCAGCTCGGCGAGCAGGCCGAGCACCCCGCCGACCGAGGAGATCGTGGTGCGCTGGGCGTGCGACCAGCCGCGCTCGACGATCGCCAGCGGCATGCCGGCGGCCATCCCGGCGCGCTGCAGCCCCGCGACGAGGTGCGGGAGCGTGTTCACGCCCATCAGCACGACCAGGGTCCCGCCGAGCCCGGCCAGGTGCCCGAGCTCCTCCTCGCTGAAGGGTGCGTGGCCCGAGACCACGGTGAACGCGCGGCTGACCTCGCGGTGGGTGACCGGGATGCCGGCGGCGGCGGGGACCGAGATCGCGCTCGTGACACCGGGAACGATCGTGAACGGCACGCCGGCGACGCGGCAGGCGCGCACCTCCTCCGACCCGCGGCCGAAGACGAACGGGTCGCCGCCCTTCAGCCGGACGACCTCGAGCCCGTCGAGCGCGCGGGAGACCATCAGCCGCTCGATCTCGTGCTGCGGGACGGCGTGGTGGCCGGGGGTCTTGCCGACGTCGATCAGCTCGGCGCCGGGCGCCCAGTCGGCGAGGCCGTCGTGCGGGCCGAGGCGGTCGAAGAGCACGACGTCGGCCTCGCGGAGGGCCCGGTGCGCGGCGAGCGTCATCAGCTCGGGGTCGCCGGGTCCGCCGCCGACGATGCTCACGTGCCCGATGCGGCGGTGTGCGGCGGGCGCCTCGTCGACGACCCAGACGCCATGGCGGGCGGCCTCCGCGGCCGCGGCCGCGCGGAGGGACGCTGCGCCCTCGACCCAGGCGATCAGGGCGGGACGGGCCGCGGGCAGGAGCGACGCGGAGGCGAGGCGCAGGCACAGCGCGTCGTCCGCGTCCCAGCGCTCCACGAGGGCGCCGGCCGCGCGGTAGCGGGCGAGGACGCGGCGGGTGCCGACGACGCTGCCGACGACGAGGACGCGGCGGCCGGTGAGATCGACGGAGAGCTGCATCACGCCTCCGATCCGGCCACGGCGGAGTCGGACGACGCGGCGGAGCCGGAGGGAGCGAACGGCGCGAGCGTCGCGGGTGCCGGCACCGACGCCGACGGCCCCACGACCGACACCGCGCCCGGCCCGATCGGGATCGACGTCCCGGCCACGAGCACCGGCCCGTCCGAGCGCTCGTCGCGCCCCGCCGGCCGGCTCTGCCCGCGCTCGCGGACCGTGCTCACCCGCGGATCCGCGGTGTCGGGCGCGTTGACGAAGGAGCGGAAGCGGCGCAGCCGGTCCGGGTCCGCGAGCGTCGCCGCCCACTCGTCCACGTAGGTGTCGACGTGGGTCGCCATCGCCGCCTCCAGCTCGGCCGCGATCCCGAGCGAGTCCTCGCAGACCACCTCCTTGACGTGGTCGAGGCCGCCGGGCAGGTCCTCCTGCCAGCGCGCGGTCCGCTGCAGGCGCTCGGCGGTGCGGACGTAGTACATGACGTAGCGGTCGATGTAGCGCACGAGCGTCTCGTCGTCGAGGTCCTGGGCGAGCAGCTGCGCGTGGGCCGGCTGGTAGCCGCCGTTGCCGCCGACGTAGAGGTTCCAGCCGGTGTCGGTCGCGATCACGCCGATGTCCTTCCCGCGCGCCTCGGCGCACTCCCGGGCGCAGCCGCTGACCCCGAGCTTGAACTTGTGCGGCGAGCGCAGGCCGCGGTAGCGCTCCTCCAGGAAGATCGCCATGCCGACCGCGTCCTGCACGCCGTAGCGGCACCAGGTCGAGCCGACGCAGGACTTCACGGTGCGCAGCGACTTGCCGTAGGCCTGGCCCGACTCCATCCCGGCGTCGACGAGGATCCGCCAGATCTCGGGGAGCTGCTCGAGGCGGGCGCCGAACATGTCGATCCGCTGGCCGCCGGTGATCTTCGTGTAGAGGCCGTACTGCTCGGCGACCTCCGCGATCACCTTGAGCTTCGCCGGCGTGATCTCGCCGCCCGGCACCCGCGGGACGACGGAGTAGGTGCCGTCCTTCTGCATGTTGGCGAGCGCGCGGTCGTTGGTGTCCTGGAGCGGCGCCTGGCCGGCGTCGAGGATGTAGCCGTTGGTCTGGGTCGCGAGCACGGAGGCGATGACGGGCTTGCAGACGTCGCAGCCGAGCCCCGAGCCGAAGCGCTCCATCACCTGCTCGGCCGAGGACAGGCCGAGGATCCGGACGGACTCGAACAGCTCGCTCCGGCTGAGCGAGACGTGCTCGCAGAGCGCGCGCGACACCTCGACGCCGGCGCGGGTCAGCTCGGTGTCGAGCAGCTTCTTCACCAGCGGCACGCACGAGCCGCACTGGGTGCCGGCGCGGGTGCAGGCCTTCAGCGGGCCGAGCTCGGTGCAGCCCTCGCCGATGGCGTGGCGGACGTCGCCCACCGAGACGTTGTTGCAGGAGCAGAGCTGCGCGTCGTCGGGCAGGTCGCCCGAGGGCACCTCGCCGCCGGCCGCCGCGAGGTAGGCGCTGGGCTCCGCGGGCAGCTCGCGGCCGAGCAGCGGGCGGAGCGAGGAGTAGGGACCGGCGTCGCCGACGAACATGCCGCCGAGCAGGGTGCGCGCGTCGTCCGAGACGACGATCTTCTGGTAGAGCCCGCGGGCGGGGTCGGCGTAGACGACCTCGAGCGCCCCCTCCCCCGCGCCGAGCGCGTCGCCGAAGCTCGCGACCTCGACCCCGGAGAGCTTGAGCTTGGTCGCGTCGTCCACGCCCGGGAAGGTGGCGTCGCCGCCCAGCAGGCGGTCGGCGACGACCTCCGCCATCGCGTTGGCCGGGGCGACGAGGCCGACGGTGCGGCCGTCGATCGCGGCGACCTCGCCGATCGCCCAGACGTGCGGGCGGCTGGTGCGGCAGGCCTCGTCGACGACGACGCCGCCGCGGGGCGCGACCTCGATCCCGACCGCGCGGGCGAGCTCGTCGCGCGCCGTGATGCCGATCGAGAAGACGACCATGTCGGCGCCGATGCTGGTGCCGTCGGTCATCGTGACGCCGAGCACGGTGCCCTGCGGCGAGGTGAGGACGGCGGTGGGGCGGTTGCCGAGGTGCAGGGTGACGCCCTGCGCCGCGATGATGCGGCCGAGCGCCTGCCCCGCGCCCTCGTCGAGCTGGGCGCTCATCAGCCAGCGGCCGGAGTGGATCAGCGCGGTGCGCGCGCCGAGCCGGTGCGCGCCGCCCGCGGCCTCGAGGCCGAGCAGTCCGCCGCCGACGACGACCACGCTCGCCGGGCGGCCGCGGCGAGCGCGGAAGGCGGCGAGGTCGGCGACGAGGCCGTCGACGTCCTCGAGGGTGCGGTAGACGCGGCCGTGCTCGGCGCCCTCGATCGGCGGCACGGTGGCGGAGGAGCCGGTGGCCAGCACGATCTCGTCGCCCTCGAACCAGCGGCCGTCGGCCAGCTGGACGCGGCAGTGCTCCGGGTCGAGCGCCACGACGCGGGAGGAGGTGACGAGCGTCGCCGACTCCCAGAGCGCGCCGTCGCCGAGGGTGAGGTCGGTCATCCCCTCGAGGCGCTTCGAGAGGGCGACGCGGTCGTAGGGGTGGTGCGACTCCTCGCCGAAGACGGTGATCTCGAGGGCGGTGGCGCCGGCGCGGGCGACGAGCGCGTCGACCAGGCGGTGGGCGGCGGGGCCGGCGCCGACGACGAGCACGCGTCGGGGGCCGGTGGGGATCGCTCCTCGGGATGTCATGGGCTCCACCGTAGGCAGGCGCGGTTTCGCCCCCGTTGCCCCTGCGTAACGTCGTGTGACCGACCTCTCACGACAGCGGTCCGGCATCGTGAGGGCTTCGTTACGCCCGTGACTCCGGAGGGGTGCTCCCGCGAAACGTGGGCTCTCTACCGTGGGGCTCACCGCCGCCGACCGGCCGCGGGCAGCACTCCTCCTCGGAAGGCGGGACGATGACCCTCCTCGATCAGCAGGTCACCGCCGGCCCCACGACGGCCCGCAGCGCTCCGGCCGGCACCGCGCCGGCCGCGACCTGGGTCCCCGTCTGCAATCGGCTCGAGCTGGAGCCGCTCTGGGGCGAGGCCGCGCTCGTCGGCGGCGTGCAGCTCGCGCTGTTCCTCCTCCCCGACGGCCGCGTCTTCGCCGTCTCGAACCTCGACCCGGCGACCGGCGCGGCTGTCCTCTCCCGCGGCATCGTCGGCTCCCGCGCGGTCGACGGCGTGCAGCGGGCGACGATCGCCTCGCCCCTCCACAAGGACGTCTTCGACCTCGAGACGGGCGTCTGCTACACCTCGCCGCGGCTTCACCTCGCCACCTGGAGCGTGCGGGAGACGGGCGGAGTGATCGAGGTCGCCCAGCGGACAGCGCTGGTCTGCGCCTCGCACGGCACCTCCGACGACGACGGCCGCACCGCGGTCGCCGCGCTGGTCCAGGCGGTCCGCGAGGCGAACCCCGCGGCCGAAGTCCTCGACTCCTTCGTCGACGTGCAGCAGCCCGACGTGCCGGCCTCCCTCGGCACGCTCGAGCCCGACCGCCCGGCCGTCGTCGTGCCGCTGCTGCTCTCGGCCGGCTACCACGTGCACGTCGACCTCGCCGAGGCCGCGGCGGAGGCGGACCGTCCCGTCCGCGTCACCGGCGCCCTCGGCCCGGACCCGCGGCTCGCCCGCGTCCTCGCCCGCCGCCTGCGCGAGGCCGGTCTCGCCGACGGCGACCGCGTCGTGCTGGCCGCGGCCGGCTCGAGCGATTCCGGCGCGGTCGCCGACTGCTGGGCCACCGGCCGCCTCCTGGCCGCCGAGCTCGGCCGCGACGTCGCCGTCTCCTTCATCTCGGCCGCCGAGCCGCGCGTCCCGGAGGCGGTGGCCGCCGAGCGCGCCGCCCACCCCGGCGCCCGCGTGCTCGTCTCCACCTACCTCCTCGCCCCCGGCTACTTCGCCTCGCTCGCCGCCTCGGCGGGAGCCGACCTCGCCACCGCCCCGCTGCTCACCGCCGTCGACCCGCCCGCGCGCGAGCTGGTCGACATCGTCTCCGAGCTCTTCGGCCGCAGCGCGTAAGCGCCCGGCCGCTCGACCTTCTCTCTGTCCTTCTCTCCCCGCACGCTCCCCGCTCTCTCGCCCCGCACTCTCTTCGGCGCGCCCGCGCCCACTCCCCGGAGGATCCGATGACTGCTGCACCGCCCACCACCGCCCCCGCCACCACCGGCCCCGCGACGACCGCCCCGTCGGGCCTCACCCGCCGCCCCGGCCGCTGGATCGACGGCTGGAACCCCGAGGACCCCGCGCAGTGGCAGGCGGAGGGGCGACAGGTCGCCGGCCGCAACCTGCGCTGGTCGATCTTCGCCGAGTTCCTCGGCTTCGTCGTCTGGCAGCTCTGGTCGGTCGTGGTCGTCCAGCTGCCCGCGGCGGGCTTCGACTTCAGCACCGGCGAGATCTTCTGGCTGATCTCGATGCCGAGCCTCGTCGGCGCGACGCTGCGGATCCCGTACACCTTCATGGTCCCCCGCTTCGGCGGGCGGAACTGGACGATCGTCTCGGCCGGCCTGCTGCTCATCCCGAGCATCGGACTCGCGGTCGCGGTGGGGAACCCGGACACGCCCTTCGGCGTGATGCTCCTGGTCGCGGCGCTGGCCGGCTTCGGCGGCGGCAACTTCGCCAGCTCGATGGCCAACATCACCTTCTTCTACCCGCACGCGCAGAAGGGCTACGCGCTCGGCCTGAACGCCGCGGGCGGCAACCTCGGCGCCTCGGTGGCGCAGCTGATCGTCCCGATCGCCGTCACGATCGGCGCCGCGGCCACGGTGAACCTGCCGCTGGCCGGCCTCATCTGGGTGCCGCTGATCATCGTCGCGATGATCGGGGCCTGGAAGCGGATGGACAACCTCTCGACCGCGAAGGCCGACGTCGCCGCCTCCCTCGCCGCGCTGCGCGAGCCGCACCTCTGGCTGCTGGCGGTGCTCTACATCGGCACCTTCGGCTCGTTCATCGGCTTCGCGGGCGTCTTCCCGAAGCTCATCGCCGACACCTTCCCCGAGTTCTCGCAGTTCTCCGTCGGCTCCGCGACGCTGACGCTCGCCTTCCTCGGCGCCCTGGTCGGTTCGCTCTCGCGGCCCTACGGCGGCCGGCTCGCCGACCGCTTCGGCGGCGCACCCGTGACGATCGCCGCATTCGTCGCCATGGGCGCCGGCATCCTCTTCGTCATCGCGACGCTGCCGCTCGGCAGCTTCTGGCTCTTCCTCGTCGGCTTCCTCGTGCTGTTCGCCTCGGCGGGCATCGGCAACGGCGCGACGTACCGGATGATCCCGACCGTCTTCGCCCTGCGCGCCCGGCAGAAGGGCGACGACGGAGTCGGCGCGCAGCGCACCGCGGCCGCGGCCCTCGGCCTGATCTCGGCGATCGGCGCCTACGGCGGCTTCGTCATCCCGCAGCTGCTCGGCTACTCGAAGACGACCTTCGGCGACTACACGACGGCGCTCGGCTGGTTCGTCGCCGCCTACGCCGTGATGCTCGCGATCACGGCGGGCGTCTACCTCCGCCTGGCCGCGAAGACCGGGACCCGGATCTGACGATGACCGCCGCTCCCGCCCCGACCGACTCGCACTGCCCGTACTGCGCCCTGCAGTGCGCGATGACGCTGACCCGGGTCGACGGCCCGACGCCGGTGAGCATCGCGGGGCGGGAGTTCCCGACCAACCGGGGCGGGCTCTGCGCGAAGGGCTGGACGGCCGCGGAGCTGCTCGCGAGCGGGCAGCGACTGCGCGCTCCGCTGATGCGCGGGTCGGACGGCACCTTCACCGAGGTCACCTGGGCGGAGGCGCTCGACGCGGTCGCAGCGGCCGTCACGAAGACCCAGGAACGGCACGGAGCGGACGCGGTCGCGGTCTTCGGCGGCGGCGGGCTGACCAACGAGAAGGCCTACCAGCTGGGGAAGTTCGCCCGGATCGCGCTCGGCACCTCGCGGATCGACTACAACGGCCGGTTCTGCATGTCCTCGGCCGCCGCCGCCGGCAACCGGGCCTTCGGCGTCGACCGCGGGCTGCCGTTCCCGGTGACCGACCTCGACGAGGCCGACACGATCCTCCTGCTCGGCTCGAACGTCGCGGCGACCATGCCGCCCTTCCTGGCGCACCTGGCCGGGGCGCGCTCGCGCGGCGGGCTGATCGTCGTCGATCCGCGCCGCTCCGCCACCGCCCGGCTCACCGAGGACGGCGCCGGACTGCACCTGCAGCCCGCGCCCGGCACCGACCTCGCGCTGCTGCTCGGCCTCACCCACCTCGTCCTCGCCGAGGAGCTGGCCGACCGCGACTACCTCGCCGCGCGCACGACCGGGTTCGACGCGGTGCGCCGCAGCGTCGCGTCCTGGTGGCCGGAGCGCACCGCCTCCGTCACGGGCGTTCCGGCCGAGCTGCTGCGCCGCACCGCCCGCCGCCTCGCCACCGGTCGCGCCTTCGTGCTGACCGGCCGCGGGGTCGAGCAGCACGTGGACGGCACCGACACCGCGACCGCCGCGATCAACCTCGCGCTCGTGCTCGGGCTGGTCGGGCGGCCGGGCTCCGGCTACGGCACCCTCACCGGCCAGGGCAACGGCCAGGGCGGCCGCGAGCACGGGCAGAAGGCCGACCAGCTGCCCGGCTACCGCTCGATCCGCGATCCGGAGGCGCGGCGCCACGTCGCCGGCGTGTGGGGCGTGGATCCGTCGACGATCCCCGGGCCGGGGCTGCCGGCCGTCGCACTCCTCGCCGAGCTCGGCCGCTCGGTGCACTGCCTGCTCGTGCACGGCTCGAACGTGGTCGTCTCGGCGCCCGACGTCGACGCGGTGCGGGCCGGGCTCTCCGCGCTGGACACGCTGGTCGTCTGCGACTTCTTCCTCTCCGAGACCGCGGCGCTGGCCGACGTCGTGCTGCCCGTGCCGCAGTGGGCCGAGGAGGAGGGGACGATGACCTCGCTCGAGGGCCGCGTCCTCCGCCGCCGCCGCGCGCTCGACCCGCCCGCCGGCGTCCGCAGCGAGCTGTGGATCCTGAGCGAGCTCGCCCGCCGCCTCGCCGCGCCGTCGACCTGGTCGACCGACCCGGCGGAGGTGTTCGACGAGCTGGCCCGCGCCTCGGCCGGCGGCGTCGCGGACTACTCCGGGCTCTCGCACTCGCTGCTCGACACCGGGATCGCCGCGTACTGGCCGTACCCCGCCGGCAGCACCGGCACTCCGCGGCTCTTCGGCGAGCACTTCGGCCACGCCGACGGCCGGGCCAGGATGGTCGCCGTCAGCACCGCTCCCCCGGCGCCGGTCGACGTCGGCGCCGAGCTGACGCTGATCACCGGCCGCTACCTGCAGCAGTACCAGTCGGGCACGCAGACCCGGCGGGTCGCCGAGCTCGACGCGGCGCGGCCCGAGGCGCGGCTGGAGATCCACCCGGCCACCGCCTCCCCGCTCGGCGTCCGCGACGGCGGACCGGTCTCGGTCGGCAACGCGCGCGGAGTGGTGCGGGCGCGCGCGAGCGTCACGGCCGACATCCGGCACGACACGGTCTTCCTGCCGTTCCACTACGCGGGCGAGCAGTGCGCCAACCTGCTGACCGAGGCGGTCGTCGATCCGATCTCCTCGATGCCGGAGTTCAAGCGGACGCGGGTCTGGATCCGCGCGGAAGGGGTGCTCGATGTCTGAGCCGATGAGGGCGGCAAGCGGAGCGGTCGCGCCCGAGCGGATCGTCCTGCTCGGCTACGGGCCGGTGGGCGCGCGCTTCGTCGAGGAGCTGCTGCCGGCCGTCCGCGCCGGGGCGGTCGCGCTGACCGTCGTCGGCGCGGAATCCGCCGACGCCTACAACCGCGTGCTGCTGGCCGAGTACGCCGTCGGGCGGGCGACCCGCGAGCGGCTCGACCTCGGCGACCGCGCCACGGCCGAGGCGGCCGGCGTGGTCTTCCGGCTCGGGGCCGCCGCCGTCGGCCTCGACCGCGCGCGCGGGGTCGTCCGCCTGCACGACGACGAGCGCCTCCCCTACGACCGCCTGGTCTTCGCGACCGGGGCCCGGGCGAACGTGCCGACCCTCGCCGGGATGGAGCGCTCGCGGCGCGACCGGCGGGTGCGCTCGGCACTGCCCGAGACGCTCGATCAGGGCGCGAGCCCGCTGCCCGAGCGCGTCGTCGCGCTGCGCGACCTCGACGACGCGCACGTCGTGCTCGACGCGGTGCGCGCCCGCTCCCGCATCGTGGTGCTCGGCGCCGGGGTGCTCGGGGTCGAGTTCGCGCTCGCCGCCGCCGAGCAGGGCGCCGAGGTCGTCGTGGTGCATCACGGCGACATCCCGATGGGGCGGAACCTCGATCCCGGCGGCGGGCGGATGCTCGCTGCGGCCGCCCGCGCCGCCGGCGTCGACATGGTGTCGCACGCCCGCTCCGAGAGCATCCTGCTCGCCCACGACGACCTGGGCCGCGCGCACTTCCAGGCGCTGGTCTGCGCGGACGGCAAGCAGATCGAGGGCGACCTGCTCGTGCTGTCCTGCGGGGTCGGGGCGCGCACCGAGCTCGCGGCGAGCGCCGACCTCGCGGTCTCGACCGGGATCCTCGTCGACGAGCACCAGCGCAGCTGGACGGACCCGCGCGTCTTCGCGATCGGCGACTGCGCCCACGTCGCGGCCCGGGGCTCGGCGCTGCCGGACGGCCGCGTGCCGGGCGGCCCGAGCGGCCTGATCGGCCCCGGCTGGCAGCAGGCCGACCGCCTCGCGGCGCGCATCGTCGCGGAGGCGGCCGGTCGCCCCGCCGACGAGCGCGTGCCGGCCGCGCGCCCCGCCGTGGTGATGCTGAAGGCCGAGGGCGTCGACCTGGTGGCGGGCGGCGATCCGACGGCCGAGCCCTGGGACGCCTGCGACGGCGCCCCGCACCCCGAGGTGACCGTCTGGGCGGATCCCGCCCGCGGCGGCTACGCCAAGCTCGTCACGGTCGGCGGAGTGCTGCGCGGCTTCGTCTCGGTCGGCCTGCCGCGCGTCGGCGCGGAGCTGACGCTGCTGTTCGAGCGCGGCTCCGAGCTGCCGGCCGACCGCTCGAGTCTGCTGCGGCTCGACGCTTCGGACGCGGGCGCGGCGCCGACCGGCGACCCGTTCGCTCCCGACGCGACGGTCTGCTGGTGCAACGGCGTCTCGGCCGGCACGATCGCGGACGCGGCGGCCGCGGGTCACGACACGGTCGCCTGCATCGGCTCGGCCACCCGGGCCGGCACCGGCTGCGGCGGCTGCACAGGCCGCATCGCGGAGCTGCTGGCGCGCACGGCCGTCCCGGCCTGACGGACGTCCACGAACACACCTGAATCGGGCCCCGGTTCCCGCATGCACCCCGACGCCTGATCCCTGAGGCTCGCGGACTCAGTCGGCGGCGTCCAGCGCCTCCGCCAGGCGGCGGGACACCGCGCGCAGCTCGAGCTCGGCGCCGCGGACGCGCTCCTCGAGGTCGGCCGTCCGCGACTCGCCGGCGGCGAGCAGCGGCGGAGTGACGGCCAGCGACTCCTCGGTCTCGCGGCGCAGCTCCGCCAGCGCGGCCCGGTCCTCGTCGAGGGCCGCGCGCAGCCCGGCCGTCTCCTCGCGCAGCGCCGCCGTCTCGGCGCGCACCGCCGCGAGCTCGTCCCGGAGCCCGGCCAGCTCGCCGCGGACCGCCGCGACCTCCTCGCGCACCTCCTCGGTGCGCAGCCGCGCCTGCTCGAAGTACGGCGCGACCATCCGGTGCACCGCCTCGCGCAGGGCGACGCCGCCCCGGCCGAAGCGGGTCGGCGCGGAGGCGGGGTCGGCCCTGAAGTCGTGGTCGTCGGTCATTCGTCGTCCCGTCCGGAGAAGCGGCGGTGGAGCACGTCCATCGCGCGGTGGTCCTTGTCCATGATCTCGGCCTCGAGGGCCGTGTCGGCGGCGCGCTCGGCGAGGCCCGGTCGCGAGCGGCGCTCGAGCGACCGCTCGAGCAGCTCGATCGAGCGCCCGAACGAGAGCGGTCCGCGGGCCGCCGCGCGCCCCCGCCGGCCGAGGGCCTCGAGGTCGGTCGCGCCGCTCACCACGTCGCTCATCGCCTCGAGCAGCGCCGGCGCCGAGCGGCGGATCTTGACGCAGTCGACCCCGTCGACGAGGAACTCGGCGACTCCGCTCGCGGCGGTCACGATCGGCACGCAGCCGGCCGCGGCCGCCTCCACCGGCGCGACGCCGAACGGCTCGCCCGCCCAGGTCGGGAAGAGGAAGGCGTCGGCGCGCCCGTGCGCGGCGAGCACCTCGTCGCGGGGGCGCGGGCCGTGGAAGGTCACGACGCCCTCGAGCCCCTGCGCCTCGGCGCGGGCACGGTAGCCGTCCACGTCGCCGTCGCCGTAGAGGTCGACCCGGAAGTCGCGGGTCCGCTCGGCGAGCGCGGCCGACGCCTCGAGCACGAGGTCGACGCCCTTGTGCTCGCCCAGCGACGCCGCGAAGGTGAAGCGCGTGACGCCGCCCTCGCGGTACGTCCGCGGGCCGTCGTCCTCGGGCACGACGACGCCGCGGCCGATCACCTCGACGTCGCCGAGCTGCAGCCCGCCCGCCTCGATCGTCTCGACGAGCGAGCGGCTCACGGCCACGATCTCGCCGCGGTCGAAGTGGTCGGCCCGGTCCGCACCGTAGACCGCGAGCACCTTCTCCGGCAGGCCGTCGACGAGCGCGTTCGGCGTGCGGTCGCCGAGGTTCCACAGCCAGCCCGCCTCGACCCGGCGCAGCAGGTCGACGATCGCGAGCCCGCCGATGCCCAGCAGGTTGAAGGCCACCACGTGGGTCGGGGCGAAGTCGCGCAGCTCCTCGAGCAGGATGCGGGTGTTCTCGAACCGCGACACCGCGCTCTCGTGGTGCATCAGCTGGGCGATCTCGCCGCCGGTCTGCGGCAGCGGGAAGTAGGTGCGCAGGCTCAGGGTGCGGTGCACCTCGACGCCGGACGGCTCCGGCGGCAGGTAGGTCGGCGTGGTCAGCACCCGCACGTCGTGGCCGCGGGCGGCCATCGCCTCGGCGACGCGGGCGCAGGTCATCTCGTAGCCGCCGAGCACCTGCGGCGGGTAGAGGTTGCTGAGGAAGAGGAGTCTCATGCGCTCGCTCCCTGCCGGTCGGCGTCCGCGGCGATGCGGGCGGTGACCTCGGGCGTGTAGCTGGCGCCGGCCTGGCGGTCGTTGCCGCCGTCCCAGTAGTTGACGAGGTAGAGGCCGGTCTGCTGCGTCCGCGGGACGAACGGGAAGAGCTCGGCGGCCGGCTCGATCTGCGCGACGCGGTAGCCCGCGTCGACGGCGCGCACGTGCAGCCAGATGTCGTCGGCGTCGGGCGCGACCTCCCGGAAGGCGTCGCCGTGCTCGGCGATCGCGACCATCAGCTCGCTCGGGAACAGCTGCCCGGACACCGAGGTGCCGAAGACGTCGAAACCGGCCCGCGTGTCCGCGACGGGCGGCCAGCTCGTGTACGGAGCGACGACACCGTCGGCGACGAGCACCCGGTGCGCGCGGTAGCAGAGCACCGTCTCGCGCGGGTAGCGCGAGCGGGCGTCGAGCAGACCCCGGAGCCAGCTGCGCGGATAGACGATGTCGTCGTCGGAGGTGACCAGGTCGCGCTCCCCCGCCCGCCCGGAGAGCAGGTGCGGGTAGTACTTGGTGTGCACGCGGTAGCCGTCGACCAGCCGGATCTCGAGGCCGCGGCGGCGCAGGCGCTCGAGGCTCGCGGGCAGCGCGGTGAACAGCGCCGGGTCGTCCAGCCAGAGCACGAGCCGGGCCGGGCGGGCGGACCCGCGGGCGATCGACTCGATCGCGACGTGCACGCGCCGGATCCGCTCGCCGTGGGTCGTCATCGTGACGACGACCTCGCCGGCCGGGTCGACGACCGGGCGGCGCGAGACGCGGTTGGCGAGGTCGAGGCCGAGCAGCTCGCGGCGGAACGCGAGCGAGCGCGGGTGGTCGATCGGGCGGGCGGCCACGACCGCGGCGCGGCGCTCACGGAGGTTCTGCGGGGCGGATCGGGCGCGGTGCGCCAGGCGGAGCAGGCGGGTGCGGGGGCGGAGCCGGGCCCCCAGCGCGGCGAGGCGCGTGCGGGGCCGGAGACGTCGGCCGAGCGCGGCGAGGGCGGAGTGCATCGGTCCAGGATAACCAGGCACCCCTGGACGGCCGGTGGTCTCAGCGGCCGCCGAGGACCGCGTAGGCCCGCACCGGGAAGGTGCCGAAGCCGCTCACCTTGGGCGGCACCGCGGTGAAGCGGGCTCCGGTGGCGGGGAGCTGCTCGAGCCCGCGGAGGTGCTCCACGACGTGCACTCTTCCGGCGAGGAGGAGGCTGTGGGCGGGCCGCTCGCCCCCGCCCTCGACGTCGTCGATGTTGACGGAGTCGATGCCGACGAGCACCGCGCCGCCGGCGATCAGCGCCTCCGCCCCGGCCGCGGTGAGGAACGGCGCGCCGCTCGCGTACCCGGGCGTGGCGAAGTGCGCGTCCCAGCCGGTCGAGAGCAGCACCGCGGCCCCGGAGACGTCGAGTCCGCCGAGCGCGTCGTGGTCGATCCCGCGCCGTCCCGCCGCGCGCGCGTCGACGACGACGGCGGGGAGGTCGACCAGCGTCTCGAGGTCGAGCCCGGCCAGGTCGGTGCCGCCCTCGTAGCGGTGGAACGGGCTGTCGAGGTAGGTGCCGGTGTTGCCGATCATCTCGATGACGTCCAGCGCGAACTCCGTGCCCGGTGCGTAGGCCGCTCGCGACGCCTCCCGCGTGAGGTGCGGCCGGATCCGCGGCGCCGGCAGGCCCGGGTAGGTCACCAGCCCGTCCGCGACGGTGTGACTGAGATCGACGATGCGTCGCGCGGAGGAGGTCATGCCTCCGATGCTGACAGCGGCAGGATCACCGCGCCCCTCGAAGAACTGCCACGGGCCACCGGAGGAGCGCCAGTCCGCACGCTCCTCCGGCACCACCGCTACTTCTTCGGCAGCGCCGCCGCGAGGTCCGCGATCAGGTCGCTCGCGTCCTCGATGCCGACCGACAGCCGCACCAGCGACTCCGACACCTCGAGCGGCGTGCCCTTGACCGACGCGTGGGTCATCTCGCTCGGGTAGCCGATCAGCGACTCCACGCCGCCCAGCGACTCCGCCAGCTGGAACAGCTCGGTCGACTCCGCGAACTTCCGCGCCGCGCGCGGCGTCGCCAGCTCGACCGAGAGCATGCCGCCGAACCCCGACATCTGGCGCTTCGCCAGCTCGTGGCCCGGGTGCGAGGGCAGGCCCGGGTAGTGCACGGCCGTCACGGCGGAGTGCCCGGCCAGGAACTCGGCGACCGCCTGCGCGTTCTTCGAGTGCCGCTCCATCCGGATCGCGAGCGTCTTGATCCCGCGCACTGTCAGCCAGGCGTCCATCGGGCTCGAGATCGCGCCGACCGCGAACTGCAGGAAGGCGACCTTCTCGGCGAGCGGGCCGGAGCGCAGCGCGAGCGCCCCGCCGACCACGTCCGAGTGCCCGCCGAGGTACTTCGTCGTCGAGTGCACGACCACGTCGGCGCCGAGCGCGAGCGGCTGCTGCAGCGCCGAGGAGGCGAAGGTGTTGTCGACGACCACGATCAGGTCGTGCGCGTGCGCCAGGTCGGCCAGCTCCGCGATGTCGCTGATGGTCATCAGCGGGTTCGACGGCGTCTCGACCCAGAGCATCTTGGTCTCGCCGGGGCGGATCGCGTGCTGCACCTCGCGCAGGTTCGACATGTCGACCGCGGTGTTGGTGATGCCCCAGGCCGCGTGCACCCGGTCGATCAGCCGGTGGCTTCCGCCGTACGCGTCGTTGCCGAGCACGATGTTGTCGCCGGGAGCGAGCGCCGCGCGGATCAGGGTGTCCTCGGCGGCGAGGCCGGAGGAGAACGAGTAGGCGACGTCCGCGCCCTCGAGCGAGGCGATCAGCTCCTGCAGCGAGTCGCGGGTCGGGTTCGCCGAGCGGGCGTACTCGTAGCCGCCGCGGAAGCCGCCGATCCCGTCCTGGACGAAGGTCGACGTCATGTAGACGGGCGGAACGACCGCGCCGGTGGTCGGGTCGAACTCCTGACCGGCGTGGATGGCGCGGGTGTCGAAGTGCTGCTTCTTGGGCATGATCGCGGGGCTTTCCTGGTCGAGGGGGTGGAGAAGAAGGGGGAGGGCGGCGCTCAGGCAGTCGCGAACGACAGGAGGTCCTGCCGGGTGATCACGGCGACCGGCTTGCCCTCGTCGGTGACGAGCAGGGCGTTCGCCTCGCTCAGCGCGGCGCGGGCCGCCGTGATGCTCTCGCCGAGGCCGATGAGCCGGAGCGCGTCGCCGGCGGAGGCGCCGATCGGATCGGTCATCGACGTCGCGCCGCTGAAGACGCGGTCGAGCAGCTCGCGCTCGTCGACCGCTCCGACGACCTCGCCCATCACCACGGGCGGCTCGGCGGTGAGGACGGGCAGCTGTGAGACGCCGTAGGTCGTCATGATCTCGATCGCGTCCCGGACGGTGTCGCTGGGGTGCACGTGCACGAGGGCCGGCAGATCGCCGGTACTCGGGTTGGCGGCGCGGGCCGAGAGCACGTCGCGGACGGTGCCCTCCTCGCGGTGCTCGAGGAAGCCGTAGGAGCGCATCCAGCGGTCGTTGAAGATCTTGCCGAGGTAGCCGCGCCCGCCGTCGGGCAGCAGCACGACGACCACGTCGTCGGGTCCGAGCTCGGCGGCGGCCTTGAGCGCGACCGAGACGGCGAGGCCGCTCGAGCCGCCGACCAGCAGGCCCTCCTCGCGGGCGAGGCGGCGGGTCATCGCGAACGACTCCGCGTCGCTCGAGGCGATGATCCGGTCGACCACGCTCGGGTCGTAGGCGCTCGGCCAGAAGTCCTCGCCGACGCCCTCGGTCAGGTACGGGCGCCCGCCGCCGCCGGAGTAGACCGAGCCCTCCGGGTCGGCGCCGACGATCTGCACACGGCCCTCCGACACCTCCTTGAGGTAGCGGCCGACGCCGCTGATGGTGCCGCCGGTGCCGACGCCCGCCACGAAGTGCGTGAGCTTGCCGGCGGTGTCGCGCCAGATCTCGGGGCCGGTGGTCTCGTAGTGGCTGAGCGGTCCGTTGAGGTTCGCGTACTGGTTGGGCTTGAAGGCGCCCGGGATCTCGCGCGCCAGCCGGTCGGAGACGGAGTAGTAGGAGTCCGGGTCCTCGGGAGCGACGGCCGTCGGGGTGACGACGATCTCGGCGCCGTAGGCGGTGAGCACGTTCCGCTTGTCCTCGCCGACCTTGTCGGGCAGGACGAAGACGCAGCGGTAGCCGCGCTGCTGCGCGACGAGGGCCAGGCCGATGCCGGTGTTGCCGCTGGTCGGCTCGACGATCGTGCCGCCGGGCTTGAGGAGCCCGTCGCGCTCGGCCGCGTCGATGATGCGGGTCGCGATGCGGTCCTTGGACGAGCCGCCGGGGTTGAGGTACTCCACCTTGACCAGCACGGTGGCCTGCACGCCGGAGGCGACCGGGCCGAGCTTCACGAGCGGGGTGTCGCCGATCAGGTCGAGCACCGAATCGGCGTACGCCATCCCGGAGTCCGGGCGTGCGGGAAGGGCTCGATCGAGGGTCATGCGGCCAGCGTATCAATCGCGGATCGCCGGATGACGGGGGTCGCCGAGACCCCCGGACGCGGCCCCGGCACGGTCCGCGGGAGAGTGGTTCAGCGCAGAGGAGTGCCCTATCGTGGGGGTCCTCGCGTCACCGCCGACCGGAACGGACACCGCCTGCAATGACCCCTCCGATCACCGCCACGACGCGGGGTCCGGCCGATGCACGCCTGCTCAGACTGCTCGGCCCCGCCATGGTCGCCGGAGTGGCTTACCTCGATCCGGGCAATGTCGCCAGCAACATGACGGCGGGCGCCCGCTTCGGCTATCTGCTCGTCTGGGTCGTCGTCCTCGGCAATCTGATGGCCTGGCTGATCCAGTACCTCTCGGCCAAGCTCGGCCTGATGACGGGCAAGAGCCTGCCCGAGCTGCTCGGCGAGCGCCTCCGCGGCCGCTGGGGCCGGCGGGCGTACTGGCTGCAGGCCGAGACGGTCGCGATCGCCACCGACCTCGCCGAGGTCATCGGCGGCGCGATCGCGCTGAACCTGCTGTTCGGACTGCCGCTGCTCGCCGGCGGACTCGTCACCGGGGCGGTGTCGCTGGTGCTCCTGGTGATCCAGACCCGCGGCGGCGCGCAGCCGTTCGAGCGCGTGATCACGGCGCTGATGGTGGTCATCGCCGTCGGCTTCACCGTGGGCGTGGTCGTCGATCCGCCGGACGCGGGCGCGGCGGCGGCCGGGCTCCTCCCCCGCTTCGACGGCTCGGAGTCGGTGCTGCTCGCCGCGTCGATCCTCGGCGCCACCGTGATGCCGCACGCGATCTACGCGCACTCGGCTCTCGCGCGCGACCGCTTCGGCCGCGTCGACGGGGTGACCGCCCGCCGGAGGATCCTCACCGCCACCCGGATCGACGTCACCGTCGCCCTCGCGATCGCCGGCACCGTGAACCTCGCGATCCTGCTGCTCGCCGCGCACTCGCTGTCCGGCGTCGCCGGCACCGACAGCCTCGAGGGCGCGCACGCCGCGATCGGCGCGGCCCTCGGCCCGGTCGTCGCGACGCTCTTCGCGGTCGGGCTCCTCGCCTCCGGCCTCGCCTCGACCTCGGTCGGCGCCTACGCCGGCGCGGAGATCATGCACGGGCTGCTGAACCTGCGGGTGCCGCTCGTCGCCCGCCGCCTCGTCACGCTGATCCCGGCGCTGATCGTCCTCGGGATCGGCTTCGACCCCACCCGCGCGCTCGTGCTCAGCCAGGTCGTGCTCTCGTTCGGCATCCCGTTCGCACTCGTGCCGCTCGTCGCCCTCACCCGCGACCGCGCCTTGATGGGCGACCAGGCGAACCGCTGGTTCACCACCCTCGGCGCGATCCTCGCCGCCCTCTTCCTGATCGTCCTCAACGGCCTGCTCCTCTGGCTGACCTTCACCGGCTGAGCGCGGCGCTGCATGCTCACCGGCTGACCCGCAGGCGCTGCATGCTGGTCGAGCAGCCCTGGTGGGGCGTATCGAGACCCGCCCACCCCGAGCACTCCCACCCCGCGTTGATCCGATCCGGAGCCTCGCTCGTTATCCTCTGAGAGCGCCTCTCAGGCGCCTGCGCCTCCCCCGGCGCGCCACCCCGCGATCAGAACGAGAGACGCCACCGTGCCCAAAGACACGATGTCCGCCAAGAACCGCGCCCGCCAGGACAAGGTCGAGGCCTACAAGCGCGAGCAGGCCAAGCGCAAGCGCAGCGGCCGGATCTGGATCTGGTCGCTCTCGGCCCTCGCCGTCGTCGCGATCGGCGGCATCGTCGCCGTCACCGTCTTCGGCAACCAGCAGATCGTCGAGGCCCGGCAGATCGACGGCCTGCAGACCTTCGAGAACGACGCGACCCACGTCGCCGGCACCGTCGACTACGCGCAGACCCCTCCCGCGGGCGGCCCGCACAACGCCGTCTGGATGAACTGCGGCGTGTACAACGAGCCCGTCCCGAACGAGAACGCCGTGCACGACCTCGAGCACGGCGCCGTCTGGGCGACCTACGACCCGTCCCTCCCGCAGAGCGAGGTCGACGCCCTGATCGCCGCGATGCCCGACACCTACGCGGTCGTCTCGCCCTACGAGGGCCTCGAGTCGCCGATCGTGCTCAGCGCCTGGGACGCCCAGGTCGCCATCGACTCCCCCGAGGACCCGCGCATCGACGCGTTCATCGAGCGCTTCTGGCAGTCCTCGACCGCGCCCGAGCCCGGTGCCCCGTGCACCGGAGGCATCGATGCGCCCGGCAAGCAGTAGGGGCCGCCTCCTCGTCGCGGCCGTCGCCGTCGTCGCCCTGCTCCTGGGCGCGGCGGGAGGCTACCTCTTCGGCGCCCTCGCCCCGTTCTCGTCCTCGGCCACCCCGTCGACGACGAGCGCGGAGGCCGGCTTCGCCCGCGACATGCAGGTGCACCACCTCCAGGGCGCCGAGCTGGCGATGATCGCGCGGGACCGCAGCGCCGACGACGAGGTGCTCACCGTCTCGAAGGACATCCTGCTCACCCAGCAGCAGCAGGCCGGTCAGCTCTTCGGCTGGCTGAACTCCTGGGGCCTCCCGCAGGCGGCCCCCGAGCCGTCGATGACCTGGATGGGCCGGCCGACCCTCGCCGGTGCCGCCGACGAGCACTCCTCGATGGGCATGTCCACGGAGGAGGACGTCGTCCCCGAGAGCATGCCCGGCCTCGCGACGCCCGAGCAGATCGCCGAGCTGAGCACGCTCACCGGCCGCGACTTCGACCGCAGGTTCCTCGAGCTGATGATCGCCCACCACCGCGGCGCGATCGACATGGCCGAGGCGCTGCTCGCCCGCAGCCGCGCCACTGTCGCCACCGACTTCGCCTCCTCCGTCGTGAAGGCCCAGGAGGCCGAGATCTCGCTGATGGAGCAGATGCTCGCCGACCGCCCGGCCGCCTGAGCGGCGTTCCGCCCGCACAACATCGGCTGAGAGCCGCCCTCATTCGCTCTCGCACGAAGGGGGGGCACGAAGATCGCGAAGGCGAAGGGGCGGCTGTGCGGGCGGGCGCCGAAGCTCTCGCCGAAGATCGAGGCGCACCTGGTCGCTGAGCATCGTGCCGGTGACTGCACTGTCGTGGAGCTTGCGACCGAGTTCGAGGTCGCTCGATCGACCGCGTACCGGGCGGTGCAGCGTGCGCAGTTGAAGGACGCGCGGACCGTGGAGGTCGCGCCGGCCCTTGACGCGACCGGTTGCGGTGAGTCGTTTCGAGCTGTCGCCGACCGACCAGGCGACGCCGCCGGCGGAGGGGACGCTGTCCAGGATCGCGGCAGAGGTCGTGGCGACACGAACTCGACGGCCTTCTCACGGAGACGTCTGCGGAAGTGCGCGTGGAGCACCGGCAATGCCGGAGCCCGGGACGGGAGTGCCGCTAGACGACGACGACCTTCCCGACGGCGACGGTGTTGGTGCTGCCGTAGCTGCGCACGCTGTAGTCGTAGTTCTGGCCTGGGGAGGTGCCGGAGTCGAGCTCCGCGGTGAAGGTCGCCGAGCCGGTCTGGTCTGTGGTGGCGTAGGTGGTGGCGTCGAATTCACCGCCGCGGTATCCGGGGTGGGAGAACATCAGGGCGCCGTCACCATTGGCGATCATCAGGTTCGCGACGACGCCCTGGCCGGCCGCGTCGAGGAACCGGACCCGGATGGGGAAGGTCTGTCCGGGTTCCGCCTCGATCGTCGGATCGAGGATTCGAAGCCCGACGGTCTCAGTGGGCTGGCTGGTGGCTGCCGCCGGTGCTGCGACCGCGAGAGCGACGGCGGGAGCGCTCCATGCCAGGCCTGTGAGTGCTCGGCGCGTCAGCGGTGCAGAGGTGGACGGGTGCTGAGGGGCGGACTGCTCCACGGATCTCTTTCTGTTCAGGGGAAGCGCGGCGCCCGAGCGGCGTGCTGGGCGGGACATGCTCGGTCGGTCAACCGCGCGCAGCTCAGCAGACCACAGATGACTCGTCCCGGGTGCGGAGATCGCCGGAATGAGACGACGAACTCAGAAGCAGTGGCTGTCCGTGTCGGCGCGGGGGTGGTGTCGTCCGAGGTCGTGGAGGATCTGGTGCATTCGAGGTGCCACGGGCAGATGAGCGTCGGGTCGTGGCAGCACTGCGCTCTCCGCTCGACCGCCGCCACGCGTGCAGAACATCGGCTGGGAGCCGCTCTCATCGCTGATCGGCGATGAGGAGCCGTCTCGGCTGATGTTGTGCGCGCTCCTCAGGAGCTGAGGGCGGTCTCGACCTGCTGGGCGTAGAGGGAGGCGTAGAGGCCGCGGCGCTCGAGCAGCTCGAGGTGGGTGCCCGACTCGACGATGCGTCCACCGTCGACGACGTGGATGACGTCGGCCGAGACGACCGTCGAGAGGCGGTGCGCGATGGCGATGGTGGTGCGGCCGCGGGCGGCGTCGTCGAGGGCGGTCTGCACGATCCGCTCCGAGACGGTGTCCAGCGCGCTGGTCGCCTCGTCGAGGATGAGGACGGCCGGGTCCTTCAGCAGCACCCGCGCGATCGCGAGGCGCTGCTTCTCGCCGCCGGAGAGCCGGTAGCCGCGCTCGCCGACGAGGGTGTCGTAGCCGTCGGGGAAGGACGCGATCGTGTCGTGGATGTTCGCGGACCGGGCGGCCGCCTCCAGCTCCTCCTGCGTCGCGGCGGGGCGGGCGTACCGGAGGTTGTCGGCGATCGTCGCGTGGAAGAGGTAGGTCTCCTGGCTGACGATGCCGATGTGCGAGACGAGCGACTCCTGCCGCAGCTCCCGGACGTCCGTGCCGGCGAAGCGGACGGAGCCCTCGGTGACGTCGTAGAGCCGGGGCACGAGGTACGAGATGGTCGTCTTGCCGGCGCCGGAGGGGCCGACGAAGGCGACGAACTCGCCCGGCGCGATCGAGACCGAGACGTGGTCGAGGGTCGGCCGGACGTCGTCGGTCTGGTCGGGGTAGCGGAAGACGACCTCGTCCAGCTCGACGCGGCCGAGCTCACCGTCGACGTCGCGGGCGCTCGCGCGGTCGGCGATGGCGGGCCGCAGGTCCAGGTACTCGAAGATGCGGGCGAAGAGCGCGCCGGCGGTCTGCAGGTCGAGCGCGACGCGCATCAGCCCGAGCAGCGGCCACATCAGCCGCGCCTGCACGGTGGTGAAGGCGACGACGGTGCCCGCGGTGACGGTCGTCCCCCCGAGGATCAGCCAGGCGGCGACGAGGTAGACGACCACGGGGATCACCGAGAGGAAGATCTGCACGGTCGCGAAGAACCACTGCCCGGACATCTGCTGGCGGACCTGGAGGTCGATCTGCCGGCCGTTCTCATCGGCGTAGCGGGTCACCTCCGACTCCTGGCGGCCGAAGCTCTTGGCGAGCAGGATGCCCGAGACGCTCAGCGTCTCCTGCGTGATCGCCGTCATCTCGGACAGCGACTCCTGCGTCTTCGTGGCGATCCGGGCGCGGACCTGGCCGACCCGGCGCTGCGCGATCACGAGCACCGGTGTGAGCACCACCGCAACGATCGTCATCTGCCAGGAGAGCAGGAGCATCGCGACGACGGCCGCGATCACGGTGACGGTGTTGCCGAGCACGCTCGAGACGGTGTTGGTGAGGACGCTGGCCACGCCGCCGACGTCGTTGGCGAGGCGCGACTGGATGACGCCGGTGCGCGTGCGGGTGAAGAAGCCGAGCTCCATCGCCTGGAGGTGGCGGAACAGCCGGATGCGCAGCTCGCCCATCACGCTGTTGCCGACCGTGGCGGTGAGGAAGGTCTGCCAGACGCCGAGCACGGCGGAGACCACCCAGATCAGCACCATCACGCCGACGAGCTCGAGCAGCACGGGGAGGTTCGGGCGGCCGTCGGGCGGGAAGAGCCCGCGGTCGAAGGCCAGCTGGGTGAGCAGCGGCGGCACGACGGTGAGCGCGGCGCCGACGAGCACGAGGGCGACGGTGAGCGTGAGCTTCGTGCGGTGGGCGTGGAAGAGCGAGGCGATCCGGGAGAAGAGGTGATCGATCCGCGGGGCGTCGGAGTTCTTCCGCCGCTGGGCGTCGGGGTCGCTGCTGGAGATCTTCCCGCGCACCGCGCCCGCGCGCATCCCGCCGCCGCTCGCGACGTCACCCATCCTGCTCATCGCTCGACCATAACCCCGGCCGCCGACACCGCCCGCGGCTTCCGCCCACGGCGAAGATGTGCTCAGCGGCGGGCCCTCGGGGGCGACCCTGCCGACCCCGACGGGCCGCGTCCCGCGGACTCCGCTCACCGGGTCTCGATACGCCGCGTCCCGCGGCTACTCGACCAGCATGAAAGGCGTGCGTCCCGGCGGATCACGAAACCACTTCCGGATCATGCTGGTCGAGTAGCCGCCGCAGGCGGCGTATCGAGATCCCGCCTCACCGGGCTGCGTCCTGCCGACTCATGCTGGTCGAGTAGCCCCGGAGGGGCGTATCGAGACCCGACGTCACCAGCAGGGCGGGCCTGCGGACTCGCGTTCTGACGGTGGTGGATCTCGATACGCCCGCTTCGCGGGCTACTCGATCAGCATGTCTGGGACGACAGAAGGCCCGGGCCCTGCGTGAGCAGGACCCGGGCCTCCGGTGCGGACCGTCAGCCCTTCGTGGCGCCGGCGAGCAGGCCGCGGACGAAGAAGCGCTGGAGGGCGAAGAACACGATCAGCGGGACGATGATCGAGATGAACGCGCCGGCCGTGAGGAGCTCCCACGACTGGCCGTACGAGCCCGACAGGTCCTGCAGAGCCTTCGTGATCGGCAAGCCCTGCCCGGAGGTGAAGACCGTCGCGACCAGCAGGTCGTTCCAGACCCAGAGGAACTGGAAGATGCCGAACGAGGCGATCGCCGGGACCGACAGCGGCAGCACGATGCGGAAGAAGATCTGGCCGTGGCCGGCTCCGTCCACGCGAGCCGCCTCGATGACCTCGCCGGGGATCTCCGAGATGAAGTTGTGGAGCATGAAGATCGCCAGCGGGAGCGCGAAGATCGTGTGCGCGATCCACACCTTCGCGTACGAGCCGTCCAACCCGTTCACCCCGAGCCCGGGGAGGATGTAGAGGTTGCCGATGCGGAGGCCGTCCGAGAACAGCTGCAGCAGCGGCACGAGGGCCATCTGGATCGGCACGATCTGCAGCGAGAACACGAGCACGAAGAGCGTGTTGCGGCCCTTGAAGTCGATCCACGCGAACGCGTAGGCCGCGAGGCTGGCGATCGTGATCGGGATGAGCGCCGCCGGCAGCGTGATGACCAGCGAGTTCACGAACGCCTTGCCCAGCGTCAGGCTGTCGCCGGAGTTGAGCGCGTTCGCGTAGTTGTCGAGGGTGAAGCCGGGGTTGGCGAAGATCGTCCACCAGCCGGTCGTCTTGATGTCGTTCGCGGGGCGGAACGACGAGATGAACAGCCCGAGGGTCGGGATGGTCCAGATCGCCGCGATGATCGCGGCCGCGAGCGTCGCTCCGCGCGAGGTGGTCGCCTTGCGGACCTTGCCGCTGGCCGCCTCGATCTTCGACTCGCCGCGGGCGAGCGCGCGCTCGGTGCTGCGGTCGACCGGAACCTGGATCGGAGTGGGCGTGACGCTCATCGGATCTCCCTCTGCTTGGCGAGCTGGCGGGCGTTGTAGACGACGATCGGGAGCACGAGCAGGAACAGGATGACCGCGAGGGCCGCGCTGTAGCCGCTGCGGGCGCCGAGCTGGAACTGGCGCACCATCTCGAAGGCGAGGACGGTGGTGTCGGAGCGGCCGCCGGTCATCGCCGAGACGATGTCGAAGACCTTCAGCGACGCGATCGAGATCGTGGTCAGCACGACCACGATCGAGGAGCGGATGCCCGGGACGACGACGTTCCAGAACGACTGCCAGGCGTTGGTGCCGTCGAGCGACGCCGCCTCCAGCTGCTCGGACGGCACGCCCTTGATGGCGGCCGAGAGGACCGTCATCGCGAAGCCGGCCTGGGTCCAGATCAGCACGACGACCAGGAACAGCGTGTTCCACGGCTCGAGGCCCAGCCAGTCGACGGGCGAGCCGCCGAACGCGGTGAGGATGCCGTTGAGGACACCGATCTGCTCGCCCTGGCGGGTGTCGTAGAAGAACTTGAAGATGATCGAGGCGCCGACGAACGAGATCGCCATCGGCATGAAGACCAGCAGCTTGAAGAACTTCTCGCCGCGGCTCTTGTCGATGAACACCGCGTAGGCCAGGCCGATCGCAGTGGCGGTGATCGGGGCGAGGAGCACCCAGACCACGGTGTTGAGGAACGCGGTCACGCCGTCCGGGCTGGTGAAGACCCAGATGAAGTTGTCGAGGCCGGCGAAGCCGGAGCCGTCGTTCTTCATGAAGGCGTTCAGCGCGGTCGTGATCGTCGGGTAGATCAGGCCGATCAGGATGAAGAAGGCGGCCGGAGCCATGAACGCGATCAGCTGCAGTCCGTAGCCCGCGCCTTTGCGGGACCGGAAGTCGAGCAGGAAGAGGATGCCGCCGATGACCGCCGCGACGACCGCGACCCACATCACCGAGTTGTAGAGGCCGAACGCGAGGAGGAGGACCACCGGGAGGAGGACGGTGACGGCGAGGCGGAGGACCGTGTAGCCGGTGCCGCGCCGCGGGGCGATCTCGACGAAGAAGAGGATGATCGCGACGACCGCCGCGAACGCCAGAAGGATGATGGGGATCTGCGCGAGCGGGGGGATGCTCGCCAGCCACTGGAAGAAGCCGGACATGGACGCCCTTTCGAGTGCGACTCTGAACTCTGGTGAGGCCCGGTCCGGCCGGACCGCGGGTGCGATCCGGCCGGACGGGCATCGGTCGAGGGCCGCCGCTCCGGGGAGCGACGGCCCTCTCCGCGACTGCTAGGAGGTGTAGCCGGCCTGGATCTCCTCGAGGACCTGATCGGTGCTCGAGCCGTCGATCCAGTCGACCATGCCCTTCCAGAAGCTGTCGGCGCCGACGGACTTAGGCATGAGGTCCGAGCCGTCGAAGCGGAAGGTGGTCTCCGGGTCCTGGAGGATGCCGATGGAGTCCTTCAGGATGTCGCTGCCGGCGTTGGCGGCGTCGAGGCCGGTGTTCGCCGAGATGACGCCACCGAGCTTGACGCGGCTGTTGGCCCAGTCGGCGCTGGCCAGGTACTCCTGGACCTTCGCGGTGTCCTCGTCGTTCGAGAACGCGGCGACCATCTCGCCACCACCGGTGACGGCCTGGGCGTCGCCCGCCTCCGCCGGCGGGGTGAGGAAGGCCCAGACGTCGCCGTCCTCGGCCACGTTGGCGCCGGCCGAGATCAGGAAGCCCTCGAAGAACGAGGCCTGGTGGGTCAGCGCGCAGGTGCCGTTGGCGACGTTCTGCGCGACGTCGCCGAAGGCGGTCGAGTTGATCGAGGAAACGTCGCCGTAGCCGGCGTTGACCAGCGTCGGGTCGAGGAGGATCGAGCCGACCTTGTCGAAGGCCGCCTTGATCTCGGGGTCGGTGAACGGGGTGTCGCCCGCGACCCACGAGTCGTACACGTCGGGGCCGGCCTCGCGGAGGACGGCGTCCTCGATCCAGTCGGTGCCCGGCCAGCCGGACGCCTCACCGGAGTTGAAGCCCGCGCACCAGGACGGTCCGCCGGTCTTCTCGGCGATGGTCTTGCCCAGCGCCTCCATCTCGTCCCAGGTGGTGGGAACGGAGACGCCCCACTCGGCGAACTTCTTCGGCGAGTACCAGATGTAGCCCTTGACGGAGGCCATCAGCGGCGCGCCGTACTGGGTGCCGTCGACCTGGCCGTACTTCTGCCAGTCCTCGGACCAGTTGTTCTGGACGTTGGTCAGGGCGCCCTCGGGCAGCTCCTGGACCTTGCCCGAGGCGACGGTGTCGGCGAGCAGACCCGGCTGCGGGAAGATCGCGAGGTCGGGGGTGTCGCCACCCTGGACCTTGATGCCGATCTGCTTCTCGAACTCCTTGTCGCCGGTGTACTTGATGTCGATGCCCGACTCCTTCTCCCAGTCCGCCCAGGACTGCTCGAGAAGGGTGGCCTCGTCGCCGTTGATGGTGCCGTAGACGTTGACGACGCCGTCGGCGGTGCCCACGGTGCCGGCGGAGCTGCCGCCGCCCGCGTTCGGGTCGTTCGGGTCGCTGCTGCTCGAGCAGCCGGCGAGGGCGATCCCGGCCGCTGCGAGAACGGCGACGGGAAGGGTGATACGGCGGTGCAGGGATGACCGCATGGTTCCTCCTCATTGAGTGGTGGTTCAGCCGAGGGCCGGTGCCGTCCGGCGGGCCGGCGGGCTGAGGCGACTCGAAGCAGGTGCTGCGACGACTCGGATGCTGTTGGTGGTTCCGTGCGGAGACTCTCCGAGCGGAACACCGGGTTCGTGTGGCTCGGGCCTCCACGGAGGGAAACCTTTCCACAAGATCGATGAAAGCACAACGGCGGTGATAGAGCGCTCTCTGAGATAACGATCCGGCGACGAACCGCGGGAATCCGGGCCGATGGACGGCCGGAGATCGATCTCGATGCTCCGGCCGCCCCGCGCGCGGGGTATAACTTTCTGGAACCGTTTCCAGCACCGACGCCGGACGGTCCGGGAGGAACGCCGTGCCAGGCATCGAAGAGGTCGCCGAGCTCGCGGGAGTGTCGAAGGCGACCGTCTCGCGCGCGCTGAGCGGCCGCGGCTACGTCTCCGCCGGGACGAAGCAGCGGGTCGAGCACGCCGCGTCGAGCCTCGGCTACGTCGTCTCGGCCAACGCCTCGAGCCTCGTCACCGGGCGCAGCAACAACGTCGCGGTGATCATCCCGGTGATCAACCAGTGGTTCTTCGGCGGGATCATCGAGGGCATCGAGCGCGCCCTGCTCGCCGCCGGCTACGACCTGCTCCTCTACAACATCGACAAGCACCACGACGCGCGCCGCAGCGTCTTCGAGTACTACCTCGTCCGCAAGCGCGTCGACGCGATCGTCGCCGTGACCCTCGAGATCTCGCCTGACGAGACGGAGGCGCTGCTCGCCCTGGGCAAGCCGATCGTCGGGATCGGCGACTCGCTCCCCGGCATCCCCACCTTCAGCATCGACGACGTCGCCGCGGCCCGGCTCGCCACCGAGCACCTGCTCTCCCTCGGCCACGAGCGCATCGTCCACATCGGCGGACTGGCGGAGGAGGAGATGGACTTCCACGTGCACACCAAGCGCCACGAGGGCTTCTCGCAGGCCCTCGCGGCGGCCGGACTCGAGCGCGAGGCCGGCCACTTCGTGCCGACCCGGTTCGACATCCCCGGCGGGCACCGGGCCGGGCGTCAGGTGCTCGGCGACCCGCGAGCCCGGCCGACCGCGATCTTCGCCGCCTCTGACGAGATCGGGATCGGGATCATCCTCGCGGCGCGCGAGCTCGGTCTCTCGGTGCCGGAGGACGTCTCGATCATCGGGATCGACGACCACCCGCTGGCCGAGCTGTTCGGCCTGAGCTCGATCCGGCAGGACCCGCGGCAGCAGGGCGAGCTCGCCGTCGCCCTCGTGCTGGAGGCGCTGGCCGCGATCGCCCGGGGCGAGGCGCCGCCGCCCGCCCGGCACACGACCATCCCCGCCTCCCTCGTCATCCGCACCAGCACGTCGGCGCCGCGGGGCGCGAGAATCGGAGCATGAGCGACTCCGAGTCCCCCTCCCCCGTCGTCCGCGATGCGCCCGAGCGCTCCCGCTTCGAGATCTCCGTCGGCGGCGAGACGGCCGGCTTCGCGGCCTACGTCCGCCAGGGCGACGAGGTCGTGCTGACCCACACCGTCGTCGACGACGCCTGGGAGGGCCACGGCCTCGGCAGCGTCCTCGCCCGCGCCGCGGTCCTCGCGGTGACGGAGGCGGGCGGCATGGTCGTCCCCCGCTGCCCCTTCATCGCGGCCTGGCTCCGCAAGCACCCCGACTCGGGCGCCCGCGTCCGCTGGCCCGACGACTGACGCGGGGCGGCCGCGTCCGCTCCATGCTGATCGAGTAGCCCGCGCAGCGGGCGTATCGAGACCCCCAGCATCAGAACAGGAGCCTGCAGACCCGCCGTACTGAGGACGCCGGGTCTCGATACGCCCCTGCGGGGCTACTCGACCAGCATGGGGCGGCGGACCTCGTCGGCGACGGCATGCTGATCGAGTAGCCCGCGAAGCGGGCGTATCGAGATCCCCGCGTCCGCTCAGGCGGGCGCGGTGCGGGAGCCGATCTCCTGGAGGGACCAGGTGTTGCCGTCCGGGTCGGCGAAGTGGGAGTACTTCACGCCGCCCATGTCCTGGACGTCGGACAGCTCGAGACCTCGCTCGACCAGCTCGGCGCGCGCGGCGGCGATGTCGTCGACGACGAGGTGCAGCCCGCGGACGACGCCGTCCTCCGGCCCGGGCCCCATCCCGGAGCCGATCACGATCGAGCAGGAGGAGCCGGGCGGTGTCAGCTGGACGACCCGCATCGACGGCGAGGGCCGGACGTCGTGGTCGACGTGGAAGCCGACGACGTCCGCGTAGAACGCCAGCGCCCGATCGACGTCGGAGACGGGCACGGGGACGAGTTCGAGTCGCATCTGCACGCGCTCATCCTGCACGAGTCGCTGACGATCGTGGGTCTCGATACGCCCCTCCGGGGCTACTCGACCAGCATGGAGAGGGCGGGTCAGTCGCGGGGGGCGACGACGAGGCGCTCGTGCATGATCTCGACGGCGCGCTCGAGGACGCGGCGGTCCTCGGGGCGGAGGTCGGCGAAGATCGGCGTGAGGGCGTCGCCCAGCTGGGTGCGCCAGGCACTGAGCGCGGCGGCGCCGTCGGGGGCGAGGCGGATCTGCCAGGCCCGCGCGTCGGCCGGGTCGGCGATGCGGTCGAGCCAGCCGGCCTCGACGAGGTTCTTCACGATCTTGGTCATCGTGGGCTGCGAGACGCGGCTCTGGGTCGCCAGCTCGCCCAGGCGCATCGGCCCCATCGACAGCAGCACCGACAGGGTGCGCCAGACCGCCTGCGACTCCTGGTTGTCGGTGGCCTGCGCGGCGAGGCGGGTGATCCGGTGCGTCACCGAGACGAAGTCGCTCAGCAGCTCGCTCAGCGACACCTCGCTGGGCGGCACGTCGCGGGCCGGCAGACCTGCGAGCGGATCGATAGCTGTCACCCGCCGATTCTAGAGGCTGCGTCGCGCGGCACCGGGGAGGCCGGTCACCCCCGGTCGGGGACCCGGGGCGGCGACGACAGCGCAGGGAGAACAGGGCGACGACGAGCGGGAACGACGAAGGGCGCCGCCTCCGAGGAGACGACGCCCTGCGCCGGTGGGGCCGCCCGAGGGAGGACCCGTGCACCCTGACGGGTGCGAGGGGATTACTTGACGGTGACGGTCGCGCCGGCGGCCTCGAGCTGGGCCTTGGCCTTCTCGGCGGTCTCCTTGTTGACGGCCTCGAGGACAGCCTTGGGGGCGCCGTCGACGACAGCCTTCGCCTCGCCGAGGCCGAGGCTCGTGAGCGCGCGGACCTCCTTGATGACCTGGATCTTCTTCTCGCCGGCGGCCTCGAGCACGACGTCGAACTCGGTCTGCTCCTCGACCTCTTCGGCCGGGGCGGCCGGGCCGGCGACACCAGCAGCGGCGACGGGCGCGGCGGCGGTGACCTCGAAGACCTCTTCGAACTTCTTCACGAACTCAGAGAGCTCGATGAGCGTGAGCTCCTTGAAGGCCTCGATGAGCTCGTCCTGCGTGAGCTTTGCCATGATTTTTCTCCTTGTTGTTTCTTGTCTACGAACCGCGTGCGCACTGCCTCCCGGAGGGAAGCGTCAGCTCGCGGACTCCTGCTTCTCGCGCAGTGCCTCGACCGTGCGAACGGCCTTGGACAGCGGCGCCTGGAACAGGTAAGCGGCACCGAAGAGCGAGGCCTTGAAGGCGCCGGCGAGCTTGCCGAGCAGCACTTCACGGGACTCGAGGTCGGCGAGCTTTCCCACCTCTTCCGCGGTCAGCGGGTTACCGTCGAAGTAACCGCCCTTGACCACGAGGAGAGGGTTTGCCTTGGCGAAGGCACGCAGCGACTTCGCGACGGCGACGGGGTCGCCGTGCACGAACGCGATGGCCGAAGGGCCAGCGAGCTCGGCGTCGAAGGACGAGATCCCGGCGTTGTTCGCCGCGATCTTGGTCAGCGTGTTCTTCACCACGGCGTAGGTCGCGTGCTCACTGATGTCCTTGCGCAGCGTCTTGAGCTGAGCAACAGTGAGACCGCGGTACTCGGTCAGCAGAACGGCGGTCGAACTCTGGAACTTCTCCGTGAGTTCGGCGACCGAGGCTTCCTTGTTCGCCATGGCTACTCCTGTGAATTCTCGTGCCGGTAGCCCGAAGGCACGCAAAGAAAAAGGCTCCGGCGCAGGAGCGCGGGAGCCTGGGGAACGCGATGAACGCGGAACACATCTCTTGCACACCTGCGCGGGCCATTCGCTTCGCGAATCCTTCGTCCGGTGGCGATCCGCGGGGCCTGGGCCCTGCTCGTGCGCACACCGGAAACCGGCGGTCTTTGGCTTCGGGAAGCGTACGACGTGGACGGGGTCGTGCGCAAGTCGGCCCCGCACGGGATGCTGGAGGGATGACCGGCCCGTCCTCCCCTCCCGACCCCGAGACCGGCGGGCACGCCGAAGGCGACCGCGCGACCGAGGGCGCGACCGACGCCGCGATCGCCGCCGTCGAGGGCGAGCTGAGCACCCTCTTCAACCGGGTGCGCGACGCGATGCGCTCCGCCGCCGAGCGCCTGCATCCGGAGCTGAGCACCGCGGGGTACCGGACGCTCGCCACCCTGGAGCGGCGCGGCCCGATGCACTCCGGCGCCCTGGCCGAGCTGCTCGAGACGGACAAGTCCTCGATCAGCCGGCAGATCTCCGCACTCGACCGCCTCGGTCTGCTGCAGCGCTCCCCCGATCCGGACGACGGCCGCGCGACGATCCTCTCGGTGCCGCCGGAGACCGCCGAGCGGATGCGGGCGATCCGCAGCTCCCGCCAGGCGCTGATGCACGAGGAGCTGCGCCGCTGGGACGCGGGCGACGTCGAGCTCTTCGCCGTCCTCCTGCGCCGCATCACCGCCCTGGACATGCGCGGCGCTACCACCGAGCCCGCCGACGGACAATCGGGCGCGGGCCCCGCGCCGACCGCGTAGCGTCCAGGGGGATGGAATCGCTCGCTCCTGCCTCCCTTCCCGACGACGTCGACGGCGCTCTGGCCCTCGCCCGCACCCTCTCCGCCGACCCGCCGCGGCCCGGCACCGGCCGCACCGCCGAGCTGCACGGCCTGCTGGAGCGCCTGGCCCGGCACGATCTCGGCGTCGCCCGCGCGATCGAGCCGCACCTCGACGCGCTCGCGATCCTCGGCGAGGCGGGCCTGTCCGCCGCGGACGTCGGCGTGCAGGACGACGCGGTCTGGGGCGTCTTCGCGGCGGAGGGCGGCGACGAGCCGCTCGTCGCGACTCCGGAGGGCGACGCCTGGCGACTGGACGGCGTGAAGCCCTGGTGCTCGCTGGCCGGCCGCCTGGACGCGGCGCTGATCACGGCGCACGTCGGTGAGGGCTCCGGCGAGCGCCGGCTCTTCGCCGCGCGCCTCGGCGACGACATCGCGACCCCGGAGGAGAACGCCTGGCACCCCCGCGGGCTGACCGAGATCCCGAGCGGACCGGTGCGCTTCGCCGGTGCGCGCGCCCAGGAGGTCGGCGCTCCCGGCTGGTACCTCTCGCGACCGGGCTTCGGCTGGGGCGGGATCGGCGTGGCCGCCTGCTGGCTCGGCGGGGCCCGTGGCGTCGCCGCGACGCTGGCACGTGCGGCCGCCCGCCGCGAGGACCCGCACCTGCTCGCGCACCTCGGCGCGGTGGACACCGCCCTGTCCGCCGGGCGCCGCGCGCTCGACGAGGCCTCGGCGCTGATCGACGGGGGCGAGGCCGAGGGCGCCCGCGGCGCACTGCTGGCCAAGCGGGTCCGCGGCACGGTCGCGAGCGCCGTGGAGGAGATCCTGCTGCGCGCCGGTCGAGCGCTCGGACCGGCTCCGCTGGCCCTCGACGCGGAGCACGCGAAGCGGGTCGCCGACCTCGCCCTCTACGTCCGCCAGCACCACGCCGAGCGCGACGACGCGGCCCTCGGCCGCGCGGTCCTCGCCAGCGGCGAGACGGAGGAGTGGTGAGCCGCGTCATCGAGTTCGACGGTCACCTCGAGGGCACCCCGGTCGAGCGCTGGTGCGAGGACGGGCGGCTCGACCGGCTGCCGGTCCTGCCGGAGGACGCACTCCTCGCCGTCGACCGCGTGCTCGTCGTGGTCGCGCACGCCGACGACGAGACGCTCGGCTGCGGCGGCACGATCGCCCTGGCCCGCCGCCTCGACGTCCCCGTGGACGTCGTGATCGTGACGGACGGCGGCGCGGCGCACGGCGCCTCCTCCCCCGGGGCCGCAGCCGCCCTCGTCGCCGAGCGGCGCGCCGAGGCCCGGGCCGCGCTCGACGAGCTCGGCGCCGGGATCGGCCTCGCCTTCCTCGACGTCCCCGACTCCGGCACTCCCGAGCACCGCGACCGGATCCTCGCCGAGGTGCTCGCCCGCGCCGCCGCCGAGCCCGGCCGGGTCCTCCTGCTCTCCACCTGGACCGGCGACGGCCACCGCGACCACCGCGTCGTCGGCGAGGTCTGCGCCGAGGCGGCCGAGACCCTCGGCCACCCGCTGCTCGCGGCGCCGATCTGGCTCTGGCACTGGGCCGCGCCCGACGACGCCGAGGTGCCGTGGCCGGCGCTCGTCCGGGTCGAGGCGGACGAGGACCTGCGGGAGCGGAAGGCCCGCGCCCGCGAGCGCTATCCGAGCCAGACCGCGCCGGGACCCGGCGGGATCGCCCCGGTCCTCCACCCGCTCTTCGTCCGGGCCTTCGCCGGCGACGACCGCCTGATCCGGGTCCGCTGATGGCCCGGCCGGAGCTAGCGCACGGCGATCCGACCGACAAGTGGCGGAGAGAAGCCCCGATCCTGCCTAGGCTCGGGGGGACGGACGGGCGCGGCCCCGGCGACGAGGACACGGGGATGAGCTACTTCGACGAGCTGTACGAGCGGCACGAGGACCCCTGGGGGTACACGAGCCGCTGGTACGAGGAGCGCAAGCGCGCCCTCACTCTCGCGAGCCTGCCCGAGCGGCGCTACGACTCCGTCCTCGAGATCGGCTCCTCGATCGGCGTGCTGGCCGAGGCTCTCGCCGCGCGGGCCGAGCGGCTGCTGGCGATCGACGTCTCGGCGGCCGCCGTGGAGCGGGCCGCCCGCCGGCTCGCGCCGCTCGCGCACGTGCGGGTCGAGCACCACGACATCACCCGCGGGGTGCCGGAGGGTCCGTTCGACCTGATCGTGCTCTCCGAGGTCGGCTACTACCTGGGGCGCGAGACGCTCGAGCGCACGCTGCGCGGGGTGCGCGACCGGCTCTCCGCCTCCGGCGAGCTCGTCACCGTGCACTGGCGGCACCCGATCGACGGCCTCGAGCTCGACGGCGACGCCGTGCAGAGCGCCGTCGCCGGCCTCGGCCTGCACCGCATCGCCCGGCACGAGGAGGAGGACCTCCTGCTCGAGGTGCACTCGCGCGACAGCCGCTCGGTGGCCCGGCGGACGGGCCTGCTGTGACCCGGATCGAGGAGCTGCTGGTGGTCGTGCCGGCCCACGACGAGGAGGAGCGGATCGGCGCCACCGTCGCGTCGGTCCTCCGGAGCGCCGCGCACCTCGCCACGACCGCCCCTGACGTCGCGGTCCGGCTGATCGTCGTGGCCGACGGCTGCACGGACGCGACGGTGGAGCGTGCGCGGGCCGCGGGCGCCGAGGTCCTCGAGCTCGAGCGCTGCGGAGTCGGCGCGGCGCGGGCGGCCGGGATCGCGCACGCCCTCGGCTCCGTCTCCGGCTCCGTCCCGGACGACCGGGTCTGGCTCGCGAACACCGACGCCGACACGGTCGTTCCGGAGGAGTGGCTGCTCGAGCACGTCGAGCACGCCCGCCATCACGACGCGCTGGTGGGCACGGTCCGGCCCGACCCGTCCGACCTCTCGCCGGAGATGTACGGCCGCTGGCAGCGCACCCGCGAGCGGGAGGAGTCGATCGGCAGCATCCACGGCGCGAACCTCGGCGTGCGCGCGAGCGCCTACCTGGCGGCGGGCGGGTTCGGCGGCGAGCCGCTGCACGAGGACGTCCTGCTGGTCGAGCGCCTGCACGCCGCCGGCGCCCGGGTGGGAGCGACCGACCGCGGCGAGGTGACCACCTCCGGACGCCGCCGCAACCGCGTGGACGGCGGCTACGGCCCCTACCTGCACGACCGGTTCGCGGACGCTCCGGTCTGCTGACCGCTTCGGTCGGGGACGACCTCTGCTACAACGCGCGGGCGCAAGCAGATCCGCGAGGCCGTTGTCAACGGTCCGGGCCTGAATTGTCACGGCATCCGCAGGAGAGTGGAATGGGGGCCGAGCACGACCCTGTGCTCTCTCCGATGGAAGGGTCACCGCATGAATCCCCGCCTCGTCCTGCTGGCGCTCGTCGCCCTCGCCGCGTACGTCTTCGGCGCCCGCGCCGGTCGCGGACGCTACGAAGAGCTCCGCCATCTCGCACTGGGTGTGTGGAACGACCCGGCCACGAAGAAGACGCGCAAGAAGCTCAAGAAGACCTCGAAGCGCGAGGCGAAGCACTTCACCGCGGTCGCCGACAAGGCACGCGCGAAGGTGCAGCGCTCACTCCGCTGATCGACATCATCTGCAAAGACGCCTTCACGACAGGCGTTGACGCTCGCACCGGAACGGCCGGTCGAGCACACTACGAAGGAGACACATCATGGGCATCATCGGTTGGATCGTTCTCGGCCTCATCGCCGGCGCACTCGCAAAGCTCATCCTCCCCGGCAAGCAGGGCGGCGGATGGATCATCACCATCATCCTCGGCATCGTCGGCGCCCTCCTCGGAGGATTCATCGGCGGCGCGCTCTTCGGGCGCGACGACCCGATGGGCTTCAACCTCGTCAGCATCATCCTCGCTGTCGTCGGCGCCATCATCGTGCTGCTGATCTACGGCGCGATCACCGGCCGCAAGTCCCGCGCGTAGTCACGCGACCCCCGAAGGCCCCCGGCATCCGTGCCGGGGGCCTTCGTCGTTCCCCGAGCGTCCGACGGCGCTGGACGACCGCCGATGTTCGCGGGACGCGCAAGGCCTTGCACCTGGGAGGCCCCGGGGCGTGGACTGTACTCCGGCCGCAAGCTCTCCGATGCGGCCGATCCCCGGACGAAAGGACGCTCGAGTATGAGCACGGACGCGAACACTGTCCCCACGATCACCCTCAACAACGGAGTCGAGATCCCGCAGCTGGGCTTCGGTGTCTTCCAGATCGACCCCGCCGAGACCAAGGACGCGACGCTCGCCGCCCTCGAGGTCGGCTACCGCCACATCGACACCGCCGAGATGTACGGCAACGAGGCCGGCGTCGGTGAGGCCGTGCGCGCCTCCGGCCTCGACCGCTCCGACGTCTTCGTCACCTCGAAGCTCAACAACGGCTTCCACGCCCGCGAGGACGCCCTGCAGGCGATCGACGACACCCTCGCCGAGCTGAAGTTCGACTACGTCGACCTCTTCCTCATCCACTGGCCGCTGCCGAAGGTCGGCGACTACCTGGAGACCTGGAAGGCGATGGAGGAGATCTACCGCAGCGGCAAGGCGAAGGCGATCGGCGTCTCCAACTTCCAGACCAACCACCTCAACCGGCTCCGCGCCGAGGCGACGATCGTCCCGGCCGTGAACCAGATCGAGGTGCACCCCTTCCTCACGCAGGAGGAGCTCCGCGCCTACGGCGTCGAGCACGGCATCGCGACCGAGGCCTGGTCGCCGATCGCGCAGGGCAAGGTGCTGGACGACGAGGCGATCGTGCGCATCGCGCACAGCGTCGACCGCTCCCCCGCGCAGGTCGTCCTGCGCTGGCACATCCAGCGCGGCGACATCGTCTTCCCGAAGTCGGTCACCCGCAAGCGCGTGGAGGAGAACTTCGCCCTGTTCGACTTCGAGCTGGACGACGAGTCGATGACCGCGATCTCCGCGCTCAACCGCGACGAGCGCACCGGCCCGAACCCGGACGAGTTCAACTACATCCCCAGCTGACCCCGGTCGGCTGAGCCCTCCGGCTCGCACGAACGCCTCCGGCTCGCGGGATCCTCGGATCCCCGCGAGCCGGAGGCGTCTCCACGTGCCGAACCTCCCGTGGGAGACCTCCGGCACGCGGAAGCACCCCCGGCACGCAGAAACCGCGGACTCCAGCGAGCCGGACACCGATCCACGAGCCGAAGCTCCCCAGACTGCACCTCCGGCACGCGGAATCACTCTCGGCACGTAGAAACCCCGGACTCCAGCGAGCCGAACACCGTTCCACGAGCCGAAGCTCCGCAGACTGCACCTCCGGCACGCGGACTCACTCTCGGCACGCGGAAACCGCGGATTCCAGCGAGCCGGACACCGTTCCGCGAGCCGAAGCTCCCCAGGCAGCACATCCGGCACGCGGAATCACTCTCGGCACGTAGAAACCGCGGACTCCAGCAAGCCGAACACCATTCCGCGAGCCGAAGTTCCCCAGGCAGCACCTCCGGCACGCGGAATCACCCCCGGCGCGCGGAAACGGCGGACACCAGCGAGCCGGACACCGATCCACGAGCCGAAGCTCCCCGCACCGCACCTCCGGCACGCGGAATCACTCTCGGCACGTAGAAACCGCGGACTCCAGCAAGCCGAACACCGTTCCACGAGCCGAAGCTCCCCGCACCGCACCTCCGGCACGCGGAAGCACCCCCGGCACGCAGAAACGGCGGACACCAGCGAGCCGGACACCGATCCACGAGCCGAAGCTCCCCGCACCGCACCTCCGGCACGAAGGATCACCGTCGGCACGCGGAAACCGCGGACTCCAGCGAGCCGGACGTCGTTCCACGAGCCCGAGGTCGGCCGGGCACGGCTCCGGCTCGCGGAAACGGCTCCGGCTCGCGGGATCCGTGGATTCCTGCGAGCCGGAGGGCGTTCCGCGGGCCGGGGCGGCGCGGAGGCGGTGGTGACTACTGCGAGTCGCGCCAGGAGTGCTCGGGGGCGTAGCCGAGCACCTCGCGGGCGTGGTCGATCGAGAGCAGGGTGTCGTTGACGCCGAGCTCGCCGCGCAGCTCGACGCCGGGGAAGACCTCGGCGACAAGCTCGTCGTTCGGACGGGTCATCACGGTGTCGGCCGCCGCGATGATGAAGCGGTCGAAGCCGGGCTCGCGATGCGCGAGGGCCTTCTCGACCGCCTGGGCGCCGTCGCGGCCGTCGATGTAGCCCCAGAGGTTCCACTTGCGCAGTGTCGCGTCGGCGTCGAAGGACGGGAACTCGGCGTAGTCCTCCTCGTTCATCACGTTGGAGAAGCGCAGGCCGATGATCGTCAGGTCCTCGTGCCAGCGGCAGAGCTCGATCGCCAGCTGCTCCTCGAGGTGCTTGGTCAGCGAGTAGACCGACTCCGGGCGGGCCGGGTACTTCTCGTCGACGGGGATGTACGGCGGCGGCACGTCGAACGGCAGGCCGAGCACGGTCTCGCTGGACGCGTAGACGATGCTGCGGATGCCTGCGCGGATCGCCGCGTGGAAGACGTTGAAGGTCGACGACATGTTGTTCTGGAAGGTCGCGATGTCCGGGACGATGCCCGGCGCCGGGACGGCCGCGAGGTGCACGACCGCGTCGATCCCCTCGTAGCGGTCGCCCACGGCCTGCAGGGCGTCGACGACCTGCCCGTAGTCGGTGATGTCGATGCTGATGACGCCCTCGCCGCGGGTTCCCGCGCGGTCGAGGACGAAGACGTCGTGGCCGGACTCGCGGAGACGGGTGACGACGCTGCGGCCGAGTTTCCCGGATCCACCGGTGACTGCGATTCTCATGCCTCGAACGCTAACGGGCCGCGGGCCTGCGGACGAGGGGCTGGCGGATCAGCCCGCGACGTGGAGGGAGATGCCGTCGCCGACCTCGGGCGTCGTCTCGTCGGCGACGAGCTCGGTCCAGCGGCGCAGCACGGCGGCGCCGGCCTCGTCGTTGATCGCGCCGTCGACCACGAGGATCGGGTACGGCTTGTCCGGGACGCCCTCCGCGGGACGGACGTCCACGTGGGCGACGTCGTAGGCGTGCTCGGAGAGCCAGTCGGCCATCGCGTAGTCGCTGCGGGAGTCGCCGACCGTGCGCCAGCGCTGCGGGATCGGGCCGGTGGCGCCGAGCAGCTCGACGGCGCGCTGGGCGCCGAGGTCCTTGCCGAGGCGGTTGGACTCGATGTCGGTGGAGATCACGGTCGGGTCGATGCGGTACTCGACGGCGCCGGTGTCGTTCGGGTAGCGGATGCCGCGGCGCTCGACGCCGAGGCCGGCCGCGGTCATGATCTGCAGGGCGTCGGCGTCGAAGACGAGCTGGCGCTCGAGGTAGTCCTCGCTGGAGAGGTCGACGAGCTGCTCGGCCGAGACCATCGCGCGCTTGGTCTCGTCGAAGAAGACCAGGTCGTCGTAGTCCTCGCGGATCATCCGCTCGAGGTCGCGGGCGACGGCCTCCGGGATCGCGAGCGACTCGTCGACGATCGGCTCGGAGGTGCCGCGGTAGTCGACGGTGAACCAGACGGCGCCCTTCTCGCAGACGCAGACGATCCGCGCGTCGGCCGAGACGCCGCGCTCGAGGAGCGGCGGCAGCACGCGCTCGCGCAGGAACGCGTCGGAGCGACCGGTGTTGAAGACGAGCGGGATGCCGGCGTTCGCGAGCGCGACGAGGTCGTCGGCGATCGAGTCGATGGCGATCGTGCGGCTGATCGGGCTGGCGATCGGGCCGTCGACGTCGAGGAGCAGGCCGAGCGGAGGCGGGGTGGAGGTCATCGTCTCTATTCTGCCGTGCGGGCGCGTCCGGCCGTCCCCGCGAGATGCCACTTGTGCACGCTTTCCTCGGCGTGTCGCGTGCATAAGTGGCATCTCGCGGAGAGCGCAGCTACTCGGACGTGGGGAGGACGATAGTGCGCTGCGTGAGGGTTCCGTCGGGGGACTCGACGGCGAGCGTGATCAGGGTCTCGGCGTCGCGGCAGGGGACGGAGAGGGCGGAGTAGCCGGTCGCGGAGAGGTCGACGGGGTCGCCGGCCCGGGCGTCGGTGGTGCCGACGGCGAGGCGGGCGGCGACACCGCCTTCGGTCTGCCAGGAGAGCGCGACGGGGACGGAGGCGGTGCGGTCGCCGGCGCAGTCGATCGTCGCGGGCGAAGCGGTGAAGGAGAGGACGGCGGCCGCAGTGGCGGCGGCGCCGGGGGCGGCCGAGGCGACGACGCCCTCGGTCGGGGAGGTCTCCGCGGGGGCATCGGTGGCCGTCGGTTCCGTCGCGGTCTCCGTGGACTCGGCCTCGGTGGGCGCGGTCGACGGGGCGGCGGCGGCCGAGGCGGAGGGGGCGACCGGGGTGGAGGTCGGGGCTCCGGCGCCGTCGGCGGGGCGGACGAGGAGGACGATCGCGACGATCACGGCGACGAGACCGAGGACGGCCAGGACGATCCCGAGGGTGCGGGCGGTACGGGGCGGCATCGGGACTCCTCGGTGGTGCGGGTGCGGCGGTGCGGGTGTGCAGTGGTGGGGTTGTGCGGAGAGAGCAGTGCGGGAGGGCCGGCGGATCGTGCTCGCCGGCCCTCGCGGGGCGGAGGCTACGCCTCCTCGACCTCGCGGCGGCTGCGGGCGATCAGCAGGGCGCCGAGACCGAGCACGAGCGCACCTCCCGAGAGCAGCAGCCAGGGGCCGGTCTCGACTCCGGTCGAGGCGAGACCGCCGGTGCCCGGCTTCGCGCCGGGAGCCGCGGTCGCCGTGGCGGTCGGCTCCGGAGCCGCGGTGGGCGCGGCCGTCGGCGTGGCGGTCGCGGTCGGCTCCGGAGTCGCGGAGGGCTCCGGGGTCACCGTCGGCTCGGGAGTCGCGGTCGGCTCCGGGGTGGCTGTCGGCTCAGGAGTCGCCGTCGGCTCGGGAGTCGCGGTCGGCTCCGGGGTCACGGTCGGCTCGGGAGTCGCCGTGGGCTCCGGAGTCGCGGTCGGCGTCGCCGTCGGCTCCGAGGTCCCCGGCAGCTCGACGGCCGCGCCCTCGGGCGCCACGGCGAGCAGCGCCCGGGCGACGTCGCTGAACGCGCCGACCGGGTGGTTGCGGAAGACCGGCGAGGTGCCGAAGAGGAAGCCCTCGGTGCCCGACTCCGTCGCGAACGAGACGGCCGAGGCCTGCCCGGCCGCGTCGCTCCGGGACTGCCCCTCGGAGGCGACCCAGTGCCCGGCGACGAAGGTGTCCTCGGCGGCGTAGCTCTGCTCCACCGTCACGGACGCGTCGAAGCCCTCGAACCAGAGCGCCGGCGAGACGAAGGCGGTGTCCTGCGGGTGGTCGCCGAGGATCCCGTCGGCCGGGGTCTCGACCGAGACGATGCCGTTGGACCCGCTGGTGCCGGTCTGCGCGGTCAGCGTCGCGAGGCCGAAGTCGGTCGCGAACGCCGCTCCCGCTCCGCCGCGGCCGACCACGTCGCCGCCCGCCGCGAGGAACTCCTCGACGGCGGTGCGGCCCGCGGCCTGCTCCGGGGTGAAGGACAGCGCGCGGCCGAGGAGCAGCACGTCGGCGTCGGTGAGGACGGTCTCGCCCGAGGCGAGCGTGTCCGCCGTGACGGCGACCGCGTCGGCGAAGCCGAGCTTGGCCAGCGCGTCGCGGTCCTCGTGGGAGCCGGAGTAGGCGACGCGGACGGCGGAGAGCGCGGTGCCGTCCTCGTCCTCGATACGCTCCGCCGTGGTCGCCGTGAAGTCGACGCCGAACTCGGCGGCGGCGGCCTTCGCGGCGGCGAGACCGTCGGCGTCGGCGCGGAGGGCGATCGTGCCGTCGGCGAACTGCTCGAGCGCGACTCCGGCGCCCAGGAGCGCGTTCACCGCCTGGTACTCGAGCACGCCGCGCGGCTCGAAGGCGAGGTAGCCGGCGTCGGCGGGGACGCTGCCGCTCGGGGCGACGGCGGTGACCGGCTCGAGCTCGACGGCGGGCATCGGGTCGAGCGTGGAGCCGACCGGGATCACGTCGGCGCCCCAGAGCAGCGAGAGACTCCAGGCCGAGACGTCGTACATCTCGGGCACGCGGTCGGAGATGTCGGTGCCGTCGGCGAGCAGCACGTTCGCGAGGCCGCGGACGGGCTGGTGCATGTCGACGACGTAGGAGCCGGCGGCGTAGGTCGTGCCGCCCGCGGTCATCGCCGTGGTCGTGCGATCGACCTCGACGCCGTGCGCGAGCAGCTGCGCGACGAGGGTCTCTGCGTCGGACGCCGAGCGCTGCGCGTCACCGGCGGGGATGACGTAGGCGCGGGGGTACTCGGTCGTGTAGACGTCGGTCTCGTCCCAGATCTCGGTCCACTCGGTCGGCGTGCCGGCCGGCAGGTCGGACGCGGCGACGTCGGCGGGGATCTCGACGGCCGGGGCGCCAGTGACACCGCGCTCGAAGATCTGCACCTGGTTGCTCAGCAGGGCGTCGCGGTTGGCCTCGATGTAGTCGACCGAGGCGTCCATGACGATCCCGGCGACCTCGATGTCGATGTCCGCGTTGGCCTGGCCCTCGGCGATCTGCTCGGGCGTCTCGTTCGCCGTGCGACCCAGCGGCAGCTCCACCGTGTTGGTGATCGCGCCCTGGAAGGCGACGTACTGCGGCGCGAAGATCGGAGGCCAGTCGTCCCAGCCCGCGCGGATGTCGCGGTAGGGGATCAGGATCTGGCCGGTGTTCTCGGTGGTGACGCTGCCGTCGGCGGCCTTGTAGGTGTTGCCGGGCACGTCCGCCTCGACGACGCGGCGCTCGATCTCGAGCGCGGTCGCGTAGGCGTGCGGCAGGAACAGGTCGTACTCGTAGTTCTCGCCGTGCGGCGGACCGCAGGGCTCGACCTGCAGGATGCCGGTGTAGCCGTGGATGTCGATGAAGTAGGTCGGCTGCAGGACGCTGGAGAGGTCGCGGATGACCGTCGCCTCGTTGGTCGCGCCGGTGATCATGTCGCGGTTGGGGTCGTAGCCGGCCGCGACGGCGCGCTGGCCGAGGGCCCGGCCGTCGGGGTTGTTGGTGACGGTGAAGTAGAGGCGGTTGCCCTCGAGGAGCGCCTCGGTCTCGGCGTCCTCGGCGGTGGCGACCTTCTCGATGTAGTTCAGGATCGCGTCGGATCCCTCCCACTCGTTGCCGTGGATGTTGCCGTTGAACCAGGTCGGCACCTTGTACTCGGCCATCAGCTCGGCGTCGGCGGCGGCCGCCTCCGGCTCGTTCTTCAGGCGGTCGCGCCACTCGGCCTGCTGCGCCGTCTCGGCGGCGGTCTCGGGAGCGGTGACGGTGACCAGGTAGATGTCGCGGCCGAGGCCCGACTTCCCGACCACCTGGGTCGAGACGCGGTCGGAGCGCGCGGCGAGGTCGTTCAGGGCCGGGGCGATCCGGTCGTACGGCGTGACGCCGCGGGTCAGCGAGGCGTCGGTCGGGTCGACCGCGACCTCGGTGAGGGCTTCCCGGTAGGGGTAGCTCGCGGGCTCGGTGATCGGCGCCGAGGCGGGGCGGACGAGGTCCACCCGCTCGAAGGCGGAGGCGGTGGTCGGTGTCGCGGTGGTCGGTGTCGCGGTGGTGGTCGCTGTCGCGGCGGGCGCGATCAGCAGACCGCCGGCGGCGAGCGCGAGGGCCGCGCAGCCGGAGGTCAGGGCGGTGCGTGTTCTCAAGCGGAGATCTTTCGTGTCGGAGGTCGGCGCGGACGAGGCTCCGCGCTCGCTCCTGCGTCATCGACCTCGGAGCAACGTGTGAACCCTCTCAGGAACCTAGGCCACCCGTGTTTCCGGCACGTGTCACGCCGGTCCCCCTCCGCGAGATGCCACTTGTGCACGCGACACGCCGTGAAAGGCGTGCACAAGTGGCATCTCGCGGCGGGGATCGGTGGGGGTCAGCCCAGGAAGAGGGAGAGGAGGAGGACCATGCCGAGGGCGAGGACGGAGGCGAGGGAGACGCCGACCGTCACCGACTTGAGGGCGCCGCGGACGGACTGGCCGAGGAAGCTCTGCAGCAGCCAGAAGGTGTTCGAGGTGACGTGGATGCAGAACAGCGCGCCGGAGCCGGCGGCGAGCGCGATCAGCAGCGGATCGAGTCCGAGCGTCGCGGCGACCGGGGCCACGACGCCCGCGGCGGTGATCGCCGAGAGGGTGACCGAGCCGACGGCGATGTGCAGCACGGCCGCCATCAGCCAGACCAGCAGCAGCGGCGCGGCGGCGTTCGCCGAGAAGTAGCCCTTGAGCAGCTCGCCGAGGTCGCCCTCCGCGATCACCGCCGCGAGCGCGCCGCCGACGCCGGTGAGCAGGAAGATCTGCCCGCCGTCCTGGAAGCCCTTCGCGACCGCCTTCTCCATCCGCGGAGTCCCGACGACGGAGCGGCCGACGAGGCCGGTCGCGATCACGGCGAGCAGCAGCGCGATCACCGGGTTGCCGAGGAACTGCAGCACCGGCACCTCCGCGCCCGCGACCGAGAGCACGGCCTGCGCGGCGATGAGCAGCAGCGCGAGGAGCATCGGGGCGAACAGCAGGAGCAGCGGGCGCTCGCGCGGGGCGTCGGCGTCGCGCGCGTCTGTGTCGCCGTCAGCGGTGGAGCGACCGGCCGCGGAGCCACCGCTCGAGGACCGCCCGGACCCCGCCGACCCGGATCCGCCGACCGCCTCGCTCCCGGCCCGCTCCCCCGCGGGCACCGTCGCGAGCCCGGCGGTCTCGTCGCGCACGACGAGCTGCTCGTCGCGCGCCGGATCCCAGAAGCCCAGGCGGAAGGCGAGCGACATCAGCAGGATCGTGACCACGACGGTCGGCGCGACCACCACGAAGCCGCCCAGCAGCATCACGCCGAGCGGAACGCCGAGCAGCCCGGCGAGCGCCACGGCCGCGAAGCCGGGCACCATCATCACGATGCCCATCTCGAGGCCGACGGCGAAGGTCACGGCGACGATGCCCGTGCCGGCGGGGCCGAGCCGCGGCGCAATCCTCCGGGCGAGCGGCGCCGCGATGACGATCAGGGCGTCGACGAAGATCGTCTGCAGATAGGTGGCGAAGGACAGCCCGAGCGCGTAAGGGATGCCGCGCTTGCCGAAGACCCGCAGCAGCCCCTCGACGAGGCGGACGACCGCGCCCATCTCGTTGAGCATCGCGCCGATCAGCACCCCCCAGCCGATCAGGAGCCCCGCCTCCATCATCACCTCGCCGAAGCCGCGGGTCATCGTCGAGACGGTGTCGACGGGGCCGAGCCCGGTGAGCAGCCCGATGGCCGCCGCGCCCACGGCGAGCGCGAGCACCGGGTTGAAGCGGAAGCGGACGATCGCGACGACGACCACGACGATGACCAGGGCGACGACGCCGAGGGTGTACCACTCCGGCATGACGCCTCCTCCGCCCGCGGCAATGCGGGCTCTCACACCCTAGGGGTGCGGAGGATCCGGCGCAGAGCACCCGCGCCGCCACGCGGGTCTGCCGCGGGACGGGGTCCGCCCCATGGACTCCTGGCCACCGCGGTCCTACGGTGTGCGCATCGGCGATTCCCGTCGCCGCGGTCGGAGCCGCGGATCGTTCGACCCGCAGCACTGCTCTGCCCGCACCCCGAGTGCAAAGGAGCACCTCGTGAACAAACGCCTCCTCCTCACCGCGGCCGCCGCCGTCGCGGTCACGACTCTCGTCTCGGCCCCCGTCGCCCAGGCCACCCCCTCCCCGCTGTCCTTCGTCTCCGTCACCGATCGAGCGACCGGACTCGTCTCGCCGCTCAGCTTCGCCGTCGATGCGGGCGGCACCGCCTACGTCGCGCAGAACTTCGCCGGGATGCTGACCAAGGTCGCTCCCTCCGGCGCGACCTCGACCCTGGTCAGCGCGCCCGGAACCGAGATCGGGGCCGTCTCGGTCCGCGGCTCCACCGTCTACTACAGCGAGGGCGTCCAGGAGGAGGGCGAGGCGCTGCTGCGATCGGTGCCGAGCGGCGGCGGAGCGCCGACGACCCTCGCCGACCTCGGCGCGTACGAGGCGAGCGCGAACCCGGATGCGGGCAACAGCTACGGCTTCCTCGGCCTGCCCGCCGAGTGCGCCGCCCAGGTGGACCCGGCGGTCGCCGGCCCCGCCTCCTACACCGGCCGGATCGACGTGCACCCCTACGCGTCGGCCGCGACCAGCGCCGGCGTCTACGTCGCCGACGCGGCCGGCAACGCGATCCTGAAGGTCACGCCGAACGGCGTCGTCTCGACCGTGGCGGTGCTGCCGCCCACGGCCCCGATCACGATCACGGCGGAGCAGGCGGCGGCCTTCGGCTTCCCGGCCTGCACAGCCGGCTACCGCTACTCGTTCGAGCCCGTCCCGACCGACGTCGAGGTCGGCCCCGGCGGCTGGCTCTACGTGTCGACGCTGCCCGGCGGACCGGAGGACGCCAGCCTCGGCGCTCGCGGCTCCGTGGTGCGGGTGAACCCGGCGACCGGCGAGATCCGCACGGTGGCCACCGGCCTGCTGAGCGCGACCGGCCTCGCGGTCGACCGCGTCACCGGCACGGTCGTGGTGACCGAGCTGTTCGGCGGCCCGGACGGCACGGGACGCGTGGCGCTGATCCTGCCGCGCACCTCGACGCCGATCACCGGACTCGCGGTCGTCTCGCCCGCGGCGATCGAGCTGCGGGACGGCGCTCTCTACGTCGCCCGCAACGCGTTCGTCCTCTCGCCGGAGGGCGCCCCGCAGCCGATCGGCACCCTGACGGTCGCCCGGCTGCGCGGCTTCGGAGCGGCGATGACCGCGGTCGGCTGAGGTCCGCTGCACTCCGCTGAAGTCCGCTGAGTCGCCCGGGAAGGCTCGTTCTCCAGCCCGAGAGCGAACCTTCTCGGGCGACTCAGGAGCTCCGGGCCCGCGCGGCGGGGGCTCGGCGTCGTCCAGGAGGAGGGAATAGCGTGGCGGGATGGCACTGACGCTTCCCGAGCCCCGGCTCCCCTCGCTCCTCGACTCCCCGGTGCTGCGCTGGGGAGTCCTCGCCCCCGGCTCGATCGCCGGCACCTTCGTCGCCGCGCTGCAGAAGCACACCCGGCAGCGCGTGGTCGCGGTCGGCTCGCGCTCGCAGGAGCGCGCCGATCAGTTCGCGCGGCGCTTCGGCGTCGAGCGGGCCTCGGTCGGCTCCGACGCGGTCGTGAACGACCCCGAGGTCGACGTCGTCTACATCGCCTCGCCGAACTCGGAGCACGCGCGCCAGGCCCTGCGCGCGATCGCGGCGGGCAAGCACGTCCTCATCGAGAAGCCGTTCGCCACCACGGCGGGTGAGGCCGAGATGATCGTCCATGCGGCGCGCGACGCCGGCGTCTTCGCGATGGAGGCGATGTGGATGCGCTACCTGCCGCAGATGGACGTGGTGCGGCAGCTCCTCGCGGACGGCGCGGTCGGCGCTCCCGCGCTGGTCTCCGCCGACTTCGGCGCGGCGTTCGCGTTCGACCCGGCCAGCCGCATCTTCGATCCGGCGCTCGCGGGCGGCGGCCTGCTCGACGTGGGCGTCTACGCCTCGTCCTTCGTCTCGATGGTGGCCGGGGCGCCGCAGAGCACCGTCGTCGCCGGCGCGCTGACCTCGACCGGGGTGGACGCGATGGCGACGATCGTCGGGCGGCACGCGCACGGGGTCCAGTCGGTCGCGACGTCGACCGTGCTGGCCCACACCCTGCACGCGGCGAGCGTCGCGGGCAGCGAGGGGCGGATCGACGTGCACCCCTCGTTCTGGACGCCGAGCGGCGTCACCCTGACCCGCGGCTCCGAGAGCGCCTCATGGCGGGATGACACGGGGCTGCAGGGCGGCGAGGGGCTGGCCTGGGAGGCGGTGCACCTCGCGCAGTACGTGGCGGAGGGGCGCACCGAGTCGCCGGTGCACCCGCTGGACGAGACGGTGCAGGTGGTGCGCACGCTGGACGAGGCGCGCCGTCGCCTGGGCGTCGAGGTCTGACGACAGCGGTTCGATCTGCAGGCGATCCGGCCACCGCGCGGCACTCCCCCGCGGAGGAGAGCGCGTTCCGGACGGCATCGCCTGCAGATCGCACGTCAGCCCGCGGGCAGCTCCACCCGGAAGCTGGTGCGCCCCGGCTCCGACTCGACCAGCACCCGTCCGCCGTGCGCCTCGACCACGGCCGCCACGATCGCCAGGCCCAGCCCGGTCGAGCCGGTGGTCCGCGCCCGCGAGGAGTCGCCGCGGGCGAAGCGCTCGAACAGCACCGGCACCAGCGCCTCGTCGATCCCCGGACCGGAGTCGGTGACCGTCACGACCGCGATCGGCCGGCCGCGCTCGTCGCGGTCCTCGGCGAGCGCCGCGACGACGCGCGTGCCCGGCGGCGTGTGCACCGTGGCGTTCCGCAGCAGGTTCGCGACCACCTGGTGCAGCCGGAAGCCGTCGCCGCGGATCTCGATCGGCTCCTCGGGCAGGTCGAGGTCCCACTCGTGGTCGGGGCCGGCGACGTGGGCGTCGGACACGGCCTCGATCAGGACCATCGTCAGGTCGACCGGCTCCTTCTCCAGATCGCGGCCCTCGTCGAGGCGCGCGAGCAGGAGGAGGTCCTCGACCAGTGAGGTCATCCTGGTCGCCGCCGACTCGATCCGGTCGAGCGAGTAGCTCGCCGACTCCGACAGCTCGACGTCGCCGCGGCGGGGCAGCTCGGCGTAGCCGCGGATCGCCGCGAGCGGCGTCCGCAGCTCGTGCGAGGCGTCGGCCACGAACTGGCGGACCTTGTTCTCGCTGGCCTGGCGCGACTCCAGCGCACCGCCGACGTGGTCGAGCATGCGGTTGAAGGCGGCACCCACCCGGCCGACCTCAGTGCGGACGTCGGCGTCCTCCTCCGGCACCCGCTCGATCAGCTCGACCTCGCCGCGCTCGAGCGGCAGCTCGGCGACGCGGGTCGCGGTCGCCTCCACCCGCTCGAGCGGCCGCAGCGCCACCCGGATGATCGCGGTCGCGATCAGGGCGACCAGCAGCATCGCGAGCAGGACGACGACGACCACCACGGTGGTCAGGGTCCGGAGCGTGTCCTCGGCCTCGCCGAGGGGCACTCCGACGATCACGACCGAGCCGTCGATCACGCGCGCCTCGGCGCGGTACTGGCCGAGGGCGTCGCCGAGATCGAGGGTGGTCGCGTCACCGGCGTCGGCGACCGCGGCGGCCAGCACGGAGTCGGCCGGGTCGGCGAACTCCTGGCAGGCCCCGGAGCTGTCGATGTAGGCGCCGGTGTAGGCACCGGTCGCCCCGAGCACCGCCGTGATCGTCTGGGTGTCCTGGTTCGGGCGTCCCTCGAAGTCGCCGCTCGGGCAGGTGGTCGCGCGCTCGATGGCGCTGGAGCCGGCGAACTGGCTCGGCCCGTCGAAGCCGGCCAGCCGGTCCAGCGACTCCGAGAGCTGCGTCTCCGCGTTGTCGTAGAGGATGCCGCGCAGCGACAGCACGCTGACCGTCCCGACGATCCCCGCGATCACCGCGACCAGCGCGACGACGGCGACGACCATCCGGCGCCGCAGCGTCCAGGGCGCGCGTCGGGACGCGTTCGAGCGGCGCAGCGCCGACCGGGTCGCGAAGTCGCCGAGTGTGGGCCGCAGCCGCCCGCCCTCGGTCGTCACTGCTCGGCGGGCTTCAGCAGGTAGCCGGCGCCGCGGACCGTGTGGATCATCGGCGAGCGGCCGGCGTCGATCTTCTTGCGGAGGTAGGAGATGTAGATCTCGACGACGCTCGACTTGCCGCCGAAGTCGTAGGACCAGACGCGGTCGAGGATCTGCGCCTTGCTCAGCACGCGGCGGGGGTTCCGCATCAGGAAGCGCAGCAGCTCGAACTCGGTCGCGGTCAGCTCGATGTCGGTGCCGGCCCGGCGCACCTCGTGGCTGTCCTCGTTGAGGACGAGGTCACCCACCACGACCTCGGGGTCGTCGGCGTCGTTGGCGAGCAGGGTGGAGCGGCGGATGAGCCCGCGCATCCGGGCGACGAGCTCCTCGAGGGAGAACGGCTTGGTGACGTAGTCGTCGCCGCCGGCGGTGAGCCCGGCGATCCGGTCGTCGAGCGCATCCTTCGCGGTGAGGAAGAGGACGGGGGTCTCGCTGCCGTCGGCGCGGATCCGCTGGAGCACCTGCAGCCCGTCGATGTCCGGCAGCATCACGTCGAGCACGATGACGTCGGGGCGGAACTCGCGGGTGATGGTGATCGCGGAGCGGCCCTCGGCGGCGGTGCGCACCTCCCAGCCCTCGTAGCGCAGCGCCATCTGCAGCAGATCGGTGAGGGTGCTCTCGTCGTCGACGACGAGGACGCGGATCGGCGTGCCGTCCGCTCGCTTGAGGCGGGTGCGCTGCGCGGAGGCGAGGTGCTTCGAGGGGGCCGGGGTGCTCATGTCTCCCCAGTATCAGGAGTTTTCTATGAGCGCGCTATGCCCGGGCGATGGGGCGGCTGTGCGCCGCCGGAGAAGCGCGACGACGACCGCCGCACCGCGCGCCACCACGGACAGCGGGCGGATCGCCCGCCGCTATCGTGCAGCGGGCGTGCACTCGCGCGCCCGGACGGACGGAGCAGAACGATGCCGGACTCCTCGCGGGCGATCGTGCGGCCGCTGGACGCCGCCGTCTCGGGCTTCGTCACTGTCCCCGGAAGCAAGAGCCTGACGAACCGGGCGATCGTCCTCGCCCTCGCCGCGCAGGGCACGTCGGTGCTGCGGCGCCCCCTCCGCAGCGACGACACCCGGCACGGCGCGACCGTCGCCCGTGCACTGGGCGCCACCGCGATCGACGAGGACGACGCGATCTCGATCACCGGGCTCGGTGCCCTCCGCCCTGTCGATCGGGCTGAGCTGCACGTCGGCTCGGCGGGCACGATCGCCCGCTTCCTGCCCTGCTTCCTCGCCTTCGGCGGGCCGGGCGAGTGGACGCTGACCGCGAGCGAGCAGATGACGCGGCGCCCGATGGCCGGCCTGTTCGCCGCGCTCGAGGCGTTCCCCGGCGCGCTCACCGCCCTCGGCGAGCCCGACCGCTACCCGCTTCGCGTCCGGGGCGGCGGCCACGCGCCGGCGGCGATCGAGGTCGACGGCGGCGTCTCCAGCCAGTACCTCAGCGGGCTGCTCCTCTCGGCGCCGCTGCTCGACCGCGACATCATCGTCCGCGCGCGAGGCGCCGTCGTCCAGGGCGCCTACGTCGACATGACCGTCGACTCGCTCCGCCGCTTCGGCGCGACCGTCGAGCGGAGCGCCGACCGCCGCGCCATCACCGTGCACGCGGGGCCCACCTCCGCGGTGGACCTCGAGATCGAGGCGGACGCGTCGACCGCCTCCTACTTCGCCGCGCTCCCCGCGATCCTCGGCGGGTCGATCCACCTGCCGAACGTCGAGCGCGCTAGCCGGCAGCCCGACACGCGCTTCCTCGAGATCCTCGAGCGGTTCGGCTGCGAGAGCGTCTGGAACGACGGCGGTCGCGGCGTGACCGTCACACGGCCCGGCGATCTCGACCGCCTGCGCGGCGGTGCGCGACTCGACCTCAACGACTGCTCCGACGTCGCGCTGACGACCGCCGCGCTCGCGGTCTTCGCCGACGCCCCGACCGAGATCGTCGGAGTGGAGCACATCCGCCAGCACGAGTGCGACCGGATCGACGCACTCACCGCCGCGCTGACCGCCTTCGGGATCGAGGTTGAGGAGCGGCCCGACGGCTGGCTGATCCAGCCTGGCCCCCCGCGCTTCGCCGAGATCGGCACCCGCGACGACCACCGCGTCGCCATGTCCACGGCCCTCGTCGCCCTCGGCGGAGCAGGCGCCGCGCTCGACCACCCGCGCTCCGTCGACAAGACCTGCCCCGAGTTCTGGGACCTGCTCGCGGGCGTCGGCGCGGACGTCGAGCTGGTCGAGTAGCCCCGCCGGAGCGTATCGAGACCCGCCGTCCTCACGAGGGCTGGTCTGCAGACTCTTCCTTCAGACGGTGGGCGGATCTCGATACGCCCGCTCCGCGGGCTACTCGACCAGCAGAGGGCGGCTCCCCGACATGCTGGTCGAGTAGCCCCGCAGGGGCGTATCGAGACCCACCGTCCTCAGCAGGCTGGGTCTGCAGACTCCACTTCCGGCGCCGGTGGATCTCGATACGCCCGCTCCGCGGGCTACTCGACCAGCATGGGCTTGCGCGTCGACTCCCGCGGCTAAGTGCACCTAGCGCTCGGAGGACGGCGCGGGCTCGTCGGCCGGGTCGGCGTCGAACTCCTCCGGGTCGACGACGGCCGAGCGGGCGTAGCCGCGCACGCGGCGGTCGATGAAGGTCGCGAACCAGAGGAGCACGCCGATCACGAGCAGCACGCCCGCGATCTCGTACTGCGCGATGTCGCGGCCGGAGGTGATCGGCAGCACCAGGTAGAGGCAGGCGATCGCACCGAGCACCGGCAGCACCGTCGGCGTCCGGAAGTGCGCGTGCTCCACCGGCTGGCGCCGCAGCACGAGCACCGCGACGTTCACCACCGCGAAGACCGCGAGCAGCAGCAGCGACGTGGTGCCGCCGAGCAGGACCGCGATCGGGTCGGACGGGTCGCGCGACACGTACGCGGTGAGCAGCAGCGCGAGGACGGTGGTGAACAGGATCGCCGCCCACGGCGTCCGCCGGCCGGCCAGCACGTTCTTCAGGAACGGCGGCAGCACGCCCTGCTTGCTCATCCCGTAGAGCAGGCGGCTGGCCATCATCATGTTGATCAGCGCGCTGTTCGCGACGGCGAAGAGCGAGATGAAGGGCAGCAGCGTCGAGATCGGGAAGTCCGGCGCGGCCGTCTCCACGACCGTCACGAGCGGCGTGTCGTTGCCGGCCAGCTCGCCGATCGGCACGATCGCGACGGCGAGCGTCGAGACCAGCACGTAGACGACGGCGGTGATGCCGAGACCGGTCAGCATCACCTTCGGGAAGATGCGGCTCGGGTCCTTGGTCTCCTCGGCCATGTTGACCGAGTCCTCGAAGCCGACCATCGCGAAGAAGGCCAGCGAGGTGGCGGTGCTGACCGCGAGCAGGAGCGACTTGTCCTCGGGCGTCTCGAACGCGACGACGCGGGAGAAGTCGGCCTGGCCGCCGAAGACCGCGAAGAAGCAGACGAAGATCACCAGCAGCAGGCCCGACAGCTCGATCAGGGTGAGCACCACGTTCAGGCCGACGCTCTCGGCGACTCCGCGCAGGTTGACCAGCGCGATGCAGACCATGAAGATCAGCGCGATGCTCAGCCGCGTGCCCGCGCCGTCGCCCAGGCCGAAGCCGATCGCGAAGTTGCTCGCGAACGCGCCGGAGGCGGCCGAGGCCGAGGTGATCCCGCTCGCCATCACGGTGAAGCAGACCAGGAAGGTGACGAAGTGGATCCCGAACGCCTTGTGCGCGTAGAGCGCGGCGCCGGCGGCCTGCGGGAACTTGGTCACCAGCTCGAGGTAGGAGCAGGCGGTCAGCGTCGCGACGACGAAGGCGATCACGAACGGCAGCCAGGCGGCACCGCCCACCTCAGAGGCGACCTGCCCGGTCAGCGCGTAGATGCCGGTGCCGAGGATGTCCCCCACCACGAAGAGGAGGAGGAGCTTGGGACCGAGGACCCGCTTGAGCTCGGGAGGTGCCGTTTTCTCGCTGGTCGCCGTCATGATCGCGCCTCCATCGGTTCGTACCGGGTGGCGCGAGCCTAGGGCCGCGCGGGAGGCAGGGGGAAGCCCCGAGGACGGGAACGACGGCGCGAGCGCGTCCGGAAACGCAGAAGCGCCAGGACCCCGAACCGGTCCTGGCGCTTCTGTGGCAGTGGGGTCAGAGAATGATCGGCAGCAGGTTGCAGAGACCGGTGAAGCCGAGGGCCTGGTTGCCGAGGCCCGTCAGGCGGGCGGTGGCGGAGTTGTTGCCCGCGTTCGACTCCGTGTAGCCGGCCGGGACGCTGGCCAGAGACAGGGTGAAGTTGGTCGCGACGAACGCTCCGAGGACTCCGGTGAAGCGCACCGTGGCGGACGGCGTGGCGCTGCCGATCGTGATCGTGCGGTTCGAGCCGACGAGCACGCCGACGGAGGCCGCGGTCGCCGTCAGCGTCACGTCGGCGAGCGACGGGCCCGAGAGCGTGAAGGTGGTGCCGGCCGGGATGTTCCCGGAGGCGGCGCTGATCGTGAACTCGGGGAAGGTTCCGAGCAGGCCGATGGTCGCGCAGCTCTTCGAGACGACGATGTCGACGGTCGCGTTCGACGCGGCGGCAGCGGGAGTGGCGATGGCGACGGCGACGACCGGCACGCTCCAGGCGGCGGTCTTGGCGAGCGAGCGGCGGGAGAGGGAGTTCTCGGGCACGGGTTCCCTTTCGAGGAGTCGGAGCGGAGGCCGTGCGTCGGAGGAGACCCCCGCGACCGGACAAGGGGAAAGCTAGGGAGCTGTCCCCCTTTCGATCCATCCCGGCGAACGCGGCGAGGATCACTCGAATCCGGCAGAACCTGTCTCCGGGCTGAGAGCCGCCTGCACGGCCGCGCGCGAGGATCCGCGCCGTTCCGGGCGCCACCGAGCGCCGCTCCGACGACCGGTGCCTCGGTCGCGTTCCTCGCCGAGGCGAGCCGACCCGCCGAGGAGGCCGATCAGGCGTCGCGAAACAGCGCGCCGCTGTCGGCCTCGGACGGTTCCCCCGCCGGTCGCGTCTCCGGACGTCCCGCCGGTTCAGGCGTCGTCGAGGTCCTCCGCGGCGCGCCGCAACCGCAGCAGCACCTGGAGCTCCAGCGCCCGCCCCCGCCACTCCCGGCCGAGCAGCCGGTCGAGCGCCGCGAGCCGCTGATAGACGGTGTTGACGTGCACGCGCAGCGCCGCTGCGGTGGCCGTGGGCCGGCGGCCCTGGTCGAGGAACACCTCGAGCGTCCGGAGCAGCGGGACGCCGCGCGCGGCCTCCTCGGCGAGCACCGGTCCCAGCTCGCGCGCCGTCTGGTCGCGCAGCTCCTGCCGGCCGGTGCGGCTGAGCAGGACCGCGAAGACGCCGAGGTCGGCCGCCCGCGCCAGCACGGCCGTCCGGCCGAGCGTCGTCATGACCCGCGCGGTCCGGCTGGCCTCCGCGTGCGCCGCGCGCAGCCCCGCGGGCTCGAGCACCGGCCCGGCCAGGCCCGCCGCCGGTGCCTCCTCGCCGCCCCAGCGCAGAGACAGGTCGAGGTCGGCGGGGACGACGAGCACCAGCTGACCGCGGTGCACCGCCGAGGCGACGCGCTCGCCGAGGCGCAGGCCCGCCACGTACCGCCGGGCGCGCTCGGGGTCGCCGCCCGCGACCACCACGAGGTGCGCCCGACGGGGATCGAGGCCCGCTCCCCACCAGCGCCGGCTCTCGGCGGCCGGGTCCTCCTCGCTCCGGCTGAGCAGGTCGATCGTGGCGATGTCGCGGCCGAGCTGCACCGCGCGGGCGGTCGCCCGAGCGCCGGCGAGGGTCAGCGCGATCAGCGGAGCGGCGCGCTCGACGAGCAGCGCCGCATCGACGGCGGGTGCAGCGGAGTCGGCGGGCTCCGCGTCGTCGACGACCAGCGCGCCGAAGAGGGTGCCCGCCGCCAGCACCGGCTGCACGAGCGCGTCTCCCACCCGGATCCGGCCCGGATCGCCCGACTCGCCCGCCCGGGCGAGCGCCGCCCCGATCGGCCCGGCGCCGGGGTGCGCGAACCAGCGCACCGGCGCGTCCGTCATCGCCCGCACCCGCTCGACGAGGGAGTCGGGGTCGCCGCCCGCGAGCACGGCCGCGGTGAGCTCGGCGTCCAGGCGCAGCGTCGCCGCCAGCCCGTCGCGCGCGTCCCGCAGCTCCTGCGCTCTGCTGGCGTTGTCGAGCGCGACCGCGGCGTGCGCGGCGAGCGCCGTCAGCAGGCTGATCTCGTGCTGCCCGAAGCGCCGCTCCTCCCGCTTGGCGGCGAGCAGCACGCCGAGGATCTGCCCGCGCACGCTGAGCGGCACGCCGAGCAGGCCGCGGATCGACTCGGCGGCGGCGGCGCGATCGGCGCGCGGCTCGTGCACGAGGGTCTCGTCCGCCGCGTAGTCCGAGGTCCACCGGGGCGCTCCCGCCTCGAGCACGGCGCCGACGAGCCCGGCCGAGCTCGGCAGGCGCACGCCGACCAGGTGCGCCGAGCGGTCCCCGCTGGCGACCCGGATCTCGAGGTCGTCCTCGGCGATCAGCACCACGTAGGTCAGGTCGACGCCCAGCAGCCGCCGGGCCTGGTCGACCACCTCGACCAGCAGCTCGCCCGGATCGGCGACGGAGGCGAGCCGGCCGGCGATGTCGTTCAGTGCCGCCAGCTCGACCGCGCGGTGGCGCCGCTCCTGCAGCAGCACCGCGATCTCGACGGCCGCGCGCGCCTCGGCGTCGACGACGGACTCCTCGGCGCCCGCCGCCAGCAGCGCGACGCGGTGCGCCTCGAGCGCGGGCAGGTCGGCCTGGTCCGCGAGGAGGTCGAGCCACTGCTGCCGTGCCATGGAGGCATCCTCCACCCTGCGGCTCGAGAGTGGAAGGTCCGTCCATTGTCGGCGAGGGCGGGGAGGACCGAGAGTGGAGCGTCCCCGAGCGGTACCGCCGCCCCCAGCTCAGGAGCTCCCCATGAACAACGTCGTTCCCCACCCCGATCACGGCCTCTCCGACGTCGCGCCGACGCCCGGCAGCGCCGGCCCCGCCGCCGTCGCCGACACCCCGCCCGTCCTCACCGGACCGCTCCGGCTGCGCCGGCTCTCGGTCGGCCTCGCCCTCGTCTACGTCGCGATCCTCGCGATCAACTCCGGCGGGCTCGGCATCCTCATCCCGAACCTCGTCGCCGACCTCGACGCCGCGAACAAGATCGGCAACCTCGCGATCGTCACCACGGTCGCCTTCCTCGCCAACGTCTTCGCGCAGCCGATCGCCGGCGCACTGTCGGACGCGACCCGCTCGCGCTTCGGCCGCCGCTCCCCCTGGATGATCGGCGGGGCGCTGCTCGCGGGCGGCTTCGTCCTCGGCCTCCCGCTGGCGAGCTCGGTGGTCATGGTCGCCGTGATCTGGCTCGTGGTCCAGCTCGGCCTCAACGCCCTGCAGGCCGCCGCGACCGCCCTGGTGCCCGACCGCTTCCCCGCGGCCAAGCGCGGCGGCGTCTCCGGCATGATCGGCCTCGGCATCACCGTCGGCAACGCGGCCGGCGCCGTCATCGCCGGCTCCACGGTCGGCTCGGGCGCCCTGCCCTACGTCGTCCTCGCCGTGCTCCTGCTCGTGATCGTCGCGCTCTTCGTCGTGGTCGACCCCGACCGCTCCAGCCGCGACGACGTCGCCGCGCCCCGCCAGACCCTCGGCGAGTTCCTCCGCGGCTTCTGGGTCGACCCCCGCAAGCACCCCGACTTCGCCTGGGCCTTCGCGGCGCGCTTCCTGATGGTCATCGGCTTCTACGGCGCGCAGACCTTCGGGCTCTACATCCTGCGCGACTACATCGGCCTCAGCGACGAGGCGTCCAACGGCTTCGCCGCGCAGATCGGCATCGTCCTCCTGCTCGGCGTGCTGATCTCCGCGCTCACCAGCGGAGTGCTGTCCGACCGGATCGGGCGCCGCAAGCCCTTCATCGTCTGGGCCTCGGTGATCATGGCGATCGGCCTCGCCGTCCCGCTGGTGCTGCCGACCACCACCGGCATCCTGATCTACAGCTTCCTGCTCGGCCTCGGCTTCGGCGCCTACATCTCGATCGACCTCGCCCTGATGACCGAGGTGCTGCCCGTCTCGATGACCTCCGGCGCCAGCACCGCGGGCCGCGACCTCGCCATCCTCGGCCTCGCCACGACGCTCCCCCAAGCGCTCAGCCCCTCGATCGCGGCCGGGCTCGTCTCGCTCACCGGCGGCTACCCCGTGCTGTTCGTCTCGGGCATCGTGTTCGTGGTGCTCGGAGCGCTCGCGGTGATCCCGATCAAGTCGGTCCGCTGACCGGCACGGCCCCGGGACCCGCGGCGGGGTCCCGGGGCCGACCTGCGTCCGCCGCCCCCTGCTCCCCTGGCCGCCCCTCGAGAAAGACGGACCGATGCGACTCCACACCACGACGACCGGAGACGGCGAGCGCCGGCTGGCCCTCGTCCACGGCCTCGGCGCCGACGGGGCGACCTGGGCGCCGCTCGCCGAGCGGCTGGTCGCGACCGGCGAGTACACCGTCACCACGGTCGACCTCCGCGGGCACGGCCTCAGCGACCGCGCCTCCCGCTACCGCCTCGACGACTTCGCCGACGACCTCGTCGAGACCCTGCCGGCGGGCCTGGACGGCGTCGTCGGGCACTCGCTCGGCGGCGCGGTGCTGGTGCGCGCGGTGCCGCGCCTCCGCCCCGCGCAGGCGGTCTACCTCGATCCGGGCTTCGCGCTCGCGCTGCCCACCGCCGGAATCGCGGGGCGGCTGTTCTGGGCGGTCCCGCAGCTCACGATGGGCGTCGCCGGCCTGGTGCAGGCCCGCAAGGGGGCCGCGGTGCGCCGCGGCTACCCGCCGGAGATCCGCGCCGCGCTGGACGACGCGCGCGGCCGGTTCGACGCCTCGATGGCGATCGGCGTCTTCCGCGACGTCGCCTTCCACCCGGTCGCGGTCGGCGCTCCGGCCGTGCCGTCGGTCCTCGTGCTCTCCGACGACTCGCCCGCCGTGCTGCCCGATGCCGTCGTCGACCGGCTCGAGGCGGCGGGCTGGGGCGTGCGGCGCGTCCCCGGCGTGCACCACGACCTGCACCTCGAGGCGCCGGAGCGGACCTTCGAGCTGGTCGCCGGGCTCCTCCGTCCCGGCGCGGAGCGGCGCTGACCGGCACGGCACCCCATGGCGAGCCGACGGGCCCGGCGGCGCACATCGGCGACTCATAGACGACCGAGACGAGCCGCATAGCGCGCCTTCCTACTGTCGGGACGTCGAGCGGACCCCACCGCTCGGCCTCCCCGACCGAAGGACGCCATGTTCGCCACCTATCTCCGGCGAGAGCTGACCAACCGCCGCCGGCAGACGATGATCATCGCCGCCGGAATGGCGCTCGCCATCGCCCTCGTGATCCTCGTCACCTCGTTCTCCGCCGGAGTCCGCAGCGCCCAGGCCTCGGTCCTCGAGTCCGTCTACGGCGTCGGCACCGACATCACCGTCACCCAGGCCGCCGTCGCCCCGACGGAGGGGCAGGCCCCCGGCCAGCGCTTCGACTTCGGCTCGACCGACGGGACGACCGACGACGGCACCACCTCCGTCAGCCAGTCGCGCCTCGAGGCCGACCGCGGCACGACCACCTTCGACGCCTCGGCCGTCGCCACCGCGCAGGGCGTGACCGACGTCTCCGCCGCGATCGGCGTCCTCGCGCTGAACAACACGACCTTCAGCGGACAGCTGCCCGACTCCGCCCAGCAGGGCGGCACCAGCGGCACCGGCGGCACCGCGGGTCAGGGCGCCGCAGGCACCGCTCCGGCGGCCGGCGAGGCGCCCACGGGCGGCCCGGACGGCGCGGGAGGCTCCTCCTTCGGCGTCGACTCCTTCTCGGTGCTCGGCCTCGACCCGGCCGGCTCCGCGATCGGCCCCCTGGCCGACGTGAGCCTCACCGACGGCCGCACGTTCACCGCGGACGACGCGGGCCAGAACGTCGTCGTCGTCGACTCCTCCTACGCGACCACGGCCGCGCTGTCCGTCGGCTCGACCGTCGACATCGGCGGCACCGACTTCAGCGTGATCGGCATCGTCACGACCGACTCCACGGACGCGAGCACCGCCTCCGACACGTACATCCCGCTCGACGTCGCCCAGACCCTCTCCGGCCAGGCCGGACTGATCTCCTCCGTCTACGTCCAGGCCGCCTCCTCCGAGGACATCTCCTCGATCCAGACCGCCCTGCAGACCGCGCTGCCCGACGCGACCGTCTCGACGCAGGCCGACCTCGCCTCGAGCGTCTCCGGCTCGCTCTCCACGGCGGGCAGCCTCGTGGCGAACCTCGGCACCTGGCTCTCGCTGCTGGTCCTCGCCGCCGCGTTCCTGATCGCGATCCTGTTCACCGTCTCGGGCGTCACCCGGCGCACCCGCGAGTTCGGCACGCTCAAGGCGATCGGCTGGAGCAACGGCGCGATCGTCCGCCAGGTGGCCGGCGAGTCCGTCGTCCAGGGGCTGATCGGCGGCGCCGCGGGCATCGTCCTCGGGCTCGTCGGCGTCACGATCGTGAATCTGATCGCGCCCACCCTCTCGGGCACCTCCACCACCACCTCGGCGATGGGCGCCGGCGGTCCCGGCGGCGGCTTCGGCGGAGGCGGCCCCGGCGCCGCGCAGACCGCCGCGGCCACCGAGGTGGCGCTCTCGCTCCCCGTCACCGTGCCGGTCATCCTGCTCGCGGTCGGCCTCGCCGTCCTCGGCGGACTCCTCGCCGGAGCCCTCGGCGGCTGGCGCGCCTCGCGCCTGCGCCCCGCGGCCGCGCTCCGCTCGGTCGGCTGACCCCCTCGTCTCCTCGTCTCCTCGACTCCTCGTCCCCGGAAGGACACCCGCATGTACACCCTCACGAACGTCACCAAGAGCTACGACGGAGCGAAGACGACGGTCACCGCGCTGAAGGACGTCACCCTCACGATCCCGGACGGGCAGATGGTCGCGATCCAGGGCCCGACCGGCGGCGGCAAGTCGACGCTGCTGCAGATGCTCGGCGCGCTCGACCGGCCCACCTCGGGCACCGTCGTCCTCGGCGAGCACGAGATCTCCTCGGCGGGCGACGCGCGCCTCGCCGCGATCCGGGCGCGGGAGGTGGGGATCGTCTTCCAGAGCTTCAATCTGATCCCGACGCTCACCGCGCTCGAGAACGTCGAGACGGCCCTCGCTCCGCAGCGCATCCCGCGGGCGGAGCGGGCCGAGCGGGCGAAGGCGGCCCTCGCCTCCGTCGGCCTCGCGGACCGGCTCGACCACCTGCCCGCCGAGCTCTCCGGCGGTCAGCAGCAGCGCGTCGCGATCGCCCGCGCACTGGTCAAGAACCCGACGGTGCTCCTCGCCGACGAGCCGACCGGCGCCCTCGACGAGGACACCCGCGACGACATCATGACCCTGCTCGAGACCCTCTGGAAGGACCTCGGCCTCACCCTCGTCATCGTCACCCACGACTCCGCCGTCGCCCGTCGCGCCCAGCGTCGCCTGCACCTCAAGAACGGCCACGTCCGCGACGTCGCCTGAGCCCATGCTGATCGAGCAGCCCGCGCAGCGGGCGTATCGAGATCCACCACCGTTCGAACAGCGGGTCTCGATACGCGCTGCGCGCTACTCGACCAGCAGAAAGCGCCTGCTCCTCGGTCGGCCGCGCCTCCCGCTGAGGCCCCGCCTCAGCCCGCGTGCTCCCGCAGGAACGCCAGCGCACGCGGCCACGCGTCCGTCGCCGCGTCCGCCCGGTACATGCCCTCGTTCGCGTCGTTGAAGAACGCGTGCCCGGCTCCCGGATACACGACGATCTCCACGTCCTTGCCCGCGGTCGCCTCGCGGATCCCGGGGACCTGCGCCATCAGCGGTTCGTCCTGGTCGCCGTAGAATGCGAGGACCGGCACGCGCAGCGAGCCGAGCTCCTCCGCCGAGGCCGTGTTGTGCCCGTAGAACGGCACCGCCGCGGCCACGCGCGGCTCCGCGAGCGCGAGGGCCCAGCTGAAGGTCCCGCCGTAGCAGAAGCCGGTGACCGAGACGCTCGTCGTCCCCTCCTCTCGCAGGAGCCGCTCGACCAGCGCCCGGAGGATCGCGATCGTCCGCACCGCGTGCTGCGGCGTGAACACCGGGGCGAAGAACGTCCGCAGCTCCACCTGGCGCGGCAGCCGGCGCACCGGGTGGTCGTAGTCCGCGCGCTGCTCGGTCTCGAGCTGCTCGAGCAGCCCGCTGTCGGCGAGCAGCTCGGGCGCGACGATGCGGAAGCCCTCTGCCGCGTAGCGGTCGGCGACCGAGCGGATGTGGCCGTCGACCCCCCACACCTCGTGGATCAGGATCAGGACGCGCCCGCCCTCTCCGCTGCAGTACACCGGTACATCGTGGTCGGCCAGGGTCCAGGTCTCATCGCTCGTGGGCATCTGCGCACCCTAGCCCCGCCGGCCGGGAGCACACCCACCGGTGGACCTCCGGCACGCAGAACCTCGTCCGGCTCGTCGAACCGGCCGATTCCCGCGAGCCGGAGCCGATTCCGCGAGCCGGAGGTGCCCCGGAGGTGTGCTCAGCCCGCCGCAGCAGTGAGCGGCGGCGCGACGAGGATCTCGTCCCACTCCCCCTCGGGCCGCTCCCAGCGGAAGCCGTGCCGCTCGTAGAGCCGGCGCGCGGCGCTCCCCCGCAGCACGTCGAGGCGGAAGGGCCGGTCGGCGCGCCCGTCCTCGAGCATCACCCGCCGGAGGACCGCCCCGCCGATCCCGCGCCCCTGCGCGGCGGTCGCGAGGTAGAAGTGCTCGATCCAGACCGCGTCGTCCTCGAGGCGCGACGCGATGCAGCCGACGACCTGGCCGTCCGCCTCGATCACGCGGGTGTGCTCGGGCCGGTAGCCGTCCAGGAAGCGGTGCCGCACCCGGTGCTCGTCGTAGCGGTCGAGCCGCTCGAGGTCGGGCCGCATCACGACGGCGCGCAGCTCGGCGATCACCGGGGCGTCGTCGAGCCGCCCCGCCCGGAGGCTCCAGCGCGGAACCCCGTCGAGCTCAGCGCCCACGGGGCTTCCGGGTCCGCCGCACCGCCGGCCGCGCGGTACCGCCGGGGCGGGCGGGCTTCTTCTTCCCGCCGCCGGCCTTCTCCAGCTTCTCCCGCGCCTCGCGGGCCTTCGCCTTCGCCGCCTTCGCCCGCGACTCGACCTTCGGCGTCGCCGCGGTGCCGCGCGTGGTGTTCGCGCTGCGGCCGCGGACCACGCCGATGAAGTCCTCGACGTCGTCGGTCTTGTCCTCGGTCGCCCAGGCGAGCCGGACGCTCGTGGGCGCGACTCCGGTGACGGGGACGACCCGCACGTCCTTCCGGCTGTGCACGCGGGCGACGGACTGCGGCACGATCAGCACGCCGACTCCGGCCGCGACCTGCTCGACGGCGTCGTCGAGGCCGGCCATCCGCGGCAGCGCCCGGCGGGTGCCGTCCGCGATCTCCGCGGCGAGCGCCGCCCACTCCGGCACCGTCTCCGGCTCCTGCAGCAGGTGCTCGTCGGAGAGGTCGGCGACGTCCATCTCCTCGGCGTCGGCGAACGCGTGCTCGCGGGGCAGGATCGCGACGGGCTGCTCCTCGTAGAGCAGGATCGAGCTGACGGAGTCACTGCGCACGTCCCCGCGCACGAAGACGATCTGGGCGCGGCCGTCGCGCAGCACCTCCTCCTGCTCGCTCTCCGCGATCGGGAGCACGCGGAGCCGCAGGTCGGGGCGGCGCTCGGACCAGACCCGGGTCCACTTGGTCGGCGTGACGCCGGGCACCAGGGCGATCAGGAGCGCGGGGCCCTCGGGCTCGGCGCCCTCCGGCTCGGCGTCAACGGGCTCGGTGGCGTCGGGCTCGACGTCGTCCGGCTCCGGCATCTCGAGGTCCGTCTCAGCGGCATCGGCCCCGTCGTCCAGGCCGACCGCGTCCTCGCGGGGTGCCGGCTGCTCGCGGGGGTCCGGCTCGTCGCTCATCCGTCCAGGGTAGGTCCTGCGCGCCCACCGGTAGGGTTGCCGCATGGCCAAGGCGACACAGACGATGAAGGCTGCGACCGCGGCGAAGAAGCTCCAGATCTTCCTCCCCGCGACTCCGGAGGAGTTCCAGGAGTCGGCGATCACCCGCGAGCAGTACGACGACCTCGTCGCGAACCCGCCCGAGTGGCTGACGACGCTCCGCGAGACCGGCCCGCACCCGCGCCCCGTGATCGCCTCGCGCCTGAACGTCTCGATCTCGGGCCTCGCCCGCGGCGGCATCGACGAGGCGCTGACCACCGAGCAGATCCAGGCCCTCCTCGACGAGGTCCCCGAGTGGCTCCGCGTCGAGCAGAACTCCTACGCCGAGGTCCGCCGCGAGCAGGCCCGCCTCAAGTCCGAGCGAGCCGCGAAGGACGCCGAGTCCGCGTAAGCCGGACTCCCGCGAGATGCCACTTGTGCACGCGACACGCCGTGAAAAGCGTGCACAAGTGGCGTCTCGCGGAGGCGGCGAGGCCGGGACGTCCACCCAGGCGCCCGCCGCCGAGGCGTCGAGGACGGCGTCGGTGATGCGGGCGGCGCGCAGGCCGTCCGCGAAGGTCGGCAGACCCTCGACCTCGGCACCCGCGACGGCGGCGTAGGTGTCCCGGGCGAACGCGGTGAACGCGTCCTGGTAGCCCATCGGATGCCCGCTCGGCACGATCGAGAGCCGCGCCGCATCCGGGCGCAGGATCGACCCGTCGCGCGGAACGAGCGTCGCGCTGTCGCGCCGCCCGACCCACAGCGTCTCGGGCAGCTCCTGCTCGAACCGCAGCGACTCCTCGAGCCCCGAGACCTCGAGCACCAGCTCGTTCCGGTGCCCGGCGGTCACCTGCGAGACGAGCAGCGTGCCGACGGCGCCGCCCGCGAGGCGGACGATCACCCCGGCGGCGTCCTCCGTCTCGACCCGACGCCCGCCGCGCTCCGCGTGCACCGTGCTCGTGAGCGACGCGAGCGACGCGATCCGCTCGCCGGTCACGAACTCGAGCAGATCGACCAGGTGCGAGCCGATGTCGGCGAAGGCGCGCGAGCGCCCGCCCGCCGCCGGGTCGACCCGCCAGTTGTCGTCGGAGGCGCCGAGCAGCCAGTCCTGCAGATAGCTCCCGCGCACCGTCACGAGCCGCCCGGTCTCACCGGCCGAGACCCGCGCCCGCGCCTCGCGCACCATCGGGTGGAACCGGTAGGCGAACGGCACCGTGGCGACCACTCCGGCGGCCGACGCGGCGTCGACGAGCGCAATCGCCTCCGCCGTCGTCGCCGCGAGCGGCTTCTCGCAGACCACGTGCTTGCCCGCCGCGATCGCCGCCAGGGCGAGCTCGGCGTGCGTCCCGTTCGGCGTGCAGACGTGCACCACGTCGATCGAGTCGTCCTCGATCAGCGCGCGAGCGTTGTCGTAGGCGACCTCGAAGCCGAGCTCGCCGGCCGCCCGCTCGCCCTTCGCCGGGCTGGAGGAGGCGATGCCCGCGAGCACCGCGCCCGCACTGCGGGCCGCCCGGCTGTGCACGGCGGCCATGAAGCCGCCGCCGAGCACGCCGACCCGCAGGGGTCCGCCCATCAGACGAGCGTCGCTTCGCTCGGGTCCCAGTCCTCGGGCAGAGCGGGGCGCGGCGCGACGGTGCTCTCGACGAGCACCTTCTCGCCGGTCTCGGCGGCCTCGAGCAGCGACAGCATCACGTCGGTCACGTGGTAGGCCAGATCGCCCGAGGCCGCCTCGGGACGGTCGGCGCGGATCGCGCGCGCGAGCTCGAGCACGCCGGTGCCGCGCGAGGCGGTCGAGCCGGTCGCCTGCACGACCTCCGGCTCGGACTCGCCGCGCCGGTACAGCGTCAGCTCGCCGTCGTGCATGTTCGGGTCGGGGAGCACGAGGGTGCCCTCGGAGCCGTTGATCTCGACGAAGCCCATCCGCGGCAGGCTCGACTCGAAGCTCCAGACGCCCTGCGCCGAGGCGCCGGACTCGAAGCGCAGGAGCCCGCCGATGTGCGTCGGGATCGTCACGGGGAACTCGGTGCCCTCGCGTGGGCCGGAGCCGACCGTCCGGGTGGCCCGGGCCTGCGAGGAGACCGCGGTCACGCTCTCGACCGGGCCGAGGTTCTGCACGAGGGTCGTGATGTAGTACGGCCCCATGTCCAGCAGCGGTCCGCCGCCGGTGGTGAAGAAGAACTCGGGGTTCGGGTGCCAGCCCTCGGGGCCGGGGCCCTGGAAGAGCGTGATCGCCGAGAGCGGTGTGCCGATGGCTCCGCCCTCGATGAGGCGCTGCGCGGTCTGCAGGCCGGCGCCGAGGAAGGTGTCGGGCGCCGTCGCGACGCGCAGCCCCTTCTCCTTCGCGAGCGCGAGCAGCTCGACGCCGCTGTCGCGATCGAGCGAGAACGGCTTCTCGGTCCAGACGTGCTTGCCCGCCTCGACGGCCTGGCGCGCCACCTCGACGTGCGCGGCCGGGATCGTGAGGTTCACCACGATCTCGATGCCGGGGTGCGCGAGCAGCTCGTCCACCGTGCCCGAGGCCGGCACGCCGAACGCCTCCGCCTGCGCCTGCGCGCGGTCGAGGTCGATGTCCGCGACGAAGAGGACCTCGAGGTCGGGGAAGACGGTGAGGTTGGTCAGGTACTGCGTGCTGATGTTGCCGGCGCCGATGACGCCGACGCCGACGCGCCCCGCGCCGCTCATGCGCCGAGCTCCGAGACGTAGCGGAGGCCGGAGGCGAGGCCCTCGAAGACGTCGCCCGCGTAGGCGTCGAACTCGAGGACGGCCAGGGCCTGCGGGGCCGCGGCGAGGATCGCCGGAACGTCCATCGCCCCCTCGCCCGCGGGCAGCTGCTCGAACGTCTCCTTCGAGATCGGCCCGTCCTTCACGTGCAGGAACTGCACCCGGTCACCGAGGCGGCCGAGCACCTCGACCGGGTCGTCACCGCCGACCGCGGCCCAGTAGGTGTCCAGCTCGAGGACGATGCGCGGGTCGAGCAGGCCGGCGAGGTGCTCGAAGGCGCTGCGGCCGTCGACGCGGTTCTCGAACTCGAAGGCGTGGTTGTGGTAGCCCAGCACCAGCCCGCGCGAGGCGGCGGAGTCGACGAACCCGTTGAGCTCGTCGGCGATGGCCTTCACGCCGTCGGCGCTGGTCCAGCGCTCCGGGTCGACCATCGGGTCGATCACGGTCTGCACCCCGAGCGAGGCGGCGAGGTCGAGGATCTCCTCGACCGGCGCCCCGGCCTCGAGCAGCCGGGCGTGCGCGCTCGGCGCGGTGAGGCCGGCGGCCGGGAGGGCGGAGCGGTAGGCGTCGGCGCGGTTCACCAGGTCGAAGAGCTCGACGTTCGCGAAGCCGAGTCCGGCGAGCCGGTCCAGCGCGGCCGGCAGGTCCTCCGCGAGCGCGTCGCGGACCGAGTAGAGCTGGACGGAGAGGTCTGAGGGTGTGGCCACCGGGGGGTGCTCCTGATCGACGTCGAACATTGGTCCCCCGACCCTACGCGGACTTTTGCTTCCCGCCAAGCAAAACCCCGCGCCGCGGCGCGGGAAAGCGTGCTCCCGACGCGCAGAAGCCGACCCCCCTGTGGTTGACTCCACCCATGTCCCCGCGCCGCCGCTCCTCGATCAGCGCGGTGGGCGAGCTGCTGCTCCTGCTCGCCGACGGAGCGCCGCGCACCCGGGCCGACGTCGTCGCCGAGACCGGCCTGCCCCGCGCCGCCGTCTCCGCGCAGCTCGACGCGCTGATCGCGACGGGTCTCGTCGCCCGCCGCGACGACGCCCCCTCCTCCGGCGGGCGCCCGGCCGGCCGCGTCGCCTTCGACGCCCGCGCGCGCAGCCTCCTCGTCATCGACTTCGGTGCCGCGCACGCCACCGTCGCCCTGACGGACCTCGACGGCCGCGTCCTGGCCGAGCGGCGCGAGGCGATCGCGATCGCCGACGGCCCGCAGGTCGTCCTCGGCCACGCCCTCGACGTCGCCGACGCGCTGCTCGCGCAGACCCCCGGCGCCGGTCCGCTCGCGGGCGTCGGCGTCGGCGTCCCCGGCCCGGTCGAGCACGCGACCGGCCGCCCGGTGAAGCCGCCGATCATGCCCGGCTGGGACCGCTTCGACATCCCCGCCGCGGTCGGCCGCCGCCTCGCCGTCCCCGTCCTCGTCGACAACGACGTGAACCTGCTCGCGCTCGGCGAGCACGCCGCCCACTACGCCGACGTCGACGACCTCCTCTACGTGAAGGTCTCCACCGGCATCGGCGCCGGCATCGTCAGCGGCGGCGCCCTCCAGCGCGGCGCCCTCGGCGCGGCGGGCGACCTCGGCCACGTGCAGGTGCCCGGCGATCGCGGCGAGGCCGACCTCGAGGCGATCGCGAGCGGCTCGGCCATCGCCCGCCGCCTCACCGCCGCGGGCCTGCACACCGCCGCCGGCCTCCCGGTCGCCCGGACCTCCGACGTCGTCGCCCTGCTCACCGCCGGCGAGCCGACCACCGTCGAGCTGACCCGCGCCGCCGGCCGCGACCTCGGCGAGGTGCTCGCGACCTGCGTCAACCTGCTCAACCCCTCCGTCATCGTCATCGGCGGCAGCATCGCGGAGGCGAGCCACGAGGTCCTCGCCGGCGTCCGCGAGGTGGTCTACCGCCGCTCCCTCCCCCTGGCGACCCGCGCCCTCGACATCGTGCAGGCCTCCGGCGACACCGGCGGCGGCGTCCGCGGCGCCGCCCTGATGGTCCGCCGCCACCTGCTCTCCCCCGCCGAGGTCGACGCCTTCCTCAGCGCCTGAACCGGCCTGGGCCCGGGCCGACCTCCCCCCGCCGACGGCGTGCCGGTTGGGCAGGACGGCCCGGGAGGCAGAGAATGAATCGGTGCCCGATCTGCAGCTCTCGTTCCCCTGGGAGACGCAACCCGTCTTCGTGGACGCGAAGCCGCCGCACCTCCGCCGGATCGTGGCCGACTCCTCCGACCGCGTCGCCTGGCTGCGCGCCCGCTCGCGGGGCATCACCGCGACCGACGTCGCGCGCCTGTCCTCCCCCGCGGCCATCGATCGCGCCGCGCTCGACAAGCTGTACGGCTCGAGCTTCAGCGGCAACGCCTTCACCGACCACGGCCGCGCCCGCGAGCCGGAGATCGCCGCCTGGGTGCTCCGCGAGCACGCGATCGAGCCGAGCAGCACCCTCTTCCACGCGAGTCAGGAGCGCCGCCACCTGGCCACTCCCGACGGCATCGGCCTCCGCGAGGACGGCCGCCTCGAGCTCTGCGAGATCAAGACGACCTCGAAGCAGTGGCGCAGCATCCCGCGCCACTACCTGCGCCAGGTCTTCTGGCAGCAGTACGTCCTCGGCGCCGAGCGCACCCTCGTCGTCTGGGAGCAGCACCGCGATTTCGTGCCGATCGACGCCGTCCCCGAGTTCCGCTGGGTCGACCGCGACGAGGACGAGATCCACGTGCTGGTCCGCCTCGCCGGCATGCTGATGGCCGAGCTGCACGAGAGAACGCGCGCGGGCCGGCGGTGACCGCCCTGCTCCTGCACGGCCTGGGCGGCGACCGCTCCCAGCCGCTCGGCCTCCTGCGCGCGGCGCTGCCGGCCGGCACCGAGGTCATCGCCCCGGACGTCCGGGCGCACGGCGCCTCCGAGCTGATCGGCGGCGCCGCCGACTTCTCGCTCGACGCCCTGGCGGACGAGGTGACCGAGCACGTGATCCGGGCCGGAGCCGCGCACAAGCCGCTCACCGTCCTCGGCATCTCGATGGGCGCCGCGATCGCCCTGCGGCTCGCCAGCCGGAAGGTCCTGCCGATCGACCGCGCCGTGTTCGTGCGCCCCGCCTTCACCGCGGAGCCGCTGCCGGACAACCTCACGGTCTTCCCCGTCATCGCGCAGCTGCTGCACGACCACGGCGCCAAGCGCGGCGAGCGGCTCTTCCGCGCCTCCGGCCTCTTCGAGCGCGCGGCCCAGGTGTCGCCCGCGTCGGCGGAGGCGCTCTGCCTGCAGTTCCGCTCGCCGCAAGCGCAGGAGCGCGCGGTCCGCCTGGCCGAGATCCCGCGGAACGCCGCCTACCGCGACTCCGGCGAGCTCGGCGAGGTCATCGCGCGCACGCTCGTGATCGCGGCCGACCGCGACCCGGTGCACCCGGTCGCGGTCGCCGAGCAGTGGGCTAGGGCTCTTCCGGACGCAGACCTCGAGCAGGTCCCGTCGCGGGACGCAGGTCTGTCGCAGCAGCAGGAGCGGATCCGCGGTCACGTCCGGGAGTGGCTCGGTCGCTGAGCTCCCGGCCGGTCGCGGCCGCCCGGAACTCCTCGCCCGCCCGCCCACCCTTGAACTCCTCGCCAGCGAGGACGAGCCCGACGACGGCCAGCCAGAGCACCGCGATCGCCGTCGCGACGAACTCGAGGGTGCCGCCGACTCCCAGCCACAGCCGCAGCAGCGAGAAGATCGCGCCGGTCCCGGCGACCAGGGCCACCGCGACGCCCGCGACCAGTGACAGCCGGGCGACCCCGGGCCGCTCCCGCGCCGTGGCGAGCTGCAGCATCGCCAGGCAGGCCGCGGAGAAGCCGAGCACCGCGGCGGAGGTGTGGATCAGGTCCTGCCAGCTGAACCGCGGTCCGACCGGGAGCGGGCAGCCCGCCGAGCAGGTCACCTGCGAGGCGAGCGCGAAGCACAGAGCGGCGAGGAGGATCGCCAGCGCGGGCCGGAAGCCGGGCAGCAGCCGCGTCCGCACCGCGCGGGCCCCGATCGCGATGGCGACGCCGCCGGCCGCGACCAGCAGCAGCGCGATGCGGAAGGTCCCCGCCGTCGGCAGGTCCGGCGCGCCCATCTCGCTGACGTAGACCCAGCGGCTCGTGCCGATGCTGAAGCGGGCTGCCAGCAGCAGAGCGAGTCCCGCGAGGACCAGGAGCGCCCCCGCCACGAGAAGGGGGCCGTTCGCTCGTCGTCGCACCCCCTCATGGTGCCAGACGGCACAGGGAGCGCCACCCGGGGACCGGGTCGCCGCCCTCCCCTCCCGTACGGGGGACAGGAAGGCTTTCTTCTCCGAGGGGTGACACCGCCGAAACAGCCCGGACTCATTACCGGGCTTGACTGAACGCGGCGCGCGGAAGCGGGGTCGGTCGGGGCGGACAGCCGCCTCCCGCCTGCTCGAAGGACCACCGGCGCCGGATCAGGAAAGGGCGATGATGCACAACAGCGCGCTCGGCCACGGCCTCGCGATCGGCGACATCCCGGAGGAGGTGGTGCTCCCCGAGACGATGACGGCGGCGGTCATCGACGCCCCGGGCGACTGCTCGGTCCTCCACCTGGCGACGGTGCCCACGCCGACCGCGATCAACGCCGAGTTCGCCGTCAAGGTGATCGCGGCGGGAGTGAACCCGCTCGACGTGAAGACGCGAGCGGGCAAGGGAGTCGCCGCGCAGATCCCCTCCTACCCGGCGGTGCTCGGCCACGACTTCTCCGGCATCGTCGTCTCGAGCCCCTATCCGGCGCACCCGCTGCGCCCCGGTGACGAGGTCTACGGCTTCGTGATGGTGCCGCGCTACTCCGGCTCCTACGCCGAGTACGTCAGCGTCCCGAGCGTCTGCCTGGCCCGCAAGCCGTCGACGCTCTCGCACGTCGAGGCGGCGGGGGTGCCGCTCGCCGCGCTGACCGCCTGGGGCATGGTCGTCGAGCTGGCGAAGGCGCACGAGGGCCAGCGGATCCTGATCCACGCCGGGTCGGGCGGCGTCGGGCACTTCGCCGTGCAGTTCGCCGCCTACTTCGGTGCGTCGGTGATCGCGACCGGCTCGACCCGCAACCTGCAGTGGCTGCGCGAGCTCGGCGCCGACCAGGTCATCGACCACACCACCGAGCGCTTCGACGAGCTGCTGTCCGGCGTCGACGTGGTGATCGACCTCGTCGGCAACGTGCACGACAGCACGGGCTCCCGCTCACTGTCGGTGCTGCGCCCCGGTGGGCTGATCGTCAACGCGCCGACCGGCAGCTGGCCGGAGTTCTTCGAGGAGGCGGCGGCCGCGGGAGTCCGCGCCTCCACCTTCCGCGTCGCCCCCGACGGCGCCACGCTCGGCGTCGTCTCCCGCCTGCTGGAGTCCGGCGACGTCCGCGTCTTCATCGACGGCGTCTTCCCGCTCTCCGCCGCCGGCGCCGCGCACGCGCAGCTCGAGACCGGCCACACCCGCGGCAAGCTCGTCCTCACCGTCGCCGAGGGCTGACCCCCTCCCCTCCCGCGAGATGCCACTTGTGCACGCGACACGCCGTGTCGGGCGTGCACAAGTGGCATCTCGCGAAGGGAAGCAGGACGTCAGGGCAGGGGGCGCTCGAGGACGAAGTCCTCCTCGAGACGGCCGCCGACGAGGAAGTGCCGGATGCCGACGACCTCGAAGCCGTGCTTCGCGTAGAAGCGGCGCGCGCGCTCGTTCTCCTGGTTCACGCCGAGCCAGACGCTGAGGGCGCCGATCGCGCGCGCCTCGTCGAGGGTCGCGGCCATCAGCCGGGCCGCGATCCCCGAGCCGTGCCGGTCGGGCAGCGCGTAGCACTTGCTCAGCTCGATCGTCGGCCGGACCGTGACCGCGACCGCCGCCTCGGGGTCGGACGGCTCGCCCCGCACGAGCATCGTGTAGCCCAGCGCGCCGGAGTCGTCCTCCGCCAGGAACAGCACGCGGCCCGAGTCGGCGAGGTAGCCGCGGAAGCGCTCGACCGACAGCACGGTCCGGATGAAGTCCGCCTTCGCCTGGTCGGTGACGTGCGGCGGGCAGGCGAGCGGGAAGGTCGCGGCGGCGACGGCGGCGAGCTCCTCGGCGTCAGCGGCCGAGGCGCGGCGGACGGTCACGGGGTCGATGCTCGGGGGGAGGGAGTCGGACACGCCGTTCAGTATGCCCGGCGCACGCGGCGCCCCTGGAACGACGAAGGAGGGGACCCGCCGAAGCGGATCCCCTCCCGTCACTGCCTGCGCAGCTCAGTGCTGTGCCGAGGCTCAGGCCAGGACGTTGACGTCCAGCGGGATACCGGGGCCGAAGGTCGTCGAGACGGCGGCCTTCTGGATGTAGCGGCCCTTCGAGGAGGACGGCTTCAGGCGGACGATCTCGTCGAGAGCCGTCTTGAAGTTCTCCTGGAGCTGCTCCTCCGTGAAGGCGGCCTTGCCGACGACGAGGTGCACGTTGGCGTGCTTGTCGACGCGGAACTCGATCTTTCCGCCCTTGATCTCGGTCACGGCGCGAGCCACGTCCGGGGTCACGGTGCCGGTCTTCGGGTTGGGCATGAGGCCGCGGGGGCCGAGCACCTTTCCGAGACGGCCGACCTGGCCCATGAGCTCCGGGGTCGAGACCGCGGAGTCGAACGAGGTGTAGCCGCCGGCGACCTTCTCGATGAGCTCGGCGCCGCCGACCTCGTCGGCGCCCGCGGCGATCGCGGCCTCAGCGGCCGGACCGGTCGCGAACACGATGACGCGAGCGGTCTTGCCCGTGCCGTGCGGCAGGATGACCGTGCCGCGGACCATCTGGTCGGCCTTGCGCGGGTCGACCCCGAGCTTGAGCGCGACCTCGACGGTGCTGTTGAACTTCGCGGAGCCGGTCTCGCGCGCGAGCGCGACGGCCTCGTCGGCGGTGTAGAACTTGCCCTCTTCGAGCTTGGCGGCGGCGGCCCGGTAGGCCTTCGACTTCTGTGCCATGTTGTTTCTCCTTGAAACGAGAATGTGGTTCTAGAGCCTGGCGGGCTCTCCCACGGTGTGAGTTCTGGAAAGGCGGAGGGACTAGCCCTCGACCGTGATGCCCATCGAGCGAGCCGTGCCGGCGATGATCTTCGAGGCGGCCTCGATGTCGTTCGCGTTGAGGTCGGCCTGCTTCGCCTCGGCGATCTCGCGGACCTGCGCCATGGTGAGCTTCGCGACCTTCACGGTGTGCGGGGTCGACGAGCCCTTGGCGACGCCGGCGGCCTTCTTGATGAGCTCCGCCGCGGGCGGGGTCTTCAGGATGAAGGTGAACGAGCGGTCCTCGTAGACGGTGATCTCGACGGGGATGACGTTGCCGCGCTGCGACTCGGTCTGCGCGTTGTACGCCTTGCAGAACTCCATGATGTTGACGCCGTGCTGACCGAGCGCCGGACCGATCGGGGGGGCCGGGTTCGCGGCGCCCGCCTTGATCTGGAGCTTGATCAGGCCGGTGACCTTCTTCTTGGGGGCCATTCAGGATTCCTTTTCTCAGGGTTCGAGCGGTCGGGGGCTCCCGGCCGCTCTCCCGCGCATCCGACGGAGCCGGATCGCGGTGGAGGAGGGTCGGTCGGCGCACACGCGGACGGGCGCCGACACGAAAACCCGTACGAGCTTACACGGCCGAGGCCCTCCCCGACAGTGCGGGAAGGGCCTCGGCCGGACGGGAACCCGTCGTCAGAGCTTGGTGACCTGGTCGAACGACAGCTCGACCGGGGTCTCGCGCTCGAAGAGCGAGACGAGGACCGTGAGCTTGCCGCTCTCGGGCTTGATCTCGCTGATCGAGCCGGGAAGACCCGCGAACGAGCCCTCCTTGATCGTGATGGTCTCGCCGATCTCGAAGTCGACCTCGGCGGGCAGCACGCGCTGCGCCTGCTTCTGTCCCTTGACGCCGGCCGTCTTGGACGGCGCGACCTCCTTGATCTCGACCAGGCTCTTCAGCATCGTGAAGGCCTCCTCGAAGCGCAGCGGCGTCGGGTTGTGGGCGTTGCCCACGAAGCCGGTGACGCCCGGAGTGTGGCGGACGACCGACCACGAGTCCTCGTTGAGGTCCATGCGCACCAGCACGTAGCCGGGGATGCGCACGCGGGTGACCATCTTGCGCTGGCCGTTCTTGATCTCGACCACGTCCTCCATCGGGACCTGGACCTCGAAGATGTAGTCCTCGGCCTCGAGGGAGACCTTGCGGTTCTCGATGTTCGACTTCACGCGCTTCTCGAAGCCCGCGTAGGAGTGGATGACGTACCACTTGCCCATCTTGCCGCGCAGCTCGGCGCGGAACGCCTCGTACGGATCGATGTCGGCGAGGTCCTCGCCCTCGGCCTCGGCGTCCTCCGCGGCGACCTCGGCCTCGTCCTCGACGGCCTCGAGGGCCGCTTCGGCCTCCTCGACGGTGTCGATGTGCGCGGCCTCGTCGACGGCCGAGTCGGCCTCGGGGTCGTCCACGGAGCCGATCGCGTCGAGCGCGGCCTCGAGGTCCGACGCGAGGTCGTCCTCGGACTCGTTCTCGTCGATGACGCTCAGGGCGCCCTCCTCGGCGGGCTCGACGGCGTCCTCAGCCTGGATCTGGGTGTCGCCCTCCTGAACCTCGTCGACCTCGGACGACTGCTCGGCGGCGGTGGCCCAGTCGACGTCGTCGCGGTTTCTGTCAGACACTCGTAACTCTCTCTCGATCGATCGGCCGCGTCCCGTCGGGATTCGCGTGCCGCTGCCGTCGGCGTCCCCCGCTCGTGCGGACGGGACGCTCCCGGGTCGGGTGGCGGGGGTCAGGACGCCGGTGTGCCGAACACGTAGGTCACGGCGAGCGCGAACACCCAGTCCAGCAGCGACACCAGCGCCATCATGATCACGACGAAGATCAGGACCACGACGACGTAGTTGCCGAGCTCCTTGCGCGTCGGCGTGACGACCTTCTTCAGCTCGGCGATGACCTGCCGGATGAAGAGGGCGATGCGCGCGAACGGACTGCGCCGCGCCTCGCGCTGCTGATTGGCGATCGCGACGACGTCCTCGCTCGGCTCGTCGACTGCTTTCCCGGCCACCTGCACGCACCTTTCCCGCACCGGAACCTCCGGTGTGGCCGACCGCCCGTGGGCGGTCCTGGACCGATGACCGCTGCATCGCGGGGACCGCGAGCGACGGGCATCGATGTGCAGGGCGGACAGGGCTCGAACCTGCAACCTGCGGTTTTGGAGACCGCTGCTCTACCAATTGAGCCACCGCCCTATGGATGCCGTTGCGAGCATCCGAGGAGGAGTCGAACGTCTTCGGGAGCCTCAGCAACCGCCTCGGGCGCTGTGAATCCTGGCAGCGTTCGACTACCGCAGACGAGTGTACGTGGACCCGCTGGACGTGTCCAGCCGGGCGCGACCCGTCGCCTGGAGGCCCCCGCGCCCGCGCGATACGCTGGCCGTCGTGTCCTCCACCACGCGCATCTCCGCCCGCATCGCCGCCATCGCCGAGTCCGCGACCCTCAAGGTCGACGCGAAGGCGAAGGCACTCCAGGCCCAGGGGCGGCCGGTGATCTCCTACGCCGCGGGCGAGCCCGACTTCACCACGCCGCAGCACATCGTCGAGGCCGCGTCGGCCGCGGTGCTCGACCCGAGGAACTACCGGTACACGCCGGCGGCCGGTCTGCCCGACCTGCGCGAGGCCATCGCCGAGAAGACCGCGCGCGACTCCGGCTGGGCCGTCGAGGCGTCGCAGGTCGTCGTCACCAACGGCGGCAAGCAGGCCGTCTACCAGGCGTTCCAGACCCTGCTCGACGACGGCGACGAGGTGCTCGTGCCGACCCCCTACTGGACCACCTACCCCGAGGCGATCAAGCTCGCCGGCGGCGTCCAGGTCGACGTCTTCGCCGGCGCGGACCAGGGCTACCTGGTCACCGTCGAACAGCTGGAGGCCGCGCGCACCGAGCGCACCAAGGTCCTCCTCTTCGTCTCCCCCTCCAACCCCACCGGCGCGGTCTACTCCGCCGAGCAGACGCGTGAGATCGGCGAGTGGGCCGAGGAGCACGGCCTCTGGATCATCGCCGACGAGATCTACCAGAACCTGGTCTACGCGGCCGAGGGGCAGGACGACGCGAGCCCGCTCACGCGCGCGACCTCGATCGTCGAGGCCGTCCCCGCGCTGCGCGACCGCACGATCCTCGTCAACGGCGTGGCCAAGACCTACGCGATGACCGGCTGGCGCGTGGGCTGGATGGTCGGCCCCGCCGACGCGATCAAGGGCGCCTCCAACCTGCAGTCGCACCTCTCGAGCAACGTCTCGAACATCTCGCAGCGCGCCGCCATCGCCGCCCTCACCGGCCCGCAGGAGCCCGCCGAGGAGATGCGCCTCGCCTTCGACCGCCGTCGCCGCGCCATCGTCGACGCCCTGAACGCGATCGACGGCGTCGACTGCCCGACCCCCGGCGGCGCGTTCTACGTCTACCCGGACGTCCGAGGACTGCTGAACCGCGAGTGGGACGGCGTCACGCCGACCACCTCGCTGGAGCTGGCCGACCTGATCCTCGAGAAGGCCGAGGTCGCGACGGTCCCCGGCGAGGCCTTCGGACCCAGCGGCTACCTCCGCCTCTCCTACGCGCTCGGCGACGACGCCCTGCTCGAAGGCGCGAAGCGCCTTCAAGCGCTGTTCGGTTCCACTAGCTGATCTCCTCCTTCGTCGTCGATCAGCCGCGGTCGGCTTCCTGAGGTGGATGCGTTCCGCAGAGCGTCCTGCGTCCGCGCACGACGATTCGCTGGCACGCGAATCGCCGGTTGCGCTCGACCCTGCTGCCCAGGAGCCTGAATCCGGGGTCGCGAGATGCCAGTTGGGGGCGTGACACGCCGGGTGGGGTGGGCGCAAGTGGCATCTCGTGGGGACGGATGACTGTGCTCGGGAGGTGGGACAGGGCACGCTGGGGGGATGACGCCTGACGACGCCGTTCGTGTCCGTGATCTGCGGAAGGACTACGGCGGTGCTCCCGCCCTCACCGGGGTGTCGTTCGAGATCGCGCGAGGCGAGACGTTCGCACTGCTCGGGCCCAACGGGGCGGGCAAGTCGACGACGATCGAGATCCTCGAGGGCTACCGCGACCGCTCGGGCGGCGAGGCGTCGGTGCTCGGCGTCGACCCGCGGCACGGCGACCTCGCCTGGAAGTCGCGGCTCGGGATCGTGCTGCAGTCCAGCGGCGAATCGGGAAACGCCACGGTCCGCGAGCAGATCGCCCACTTCGCGAGCCTCTACCCGAGCCCGCGCGACGTCGACGAGACGATCGAGGCGGTCGGCCTCACGGCGAAGGCGCGCTCGCGGATCGGCAAGCTCTCCGGCGGGCAGCGCCGCCGCGTCGACGTGGCGCTGGGCATCGTGGGCCGTCCGGAGCTGGTGTTCCTCGACGAGCCGACGACGGGCTTCGACCCGGAGGCGCGGCACGCGTTCTGGGACCTGGTCGCGCTGCTCAAGAGCGAGGGCACGACCATCCTGCTCACCACGCACTACCTCGACGAGGCCGCGCACCTCGCCGACCGGGCCGCGGTCATCGCGGGCGGCCGCCTCCTCGCGATCGGGCGGATGGACGAGATCGGCGGCGACGAGGCCCGCGTGCCGATCGTCCAGTGGCAGGAGGACGGCGCGCAGCGTCGCCTCCGCACCCCGGAGCCGGCCCGCGTCGTCGCCGAGCTGAGCGCTCGCCTCGGCGAGCCGACGGCCCTCGAGGTCCTCCGGCCCAGCCTCGAGGACATCTATCTGGACCTGATCCGCGACGACCGCGCCGGAGACACCGCCCTCGATGTGATCGGAGAGCCGGCATGAGCGCCGTCGCCACCCCCCGCCCCGCGCTGCGCACCGGTGTCGGCCGCACCCTCCGGCTCGGCGCCGCCCGCGCCCGCTACGAGGTGCGCTCGTACTTCCGCGCGCCGGACCAGGTGTTCTTCACCTTCCTCTTCCCGGTGCTGCTGCTCGCGATCTTCTCGGTCGCGTTCGGGGACGGCGCGGTGATGCAGGCGGACCCGCAGGACCCGGGCATCAGCATGGCCGAGTACTACGTGCCGGGACTCGCGGCGGCGGGCATCCTGCTCTCCGGGGTGCAGAACCTCGGCGTGGACATCGCCATCGAGCGCGGCGACGGCACGCTCAAGCGCCTCGCGGGCGCTCCCCTGCCCGTCCTGAGCTACTTCCTCGGCAAGTTCGGCCAGGTGCTCGTCACCAGCGCCGCGCAGACGGCGCTGCTGCTCGCGGTCGCTGCGACCGCCTTCTCCGTGCCGCTGCCGACCGACGGCGGCCGCTGGGCGACCTTCGCCTGGATCTATCTGGCCGGAGTGGCGACCTCGGCGATCCTGGGCATCGCGGTCTCCGCCCTCCCCCGCACCGGGAAGAGCGCGACGGCCGTCATCGTCCCACCGCTGCTCGTGCTGCAGTTCGTCTCGGGGTCCTACCTCTCCTTCACGACCCTGCCGGACTGGCTGCAGACGATCGCGAGCGTCTTCCCGCTCAAGTGGATCGCGCAGGGCATGCGGGCGGTCTTCCTGCCGGCCGACTTCGAGCAGGCCGAGGTCAACGGCGACTGGGACCTGACCGGGGTCGCGATCGCCCTCGGCATCTGGCTGGTGCTGGGCCTGATCGCGAGCCGCCTCACCTTCCGCTGGATCCGCCGCGACGCCTGACGCCCACATGCTGGTCGAGTAGCCCCGCAGGGGCGTATCGAGACCCGGCGGTGCCAGCAGGGCGGGTCTGCAGACCATCGTCCTGACGCCGGTGGATCTCGATACGCCCACTTCGCGGGCTGCTCGATCAGCAGGGAACGGACCGCTCCGCGGGCTGCTCGATCAGCATGCTGGCGCGCGCCGCGCGGTCCGTCGCGCGGGGGAGTCAGACGGTGGTGCCGACCACCACGGGCTCGGGGTGCAGCAGGATGCCGAACTCGGCGAGCACGCGGCCCTGCACGTAGCGGGCGAGCTCGGCGATCTGCTCGGCGGTCGCTCCGCCGCGGTTCGTGAGCGCGAGGGTGTGCTTGCTCGACACCGCGGCGCGCGAGCCCGGGAGCGAGAAGCCGCGGGCGATCCCGGCGTGCTCGATGAGCCAGGCGGCGCTGAGCTTGACCAGCGCGTCGGGCGAGGTCGGGGCGGGCAGCCGGATCGGCGCCCCCGCCTCGACGTCGGCGAGGGCGGTCACCAGCGGGGCCTCGCTCGCCGGCGTCTCCGGCCAGCGCGGCGCGGTCGGCGGAAGTCCGCTCGCGGCCGCGACGGTGACGATCGGGTTGGTGAAGAAGGAGCCGGCGCTGGCGGTGTCCGGATCCTCCGGATCGAGCACCATCCCCTTCGCGCCGCGCAGCCGCAGCACGCTCGCGCGCACTTCCGCGAGCGGCACGCGGTCGCCCAGCTCGACGCCGAGCGCACTGGCTAGCTGGCCGTAGGCGACGGGAGCACCGAGACCCGCTCCGCCGACGTCCTCGAGGGCGAATTCGACGGCGAGGACGGCGCCGCGTCGACCCTGCTTGACGGCGGAGGTCCGGTAGCCCAACTCGAGCTCGGCGGCGGTCAGTCGCACGGGCTCCTGTGCGCCCTCGTCGAGGAAGTCGACCGCGACGAGGGTGTCGGAGAGCTCCTGGCCGTAGGCGCCGATGTTCTGCACCGGCGACGCGCCGACCGTTCCGGGGATGCCGCTGAGCGCCTCGAGTCCCGCCCAGCCGCGCTCGACGGTCGCGGCGACCAGGCCGTCCCACGACTCGCCCGCCTGCACGCGGAGGTGGACAGCGCCGGGCCGGTCCGTCTCGAGCCGCTCGATCCCGGTCGTGCGCACGCGCACCACGGTCCCCTCGACTCCGTCGTCGCCGACGAGGAGGTTGGAGCCGCCGCCGAGCAGCAGCCAGGGCTCGTCGTCGGCCCACACCTCGCGGAGGGCGGCGACCAGCTCGGCCTCGGTGGCCGGCTCGAGCAGGCGCTCGGGGACTCCCCCGACGCGCAGCGTGGTGAGGGTGGAGAGGGCGGGTGTCGTCATCGGTGCGGGATCAGGCCAGCGAGACGCGCGCCTGCGCCTTGCCGAGCACCGCCTGGCCGCCGTACGTCACGGCGAGGTCGATGCGCGCAATCCCGGCCTCGGTGTCGAGCGCCCCGACCTTCGCGACGACGTCGAGCTCGGCGCCCTCCTTCGGGTCGACGACGACGGGCCGCGTGAAGCGGACCTGGTAGTCGACGACACGGCCGGGATCGCCGACCCAGTCGACGACGACCTGCACGGCGGTGCCCATCGTCAGCATGCCGTGGGCGAGCACGCCGGGCAGCCCGACCTCGGCCGCGACGTCGTCGCGGTAGTGGATCGGGTTGAAGTCGCCCGACGCACCCGCGTAGCGCACGAGCGAGCCGCGCTCGAGGTGGAAGCTCCGCTCGCCGACGACGTCGCCGACGGTGAGCTCGGACAGGACGGGGCGCTCGGCGCTCATTCGTCTCCCCTGACGACGAGGGTGGACAGGGCGGTCACGACGTGGGCACCGTCTGCGTCGACCATGGTCGACTGCGTGGTGATCATCGAGTGCGCGCCGAGCTGCTTGATGCTGGCGACCGAGAGGGTCGCGGTCAGCTCGTCGCCCGCGACGATGGGGCGCGAGTAGCTGAAGCGCTGGTCGCCGTGGACGACCCGGCTGAAGTCGATGCCGGCGTCGGGCGCGGCGAGCAGCTGGGCGAGGGTGAACTCCTGCACCACCACGGCGAAGGTCGGCGGTGCGACGACGTCGCGGTAGCCGGCACGGCGCGCGGCCGCGGGGTCGAGGTGGAGAGGGGACTCGGCGGAGACGGCGCGCGCGAACTCGCGCACCTTCTCGCGGCCCACCTGGTAGGGCTCCGTCGGCGCGAACACGCGCTCGGTGAGGTCGGGGTTCACTGGCACCCGGCCATCTTAGGCGCTGGCCTCGGAAGCCTCCGGGGCCCCTGGCGCCCTCCGAGGTCCCTCCCCCTCGACGAGGGTCATGCACGTATGACCATCGGCAATTACCCACGCGCGTATGGGTGACCGCGGACGATTCTTCTCCGAAGCTGGCGAGCATGTCCACACCTGACCCCGAACGCGACTGGATGACCTACGCCCGCGAGCTCGGCACGAACCTCCACCGCGCCCGGATGGCCAAGGGCGAGAGCCAGGAGCGCATCGCCCACGCCGCCGGACTGGCGGGCTACACCTACCAGAAGTTCGAGAAGGGCGAGTCGAAGCCGGGCTCGCCCGCGAACCCGCAGCTGAAGACGCTCTTCGCCCTCTGCGAGGCCCTCGACATCGAGCTCTCCGACCTGCTGCCGCCGAACCCGCCCCGCTCATCCGGCTCCGCCGGGGCCGAGTAGCCGCAGCGTCGCCTCGACGCCGCGCGCCAGCCGCGCCGCCGCGCTGAGATCGAGGTCCACCGCGCCGAGCCCGTCGGATTCGAGGCGCAGCCGCTCCTCGCCCCGGCCGCCGGGCCGGCACAGCGAGACGTGCACGACGGCGGCGACGGGCTCGCCCGCCGCACCCTCCCCGCACCAGAGCACGAGCGGGAGCGACTGCGCCCGGGAGCGGTGCAGCCGCTCCTCGGGGCACTCGATCTCGTCGTGCTCCCCTGCGCACCAGCGGGGGCACTCGTCGTCGTCTCGCCTGTTCTGTCGTCCGTCCATGTTCCGCACCAATCGTTCGAGGCGCACAGCACACCAGGCGGCACCGACATCGCGGCGGGCCCGCCGACCGGATCCCCCAGGGATGTGGACAGGCACCCGGCACCTCCCCCCTGTGGAGGAATGCTGTCACTGTGCCATACCGGGATGGCGGCCCCGCGGGCCGCGTCAGCGGTGGACGATCAGCCAGGTCGCGACGGCCGTCGTGGCGCCGCGGTTGATCATCCGATGACCGCGCTCGCAGGGGAACGTGATCGCGTCCCCCGCTGCGAGGACCACGGTCTCGTCCTCGAACTCGACGGTGAGCTCGCCGAGCGTGACGGTCCCGATCTCGATCCCGTCGTGGCGCAGGAACCGGCGCTGCGCGGTCGAGGTCGCCCCCGGCGGATAGGTCGATTCGAAGAAGTCGACCGCGTCGACGGGCTGCGGCGCCAGCCGGCGGAAGAGCACACCGCCCTCGAGGAGGACGGGAGCGACCTCGCCCGCGCGGACGACGGCCGTCGTCAGCCCCGCGCCCTCTCCGCCGCTCGGCCCGCCCGGCTCACCGACCGCCGCGCCGCCGGCGGCGGTCTCGTCGAAGACGACGGAGAGCGGGACGCCGAGGGCGCCGACCATCGCGATGAGGCGCCCGACCGACGGCTGCATGGCCCCCCGCTCGATCTGCGAGACGGCGCTGGCCGAGATGCCGAGCTCGCGGGCGAGTGCGCGCAGCGACATCCCTGACGCGAGACGCAGCTCGCGCAGGCGCGCGCCGACGCCTTCGCGGACCGCCCCGGGGAGCGCGGCGGCGACGTCCGGAGCCGCGGAGACCGCGGAATCCCGGGCGGTCTCGTCGGTGGGCATTCGGGACGCCGTCCTCTCCTCGGTGATCGTCACACAGCTGTAACGGGGGCGAAACGAACGCGGCCCGGCGGAGCCCTAGGTTCTCCCGTGTGAAGTCATCACTTCACACGATCCGAACGCCCACCGCTCGCGCGGAGGCGGCCGATCGCCACGGCCGACCGCCTCGACCACCCTGACACATCCGCTCCGTGCGCCGACCCGCGCACCCGCCCGAGAGGTGGATCCACCATGACCGACCGCGCCACTGCACCCCGCATCGACCCGTCGACCGCGCCGCCCGCTGAGAGCGCCGGGCTCGCCGGCCCCTCGCTCGTCAAGCCGGGCTACGACGACCGCCTCGCCAACGAGGACCTCGCCCCGCTCGTCAAGCAGCGCTGGTCGAGCTACAACATCTTCGCGTTCTGGATGTCGGACGTGCACAGCGTCGGCGGCTACGTCACCGCCGGCTCGCTCTTCGCGCTCGGCCTCGCCGGCTGGCAGGTGCTGGTGGCCCTCGTGGTCGGCATCGTGATCGTGCAGGTCTTCTGCAACCTCGTCGCGAAGCCCAGCCAGGTCACCGGCGTCCCCTACCCGGTGATCAACCGCGCGATCTTCGGCGTCCGCGGGGCGAACATCCCCGCGATCATCCGCGGGCTGATCGCCATCGCCTGGTACGGCGTGCAGACCTACCTCGCCGCGCAGTCGCTCAACATCGTGTTCCTCAAGTTCTTCCCGGCGATGGCCTCCTGGAACACCGCCGAGGCCTCCTTCCTCGGCCTCTCCGCCCTGGGCTACCTCTCCTACGCGATCCTCTGGGTCGCCCAGGCCGCTCTCTTCTGGCGGGGCATGGAGTCGATCCGCCGCTTCATCGACTGGGCCGGCCCCGCCGTCTACGTGGTGATGCTCGTGCTCGCGATCTACCTCGTCTCGCAGGCCGGCTGGGAGAACATCTCGCTGAACCTCGGCTCGGGCGAGCCCCTCGACCTCGGCGCCTCGATCCCCGTGATGATCTCGGCGGTCGCCCTGGTCGTCTCCTACTTCTCCGGCCCGATGCTGAACTTCGGCGACTTCTCCCGCTACGCCCGCAGCTACCGAGCGGTGAAGAAGGGCAACCTCCTCGGCCTGCCGATCAACTTCCTCTTCTTCTCCCTGCTCACCGTGATCACCGCCTCCGCGACGGTCCCCGTCTTCGGCGAGCTGATCACCGACCCGATCGAGACCGTCGAGCGGATCGACACCTGGTTCGCCGTCCTGCTCGGCGGGCTCACCTTCGTCATCGCGACGATCGGCATCAACATCGTCGCCAACTTCATCTCGCCCGCGTTCGACTTCTCCAACGTCAACCCGAAGAAGATCAGCTGGCGGATGGGCGGCATGATCGCCGCCGTCGGCTCGGTGCTGCTCACCCCGTGGAACTGGTACTCCAACGACACCGCGATCCACTACACGCTCGGCATCCTCGGCGCCCTGATCGGCCCGCTGTTCGGCGTCCTGATCGCCGGCTACTACCTGGTCAGCCGTCAGCGCGTCTGGGTCGACGACCTCTACACGATGAGCGAGAAGGGCCGCTACTGGTTCTCCCGCGGCTTCAACCCCAACGCCGTCTGGGCCACCGTGATCGGCGGCCTCCCCTCCGTCCTCTCCGTACTCGTCCCGCGCTGGATCGAGGAGGCGGGTGGCCCGTCCTTCACCTGGCTCGGCGACTACAGCTGGTTCCTCGGCTGCGTCCTCGGCTTCGTCGCGATGGCCGTCCTCGAGCGCCGCTCCCCGCGGATCGGCCGCCTCGAGGAGGACCTCGCGAACGTCAGCGACGGCAGCACGGTCTGACCCGAGCCCTCCCCCACCCGCCCCTGACCCGGCCTCGCCATCCACTCCATCCTCCAGAAGTTGCGGTAGTCGCGCATGACTACCGCAACTTTCGAGGACTGGCCGGTGGCGTGGTGGCCGTTCCACCCCTGCAGCATCCCGAGGAGCGCCCGTGCGCATCACCGTCGTCAACCCGAACACCAGCGAGCGCATGACGGAGGCGATCGGCCGCGCCGCGCGGTCCGTCGCCTCGGTCGGCACCGAGATCGTCGCCGTCACCCCGCCGATGGGGCCGGCCTCGATCGAGAGCCACTACGACGAGGCGCTGGCCGTCCCGGGGCTGCTGCACGAGATCGTCCGCGGCGACGCGGCGGGCAGCGACGGCTACGTCGTCGCCTGCTTCGGCGACCCGGGGATCGACGCGGCCCGCGAGCTCGCCCGCGGACCGGTGATCGGCATCGCCGAGGCCGCGATGCACATGGCGTCACTGGTCGGCCGGCGGTTCAGCGTCGTCACCACGCTCTCGCGCACGAGCGGGCGGGCCTGGGACATCGCGCACCGCGCCGGGTTCGACCGGGCCTGCGCGGGAGTGCACGCCTGCGACATCCCGGTGCTCGAGCTCGACGACCCGCACTCCGACGCTCGCCGGGTGATCCTCGAGGAATGCGCCGCCGCGCTCGCGACGGACGGCTCCGACGTGATCGTGCTCGGCTGCGCCGGGATGGCCGACCTCTGCCGCGACCTCTCCCGCGAGCTCGGCGTCCCGGTGATCGACGGGGTCGCCGCCGCGGTCCGGCTGGTCGAGGGCCTCGTCGCGATGGGAGTCACGACCTCGCGCCGCGACGAGTTCGCGGCACCGCGCCCGAAGGAGATGACGGGGCTGCTCGCCCCGTTCGCGCTGGCCTGAGGCGAGCGCACGACCCGGGACGCACGAGAGGGCCCGGGAGCAGATGCTCCCGGGCCCTTCGTGTGCAGCGGCTAGGACTGCTGCGCGCTCCGGCGACGGCGCGTCACGACGAGCGACGCGAGACCGAGCGCCAGCAGCGCGGCCGCACCGGACGCGAGGCCCGCGGTCTCGACGCCGGTCTCGGCGAGCGCCGAGCCACCGCGGGTGCTGCCGCCCGTGGTGGAGACGGTGGTCGTCGTGCCCTCACCGGGCTGCGGGACGTGAGCGCGGTACTGCAGGTACTCGAGACCGCCCTCGAGGACGCCCAGGGTGCCGACGATCGTGACCATGGCGTCGACGTGGCCGGGGGTCACCGGGTAGCTGTAGGTGCCGCCGGCGTAGGAGGAGGAGTCGAGCACGATCTCGTCGAGCTTCACCGCGACGAAGGGGTGGTCCTCGGTCGGGCGGTCGTAGTCGGCCGCCCAGATGACGAAGGTGATGCTGTCGAGGCAGTCGACGGTCTCGACCGACGGCAGGACGACGGTCATGACGCCGTTCGTCGTGCTCGCGGTGACGTCGCCGCTCTTGCTCTTCACGATGCGTCCGTCGTTCGGGGCGAGGCACGCGTGGTAGGCGGCCGCGTCGGCCTCGTACTGCTCGGCCGAGACGTCGGGGACGTCGAGGTGGATCTGCTCGCCGATGGTCTCGCGGGTGCTGCCCTGGACGTCGCCGTCGAATCCGTAGATCGCCACGAGGATGTCCTGATCGCCGGCGGGCAGGTCGCCGAGCCCGAGGGTGACGCCGCGGAAGTCGCGGCCCTCGATCGGGATCGTCGTCAGCAGCTCGAGCGAGTAGCCCAGGTCGGTCGGGCGCTCGTAATCGAGGTTCCAGACGCGCAGCTCCGCGCGCTCCCAGCAGGACGTGGTGCGGATCGGCGGGATCGTCACGCTGACCGCGGCGCCGGACAGGGTGGCCGACACGTCGCCCATGACCTCCTCCGCGACCGGCCCGCCGCCGGGGACGTCGCAGATCGGGTCGATGCCGGGGGCCGGCGTCGCGGTGGGGGTCGCAGTGGCCGACGGCTCCGGCGACGGAATCGGCGATGTCGTCGGGACGGCGGTGGGGGTCGCCGTCGGCGTCGCCGTGGGGGTCGGGGTCACTGTCGGCTCCGTCGTCGCGGTCGGAGTCGCGGTCGGAACAGCCGTCGGCGTCGGGGTGGTCGGAGTCGCGGTCGGGACAGCGGTCGGAGTCGACGTCGCGACGACGGTCGCGGTCGGCTCCGGAGTGCTGGTCGACGCGGCGGCGGCCGGGGCGATCAGGCCGCCGGCGAGGCCGACGACGAGGGTGAGGCACGCGACACGCGAGCGCGAGCGGAGAGAGGTCCCCCGGAGAGACATGGATGTATTCCTTCTCGAGAATGTGGAAGCGGGATCGGCGCCGAAGCTGCCCCCGTGGCGCCTGGCTGATGTCTATCAGCGGCCTGAACATCCGCACATCCCCCGCGAGGTCGCGTTCTGCATCGATCGCGTAACGGCGCTTCCGGCAGGTCTGGACACACCTCTCGGGCGGCTCGACCGACCGACGACCGGACCCTCCCGCGGGCACGCCGAAGGCCTGGAAGCGATGACTCCCGGGCCCCGGCGGTGAAGCGGGCCGGCACCGACAGTGCGATGGTCTCGGGGCCGGTGGCGACCGAGATCTCGCCGTCGAAGGTCACGGTTCCGGGCGCGGCCGTCGGCTCCGGAGTGGGTTCCGGGGACGTCGTCGGGACGGCCGTGGGGGTCGCAGCCGGCGTCGGCGTTGCGGTGCCGGTCGGCTCGGGAGTCGCGGCCGAAGTCGCGGTCGGGACAGCCGTACCTCGCGCCGCGACGAGTTCGCGGCACCGCGCCCGAAGGAGATGACGGGGCTGCTCGCCCCGTTCGCGCTGACCTGAGGCGAGCGCACGACGCGGGACGCACGAGAGGGCCCGGGAGCAGATGCTCCCGGGCCCTTCGTGTGCAGCGGCTAGGACTGCTGCGCGCTCCGGCGACGGCGCGTCACGACGAGCGACACGAGGCCGAGCGCCAGCAGCGCGGCCGCACCGGAGGCGAGGCCCGCGGTCTCGACACCGGTCTCGGCGAGCGCCGAGCCACCCGAGGTCGTGGTCACGGCGCCGGACGCGACGGTCAGGTGGATCTGATCGCCGACGTACTCGCGTCCGGTCTCACCGCCGTCCACGAATCCGGCGATGGTGACGCGGACGTCATTGTGACCGGGAGTGGTCGCGTAGGTCCGCGTCGCGCCGGGGAAGTAGCCGCCATCGAAGGGGATCGTGCCGAGGAGGACTGGCGTGAAGTCGTCGAGCTCGTTCGGCCGCTCGTAGTCGAAGGAGAAGATCCGGATCTCACCGCGCGGGACGCAGGCGATGGTGTCGAGCTCGGGGACGGTCACGGTCACGGAGCGGACACCGGCGGTCGCGGTCACCGGGCCCGAGAGCGACTCGACGACGTAGTTGCGGTTCGCGCCGAGGCAGGCCTCGAGGTCGGAGGCGTAGAGCGTCGCGACCTGCGTGTAGGGCTCGAGGATCCACGTCGGGGACCCGTCCACCGACTGGATGACGGTGACGGTGACGGTGTACTCGCGGCTGGTGCGGACCGGGACGGTCAGGGTCCCGCCGGCGTAGCCCTCGTCTCCGACGACGACCTCGGCGCTGGCGATGTCCTCCGTGGTCTCGGTGAGGGTCGGCATGATCGCGAGGATGATCGTCGATCCGTCGGTGCAGTCCGCCAGCTCGGAGGGCGGCACGGTCGCCGTCACGGTCCCCGGCTGGGTCAGGTCGACCGTGAGAGCCGCGGCGTCGAAGGGGAGAGCCGGCGGCACGAACGGGTCGCAGCCGGGCGCGGCGGGCTGCGGCTCGGCAGGCGTCGGCTCGGGGGGCGCGGACGGGGTCGTCGTGGGCACGACCGTGGGAGTCGCGGTCGGGGTCGCCGACGGCGTCGCGGTTCCGGTCGGCTGCGGGGTCGCGGTCGGGGTCGCGGTCGGGACGGCCGTCGGAGTGGGGGTCGCGGTCGGAGTCGACGTCGCGACGGCGGTCGCGGTCGGCTCCGGAGTGCTGGTCGACGCGCCGGCGGCCGGGGCGATCAGGCCGCCGGCGAGGCCGACGACGAGGGTGAGGCACGCGAGACGCGAGCGCGAGCGGAGAGAGGTCCCCCGGAGAGACATGGATGTATTCCTTCTCGAGAATGTGGAAGCGGGATCGGCGCCGAAGCTGCCCCCGTGGCGCCTGGCTGATGTCTATCAGCGGCCTGAACATCCGCACATCCCCCGCGAGGCCGCGCTTTGCATCGATCGCGTAACGGCGCTTCTGGGAGGATTGAGCCATGGCGATCCTCCGCGACCTGGCCCTCGGCGCACGGCTCTTCGGCAGGGGGTTCGGCACCTGGGTCCGCTCGCCCCGGGCGATGCTCCTCGGCGCGATCCCACCCCTGATCGTCGGCCTCGTCTTCGTCGGCGTCCTGGTGCTCGTGGTCACCCGGATCGACGCCGTAGTGCGCGCGCTGACGCCGTTCGTGGACGGCTGGGACGACGCCTCGGCCGGCACCGTCCGCCTCCTGCTCTCGATCGCCGCGGTCGGGGCGATCGTCGCACTCGGCGTCGTCCTCTTCGCCGCGGTCACCCTGCTCGTCGGCGACCCCTTCTACGAGCGGATCTGGCGCGGCGTCGAGAACGAGCTCGGCGGTGTGCCCGACGAGCACGAGACGGGCTTCTGGCGCGGACTCGGCCGCACACTGCGCGACTCCTCGGTGCTGGTCGGCACCTCGCTGGCAATCGGCGTCGTGCTGGTGCTGCTCGGGATCATCCCGGTCGTCGGGCAGGTGGTCGGGCTGATCGCCGGCGCGCTCGTCGGCGGCCGGGCGCTCGCCCTCGAGCTGACCGGGTTCGCCGGCGATGCCCGCGGACTCGCACTGCGCGATCGCCGCCGGCTCCTCGGCGAGCGCCGCGCGGTGTCGCTCGGCTTCGGCATCGCGGTGTACCTGGCCTTCCTGATCCCGGGCGGCGCGGTGATCGCGACACCCGCGGCGACGGCCGGGGCGACCCTCCTGCTCCGCACTCTCCGCGGCGAGTCGACCGAGCGGATCGACCCGGCGCCCGACGCCGCGACCGCCTGATCGGGTGGCCGCCCGAGCGGCGCCTCCCCTAGACTTCCCCCGTGCTCACGTCGACCCTCCGCCCCTGGTGGCCCGCCTCCTAGGCAGGCCGACGCGCAGACTCCTCTCGCACACGACCGCCTCGACCGGGCGGTCGTTCTGCATGTCGGGGCCCGGGTGAGGGACACCCCGACCCAAGGACCACGATGACCTCGCTCCTCTCCCGCATCCTCGCCTCCGACGGATCGCTGCCGTTCGCGGTCGTCCTCCGGCAGGGCCGGACGGACGTCGACGTCTTCACCGGCGACGTCGTCGACGTCGAGGGCCTCGCCGACATCCCGCTCGACGGCGCCGACGTGCTGACCCTCGTGCCCTACCGCCAGGTGCGCGAGCGCGGCTTCGCGGCGAAGGACGACGGCGCCCCGCTGCGGAACCTCGTCGTCCGGGAGCGCGAGAGCGTGCCGCTCGCCGAGGTGCTGCGGCTGCTGCCCGAGCGCGAGATCCCGGTGGAGGAGCGCGGCTTCGACGTGCCCGACGAGGAGTACGCGGAGATCGTGCGCCGGGTGATCGACGACGAGATCGGCCGCGGCGAGGGCGCGAACTTCGTCATCAACCGCGCGTTCGTCGCGCACACGGACGCTCCCGCAGTCGAGGCGGTGCTGGCCTGGTTCCGGCGGCTGCTGACCGACGAATCGGGCGCCTACTGGACCTTCGCGATCCACACGCCCGGCGCCGACGGCTCGCCGGCCGTCACCGCGGTCGGCGCGACGCCCGAGCGCCACGTCTCCGTGCGCGACGGCGTGGCGATGATGAACCCGATCAGCGGCACCTTCCGCCACCCCGCGGCCGGCCCGACCGGCGCCGAGGTGCTGGCGTTCCTCGCCGACGTCAAGGAGAGCGAGGAGCTCTTCATGGTGGTCGACGAGGAGATGAAGATGATGAGCGCGGTCTGCCCGAACGGCGGCCGGATCCTCGGCCCGTTCCTCAAGCAGATGTCGCGCCTCAGCCACACGGAGTACCTGCTCGAGGGGCGCACCGACCTCGACGTCCGCGAGGTGCTGCGGCTCACGATGTTCGCGCCGACCGTCACCGGCTCGCCGATGGAGAACGCCTGCGCCGTGATCGCGGAGTACGAGAAGGAGCCGCGCGGCTACTACTCCGGTGTCCTCGCCCTGTTCGAGCCGGAGGAGCACGGCTACACGGTCGACGCGCCGATCCTGATCCGCACCGCGTACCTCCGCGAGGACGGCCGGCTCACCGTGCCGGCCGGCGCGACGCTCGTGCGGCACTCGACGCCGGAGGGCGAGGTCGCCGAGACCCGCGCGAAGGCGTCCGGGGTGCTCTCCGCACTGGGGCTGCTCCCCCACCGCGACATCCCGCCGGCGATCGACCTCAACGCGCAGCCCGGCGTGCAGGAGGCGCTCGAGGCGCGCAACGAGCGGCTCGCGTCGTTCTGGCTGCGGCCGCAGGCGCCGGAGCACATCGAGGGGCTCGCCGGGCACACCGCGCTCATCGTCGACAACGAGGACCAGTTCACGACGATGCTCGCGCACCAGCTGCGCCACCTCGGCATGGACGCCCGGGTCGAGCGCTGGTCGAGCGTCGAGGACGTGCTGAGCGACGACCTCGTGGTGTTCGGCCCCGGCCCCGGCGACCCGCGCGACGACTCCGAGCCGAGGATCGCGCGCCTGCGGGCCCTGATGACGGAGCGGCTCGCCTCGGAGCGGCCGATGCTCGCCGTCTGCCTCAGCCACCAGATGCTCTCGCTGCTCGCGGGGCTGCCGGTCGAGCCGCTGCCCGCGCCCCGGCAGGGCGTGCGGCTGGCGGTCGACGTGTTCGGCGAGGACGCGGCGATCGGCTTCTACAACACCTTCTCCTCGGTCGCGGACGCGGACATGTCGAGCACCCCGCTGCTCGACCTCGAGATCTCGCGCGACCCGGCGACGGGGATCGTGGACGCGCTGCGCGGGGAGGGGATCGCCTCCGTGCAGGGGCATCTCGAGTCGGTGCTGTCGTCCGACGGCCTGCGCACGCTCGAGCGACTGGTCCGCACCGCGACCTCGCAGCCGGCGCGCGCGTGAGCGACGTCCGGCTGATCGCGTCGCCGTCCTACTCCGCCGAGCTGCGGGAGGCGGTGGCCGCGAGCGTCCGGGCGGCGGCGGAGGCGGCGCGCGGCTGGTACGGCCGCGGCGACAAGCTCGCCGCCGACGCGGCCTCGGTCGCGGCGATGCGCGCGGTGCTGGCCGAGGCGCCGTTCGCCGGCGTGGTCGTGATAGGCGAGGGCGAGAAGGACGACGCGCCGATGCTCGCGAACGGCGAGCGGCTCGGCCGGGCGGACTCCCCCTCCTGCGACGTCGCGGTCGACCCGCTCGACGCCACGCGGCTGGCGGCGGAGGGGATCCCCGGCTCGGTCTGCGTCATCGCGCTCGCCCCGCGCGGCACGATGCTCGACCCGCGCGGCGTGTTCTACATGGACAAGCTGGTCTGCTCCGGCGCGGGGGCGGGAGTCGTCGGGCTGGACCTGCCGCCCGCCGAGAACGCGCGGCGGCTGGCCGACGCCCTTCGCAAGCCGGTCTCCGAGCTGGTGGTCGCCGTGCTGGACAAGCCGCGGCACGCCGGACTGATCGCCGCCCTCCGGGAGGCCGGTGTCGCGCTGTCGCTGCGCGGCGAGGGCGACGTCTCGGTCGCGATCGAGGCCGCGGATCCCTCCGGCAGCGTCGACCTCGTGCTCGGCATCGGCGGCACGCCCGAGGGCGTCGTCGCCGCCTGCGCCGTCCGCGCCCTCGGCGGCGTGATGGAGGGCCGCCTCGCCCCGCAGACCGCCCTCGAGCGCGCGAACGCCCTGGCCGTCGGCCACGACCTGACCCGCCTGCTGACCCTCGACGACCTCGTCTCCTCCCCCGACGTCCTCTTCGCCGGCTGCGAGGTCTGACGCTTCTCCGCGAGATGCCACTTGTGCACGCCTTTCACGACGTGTCGCGTGCACAAGTGGCATCTCGCGGAGGCGGTGGTCAGGGGGCGGCGACGCCGTGGCGCCAGTAGCCGATGAAGGTGATGGCGCGCTTGTCGACGGCGCGGTCGGCGACGAGGTGGCGGCGGGCGCCGGTGGCGAGGGAGGACTCGCCGACGGCGAAGACGGAGGGGCGGCCCGCAGGCAGGGTCGCATCGCGGAGGACGGCGAGCGCGTGCTCGCCGGGACGGGCGTGCGCGTCGGCGCGCGGCAGCCAGTGCAGAGTGACGGCGTCGGACGCGACGACGGGCTGGCGGTCCGCCTCGGAGGGCAGCTCGAGGAAGACGTGCGCGGCGCGGTCCTCGGGCAGCGAGGCGAGGATGCCCGCGACCGCCGGCAGACCCGTCTCGTCGGCGACGAGCAGGCACCAGTCGGAGCCGTCGGCCCGGCGGTAGCCGAGCCCCTGGTCGAGGATGCCGACCCGGTCGCCGACCGCGGCGGTGAGGGCGAAGGTCACGGCGGGCCCCGACTCCCCCGGCTCGCCGTGCACGACGAAGTCGACGTCGATCTCGGGTCCGCCGTCGGCGCCCTCGGCCCGGTAGCGGCGGACGGTGTAGTTGCGGACCACCGGCCGCTGCGCCTTCGGCATCGCGAGGTACTGCGCGTACCAGAGCGCGCTCGAGCGAGTCGGCAGCCGCAGCGCCTCCTGCCCGGGCCGCGGCAGGAAGAGGCGGAACCACTGGTCGTGGCCGAGCGGGTGCAGCAGCGCGACCCCGGGCCCGCCGAAGGTGACGCGCTGCATCCCCGGCGTCACGCGCGCGGTGCGGACGACCTCGACGGTGACGACCTGCGGATCGGTGGGGCGGGTCGGGGCGGACGAGCGGGCCATGCGGAGCCTCCGTACTGCGGGCGGACGCACCGCCGGATTTGGTGAGGCTTACCTTACCCAGCCGCTCCTCGAGCATCCGACAGCGCGCCGACGATGAGCTCCGCGAGATGCCACTTGTGCATGCCTTTCACGGCGTGTCGCGTGCACAAGTGGCATCTCGCGGAGGGGGTGCGGCCCGCGCAGCAGGGACGAAGCGGGCGCGCCGTAGAGGGTCGGCAGGCGGAGCGGTCCTCGCCGGAGGCCGACCGGTCGGCCGTGCTGAGCACAGGCCGGTACGCAGCTGCTCGCCTGACCCTCGAAGAAGGGTATGTGACATTTGCTCGCTGAGTGGTCATATAAATGTGGTTGCGGCGCTGGGTCCGACCGACGGATCGAGGGACGGCCATGAAGAGATCGACACGAATCGCTTCCATCGCAGGAGCAGTCCTGCTGAGCGTCGGAATGGCGGCGACGGCGCAGGCGAACGTCTTCGCTGACAGCTTCGACAAGAACGCCGGCGGGTTCCAGTCGCCGACGTCGACCACCTACCAGACGAAGTACGAGTCGAATCGCAACGGCACCATCCAGCTCCGGGAGATCGGCAGCGACTACAAGATGGACGCGCAGATGTGCCAGGCGCTCGTCAACTGCGACAAAGGCACGAAGATCTTCTCGATCACCGACGACAACATCGTCCACGGGCTCCCGAACAGTTATGCGGCGGGTACCGAGACTCTCACGTCCGCGCTTCGAACGACTCCTTTCACCATCTATCAGGTGCACGTGCGCGGTCAGTGGCAGGCCTGGTAGAGCCGGAACCCGACCATCGACACGACCGTGCCGTCGCGCTTCGCACTGGTCCTCACCGATCTGCGGTCGTCGTTGCGCTGGCCGCAGGCGCTCCTCGGTGCGATCCTCGTCCTCGGTCCGACGGCTCTCGGGCTGGCGGAGGTGGGCGGCGGTGTCTACCGCGATGAGCTGGACGTCTACTCCCAGTTCATGATCTCCCCGATGATCATTCTCTTCCCCGTCTTCATCACGACGGCCTGCTGCAGCGGCACCGCTGCCGAGATCAGGAACAGGTTCGTCGTCCTCGTCCGCGCGCGGACGGATCTCCGGTCCTACCTGGCGACCCGGATGATGAGTGTCGCCCTCGGAGGATTCGTGCTCGGCTTCGTCGCCGCACTCCTTCCCGGACTGATCGCCTTCGGGATCTGGCCGGAGCTGGGTGCGCCCTTCATCGATCCGGTCGTGTACGGACTCGCACCGGACGAGGTGGAACGGAACGCCCTGGAGCGCGTGAACTACTCGCAGCTGCTCGCCTTCGGGTGGCCGGTGTACCTGATCGGCTACTCCTCGGTGCTGGGTGCCTGGGGCGCGATCACGGCGGTGGCCGGGGTGCTCGCACTGGTCGCACTGAAGAACCTGGGGCCGGCGATGGTGCTGCCCGCAGTGATCTTCTTCGTCGAGACGATGGCTGTCGCTCTGGTCGACCATCCACTTCTCGGATTCATGTACGGAGCCTTCCCGTTCGGTCTCGATCAGGCACCGATCGGCATCATGGTCCTGCCGCTCGCGGTCGCTGGAGCCGCGACGGTTCTCGCCGCACGGCGGGTCCTCGGCAGAGCCCAGCGACTCCCGGCGCTGACATGATCGCCTCGCTCTCCCGCCGTGTCCGCCTGCTGCTCGCCGGCTGGGCGCTCGCGGCTGCCGCCGCGTACTCGATCCACCAGCGGATGCTCTGGACCGCGTCGGGTTCCTCGTTCGGATTCGTCGACGTGGCGGTCGAAGTCGTGAACGACCCGCTCTTCGTCTGCTACGGACTGGGAGCGCCGTGGTGCATCGCCTTCTTCCTGGCGTCGAGGTCCCTCCCTCCGGAAACCGTGCGCATTCGGGCAGGATCCCTCAAGAACGTGCTCCTCGTCCTCCTGCGCAGCGACGCGGCGAGTGCTGCGGTCGTCCTGTTCGGTGTGCTGACGACGTGCTGGGTGTGCTCCCTCGGGCTGGTGAACGACGTCGCGCGCGTGCCCGGATCGGTGAGTGCGCTGCTCTCGGACGTTGCGCTGCCCCCGCCCGTCGGAGTGCTGCTCCAGCTCCCGCTCCTCCTGCTCTTCCTCGCGACGATCGGGTCCCTCCTCTCCGCCTGCTGGGTGCTCTCAGGCGGGAGTGTCCTCGTCGGGCCGGCGGCGACGGTGCTGCTCGGCTGGTTCGCCGTCTCGGCGGCGGGGGGACTCCCGAGGGACTCCGCCGTCAGCTCGGCGTTCCTCTCCAGTTCCTCGCTCCACCTCGGGCGGCCGTTCGGCGTGCTGGCCGCCGTCGTCGTCCTCCTCTCGATCGAGGTCGTCCTCCTCGGCGCCGTCCGGGTCCAGGATCACCGGCTGTCCGGAGCGGCGCGGTCCTGGGGTGCCGGATGGGCGGCGTACGTCCTCCTCCTCGGCACGGCCGCGCTCGGGCCGACGGGGCTCCAGTCGGTCTCCGAGGGGAATCCGGCACCCGGGGTCGAGGGAAGAGTCCTCGGTCCTCTCTTCGCGGGCCCAGTGGGCGCTCTCGCACCCACCCTGTTCTCCGTCCTCGTCGTCACGGGCTTCGCGATGACCTGGCAGCTCAGCGAGCTCGATCCCCGGCGCCCGATCCTCCGCTGCGAGCTGATCCGGTTCGGATCGAGCGGCGCTCGGAATCGGCGACTCGGCGCAGGGCTCCTCGCCCGTGCACTCGGAGTGAGCGCGCTCGTCGGCGCTCTGGCCGGTGCCGAGGCGCTCCTGCGGGGCGCCCCCGGCGAGCTCGCGTCCTTCGTCGACCCGGTGGTGGGCTATCAGCTCCTGGTGAACGGAACGCTGCAGCTGACACTGGTCGCGGTCGCCGCCTCCGCCTTCGCGCCGCTCGCCGGATCGGGCGCGGCCCCCGCGGCCTTCTCGGCCGGATTGGCCTTCCTGCCGAGCGAGCTCCTCGAGGGCAACCCGCTCGGCATCGCGGGTCTGTGGAGGAGCGCGGGGGGCTGGCCGAGCGTCCTCCACGGGACGGCGCTGGCGCTGGGGAGCGCCTGCATCGTCCTCATCGCAGCAGTCATCGCGTCTCGACTGGTCGAGAGGCATCCAAGAACAGAAAGAGGTCGCTCATGACGAACGCCATCACGGTCGAGGGTGTGTCCAAGAGCATCCGCGGGAATCTGCTCTACAGCGAGGTCGCGTTCGAGCTGCGCCGAGGCGGGCTCTACGCCCTCCTCGGTCCGAACGGCTCCGGGAAGTCGGTCCTGCTCCGACTGCTCTGCGGCTTCCTCAGGCCGGACTCGGGCAGCATCAGCGTCGACCCTTCGATCTCGCCTGAAGGGCGGACGTTCCCGGACGGCTTCGGGATCACGATCGACGGCCCCGCCTACATCGCAGGCCTCTCCGCGGAGCGGAACCTCATACGACTGGCCGCGATCCGCAAGCGCATCGGGATCGAGGAGATCCGCGCGACGCTCGCCTCGGTACGTCTGCAGAGCACGGGGCGCTCAGCGGTCCGCACCTTCTCCTCGGGCATGAAGCAGAAGCTGTCCCTCGCGCAGGCTCTGATGGAGGACCCGAAGGTGCTCCTCCTCGACGAGCCGTTCACCGCGCTCGACACGGAGAGCGTCGCGGTCGTCAAGGAAGTCCTCCGCGAGCGAGTGGCCCAGGGTGTCACCGTTCTGCTGACGATGCACGGCGAGGCGGACTTCCTCGCCGAGTGCGACGGCGTCCTCCGGATCGAGAACCGCACGATCTCGACGCTCTGACGACCGGCCGTCTCCGCGAGATGCCACTCGTGCACGCCTTTCACGGCGTGTCGCGTGCACAAGTGGCATCTCGCGGAGGGGGTGCAGCGGGGACGACGAAGGCCCCGGCTCGACGTGCGAACCGGGGCCTTCTCGATGTAGCGGGAGCGGGACTTGAACCCGCGACACCACGATTATGAGCCGTGTGCTCTAACCACCTGAGCTACCCCGCCGCACGTTTCCGGAGGCTGGCCTGCCGGGAACGGAGCCCCCTGTGGGAATCGGACCCACTACCTCTTCCTTACCAAGGAAGTGCTCTACCAATGAGCTAAGGGGGCGCACCTGCGGGTCTGACTGCCCCTCTCGGGGCGTGCCCGCGATTTGGCACCGTTAGACGATAGCACCTCCACGGGGCCGTGTTGACCGCGGGGTGGAGGGGGTGGTCCGGGCGGGGTGGATCTCGATACGCCCGCTCCGCGGGCTACTCGAGCAGCATGAAGGCGCCGATGGAGCAGCCGCGCAGCGGCGTATCGAGACCCGCCTACGAGCGGCTCGCCGTGTCGAGTGCGGCCAGCTCCTCCGCCGTCAGCTCGAGCGTCGCGGAGGCGAGGAGGGCGGGCAGCTGCTCCATGACGCGGGCGCTCGCGATCGGGGCGGCGACGCCGTCCTGCGAGCGCAGCCAGGCGAGGGCGACGGTCGCGACCTCGGCGTCGTGGGCGGCCGCTGCCGCGTCGAGGGCGGCCAGCACGCGGCGCCCGCGGGCGTCGAGGTACTGCGCGGCGCCCGAGGCGCGCGGGCTGTCCGGCGTCGAGCCGTCGCGGTACTTGCCCGTCAGGAAGCCGGACGCGAGTGCGTAGTACGGGACGACGGCGAGCCCGGCCTCGCGGGCGAGCGGCAGGACGTCCGCCTCGATACCGCGCTCGACGAGGTTGTAGTGCGGTTGCACGGCGACCGGCGCGTGCAGGCCCTCCTCCTTCGCGAGGCGCAGCCACTCCGCGATGCGGTCGGCGCTGAAGTTCGAGACTCCGATCGCGCGGACGAGGCCGTCGTCGACGAGCTCGGAGAAGACCCGGGCAATGTCCTCGAGCGGGACGGCGTCGTCGTCGAAGTGCGCGTAGTAGAGATCGATCCGGTCGGTGCGCAGGCGCTGGAGCGAGGCTCGGGCGGCCCGGCGGACGTTGTCGGGCGCGAGGCCGGTGAACTCGGGGTGCCTGCTGACCTTGGTCGCGATCACGACGTCGTCGCGCGAGCCCGAGCGGCGCGAGAGCCACTCGCCGATGATCGTCTCGGACTCACCACCGTGGTTGCCGGGCACCCAGGCGGAGTAGGAGTCGGCGGTGTCGATGAAGTCGCCGCCCGCGGCGACGTAGCCGTCGAGGACGTCGAAGGAGGTCTGCTTCCCGGCGGTCCAGCCGAAGACGTTGCCGCCGAGGGAGAGCGGGAAGACCTCGAGGCCGGAGTCGCCCAGGGGCGTGCGGGTGAGGGAGTCGTGGGACGGAGCTGCGCTGTCGATCGTCATCCCCCGATTCAACTCGCCGCGGGCCGCACTGCCGATCCCCCGCCGCGCATGCGGAGCAAGCACTCAGCCACCCGGCGCCGAGCAGTACCTCCGGCACGCGGAACCTCCTTCGGCACGCCGGAACAGCAGGTTCTCGCGAGCCCGGGCACGTTCCACGAGCCGGAGGTGCGCACCGGCGGACCCTCCGGCACGCGGAACCGACTCCGGCACGCCGGAACGGCCGGTTCTCGCGAGCCGGAGCAGGTTCCACGAGCCGAAGGTGGGGCGGGCCTCGCGCAGCCGCTCCGGGCGGCGGGCGTCAGCCGCCGAGCGGGTAGTCGGCGTAGGCGAAGCGCGCCCCGTCCGGCGACCAGCCCGCGACGTTGATCGTGCCCTGGCCGCCGAAGAGCGACTGCACCACCCGGCCCGGAGAGGTGTCGCCGGCCGGGCGCCTCTCGAGCGCGAGCAGCCGCAGCTCGACCGGCAGGTTCTCCGGGTGCCCGGCCGTCCCGGCGGGGTAGGCGAGGTACAGCAGGTGCGCGCCGTCCGGCGACTCGTGCGGGAACCAGTCGACCGTGTCCGACTCCACGGTCCGCTCGACCCCGGAGCCGTCGCGCCGCATCCGGAACAGCTGGGCGACGCCGCCCTCGCGCTCGGAGTTGAAGTGCAGCCACTCGCCGTCGGCGGAGAAGTCGACGCCGTCGTCCGGGTGCTCGTCGTCGGTCAGCGCGGTGAGCGGGCCGCCCTCGGCGGGCATCGTGTAGACGTTGGTGACCCAGCGGCCGGTGGCGTCCTCGCCGCCGCCGATCAGCGCGAGCAGTCGGCCGTCGGGCGAGACGCCGTGCAGGTAGTGCTTGAAGCGCGGCACGGGCCCGGCGGAGGTGACCCGCCGGGCGGGCGCCGAGCCGTCCAGGGCCACCGCGTAGAGGTGACCGTCGCGCGCGGAGACGTACGCCGTCCCGCCCTCGGGAGCGAGCACGTGGTCGTTGTTCAGCTCGTCCGGCACCCCGTCGAGCGGGATCGCCTGGAGCCCGGCGGGACCGACCGGCGCGTCCCCGAGCGGCAGCCGGAACAGCCCGCCGTCCCCGTTGACCACCAGGAACGACCCGTCCGGCGACCAGTTCGGTGCCTCCACGAGGAGCGAGTCGGAGGAGAAGACCGTGGTGACCTCGCCGCTCGCGACGTCGAGCACGCGGATCCGGCAGGTCTGGGCGGGGAGCAGTGAGCGGGCCATGCGCACCACGGTAAGGGAACGGGGGTCGTCAAGCCCGTCCGCACTCAGGTTCCCGCCGCCTGCCCTCCCTTATCCTTGTCTGGACAACTGTGCTGAGTGGAACCGGGGAGGACTGTGTGATGCTCCTCACCCTCGCGATCACGTTCGCCCTCGCGGTGATCACGCCGTGGATCGTCGACCGCTTCGGTCCGAAGGTCTTCTACGCCCTCGCCCTCGTGCCGGCCGCGACCTTCGTCTCGACCGCCGCCTCGCTGCCGACGGTCCTCGCCGGCGGAGAGCTGCGCGAGGAGGTCCCGTGGATCCCCTCCCTCGACATCTCGCTCTCGTTCCGGCTGGACGCGCTCTCGATCGTCCTCGCGCTCGTCGTCAGCGGCGTCGGCGCCCTCGTCCTCGCCTACTGCGGCAGCTACTTCAAGCGCGACGAGCCGTCGCTCGGCCGGTTCGCCGCCCTGCTCTTCGCCTTCGCCGGCGTGATGTACGGGCTGGTCACCGCCGACGACGTGATCATCCTCTTCGTCTTCTGGGAGGCGACGAGCGTCCTCTCCTACCTGCTGATCGGGCACTACAGCGGTCGCAAGGAGAGCCGCGGAGCCGGCCTCCAGGCCCTGCTGGTCACCACCCTCGGCGGCCTGGCGATGCTCGTCGGCGTGATCATCCTGATCGTCGAGTCGGGCACCTCGAGCCTCGCGGGCATCGTCGCCGCGGCCCCCTCCGGCCCGATCGTCTCCGTCGCGCTCGTCCTCGTGCTGCTCGGTGCCTTCTCCAAGTCGGCGCTGGTCCCCTTCCACTTCTGGCTGCCGGCCGCCATGGCCGCGCCCACCCCGGTCAGCGCCTACCTGCACGCCGCCGCGATGGTGAAGGCCGGCATCTACCTGGTCGCCCGCCTCGCGCCGGGCTTCGCCGACGACGCCGTGTGGCTCCCCGTGATCGTCAGCGTCGGCGTCTGGACGATGCTCGTCGGCGGCTGGCGCTCGCTCCGCCAGTACGACCTCAAGCTCGTCCTCGCCTACGGCACCGTCAGCCAGCTCGGCTTCCTCACCGTCGCGGTCGGCTTCGGCTCGCGCGACGCGGCCCTCGCCGGCCTCACCCTGCTGATCGGGCACGCGCTCTTCAAGGCGCTGCTGTTCCTCGCCGTCGGCATCGTCGACCACCGGGCCGGCACCCGCGACCTGCGCAAGCTCAGCGGCCTGGGCCGCCAGACCCCGGTGCTCGCCGGCGCCGCGCTGCTCGGCGTGCTCTCGATGGCGGGCATCCCGCCGCTGCTCGGCTTCGTCGCGAAGGAGGCGGTCTTCACCAGTCTGCTGTCCGCGATCGAGCAGGGCTCGTTCTGGGCCTGGGTCGCACTGATCGGCCTCGTCCTCGGCTCGATCCTCACCGTCGCCTACTCGGCCCGCTTCTTCTGGGGCGCGTTCGCCCGCAAGAAGGGCCTCGAGGACACCCACCTCCACGCGGAGCCGTGGACCTTCACCGCGCCCACCGTCGTCCTCGCGGTCGTGAGCGTCGTCGGCGGCATCGGCGCCTCGCTGCTCGACCCGCTCGTCGCGGTCTACGCCGACACGCTCCCCTACGGTGCCCCCGACGCCGACCCGCAGCTCGCCGCGGCGGCCGAGGAGTCCGACCACGGCGGCTACCACCTCGCGCTCTGGCACGGCTTCGAGCCCGCCCTCGCGCTCAGCGCGATCGTCATCGCGATCGGCCTGCTGCTCTTCGCCAAGCGGATCGCGGTCGCGCGGATCCAGTCCAGGGTCCCGAACACCATCGACTCCGCCGAGGGCTACTGGGCGACCGTCCGCTGGCTCGACCGCGTCGCGAGCACCGTCACCGAGTTCGTCCAGCGCGGCTCGCTCCCCCGCTACCTCACGGTGATCTTCGCGGTCTTCGTGCTGGGAGTCGGCGGCGCCGCGGCGCTGAACCGCACCTGGCCCGGCGACCTCGTCTTCTGGGACTCGCCCGGCCAGCTCGCCGTCGCGGCCGTGATGATCCTCGCCGCGATCCTCTGCGCCGTCGCGCGCAACCGCGTCGCCGCCGTGCTGCTCGCCGGCGCGACCGGCTACGGGATGGTCGCCCTCTTCGCCATTCAGGGCGCCCCGGACCTCGCGCTCACCCAGGCGCTGATCGAGACGATCACCCTGGTCGTCTTCGTCCTCGTGCTGCGCCGCCTCCCCACCCGGATCGCGCAGAAGCACCAGCCGATGCGCAAGCGCCTGCGCGCCGTCATCGGCATCGCGGTCGGCGCCGTGATGGCCCTCGCGGCGACGATCGCCCTCGGCGCCCGCACCGCGACCCCGATCTCCGTCGACCTCCCCCGCCTGGCCTACGAGGAGGGCAAGGGGCGCAACATCGTCAACGTCCTCCTCGTCGACATCCGCGCCTGGGACACCATGGGCGAGATCTCCGTGCTGGTCGTCGTGGCGACCGGTGTCGCGAGCCTGATCTTCCTCTCCAGCCGGGCCGGCGGCGCTCCGCGCCTCGAGCACCAGAGCGCGGCCGACCGCGAGGAGCGCGCGACCGACCTCACCGCCCCCTCGGCCGACGCGGAGAAGACCGGCGACCGCGGCTCCTGGCTGGTCGCCGGCCGCACGCTCCGCCCCGAGAACCGCTCCATCGTGCTCGAGGTGCTGGTGCGCCTGCTCTTCCACCCCGCGATGATCGTCTCGGTCTACCTGCTCTTCACCGGTCACAACACCCCGGGCGGAGGCTTCGCGGGCGGCCTGCTCGCCGGTCTCGCCCTCGTCGCGCGCTACCTGGCCGGCGGCCGGTTCGAGCTCGGCGAGGCCGCGCCGATCGACGCGGGCAAGGTCCTCGGCCTCGGGCTGCTCTTCGCGGTCGGTACGGCCGTCTCCTCGCTCGCCTTCGGCCTCGAGGTGCTCGAGTCCAGCTGGCTCGACCTCTACCTGCCGGTGCTCGGCGAGCTGCACCTCGGCACCTCCACCCTCTTCGACATCGGCGTGTACCTGATCGTGATCGGCCTGACCCTCGACATCCTCCGCAGCCTCGGCGGCGAGGTCGACCGCCACGGCGAGGAGGCCGAGCAGGGCGACCCCTCCGGCGACGGCGTCACCCACTCGACCGACAGCACCCCCGGCCCCGGCGCCGGCACCGTCGACGGCCTCGAGACGAAGCTGCCGACCGGCTCCACCGTCGTCGGCGGACCGGGCAGGGGGGACGACGCATGAGCATCACCCTCGTCCTCGTCGTCGTGATGGCGGTGCTGTACGCCGCGGGCGTCTACCAGATGCTCGAGCGCAGCCTCACCCGGATCCTGATCGGCTTCCTCCTGGTCGGCAACGCGACGAACATCCTGATCCTGCTGATGGCGGGCCGCTCCGGCGTCGCGCCGTTCGTCACCGACGACGGCCGCTCCTACGAGCAGATCGCCGAGGAGATGGCCGACCCGCTGCCGCAGGCGCTGATCCTGACGGCGATCGTGATCACCTTCGGGGTGTCCGCCTTCCTCCTCGCGATGATCTACCGGCGCTGGCGCCTCGCCAACGCCGACCAGGTCGAGGACGACGAGACCGACGCATCCGTCCGCGCGGACGCGGCCGGCATCTCGGCGCAGACCACCGCGGACGACCGGGCCCTGGACGTCCTGCTCGAATCGAGCGACGAGGGCACCGCCGCCAAGCACGGCGAGAGCGCCATGACCGACGACAGGAAGGAGGACCGATGAACGTGCTGATCCCCCTCGTCGTCACCCTCCCCCTGCTGGGAGCCGCCGTCGCCCTCGTGCTCGGCCGGCACCGCCGCGCGCAGATCACGGTCAACATCGTCACGCTGTCCGCTGTCCTGGTGATCTCCTCCGTGCTGCTCGTCCTGGTCCTCACCGGCCAGGAGGGCGGCAGCGCGGTCTACGTCGGCGGCTGGGAGCCGCCGTGGGGCATCGTGCTGGTCGTCGATCCGCTCGCCGCCCTGATGCTGGTGATCACCTCGGTCACGCTGCTCGGCGTCCTGCTGTTCTCGGTCGGCCAGGGCCTGGTCGACGGCAACCGCGAGACGCCGGTCACGATCTTCCACCCGACCTACCTGATCCTCTCGGCCGGCATCCTCAACGCCTTCGTCGCGGGCGACCTCTTCAACCTCTACGTCGGCTTCGAGATCCTGCTCGCGGCGAGCTACGTGCTGATCACCCTCGGCGGCACGGCGCCGCGGATCCGGGCGGGCACGACCTACGTCGTCGTCAGCCTGGTCTCGAGCGTGTTCTTCCTCTCCGCGATCGGCCTGCTCTACGGCGCCACCGGCACCGTCAACATGGCGCAGCTGTCGATCCGCATCGCGGAGCTGCCCGCCGACGTCCAGCTCGTGCTGCACGTGGTGCTGCTGCTCGGCTTCGGGATCAAGGCCGCGGTCTTCCCGCTGTCGTTCTGGCTGCCCGACTCCTATCCCACCGCGCCGGCGCCGGTCACGGCCGTCTTCGCCGGCCTGCTCACCAAGGTCGGCGTCTACGCGCTGATCCGCACCGAGACGCTGCTCTTCCCGGGCGGCAGGCTCACGGAAGTGCTGATGGTGGTCGCGCTGCTGACGCTGGTGGTCGGCATCCTCGGCGCCGTCGCGCAGGCGGACATCAAGCGGATGCTCTCCTTCACGCTGGTCTCGCACATCGGCTACATGGTCTTCGGCATCGCCATCGGCACGGAGGCGGGCTACGCCGCGACGATCTTCTACGTGATCCACCACATCACCGTGCAGACCACGCTGTTCCTCGCGACCGGGCTGATCGAGCGCGTCGGCGGCACCACCTCGATCCTCCGCCTCGGCGGTCTGCTGAAGGCCTCGCCGCTGCTCGCGCTGCTCTACTTCATCCCCGCGATGAACCTCGGCGGCATCCCGCCCTTCACCGGCTTCCTCGGCAAGGTCGGCCTCTTCGTCGCCGGCACCGAGTCCGCCGCGGACCAGCCCTCCTGGCTGATCTGGGCGGTCATCGCCGCGGGCGCGGTCACCTCGCTGCTCACCCTCTACGCGGTCGCCCGCGTCTGGAACATGGCGTTCTGGCGCCGCCAGGAGGAGGTGCCCGGCTACGAGTCCCCGCTGATCGACCAGCTGCAGGAGGACCCGCACGACACGGGCACGGTCCGCACCCGGCACTCCCCGCCGATGATGGTCCTCGCGACCGCCGGCATGGTCGTCTTCGGCGTGGGCCTCACGATCGCCGCCGGCCCGCTCTACGACGCCAGCGAGCAGGCCGCCGCCGCGGTCGCCGACCCGTCCACCTACATCGCCACGGTCTACCGCGACTCGTCCTTCGGAGAGGAGGGCCCCCGATGAGCCCCCGCCGCCGCGTCGACTTCTGGAACCGGTTCGCGATGTTCGTGACGCTCGTCGGCATCTGGGTGCTGCTCTGGGACGACGTCTCGGTGCTCTCGATCGTCTCGGGCTTCCTGGTCGCGCTGATCATCACCCGCGTCTTCTACCTGCCGCCGGTGGAGTTCTCCAACCGGGTGAACCCCTGGCACCTGCTGGTCTTCCTGCTGCGCCTCGCGCTGGACATCGCGGTCGCATCCGTCCGCGTCTCGTACCAGATCCTCACCCTGCCGGTCCCGGTGCACAACGCGATCGTGGCCGTGCACCTGCGCAGCCGCTCCGAGGGGATGCTGGTCTGGACGACCGAGGCCGTCTCGCTCGTCCCCGGCTCGCTCGTGATCGACGTCGACCCCCAGCTGAACGTGCTCTACCTGCACGTGCTCGGCGTCACTCACGACGAGGGCCACCGGATCGACGAGGTCCGCCGCACGGTCCTGCGCACCGAGGCGCGCATCGTCCGCGCGATCGGCTCGCGCGAGGACGTCGCCCGGGTCAGCGAGCCGCTCGGCGAGAACGCGGGGGTGCTCCGATGATCGAGTGGCTCGTCTGGATCCTGGTGCCGATCTTCGGAGCGGCCGCCCTGCTCTCGCTCGTGCGCATCCTGATCGGCCCGTCGGTCCTGGACCGCGTGGTCGCGGCCGACGTGCTCGTCGCCACGATCCTCTGCGGACTCGGCGCCGAGATGGCGATCAACCACCACGCGACGACGCTGCCGGTCGCGCTCGGGCTCGCGCTGTTCGCGGTGTTCGGCTCGATCAGCGTCGCCAAGTTCATGGCCAACCGCGAGGAGGACTGACATGGACGTGCTCCTCGACGTCGTCACCGCCGTGCTCGTCACCGTCGGCGCCCTGCTCTCGCTGGTCGCCGCGATCGGCCTGCTCCGCTTCGACGACCTGCTCTCCCGGATGCACGCGGGCACGAAGCCCCAGGTCCTCGGCATCATCTGCGTGATGCTCGCCGTCGCGATCCGGAACCCCGGCTTCGCCGCCGCGGGCACCGTCGTCCTGGTGATCGGCTTCCAGCTGCTGACCGTGCCGATCTCGGCGCACATGGTCGGCCGCGCCGCCTACCGGGCCGAGGCCGTCTCCACCGGGTTCCTCGTCTCGGACGAGCTCGCCGACGCCGTGCAGCGCGCGGACGACGCCTCGCGGGCGACCGGTCCGGAGACGGCGCACGCGTCCGAGGAGGCCGCCGAGCGCTCGAGCGCCCCGCAGCCGGAGGACGAGGACGGCCCGGCCGCGACCGCCTAGCCGCCGGTCATCGTCCGCAGCGCGTAGCCGCCGACGGCGAGCGTCACCGCGAACAGCCCGCCGATCAGCAGCACGAGCAGCGGCACCACCCAGAGCAGGGCCCTCCGGCGTCGGGCGCGGGCGGCTTCCGGGGTCTCTTCGCTCACCCGTCGACCCTAGGCCAGGCGGCGCCTGCGCCGGGCCGGGCGCTTCCGGGGCGCCCGCTACCCTTGATGCCATGACCCTGGACTCCGCTCTCTCCGGCGCGCCCGAGAACTCCCCTGCTCCCGGGAGCTCCCCCGTCTCGTTCCCGGAGGCGGCCGGCCGGCCCGGTGCGGAGTGGTGGCGCACCGCGGTCATCTACCAGATCTACCCGCGCTCGTTCGCGGACGCCGACGGCGACGGCATCGGCGACCTCCCCGGCATCACCTCGCGCCTGGACAGCCTGGCCGAGCTCGGCATCGACGCGATCTGGCTCTCGCCGTTCATGACCTCGCCGCAGAAGGACGCCGGCTACGACGTCGCCGACTACTGCGACGTCGACCCGCTCTTCGGCACGCTGGCCGACTTCGACGCGATGCTCGCCCGCGCCCACGCGCTCGGGATCCGGGTGATCGTCGACCTCGTCCCCAACCACTCCTCGAGCGCGCACCGCTGGTTCCAGGCCGCCCTGGCCGCTCCCGCCGGCAGCGACGAGCGCGGGCGCTACCTCTTCCGCGACGGCCGCGGCCCCTCCGGCGAGCTGCCGCCGAACAACTGGGAGTCGGTCTTCGGCGGACCCGCCTGGACCCGGGTCACCGAGCCCGACGGCACCCCCGGCCAGTGGTACCTGCACCTCTTCGACACCTCGCAGCCCGACTTCGACTGGACGGACGAGTGGGTGCGCGAGCGCTTCCGCGAGGTCCTGCGCTTCTGGCTGGACCGCGGCGTCGACGGCTTCCGCGTCGACGTGGCGCACGGGATGATCAAGGCCGAGGGCCTGCCCGACTACACCCCGCCCGCCGACAGCGGCTCGATGGGAGGCGTGGCGCCGGGCGACGACGCCGAGCCCGTCACCGCTCCCTACTGGGCGCAGGACGGCGTGCACGAGATCTACCGCGACTGGCACGCGCTGCTCGCCGAGTACCCGGCCGACCGCGTGCTCTGCGCGGAGGCGTGGGTGCAGCCGCTCTCGAAGCTCGCCCGCTGGGTGCGTCCCGACGAGATGCACCAGGCCTTCAACTTCGCCTACCTCGAGACGCCGTGGAGCGGACCCGCGCTGCGCGACATCATCGACTCCTCGCTGAGCTCGTTCGCCGCGGTCGGCGCACCCTCGACCTGGGTCCTCTCGAACCACGACGTCGTGCGCCACGCCAGCCGCCTCGCCCTCACCTCCGACAACCCGCAGGGCTACGGCATCGGCCCGCGCACCCCGGGCCTGCCCGACCCGGTGCTCGGCCTCCGCCGCGCGCGGGCCGCGACCGCGCTGATGCTGGCGCTGCCCGGCTCCGCCTACGTCTACCAGGGTGAGGAGCTCGGCCTGCCCGAGGCGATCGACCTGCCCGACGCTGCACGTCAGGACCCGACCTGGTTCCGCACGAACGGCGAGCGCTACGGCCGCGACGGCTGCCGCGTGCCCCTGCCCTGGGAGGCCGACGCGCCCGCCTACGGCTTCAACGACTCCGGCGACTCCTGGCTCCCCCAGCCCGGCGACTGGGCGCCGTTCGCGCGCGACCGCCAGACCGGCGTCGAGGGGTCGACCCTCGAGCTCTACCGGGAGCTCCTCGCGGTGCGCCGCGCGGAGGACCTCGGCTCGGGCACGATCGAGTGGCTCGAGGGCTACCCGGAGGACGTCGTGGCGTTCCGCAACGGCGGCGTCACCGTGATCGCGAACACCGGCTCGTCGCTGGTGGAGCTGCCGGTCGGCACGGTCGTGCTCTCCTCCGAGGAGCTGCACGAGCCGGCGCTGCCGGGTGACACGACGGTCTGGCTACGCCAAGACTGACGTCCCAGAGTTCGATCTGCAGGTGATCCGCCGCCGCGGGCTGCGCTGCCGCGGCGGAACGGGCGCTGCGACGCGGATCGCCTGCAGATCGAACGGGAGCGGGCGGGCCCGCGGCGGCTCAGCGCCCGGCGTTCGCCTTGAGCCAGAGGTAGGAGTCGACCTTGGTCACGCCGTCGAGGCGGATCTCGAAGTGCAGGTGCGGCCCGGTCGACATGCCGGTCGTGCCGACGAGGCCGAGCAGCTGGCCGACCTTGACCGGGTCGCCCTCGTTGACCGCCGCACTGCCGTGCTGCATGTGCGCGTAGACGCTCGAGACGAGCTGGCCGTCGATCTCGTGGTCGACGATGACGTGCACGCCGAGCGAGCCTTCGCCGTCGATCACGGTGCGGACCACGCCGTCGGCGATCGCCTGGATCGGCGAGCCGTTGCCCGGGTTGAAGTCGGTGCCGCCGTGATTGACCGAGCAGCCCGCGCAGTTGCGGTAGCCGAAGCGGTCGCCCACCGGCACTCCGACGGCGAAGGGCCACTGGATCGAGGCGTTCGGGTCGTTGGTGAAGCCTGCGTCGGAGGTGCGGCCGATAGCCGCGATGTCCGTCTGCGTCTTGCGCTCCTGCACGCCGAAGCCGTCGCGGGCGACGGTCTCGGCGCTGACCTCGCCGGTCGTGAACGACTGCGCGCCGCGGTCGACGGTGCCGCCGGGCGCGACGACGAGGTTCTGCGCCTGCACCTCCTCGGCCGTGAGGAGCGACGTGGCCGGCAGCGAGGTCGCGGCCACCATCGCGGCGACGAACGAGAGCGCGACGAGACCGCCGATCCGGCGGCTGGAGCGCACGGGCCGGAGCGGTGCGACGCGAGGTGCGGAGACGGGCGCCGGTGGCGCGGAGCGGACGGAGGCGACCCGCAGCTCGGCGTCGCGGAGCTCGGCCGGGGCGACCGGCACTCCCTCGTCCTGCGCGTCGGCGGCCAGTGCCTGGGCGCGCTCGCGCTCGCGCAGCTCGCGACGGGTGAGGGGTGGGACGGATTCGCCGGGGGTCGATGCGGAGGCAGCGGGCAAGGGCGAATCGGGGCTCACGAAATCCGGATCTTCCGTCGGGGGCAGGGGACGAGCGGCGCTCCGCCAGGGAGTCGAAGCGCTTCTCGGGGGTCCGCGACCGCATCCTGTGCGAATGTCACGAATTCATAAAGGATAACCACGGACTCCCGATCCGGCCAGAGCGGGTCGCGCAGAGGCCGGATCCTCGTCGCCGGATCCGCGCTCGGCGCTCGGATCCTGCGCGATCATGCGCGCGCATGCACCGACTCCGCGCGGAACCGGTCCCCGATCAGACCTCGTCGGCGCGCAGCCGCCGCAGCAGAGCCTCGATCTCGCTGAAGACCGGCCCCGGGGCCGCGATCAGCAGCCCGTTGCCCGCCGGGCGGCCGTCGAAGCCGGCGACGATCGCTCCGGCCTCCTCCGCCACGAGGGCGCCCGCCGCGAGGTCCCACGGGTTCAGACCGCGCTCGTAGTACGCGTTCAGCGACCCGGAGGCGACCGCGCAGAGGTCGAGCGCTGCCGAGCCGATGCGGCGGATGTCGCGCACCGAGCCGAGCAGCTCCTGCACGACCGCGCCCTGGCGCATCCGGCGCCCGGCGTCGTAGCCGAAGCCCGTGCCGACCAGCGCCAGCGAGAGCGAGGCGGGCGGAGTGACGTGCAGCGCGACCCCGTCGCGCTCGGCCCCGCCGCCCCGGCTCGCGGTGTAGACCTCGCCGGTCGCGCCGTTCACGACCGCCCCGGCGAGCGCCGTCCAGGTCTCCGGCTCCGGCTCGCCCTCGACCACGGCGATGCTGACCGCGTAGGAGGGGATGCCGTAGAGGTAGTTGACCGTGCCGTCGATCGGATCGACGACCCAGGTGAGTCCGCTCGTCCCGCCGCCCGCGCCGGACTCCTCGCCGAGGAAGCCGTCGTCCGGCCGCGCCTCGGCGAGCCGACGGCGGATCAGCTGCTCGACCTCGCGGTCGGCGGCCGTGACCACGTCCTCCGGCGACGACTTCGAGGCGGCGATCTCGACCCCGTCCTGGCGGCGCTGCCGGGCGAGGTGCGCCGCCTCGACGGCGATCGAGCGGGCGATGGCGAGGAGGGAGGCGTGGGCGCTCATGCGTCCAGCCTAGGGACCGGCCGGTCCGGCGGGGACGGACGCAGGCGGGGCAGACGGCGACCGGGCCCGCGGAGGATCATGGGGGCATGAGCGCCGCCGTGACCCCTCAGCCCCCGATCGCCGTGACCGGAGCCACCGGGGCGGTGGGCGGCCGCGTCGCGCGCCTGCTCGCCGACGCCGGCCTCCCCCTCCGCCTCCTCGCCCGCGACCCGTCGCGTGCGCCCGAGCTGCCGGGGGCGACGGCCGTCCGCTCGTCCTTCACCGATCCGGGCGATGCGCTCGACGGCGTCCGGCTCCTGCTGATGGTGTCCGCGGCCGAGAACGAGGACCGGCTCGCCGAGCACCTCTCGATGGTCGCGGCCGCCGCCGCCGCGGGCGTCGAGCACGTCGTCTACACGTCCTTCGCCGGCGCCTCCCCCACCGCGACCTTCACGCTCGCGCGCGACCACGCCGCGACGGAGGAGGCGATCCGCGCCTCCGGGATGTCGTGGACCTTCCTCCGTGACAACCTCTATCTGGACTTCGTCCCCGCGATGCTCGGCGACGACGGCGCGATCCGCGGCCCGGCCGGCACCGGCCGCGCGGCGATCGTCGCCCGCGAGGACGTCGCCCGCGCCGCCGCCGCGATCCTGCGCGCCCCCGAGGAGCACCGCGGCGCGACCTACGAGCTGACCGGTCCCGAGGCCCTCACCTTCGACGAGATCGCGGCCGTCCTCACCGCCGCCGGCCACCCCGCGGTCTTCGTCGACGAGACCCTCGAGGAGGCGCGCGCCTCCCGCCGCCGCTGGAACGCCCCCGACTGGCAGCTCGACGCCTGGATCAGCACCTACACCGCCGTCGCCGCCGGCGAGATGCAGCACGTCTCCGGCGACGTCGAGCGCCTGACGGGCCGCGCCCCGCTGTCCCTCGAGCAGTTCCTCGCGGCGACTCGATCGGCAGCCGGGCAGGGCGCTGCATCGGTCGAGCAGTGATCGGCCGCGCGGCAGACGGTCCTCCCCCTGCTGGTCGAGCAGCGCCACAGGCGCGTATCGAGACCCGCCGTCATGAGCAGGGCGGGTCTGCAGACTCATCCTGCTGACGTGGGTGGATCTCGATACGCCCGCTGCGCGGGCTACTCGATCAGCATGAGCGCACGGCGCCGCGACGGACGAGCAGCAGTCGACCCCCGCGGCGGACGGCCCTCCCCATGCTGGTCGAGTAGCCCCGCAGGGGCGTATCGAGACCTGCGCCTCCGGAGGCGGCGGAACGGAGGAAGCCCCGCTCGCCGCCTCGGGAGGCTGGTGCGGGGCTTCGATCGTGCAGTCGTTCGGTCTCGATGCTGTGGCGAGTGAGGGATTCGAACCCCCGAAGGCTACGCCGTCTGATTTACAGTCAGATCCCTTTGGCCGCTAGGGTAACTCGCCGTCGCGCACCCGACCGGGAGTCATGCTCTCGACCGAAGGCGCTGGACAAGGATACCCACGCGCTCCCCGGATCGGAAATCGGCCTCAGCCCGCCGCCGCGGCATAGCGTGACGCCGCCTCGGCGACCTTGCCCGCGTAGCTCGTCGCCGGGTTGTACGCCGCGATCGCGTCGCGCCAGCCCGACTGCGTGGTCAGGTCGCCGCCCGCCTGGCAGAGGTAGCGCGCGGCGGTCACCGCCTGCTGATCGACGTTCTGCGGATCCCAGCCGCTCGAGGCCCAGCGCATCCAGGTGGCGGGGATGATCTGCAGCGGACCCATCGCGCGGTCCGTCTCGGGGTCGCCGTCCAGCGCTCCACCGTCGTTGTCCTCGACGCGGTCGAACTGCGCGCCGTCCAGCGAGGGTCCGTAGATCGGCTCGGTCGGGCGCCCGTCCTCGCCGAGCTCGCCGCCGAAGATCGTGCCGTGGCGGCTCTCGACGTAGCCGATGCCGGCGAGCGTCGCCCAGTCCAGTCCGCAGCCGGGGTCGACGGAGGAGGTCAGCAGCGCCGCGCCCGCGTAGGCGGTCAGCGCGCGCACCGGGATCCCGCTGCCCTCCGCCGTGCCGGCCAGCCAGTCGCCGCTCGTGAGCAGGCGGACGGGCGTCGCCGCCGTCTCGTCCGGGTCCTCGAGCAGCGCCGGATCGGCGGCGGCGGGAGCGGCGGCCGCGGGCGGCACGGTCAGCAGGCCGTCCTCGTACTCCATCGCGGGCTCCGCGGGGCGGGTACAGCCGGCCAGCACGAGGCCGACGAGCGGCAGGATCAGCAGGGCGGGGAGGCGGCGCACCGTCCCTTCGTACCAGGCGCGCCTCCGGATCGGCCCGGCGGAGGTGCGAAAGCTAAGCTCGAAGGCATGGCAGATTCAACGTTCGACGTCGTCAGCAAGGTCGACAAGATGGAGGCGGACAACGCCCTCAACCAGGCCCACAAGGAGGTCGAGCAGCGCTACGACTTCAAGAACGTCGGCGCCTCGATCGCCTGGAGCGGCGAGAAGATCCTGATCAAGGCGAACACCGAGGAGCGGGCGAACGCCATCCTCGACGTCTTCCAGACCAAGCTGATCAAGCGCGGCATCAGCCTCAAGAGCCTCGACTCGGGCGAGCCCTTCGCCTCTGGCAAGGAGTACCGGATCGAGTCCACGCTCAAGGACGGCATCGACCAGGAGCAGGCGAAGAAGATCAACAAGCTGATCCGCGACGAGGCGCCCAAGTCGGTCAAGTCGCAGATCCAGGGCGACGAGCTGCGCGTCTCGTCGAAGAGCCGCGACGACCTCCAGGCGACGATGGCGCTGCTGCGCGGGGCCGACCTCGACCTCGACCTCCAGTTCGTCAACTTCCGCTGAGGGATGTCGCACTCCGAGAGCACGCCGACCCGCCCCGGCATCGACGCCCCCGACGCGCGGGGCCGCACCGGCCTCGACCGCGAGGGCCACGACCTCACCGGCAACCCCGACGTCGTCGTGAAGTCGGTGACCCTCCTCTCCAGCCACTGGTACGTCCTGCGCACCACCGAGTTCGAGTACCGGCACCGCGACGGCCGCTGGACCACCGAGCACCGCGAGACCTACGACCGCGGCAACGGCGCGGCCGTGCTGCTCTACGACCTCGAGGCGCGCTCCGTCGTGCTGGTGCGGCAGTTCCGCTACCCCACCTACGTCAACGGCAACCTCGACGGCATGCTGCTCGAGGTGCCGGCGGGTCTGCTCGACGAGGACGGTCCGGAGGAGGGCGCGCGCCGCGAGGCGTCCGAGGAGACCGGCCTCGAGGTCGGCCGGCTCGAGCACGTCTTCGACGCGTTCATGAGCCCCGGCTCGATCACCGAGATGCTGCACTTCTACGCCGGCCCCTACCGCGCCGGCTCGAGCGACGGCGTCTACGCCGGGCTCGCGGACGAGGGCGAGGACACCGAGCTCGTCGAGCTGTCCTTCGACGAGGCCCTCGCGCAGATCGGCGTCAAGATCATCGACGCGAAGACGATCATGCTGCTGCAGTGGGCGGCCCTGAGCGGCCCGTTCTCGCGCTGACCGAGCAGCCCTCGACGAGCGCGAGTCTCGATACGCCGCTCCGCGGCTACTCGACCACCCTGCACTCCGCGCTGACGGAGCAGCCCTCGACGAGCGCGAGTCTCGATACGCCGCTCCGCAGCTACTCGACCACCCTGCGTTTCATGCTGGTCGAGTAGCCCCGCAGGGGCGTATCGAGACCCGCCGTCCTCAGCACGGCAGGTCTGCAGCCTCCTGCTCTGACGCTGGTCGATCTCGAGACGCCCGCTTCGCGGGCTGCTCGATCAGCACAGACGTCCCCTCGCCTCTGGACTACCGTTTCGCGGTCAGGCCGTGTACGCCCGCAGCGCGTCGGCGGTGCGGGTCTGCGCACCGGCGACGAGGTCGGCCGGCGTCCCCTCGAAGACGATCGACCCGCCGTCGTGCCCCGCCCCGGGGCCGACGTCGATGATCCAGTCGGCGTGCGCCATCAGCGCCTGGTGGTGCTCGATCACGATCACCGAGGAGCCGGAGTCGACGAGGCGGTCGAGCAGGCCGAGCAGGTTGTCGACGTCGGCCAGGTGCAGGCCGGTCGTCGGCTCGTCGAGGATGTAGACCGAGCCCTTCGAGGCCATGTTGATCGCGAGCTTCAGCCGCTGCCGCTCGCCGCCGGACAGCGTGTTCAGCGGCTGCCCGAGGGTGAGGTAGCCGAGCCCCACGTCCACGAGGCGGGCCAGGATCGTGTGCGCCGGCCCGGATCCGAAGAACTCGGCCGCCTCGACGATCGGCATCGAGAGCACCTCGTGGATGTTCTTCCCGCGCAGCCGGTACTCGAGCACCTCCGCGGTGAACCGCTTGCCCTCGCACTCCTCGCAGATCGACGAGACGGTCGCGGCCGGGCCGAGCTCGGTGAAGATCAGCCCGGCGCCCTTGCAGACCGGGCAGGCGCCCGCGGAGTTCGCACTGAACAGGGCCGCCTTGACGCCGTTCTCCTTCGCGAAGGCGGTGCGGATCGCATCGAGCACGCCGGTGTAGGTGGCGGGGTTGCTGCGCCGCGAGCCGCGGATCGGCGACTGGTCGGCGACGATCACCCCCGGCCGCTTCGCCAGAGAGCCGTGGATCAGCGAGGACTTGCCCGACCCGGCGACGCCGGTGACGACGGTGAGCACCCCGAGCGGCACGTCGACGTCGACGCCGCGCAGGTTGTGCGTGGACGCGCCGCGGATCTCGGCGACGCCCGTGGGCCGCCGCACCTCGCTCTTGAGCGGCACCCGGTGGTCGAGGTGGCGCCCGGTGAGGGTGTCGGAGTCGCGCAGCGCCTCGACCGAGCCCTCGAAGCGGATCTCGCCGCCGTGCGAGCCGGCTCGCGGCCCGAGGTCGATGACGTGGTCGGCCACGGCGATGATCTCCGGCTTGTGCTCGACGACGAGCACCGTGTTGCCCTTGTCGCGGAGCCGCCGCAGCAGCTCGATCACCCGCGAGACGTCGTGCGGGTGCAGTCCGGCGGTGGGCTCGTCGAAGACGTAGGTGATGTCGGTGAGGCTCGACCCCAGGTGCCGCACCATCTTCACCCGCTGCGCCTCGCCGCCGGAGAGCGTCCCGGACTCGCGGTCGAGCGAGAGGTAGCCGAGCCCGACCTGCACCAGCGCGTCCAGCGTGCCCAGCAGCGCCTCGACGATCGGGGCGACGGAGGGGTCGCGCACCCCGCGCAGCCACTCCGCGAGATCGGTCGCCTGCATCGACGAGCACTCGGCGATGTTCCGGCCCGCGATCAGCGAACCCAGGGCCGCGCGGGTGAGCCGCGCTCCCCCGCACTCCGAGCAGGGGCCGAAGGCGGCCACCCGCTCGGCGAAGGCCCGGATGTGCGGCTGAGCCGCCTCCTTCGCGAGGTACAGGCGGGTCACCTTGACCACGAGACCCTCGTAGGTCATGTTGATGCCGGCGATCGGCATCTTGACGGCCGGCTTGTACAGGAAGTCCTCGAGCTGCTGAGGAGTGAAGTCGGCGATCGGCACGTCGGCGGGATAGAGCCCCGATTCGGCGAGGCTCTTCCAGTACCAGCCGCCGACGACGAAGTTCGGGATCGCGTCGAGCGCTCCGCCCTCGAGCGACTTCGAGCGGTCGAGCAGCGCGTCGAGGTCGATGTCGGAGACGCGGCCGGTGCCCTCGCAGCGCGGGCACATGCCCTCGGGCAGGTTGAACGAGAACGCCCCGCTGGTGCCGACGTGCGGATCGCCGATCCGGCTGAACAGGATGCGGAGCATCGTGTAGGCGTCGGTCGCGGTGCCGACGGTGGAGCGGCCGTTCGCGCCCATCCGCTCCTGATCGACGACGATCGTCGCCGACAGCCCGTCGAGAGACTCGACGTCCGGCCGGGCCGGCGAGCCCATGAACTGCTGCAGGAACGCCGAGTAGGTCTCGTTGATCAGCCGCTGCGACTCGGCCGCGATCGTCCCGAAGACCAGCGAGGACTTGCCGGAGCCCGAGACGCCGGTGAACACCGTGATCCGGCGCTTCGGGATGTCGACATCGACGCCGCGCAGGTTGTTCTGCCGGGCGCCGCGCACCCGGATGACGTCGTGCGGGCCCGCGTCGCGCGGCCCCGCCTCTCCGAGGGTCGAGGGGGTCATGCGGTCTCCGTCCGTCAGCGGTGCCCGAATCCTAGGGGAGCCCTCCGACATCCGGGAGACGCCGAAGGGCCCCCGGATCGCTCCGAGGGCCCTTCCGACGGACGCGCCTCAGCTCGAGACGGTCTCGCCGCGCGAGATCGAGATCATGTCCTCGCGCGGGACGACCTTGACGCGGACGCGGCCCTGCGGAGCACCGAGCGCCTGCTCGTGCTCGTCGAGGCGGTGCCAGCCGTCGAGGTCGGTGTAGGCGACGCCGCGCTCCTCGAGCAGGGCGACGACCGCCGACTCCTCGGGGTGCGCCGGGGTCCACCAGGACGCCTGATCGTTGAGCACGTGCCCGACGGTCTCCATCGCGTCCGACTTGGTGTGCCCGATCAGGCCGACCGGTCCGCGCTTGATCCAGCCGGTGGCGTACACGCCGTGCACCGGCTCGTCGTCGTCGTCGAGGACCTGGCCCTCGCGGTTCGGGATGACGCCGCGCATCTCGTCGAACGGCAGGCCGTCCAGCGGGGAGCCGAAGTAGCCGACGGCGCGGTAGACGGCCTGGACCGCGATCTCGCGGATCTCGCCGGTGCCGCGGGTGCCGCCCTCGCCGTCGGGCTCGGTGCGCTCGTAGCGGATGGCCGAGACGCGGCCGGTGCCGTCGTCGATGAGCTCGAGCGGCTTGGCCCAGAAGTGCAGGTGCAGGCGGCGCGAGGCGGAGCCGACCTCGCGGGTGCGCCACTGGTTCAGCACCCGGTTGATCACCATGACCTGCTTGTTCGTCTCGATGGCCGCCTGCGAGGCGGCGTCGAGCACGAAGTCCTCGTCGGCGACGATCATGTCGACGTCGCGCAGCTCGCCGAGCTCGCGCAGCTCGAGCGGGGTGAACTTGACCTGCGCCGGTCCGCGGCGGCCGAAGACGTGCACGTCGGTGACGGGCGAGGCGGCCAGCGCGTCGTAGACGTTCGGCGGCACCTCGGTGGGCAGGAGGTCCTCGGCGTGCTTCGCGAGCATCCGCGAGACGTCGAGCGCGACGTTGCCGTTGCCGATCACGGCGACGGACGAGGCCTCGAGCGGCCAGGTGCGCGGCACGTCGGGGTGCCCGTCGAACCAGCTGACGAAGTCGGCGGCGCCGTAGGAGCCCTCCAGCTCGACCCCGGGGACGTCCAGCGGGGCGTCGCGGATCGCGCCGGTCGAGAAGATGACGGCGTTGTAGTGCCGCTTGAGGTCCTCGAGCGTGATGTCGGTGCCGAAGTGCACGTTGCCGAAGATGCGGATGTCGCCGCGGTCGAGCACCTCGCGGAGCGCCGTGATGATGCCCTTGATCCGCGGGTGGTCGGGGGCGACGCCGTAGCGGACGAGTCCGTAGGGCGCCGGCAGGTGCTCGAACAGATCGATCGAGACGTCGTACTTCTTCTCGGCCTTGATCATGAGGTCGGCGGCGTAGATGCCCGCGGGACCCGCGCCGACGATGGCCAGCCTGAGCTTGGTCATTGCATTCCTCCTGCCGGGGCGCCGAGGCGCGTCTCCGGACTCATTCCTGCGGCGCTCGAATGCGCGCCGCGACGATTCGGTCAGCCGTTGCGGTCGACGACCGTGTCGGCGAAGCGCGTGAGCGCCTTGCGGACCGGCCCGTCGGGCAGCGGGGCGAGGGCGTCGACGGCCTCATCGGCCCAGGCGTGGGCCTCGGCGAGGGTCTGCGCCGTCACGGGGTGGTCGCGCAGCTGCGCGATGGCGTCGGAGATGTCGGCGCTCTGCTCGTCGGTGTGCGCGATCGCGTCGTTCGTGCGGCTGACGTAGCTCTCGATCCGGGCGAGCAGCACGGCCGCGTCGCGGTCGGTCGCGGCGCGCTCCCGCAGGCGCAGGATCGGCAGCGTCGAGACGCCGGCGCGGATGTCGGTGCCCGGGTTCTTGCCGGTCTCCTCCGGCTGCGGCGAGAGGTCGATCACGTCGTCGACGATCTGGAAGGCGACGCCGATCTTCTCGCCGAAGACGCGCACCGCCTCCTCGAAGGGCGCGGGCGCCTCCGAGAAGACGACGCCGGTGCGGGCGGCGGCGGCGATCAGCGAGCCGGTCTTGTCGGCCAGGACGCCGAGGTAGTGCTCGACCGGGTCCTCGCCGGCGCTCGGGCCGACCGTCTCGTGCAGCTGGCCGAGCACGAGGCGCTCGAAGGTGTCGGTCTGCAGCCGGATCGCGCGCTCACCGAGCTCGGTCATCAGCTGGTTCGCCCGGGCGAAGAGCAGGTCGCCGGTGAGGATGGCGACGTTGTTGCCCCAGACGGTCTGCGCCGAAGGAACGCCTCGGCGCTTCTCCGCCTCGTCCATGACGTCGTCGTGGTAGAGCGAGCCGAGGTGCGTGATCTCGATGGCCTGCGCGGCGCTGAGCACCTCGGGGGTGTTGCCCCGGCCGAGCTGCGCGGTGAGCAGGGTGAGCATCGGCCGCACCCGCTTGCCGCCGGCCTCGAGCAGGTAGCGCGTCGAGACGTCGGCGACTGCGTCCGCGAAGGACAGCTGCTGGACCATGCCGGCCTCGACCCGCTCGAGCCCGTCGTCGATCGCGCGCGCGAGAGCGCGGTCCGGAGCGGTCGAGAAGATGCGCTCGGAGAGGCCGAGCTGCGCCGTCAGAGACGGACTGCGGCGGGCGACGGGCGCACTGGCGTTCACACTCAAACCCTAACGTCTCGGCCCGGCAGGCCCCTGGGCGCGCATCAGGTCGCCGCGATCGGCTTGATCCCGCGGTGCAGGGCCACGATCCCGGCGGTGAGGTCGCGGTAGGCGACGCGCTCGAAGCCGGCGGCGCGGAGCCAGCCCGCGACGACCTTCTGCTCGGGCCAGGCGCGGATGGAGTCGCCGAGGTAGTCGTAGGCCGGGTCGTTGGAGGAGGCGAGGCCGACGATCACGGGCATGACCTTCGACAGGTAGAAGTCGTAGGCGGCGGCGAGCGGCTTGAGCGGCGGGGTCGAGAACTCGCAGATCACGACGCGGCCGCCGGGCTTGACGACGCGGAAGAACTCGGCGAGCGCCGTCCGCGGCTCGGAGACGTTGCGCAGGCCGAAGGAGATGGTGACGGCGTCGAAGGAGTCGTCCTCGAAGGGGAGCTCCATCGCGTCGGCGAGGACGAACTCGATGAGCTCGTTCTCGGCGTGCCGGCGGCGGCCGACCGAGATCATCCCGCGGGAGAAGTCGGCGGCGACGACCTGTGCTCCGGAGCGCGCCAGCGAGGCGCTCGAGGTGCCGGTGCCGGCCGCGACATCGAGGATGCGCTCGCCCGGCGCCGGGTTGACGGCGCGGGTCGTGGCGATCCGCCAGAGGTGGTCGTTGCCGACGGACAGGACGGTGTTCGTCAGGTCGTAGGCGGGCGCCACCGTGTCGAACATGGCAGCGACCTCGTCGGGCCGCTTGGTGAGGTCTGCCTTTGTCACGATCAACGAGTCTAGGGCGAGGAGCGGAGTGGCGGCTGTGCATCCACTGCCCTTGCACATCCGCTCAGGCGACCGGCGCCGGACCGGCGGAGCCGCGCGGAGGGAGCGGGACGGGGCGGAGGTGCCGGGGCCGCCTTGCTCCGCCTAGCTGCGGCGGCCCCGGACGAGGAAACCGTAGCAGCGGACCCCCGGGCGAGGGTGGTCCCGGCGCACAACGTCTCGCTTTCCGACGCGGGCGTACTGTGGAGCAGTGACATCGACCGGGGCCGGAGCTCCTCCCCTCCACGCCGAGACGACACCGCTCGACGGTCCGCACGAGCTGATCACCCGCGTCGATCCGCGGCAGCCGCTGCTCTGGCAGCGCGGCGGCGCAGGACTGGCCGGGCTCGGCGAGGCGCTGCGGCTGGAGTTCTCCGGCCCGGATCGCATCCGCGAGGCCTCCGCCGCGTGGCGCGAACTGTCGGCTGCGGCCGTCGTCGCGGATCCGCTCGGCGTCCCGGGCACGGGACTGGTGGCCTTCGGGGCCTTCGCCTTCTCCAGCCGGTCGAGCGCGACGAGCGTCCTGATCGTCCCCCGCGTGGTCATCGGTTCGCGGGGCGGGCGGTCGTGGGTGACCCGCATCCGGACGGCCGACGAGACGGCCGGCTCGACGGCGGTCCCCGCTCCGCTGCCCTTCGGCGACGAGTTCCGCCTCCCCCTCCTCCCCGGTGCGATGACGCCGGACGCGTATCGCGCCGCGGTCGCGTCGGCCGTCGGCTCGATCCGCTCGGGCGCCCTCGAGAAGGTCGTCCTCGCCCGGGACCTGCAGGGACGGCTCCCCCGGGACGCCGACCGCCGTCGGCTGCTCCGCGATCTCGCGAACGGCTACCCGGACTGCTGGACCTTCGCGGTCGACGGCTTCCTCGGCGCGAGTCCCGAGACGCTCGTGGGGGTCGACCAGGGCGCGGTCACCGCGCGCGTCCTCGCCGGCACCAGCGCGCGCGGCGGCGACGCGGAGGAGGACGCCGCGATCGTGCGCGCCCTCCTCGCGAGCCCGAAGGACCGCTCCGAGCACGCGTTCGCCATCGCCAGCCTGCTGCGCGAGCTCCGGCCGCACACCGGCGCGCTCACGACCACTCCGGAGCCCTTCGCTCTGAAGCTGCCGAACCTGTGGCACCTCGCGACCGACGTCCGCGGGACGCTCGACGACGCCTCGACCGCGCTCGACCTCGTCGACGCCCTGCACCCGACCGCCGCCGTCGCCGGCACGCCGACCGACCGCGCGCTCGCCCTGCTGGAGGAGCTCGAGCCGTTCGACCGCGGCCGCTACGCCGGTCCGGTGGGCTGGATCGACGGCAACGGCGACGGCGAGTGGGCCGTGGGGCTGCGCAGCGCGCAGGTCTCCCCCGACGGCGCGGTCACCGCGTGGGCCGGTGCGGGCATCGTCGCGGACAGCGACCCCGCCACCGAGCTCGCGGAGACGGGCATGAAGTTCCGGCCGATCCTCGACGCGCTGAGCTGACGGCTGCGGCCGCCCGGGAGATCAGCGCTCGAGCGCGATCTCGACGATGCCCGGGCCCTCGCCCGGCGAGGTGAGGGCCTGCTCCAGCTCGCCGCGGGTGGCGACGAGGCGGTGCGACCAGCCGTAGGCCGTCGCCAGGGACGCGATGTCGACGGTCTGCGGCGTGAACTGCACGCGGTCGAAGGCGTCGGGAGCCGAACTGGTGGCGACCTCGAGGCCGTCGAAGATGGTGCCGCCGCCGTCGTTCACTACGACGAGCTGCACGCGCGGCCGGCGCTCGCCCGGGGCGAGCAGCAGTCCGCCCGCCTCGTGCAGGAGCGTGAGGTCGCCGAGGACGACGCGGGTGGCGCCGCCCGAGCCCGCATCGGCGGACTGCGAGGCGACGGCGATGCCGAGAGCGGTCGAGACCGTGCCGTCGATGCCGGCGAGCCCGCGGTTGGAGTGCACGGTGATCCGCTTGCCGGGCAGCGAGCCGTCCGCGACGCGGATGAGGCGGGAGGCACCGAAGAGCAGGCGGTCGTGCGGCCAGGTGACGCGCCAGACCGCGGCGACGACGAACTCGCGGGTGAGCGGCGCGCGGATCGCTGTCAGGGCGTTCCGGGCGTAGCCCCGGCGGTCCTCGACCGACATCGAGCCGCCGTCGGGCGCCTCGGGGATCGCGTCGGGGTCGGCGTCGGCCACGAGCGCGCGGCTCGCCGACACCCAGGAGCCGGGCCAGGCGCGCTCCGACCGCTCGGGCCGCGGCGAGTCCTCGGGACGGACGACGGCGAGGGCGCGGACGCTGCGCGCACGGCGGCCGGGGTTGTAGAACTCGCGGCGACCGCGGTCCACGACGATCACCTCGACGTCCTCGCGGCGCAGCAGCTCCGGGACCTCGCGGGAGAGGGTCGGGTGGCCGAGGACGATCGCCCGGCGGACGCGGCCTCCGAACCCGGGCTCGGCGAGGAGGCGTCGCCAGGCGACGACGAGCTGCGGACCGAAGCGAGCCCCGGAGGAGACCTCGGCGAGCAGTGGCCAGTCGCCGGCGCGGGCGAGCGCCTCGGCCTCGGCCCCGGCCTTGTCGCCGGCGATGACGACGGTGAGGGGCTCGAGCGGGCCGGCGGCGATCGTCTCCGGGGCGACCGCGGCCTCGTCCGGGGCCGGTGCGGCCGATCCGGGCTCGGGCACGTCGAAGGCGGGCAGGCGCGAGGACAGCGGGTCGCGGAAGGCCAGGTTGAGGTGCACGGGGCCGCCCGGGCGGGATGCCGCGGCGTGCGCGCGGTCGGCGAGGGCGCAGGCCGACTCCGCCGGCGTCTGCGCGTCGGGGGCGGCGACGTCCTCGAAGAGGCGGACGGCGCGGCCGAACAGCTCGACCTGGTCGGTGGTCTGATTGGAGCGGATGCCGCGCAGCTCGCCGGGGCGGTCGGCCGTGAGCACGATCAACGGCACGTCGGACGCGTCGGCCTCGAGCACGGCGGGGTGCAGGTTGGCGGTCGCGGTGCCGGAGGTCGTGATCAGGACGGCGGGCGAACCGGTCTCGAGTGCGAGGCCGAGGGCGAGGAATCCGGCGGAGCGCTCGTCGATCCGGACGTGCAGCCGGATGCGGCCGCGGGTCTCGAGCTCGGCCGCGACGAGCGCGAGTGCCTGGGAGCGGGAGCCGGGTGAGACGACGACGTCGCGGACGCCGAGCGCGACGAAGCGGGTGAGGAGGTCGACCGCGAAACGGGTGGAGGGGGCGACCGGAGCCGCGTCAGGCATCCCGACGGCCGGTGCCGTCCGACTCGCCGGAGTCGTCGAGATCGGCGAGGTCGCGCTCGAGCTGGGCGATGCGCTCGGCCTGCTCGCGCTCCTTCTCCGGATCGCGCTCGCGGCGGAGGGTGCCGAGGAAGTCGGGGTCGTCGTCCGGAGCCGTGAAACGGCGGCCCTCGGAGCGCTGCTTGCGAGGGCGGCCGATCCAGAACCAGAGGCCCGCGCCGATGATCGGCAGCAGGAGGACCACGAGGACCCACGACCACTTGGGGATCGCGCGCACCGAGTGGCGATTGCTCAGGGCGACGTCGATCACGGTGTAGACCGTGAAGACGGCGAGGGCCACGAGCAGGCCGATGAACAGGCGGATCATGGTGTCCAGTGTACGTCCGGGGTCCTCGAAGGATCCGGGCGCACGGATGCTGGACAGGGAGCTCCCGGGGTGCTCACGGACGCGCATGCAGGGGCCGACGTACACTTGCCCGGTGAAACTGAGCCGCGCGGTCGTCGTCTACTCGCTCCTGCGTCTGGCCATGTTCGCCGGCGTCTTCGTGCTGGTGTACCTGCCGGCGCGCTCCTTCGTCGACTCCGAGCTGACGGCGGCGGTGACCGCCGGCTTCGTCGCCGCCATCGCGAGCATGTCGCTCTCCTACATCGTGCTGCGCAAGCCCCGCGAGCGGATCGCCGAGGCCATCTACGAGCGCCGCAAGGACGTCCCGCGCACGCCCACCGACGACGACATCGAGGACGCCGCGGTCGACGCGGCCCGCGACGGCCGCCCGGGCGCCTGACCCCGCCGCGAGATCGGCCTGCTCGCCCCGCCGCTCGGTGACGGTGGGTCTCGATACGCCCCTGCGGGGCTACTCGACCAGCAAAGAAGAGGCGTCCCTCGCGCAGCGGGCGCACCCCACATGCTGATCGAGTAGCGCGCGCGGCGCGCGTATCGAGATCCACCACCGTCGGCACGGTGGTCTGCAGACTCAGCGTCTCGGTGACGGAGGGTCTCGATACGCCCCTGCGGGGCTACTCGACCAGCATGAGGCGCACCACACCGGCATGAGGCGCTCGGGAGGCGCACCACACCGGCATGAGCCGCGCGGGACGCGCACCACGCGGTCAGAAGGCGAGGGCCGCGCCGAGGATCGCGGCGTAGGCGAGGCCGCTCAGGCTGGTCAGCTGCAGGGCGAGGATGAGCTCCTTCGCCGTGCGCGCGGTCAGGGTGATGAGGATGGCCGGCAGGACCGCCAGCAGGACGAAGAGCGTCAGCCAGGCGAGCGGGTAGAACAGCGCCAGCACGACCGCGATCCCGAACGGCACCAGCACGAAGGCGCTGTACATCGCCCGCGCGATGGTCGGGCCGACGACGACCGCGAGGGTCCGCTTGCCGGAGAGGCGGTCCGTCGGGATGTCGCGGATGTTGTTGACCATCAGCACGGCGCAGGCGAACAGGCCCGCGGCGACGGCGCCGAGCCAGGACTCCTGGTTCGCGCGGCCGATCTGCACGAACGTGGTGCCGACGGTGGCGACGAGTCCGAAGAACACGAAGACGAAGAGCTCGCCGAGGCCGAGGTAGCCGTAGGGGCGCCGGCCGCCGGTGTAGAACCAGGCGGCGGCGATCGCGGCGGCGCCGATGATCAGGAACCACCAGAAGCCGGACAGGAAGGTCAGCACGAGGCCCGCGACGCCCGCGATCCCGAAGAAGACCAGCGCGACCGTGAGCACCGCGCGGGGCTTCGCGGCACCCGATCCGGTGAGCCGCGAGGGGCCGACGCGGTTCGCGTCCGTGCCGCGGATGCCGTCGGAGTAGTCGTTGGCGTAGTTCACGCCGATCTGCAGGGCGAGCGAGACGACGAGGCAGAGCAGGGCGCGCACCCAGTGCCAGCCCTCGTCGGTGACCTGCGTCGCTCCGGTGCCGATCAGGACGGGGGCGATCGCGAGCGGGAGGGTCCGCAGCCGGGCTCCGGCGATCCACTCGCGCGGGCCGGCGGGCTGCACGACGACGCGGCGGGGGTCGCCGCCGGGGCGACCGCTCCGGGGCTTCGCCGACGGCTTCTTCTTGCGACTCGAACTCGACACGGAGGGAATCCTACCGAGTGGTCCCTGCCCGTCCCGGGCCGTCGGCCGCCGGGCGACGCGTCGTTCTCCGCCCCCGTCCGGGCCTGTCCTCAGACCGCTCCCTCCGCCGCGAGGCTCTCGAGGGTGCGGCGGTCGGGCTTCCCCGAAGCGAGCAGCGGGATCTCCGCGATGGCGAGGACCGCCGCCGGGCCGGCCGCACGGCCGAGCCGCTCGACCACCTCGGAGCGCACCCGCGCCAGGTCGGCGTCCGGCGCGGTCGTCGCGACGACCGGCACCTCGCCCCACTGCGCGTCCGAGCGGCGCACCACGACCGCGTCGGGCAGGAGCCCGTCGCGCAGCACTCGCTCGACCGCATCCAGCGAGACCTTCTCCCCGCCCGAGACGATCACCCGGTCGAGGCGGCCGGTGACGCTCAGGCGGCCGTCCTCGATGACGCCGGCGTCACCGGTGCGGTACCAGCGCTCGCCGTCGAGCGAGACGAAGGCGGCGGCGCTGCGCTCCGCGTCGAGTCCGCCGTCCGCGTCGAGGTAGCCCTCCGCGAGGGTCGGGCCGCCGAGGAGGACCTGGCCGTCGACGACGCGGATCCGCACGTCGCGCAGCGGGAGGCCGTCGTAGACGCAGCCGCCGGCGGTCTCGCTCGAGCCGTAGGTGAGCCGGATCCGCACGCCGAGCGCGGCGGCCCGGTCGCGCAGCGTCTGCGGGGTCGACTGGCCGCCGATCAGCAGCGCGTCGAAGGAGGCGAGGACCGCGGCCTCGGCGGGCACGCTCTCCGCGAGGTCGAGCAGCCGGGCGAGCTGCACGGGGACCAGCGACGAGTAGCGCCGCTCCCCCGCGGGCATCGTCCGGGCGAGGGCGAGGAAGGCGGCGGCGTCGAAGCCGCCGGCCGGCAGCACGACCGGGTCGGCGTCGGCGGTCAGCGAGCGGACCAGCACCTGCACTCCCGCCACGTAGTGCGTCGGCAGGCAGAGCAGCCAGCGGCCGGGACCGCCGAGCTCGGCGAGGGTGGCGGAGGCGCTGGTCAGCAGCGCCGAGGTGGCGAGCGCGACGCGCTTGGGCGGGCCGGACGAACCGGAGGTCTCGACGACCACGGCGACGCGCTGCGGGACGGACGCGTCCGCCTCCGGGTCCGACTCCACTCCCGGAGCGGCGATCCGCACCGCGGGACCGCTGCCGTCGAGCGCCGCGCGGAGGGCGATGAGCACCTTCTCCGGCGCCGCGTCGACGGAGGCGAGCGGGCGGGTCATCGCCGCTCCGCCCCGGAACGCGATGACCCGGTCCCAGCCGCCACCGTCAGAACTGCCACGGGAACGGCGACCAGTCGGGCGCGCGCTTCTCGAGGAAGGAGTCGCGCCCCTCGACGGCCTCGTCGGTGCCGTAGGCGAGGCGGGTGGTCTCGCCGGCGAAGAGCTGCTGGCCGACGAGGCCGTCGTCGACCGCGTTGAAGGCGTACTTCAGCATCCGGATCGCGGTGGGCGACTTGCTCAGGATCGTCTCCGCCCATTCGAGGGCGGTCGCCTCGAGCTCGGCGTGCGGGACGACCGCGTTCACGGCGCCCATCTCGTACGCGCGCTGCGCGGAGTACTCGCGGGCGAGGAAGAACACCTCGCGGGCGTTCTTCTGGCCGATCTGGCGGGCGAAGTAGGCGGAGCCGTAGCCGGCGTCGAACGAGCCGACGTCGGCGTCGGTCTGCTTGAAGCGACCGTGCTCCTCGGAGGCGATCGTCAGGTCGCAGACCACGTGCAGCGAGTGCCCGCCGCCGGCCGCCCAGCCGGGGACGGCGGCGATGACGACCTTGGGCATGAAGCGGATCAGCCGCTGCACCTCGAGGATGTGCAGGCGGCCGTTGCGCGCCGAGTCGATGCCCTCGGCGGTCTCGCCGTCCGAGTAGCGGTAGCCGTCGCGGCCGCGGATGCGCTGGTCGCCGCCCGAGCAGAACGCCCAGCCGCCGTCGCGCGGGCTGGGGCCGTTGCCGGTGAGGATGACGACGCCGATGCGCGGGTTCGTCCGCGCGTCCTCGAGTGCGCGGAACAGCTCGTCGACCGTGCGCGGACGGAAGGCGTTGCGCACCTCCGGCCGGTCGAACGCGACCCGGGCGATGCGGCCGGACCGGTCGTGGTGGTAGGTGATGTCTTCGAGACCGTCGAACCCGTCGACCGGCGCCCAGCGGCGCGCGTCGAACAGCTCGGAAACCTGCGTGCTCATGGCCTCGACCCTACTGGCGGGGGCTGGGGGCGGGATCGGGGCCGCTGCACCGCGCCGAGGTGCCCGCGGGGTGTATCGAGACCCCCGGCACCAGCACTGCGGACGACGGGTATCTCCCAGGAGAGATCACCTTGTCCGTACCGGGAAAGCCATGCTGATCGAGTAGCCCGCGCAACGGGCGTATCGAGATCCACCAGCGCCAGAAGGACGACTCTGCAGACCGGCCCTGCTGATGACAGCGGGTCTCGATACGCCCCTGCGGGGCTATTCGACCACCATGACGCGGCGCAGCCGTGTCCTTTCCCTCATCAGGGAGACGCGAGGCGGCTTCACCGTTCGAGACGCCCGCTCCGCGGACTGCTCGATCAGCAGGCGATCGATGCGCCCTGCGCGCGGGCTGCTCGATCAGGTCCGCTCCGCGAACGGACCCGCAATGGGCCTCGTGCGCCGAGCAGGGCCCTGCCCGAGACCACTCGACAGTACGGATCTCGACGAATGGACCCGAACCGGGCTGCGTCCGTCCACCAGACCCCGTTCCGCGTCCACTCGCTCGCCTCTGCATGCTGGTCGAGCAGCCCGGAGGGCGTATCGAGACCCATGGCACCAGCACTGCGGATGACGGGGATCCCGACGCGCATGGGGAGGGGAGCCCTGTTCGCGCCGCAGGCGCTGGGAGAACAGGCGGCGCGGCGGAGCCGAGTCGACCACAGGCGACGCCGGCGCAGGCGGCTCGCGGCACGCGAAGAGGGACCCCGCGGTGGCGGGGTCCCTCGACGGGTGGTGCGGTGGTGCTACTTCGCGGCGGAGGTGGTGCGGTTCTCGGCCGACACCATCCAGGCGTACTGCTCGAGGCTCTGGATGATCGCGTGCAGGAGGTCGGCGCTCGTCGGGTCCTCGTCGTCCACCTGGTCGTGCACCTCGCGCATGGTGGCGGCGGTGTTCTCGAGGCGGACGGTGATGAGGTCGACGGTCTCGGCGGTGTCGATCTCGCCGTGCGGGTACTCCGGGAGCGTCGTGGTCGCCGCGACGGTGTCGCTGCGGCCGTCCGGGATGCCGTGCAGCGCGCGCATGCGCTCGGCGATGTCGTCGCTGAACTCGCGCGCGGCCTCGATGATCTCGTCGAGCTGGAGGTGGAGGTCGCGGAAGTTCTTGCCGACGACGTTCCAGTGCGCCTGCTTGCCCTGGACGTGCAGCTCGATCAGGTCGACGAGGACGATCTGGAGGCTGTCGAGCAGCTCCTTGGAGGCCTTGAAGCCCTTCTCGGCGTTCTGGCGGCGGCTGGTCTTCGCTCCGGAGCCCGCGGGGGCTTCGACGTGGCGTTCGAGGGTGGTGGTCATGGACCGTTCCTTTCTCTGACAGTGCCGGGATGCGGAAAACCCGACTTCGATTGTGACTCTTTCGGCTGGACGTCGCCCGGACGCGCGGGGTGCGCGACCTGGACGGCGCCGGGACTGCGGGGGCTGGGGGCCCGGGGCTAGATCGTCGCGACCGAGCCCGAGTCGACCCGGTAGTTCGAGCCGTTCACGAACGAGGCGCGCTCCGAGCAGAGGAACGCGATGACCGCGGCGACCTCCTCGGGCCGGCCCCGTCGCTTCAGCTCCATGTAGGGCCGCTCCTCGTCGAGGAAGGACGAGATGGCCTCCTCCTTCGAGGTGCCGTTCTCGTCGGCGCGCTTGTCCATCATCGCGTCGGTCATCGGCGTGTGGATGAAGGCCGGCGACACCGCGTTCACGAGCAGGCCCTCGAGGGCGTAGGAGCGGGAGAGCCCCTTGGCGAGCGCCAGCACGCCGGCCTTCGCCGCGCAGTAGGGCAGCTCGTCGTCGTAGGGCTGCACCGCGTCCTCGGAGGCGGTGAGCACGAGGCGGCCCCAGCCTCCGGAGCGCAGGTCGGGCAGGAACTCGCGGACGAGGCGGACGGGGCCGAGCAGGTCGGTCTCGAGCGTGCTGGTCCAGCCCTCGTCGTCGATCTCGTGGAAGAGGCCCTGGGCGCCGGTGACGCCCGCGCACTGCACGAGGATGTCGATCTCGCCGACGGCCTCGGCCGTCCGCTCGTGCAGGGCGGCGAGCTCGGAGACGCTGGTGACGTCGGCGGCGAAGGCGTGCAGCGTCCCGTCCGCCGCGCCGAGGCGGGCGGCCGCCTCGTCGAGCTTCCCCTGGTCCTTGTCGCTCAGGACGACGGTGACGCCCTCCGCGAGCAGGAGCTGGGCGGTGTGCCAGCCGATGCCGGAGTCGCCGCCGGTGACGAGGGCGGTGCGCCCGGAGATGCCGAGGTCCATCTGGTCTTCCTTCCTGCCGCTCCCGGGCACGCCGCGCAGGGCGGTCCGGGGTGATGAGTCCGGTCTACGCGCCGCGGCGGGAGCCCCTCAACCGGGTTGCGCGAACCCGTCGCCGGGTCTAGCGGTGCGCCGCGTCGATCGTCGGCGGCCCGGACGCCGCCGTCAGCGGTCGCCGACCTTCTCGGGCGCCAGCTCCTCGATCGTGATGGCGGCGTTGATCAGCGCGAGATGACTGAGGCCCTGCGGCAGGTTGCCCCAGAAGGCGAGGTCGTCGACGGCCACCATCTCGGACATGATGCCGACGTCGTTCGGCACCGTCTCGACCAGCTCGTCCATCAGCGCGATCGCCTCGTCGTGCCGGCCGACGCAGGCGAGCGCGCCGGCGAGCCAGAACGAGCAGGCGACGAACGGGTGCTCCTCCGCCTCCATGCCGGAGTAGCGGAACAGCAGGGCGCCGCGGCCCAGCTCCTTCACCAGCGCGTCGATCGTCGAGACCATCCGCTCGCCGCGCTCGTAGCCGCTCGGTGCGTGCAGCAGGACGGAGGCGTCCAGCTCCTCGGTGCCCGGGTACATCACGTAGGAGCCGAGCTCCTCGGACCAGCAGTTCTCCTCGATCCAGTCGCGGATGCGATCGCGCTCGAAGCGCCAGCGGTCCGGGCTGCCCGCCACCTGCCCGAGCTCGGCGAGGTGCACGGCGGCGTCGAGCGCCTGCCAGCAGCCCATCTTCGAGGAGGTGTAGTGCTGCTCCTCCTCGAGCTCCCACATCCCGGCGTCGCGGTTGCGCCAGAGGTCGCAGGTGGTGTCCGCGATCCGCGCGAGCAGCCGGCCGGTCTCGATGTCGAGGACGTTGCCCTCGTCGACGTAGATGCGGCAGATGTCGAAGAGGTCGCCGAAGACGCCGAGCTGCAGCTGGCTCTGCGCGCCGTTGCCGGCGAGGACCGGGCCGATGCCCGCGTAGCCGGGGACGTCGTACTCGGTCTGCTCGGTCGGCAGCGAGCCGTCGAGGCCGTAGAAGATGTGCAGATCCGGGCCGTGCTCCTTGATCGTGCGCAGGAGCCAGGAGAGCGCCGCGTGCGTCTCCTCGCGCAGGCCGAAGCGCACCAGCGCGTGCGCCGTGTACGCGGCGTCGCGCACCCAGGCGAAGCGGTAGTCCCAGTTCTTGCCGCCGTTGGGCGACTCCGGGAGCGAGGTGGTCGCGGCGGCCGCGATCGCGCCGGTGGGCGAGTAGATCAGCAGCTTCAGCGCGAGCGCGCTGCGCTGCACCGCTCCGGCCCAGGGCCCGTCGTAGGAGAACTCGTCGGACCAGGACTGCCAGCTGGCGAGCGTGCGGTCGATCCCGCGGTCGACGTTCACCGCGACCGGGAAGTGCAGGGGCTCGTCGTGCGTCGCCGAGACGACCAGGACGTGCCGCTCGCCGCCCGCGGTCGCGACGAAGCCGCCGGCGAGCTCGTCGCCCGCGCCGGAGGGCGCCGACTCGTCGACCGGTCCGTGGTCCTTCCCGGTGACGCCGATCGTGATGTCGCCGGCCCGGATCAGCGAGCGGCCGTCCGCGTTCTGGATCCACGGGGAGAAGGTGCCGAGGCCGGTCCCGGGGCGGACGACCCAGCGCATCCGGACCTCGCCGTCGGTGCACTCGACCCGGCGCGCCAGCTCGGCCCACGGCAGGCGCCCGGCGATGCCCGTCACCAGCGCGTCGGTCACCGTCACGGTGCCGGACTCGGTGGTGAAGGTGGTCTCGAGCACGTTCGTGTCGCCCAGGTAGCGGCGGGTCGTCTCCGCGGGCTCCTCCGGGGACAGCTCGATGCAGCCGCCGGTCCTCGCGTCGATCAGCGCGGCGAACGCGGGGGTCGAGCCGAGGTCGGGGACGGGCAGCCAGTCGACGCTCCCGTCACTGGCGATCAACGCGACGGTGCGACCGTCGCCGATCGCGGCGTAGTCGCGCAGGGGTCTGGTCGCTCGGGGTTGGGCCATGCCCTCACGCTAGGCGGCACGCGGGTCGTCGGCTCGGGCTTGCGAGGTCACCCGGTTGCCGGTACCGGAGACTCAGGTGGCGGCGACTCCGCCGTAGGCCTGCATCCGCTCGGTGAACTCGGCGCGGTCGCCCTCCTCGAGGATCGCGTTGGCGTAGCCGGCGAGGAACGCGCCGCTGTCCGGCGGCGTCAGCCCGACGTCGTCGAGCATCCGCTCGACCTCTCCGGTGCTGTCGGCGCCGAGATCGACGAGGCCGATCTCGATCGCGGGCACGTCCTCCACCGTGGAGTACGCGGTGACGACCCAGAGCGCGGCGCCGGCCTCCTCGTCGCTCAGATCGCCCTCGTACTCGTAGCCGACCTCGGACCACTCGGCCGGGGTGTCGGCGACGTCGACGGCGTCGAGGCCGAGCGGCGCGACCGCGGCGGTGAACACGTCGACGACCGCCTGCTTGGCGGCGTCGGAGCCGAGGTCGGCGTCGGCGTAGCTGGTGGCCGAGATGTAGTCGTAGAGGAGCGACGGGCCGCCGTAGCCGTTCTCCGAGCGCTCGTAGTACTCGTCGTCGGCCGAGGTCCAGCCGTCGAGGACGGTCGACTCGATCGCCGCGACGGCCGCCTCGGACTGCGCGATCGCGGCCTCGGCCGACGGCTGCGCGAGCACGAAGGCGGCGTCGCCGTCCTGGTAGCCGGGGTAGTCGTAGAGCGGGTCGGCCGGGTCGCCGGCGTCCGGGCCCTCGGTCGCCTCGCCGAACGGCTCGTCGGTGAAGCCGGGCGCCGCGGTCGGCAGGGCGTCGGCGGTCGCGTCGATGGCGGTGCCGATGCCGAGAGCGAGCAGCGTGCCGAGCACGCCGGTGTAGACGACGCCGACGACGATGCTCGCGCCCAGGGCGATCCAGCCGCCGGTGCCGAGCGGCCGGTGCGCTCCGGGGAGGCCGGGCGGGGTGGCGGGGGGCATCGGGGGCGGGCTCACGGGTACCTGGCTCATCGCGTCCCTCCGGGGTCGAGCGTCGTCGACGCCAGTCTCGCACGGGCGCGGTGGCCCGCCCGCGCTCCGAGACCCCCTGGGCAGGCGGCGCTCGGTGTGCCACTCTGGCCCCGCGCGCCGGAGACGACCGACCGCGGTGGGAGGCGTCGTGAACCGGATCGAAGCGGGCTTCGGAGTGGTGGTCGGCGTGATCGCCGTGGGAGCGATGACGGCGCTGGCGTCGGTCGCGGGAGCGGGAGGCGCTCGGGAGGCGGAGGCCACGGTGCAGACGGTCGCCGTCGAGGAGACGACTCCGCAGGCGGGCGCCGCGACCGGGTCAGGTCCGAGTGCCGAGACGTCCGCGGGAGTGCCGATCGCCGAGGGGGTCGAGATCTGGAGCACGCCGGCCGCCGACGCACTGCCCGCTCCGGCGGGCACGCCGATCGACTCCGCGGAGGCCGCCATCGCCGTGGTGCGCCCGCTCGAGGGTCCCGGCGTCGACGCGGGCAGCGAGCGCGCCGTCCGCGTCAGCGCCGACTCCGTCTACGGCGAGAGCGGCTCGCTGCAGGCGTCCGGCCAGCAGGTCGCCGCACCTCCCGGCCTCTCCCCCGACGACGAGCTCTGGCTCGTCGGCTACACCGGCGAGATCCCGGCGCCCTTCGGCGTGATCGAGCTGACGCTCGACCACCTCGTGCTGACCATCGACGCCGCGACCGGCCACGTGCTCAGCAGCGCGGGCGGCGAGGGCGGACTGCCCGCGGTCTTCGACGACGCGGGCTGAGCGCCGCCCGTCCCGGCCCGCTCCCCCGGCGGAGGATGATGGCGGGATGGACGATGTCGTGCCCGCCCCCCTCCCTCTCGCCTCCCTTCCCACCCTCGAGGAGGTCGACGCCGGACTCCGCGTCGTCGCGCTGCCGTTGCGAACGCGCTTCCGCGGAGTCGACCACCGCGAGATCGCCCTGGTCCGCGGCCCGGAGGGCTGGACCGAGTTCTCGCCGTTCCTCGAGTACGGGCCCGCGGAGTCGGCCGCCTGGCTGCGCGCCGCCCTCGACTACGGCTGGAACGAGCAGCCCGCGCCGCTGCGCGACCGCATCCCGGTGAACGCGACCGTGCCCGCGGTGGACGCCGGCGAGGTCGCCGCGATCCTCGCGAGCTACCACGGCTGCCGCACCGCCAAGGTGAAGGTCGCGGAGCGCGGGCAGACCCTGGCCGACGACGTGGCGCGGGTCGCCGAGGTGCGCCGGGTGCTCGGTCCGGAGGGGCGCATTCGCGTGGATGCGAACGGCGGCTGGAACGTCGACGAGGCGGAGCACGCGGTGCACGCGCTCGCCTCCGCCGACCTCGAGTACGTCGAGCAGCCGTGCGCGAGCGTCGACGAGCTCGCCGATCTGCGCCGCCGGGTGAAGTGGATGGGCATCCCCGTCGCCGCCGACGAGAGCGTGCGCAAGGCCGCGGATCCGCTCGCCGTCGCGCGCGCCGGTGCCGCCGACCTGCTCGTGGTCAAGGCCCAGCCGCTCGGCGGGGTACGGCGGGCTCTCGACATCGTCGCCGAGGCGGGGCTGCCCGCGGTGGTCTCCAGCGCCCTCGACAGCTCGGTCGGGCTGGCGATGGGAGCGGCGCTCGCCGCGGCGCTGCCCGAGCTGCCCTACGACTGCGGGCTCGGCACGGCCTCGCTGCTCGCCGCCGACGTGACCGAGCGGCCGCTGCGGCCCGTCGACGGCGCGATCCCGGTCGAGCGGGTCGAGGTGTCGGAGGCGCTGCTGCTGCGCCACGCGGTCTCGCCGGAGCGGCTGGCCTGGTGGCGCGACCGCCTCCGCGAGACGTGGGCGCTGCTCTGAGCCGCTGAGGCTGAGGCGCTCCGGGCCCGATCAGGCGGGCGGCGCGAGCACCGAGATGATCGCCGAGTCGTCCGCCGCCGCGAGTCCCTGAGCCGCACCGAGCAGGAAGAGCTGCTCGGCCGCCGCGGCGACCGGGGTGGCGAGACCCGCGCCGCGCGCGGCCGTGGTGACGATGCCGAGGTCCTTGACGAAGATGTCGAGCCGGCTCAGCACCTCGGCCCCGCCCTCGTCGCCGGCCTGCAGCATCCGCGGCCCGCGGTTGCCGAGCATGAACGAGCCGGCGGCCCCGGCGGAGAGCGTCTTGAGCGTGGCCGCCGGGTCGAGGCCGAGCTTCGCGGCCAGCGCGAGCGCCTCCGCCCCGGCGGCGATGTGCACGCCGCAGAGCAGCTGGTTGACGGTCTTGAAGGCCTGGCCGTCCCCCGGGCGGTCGCCGATGACGCTGAGGGTCGAGGCGAGCAGATCCAGCACGGGGCGCGCCTGCTCGCGCGCGGCAGGGGTCGCGCCGACGACGATCAGGAGGTCGCCCTCCCCCGCGCGCACCGGTCCGCCGCTGAGCGGGGCGTCGACCAGGTCGACCCCGTGCTCGGCGAGTGCTGTCGCGACCTCGGTCACCTCGGTGATGCCGACCGTGCTGGTCATGATCACGACGGAGCCGGCGCGCAGCGCGGTCGCGATCCCCTCGGAGTCGGCGCCGCCGAAGAGCACCTCGCGCAGCTGGGCGCCGTTGCGGACGGCGAGCAGCGTCGCGTCGGCGCCGGCCACCGCCTCGCGGGCCGAGCCGAAGGGGGTGATGCCGGCCTCGCGGGCCAGCGCGAGGCGCGGCTCGGCGACGTCGAAGCCGTGCACGGTCAGCGAGCCGGCCAGGCGGGTCGCCATCGGCAGGCCCATGGCGCCGAGGCCGAGGACGGCGACGGTGTAGTCCGAGGCGGAGGCGGGGGTGGTGTCGGGCGTGGTCACGGGGTCCTCCAGGGGATCGGGCGGATGAGGGTGCGCGGTCAGAGCGCGGGAGCGCGGAGCGTCGCGGCGACCTGCGCCAGCGACTCGTCGTCGCCGACGTTGCCGGCGAAGACGATGTAGGGGATGCCTGCGGCCGGCCCCTCGACCGGCTCCCAGAGCGAGACCAGGCCGGGCAGCATCGGGCCCCGCACGATCGCGCGGCGGATGCCGAGGCCCTTCGAGGCGACGTCGCTCGAGGTGATGCCGCCCTTCGCGATGACGAAGCGCGGGCGGACGCGGGCGAGGACGCCCTGCACCACGGCGACGACCGCGGCCGAGACACGCCGGGAGAGGTCGAGGCTCTCCTGCGGGTCGTCGGTGCGGCGGAGCGAGCGGCTGGTGTGCACGGCGACGTCGCCGTCCGCGAGGGCGGCGACCGCCTGCTCGACGAGCTCGGCGAGGTGCGCGGGCGCCCGCTCGGGGTCGACGGCGCGGTCGACGTCGAGCTCGAGGGTCGCGCGGAGCGATCCGGTCGCCGCGAGACGCTCGAGCTGCCGCGAGGTGAGGCCGACGTGCGAGCCGACGACGACGAGGCCGCCGCGGGTCCGATCGGCCGCGTCGGACCCGCTCGGGAAGACCTCGTCCGCGGTGAGCGGTGGGCGCACCGCCTGGCCGATGCGCGCCCGGACGAACGGCGGGCCGACCCGGTAGAGCACGCGGAGGCCCGCCTCCTCCGCCTGCGCGAGCCCGAGGGCCAGCAGCCGGAGGTCGTCCTCGGTGACGGCGTCGACGACCACCGGCACGCCGCCGCGGAGCGGAGCCAGCACGGCCGCGATCGCGTCGGCGCCCGCGCGGATCGTGTCGAGACCGAGCGCGACGACCCGGTCGGCCGGCCAGCGGCCCTCCGTCTTCTCCGCCACCCACTCGCGCAGGTCGGAGTGCGCGTAGCCGAAGGTCGAGTCGCGGGCGAACTCGGTCTCGGCGACCGGCTGGAGCCCGTCCGTGCCGCGCATGTAGTGGACGCCGCCGATCGTCACCCGGCCGGCATCCGGGAAGGCGGGGACCAGGAGGACGGCGTCGACCGCGCGGTCGAGGGCGTCCGTGATGGTGTCGGTCTCGAGCGGGAAGTGGCCGCGCAGCGTGGAGTCGCCGCGACTGACGAAGGCGACCGGGACGTCGAGGGCGCGGGCGGCGGCGAGCGCGCTCGCGACGATCTCCCGGTTGCGCTCGGCGGCGTCCTCGGGCGCGAGGCTCCGGGTGTTGCTGAGGACGTAGACGGCCGGTGCGCCGGTGGCGAGCGCCCAGCGGAGGTCCTCCTCCGCCCAGCTGGTCAGCACCGGCAGATCGGCGACGGACTGCGTGCCGGTCGGGTCGTCGTCCAGCACGACCAGCACCGGCGTGCGCTCCGTTCGCGTGGCGGCGACGGCGGCGGCCTCGACCGGCACCTGCGCGGGGTACTGCTGCAGCAGCGTCGTCTCCGAGATCACCGGTACTCCTTCGTCCTGGGGTATCAGATATCTTACAAGTAGTCCGCCTCTCGGGGGAAGGGTGCACGGCAGCAGGTTGAGCGGCCTCTGCAGCGCGCCCACCCATGCTGATCGAGTAGCCCGCGCAGCGGGCGTATCGAGATCCACCACCGCCAACAGGCCGGTCCGAAGACCCGCCTCTCAGCGACGACTGGTCTCGATACGCCCCTCCGGGGCTACTCGACCAGCATGATCGCCGTGCAGTGGGCGTGCCTGCGCGAGTAGCCTCCGGGCATGACGAGCCCCCTCACCACCCGGCGGCAGCTGCTCGAGGACCTCATCGAGCACGCCGCGCTCGACGACGTCGACCTCGCTACGATGTTCGGCTCCCCCGCGATCCGGCACCGCGGGCGGATCGTCTGCTTCCTCGGCGCGGACGACCGGCTGATCGTCAAGCTGACGCGGCCGGACACGTTCGAGCTGGTCGAGCGCGGCGACGTCGACCCGGTCGTGATGGGCAGGCGGACCCTCCGCGAGTGGGTGAGCGTGCCGCGCGAGTCTCCCGACACCGCGGCGCTGGAGCGCTGGCGGCCGCTCGTCGTCGCCGCACTCGGCTACGCGCGGGCCGCCCTCGTGGAGTCGGTGTCGGGACCGGAGGAGTCGTCGCCGGAGAACACGTAGCGCCGCAGGTCCTCGGCCGTCTGCGCGATGTGGTCGGCCATCGCCGCGCGGGAGGCGTCCGCGTCCGCGGCCCGGATCGCCTCGAGCACCGCGCGGTGCTTGACCAGGGCGTTCCGCTGGATCTGCACCAGCGCGGAGGTCTGCTCGCGCTTCGCCCGCATCACCTTGGCGAGCGGCGCGAAGACGGCGGCGACGAAGACGTTGCCGGTCGCGGCGAGGATCACGTCGTGGAAGGCGATGTCGGCGGCGACGAAGCCCGCGAGGTCGCCGCTCTCGTGCGCGGCGGTCATCCGCCCGAGCTCCTCCTCCAGCCGTGCGAGGTCGGCGTCGGAGCGGCGGACCGCGGCGAGTGCCGAGGCGCCGGTCTCGATCATCTCGCGCACCTCGATCAGGTGCAGCGACGCCGCGGCGGAGTCCACGCCCGAGGCGGTCGCCCGCAGGATCGGCTCCAGGTCGCTCCAGCGCGCGACCGGGTTCACCGTGCCGCGCTTGCCCCGGCGCGCGTCGATGACGTTGAGACCCTGGAGGCGGCCGAGCGCCTCGCGCATGGTCGCCCGGCTCACGTCGTGCGCGAGGGCCAGCTCGCCCTCACTCGGCAGCTCGGAGCCGATCGGGATGCGGCCGGCGACGATCTCGTCGAGCAGCGCGTCGGCGACGGTCGCGACGAGGGACGGACGCGGCACGGGCCCCTCCTCGTCTCGGGCACCGGCCGGACGGCGGGCACCGGTTCAGGCTACCCGCGGTCGGGGCGGCGCCGCCGGAGGGCCAGAATGGATCTGCTCCGGCCGCCGATGCCCGCCGCACCCCTCCCCCTTCGAGCATCGGAGTCCCGTGACCGCACCCACCGTCCCCGTCTTCCTCGACTGCGACACCGGCATCGACGACTCGCTCGCCCTGGCCTACCTGCTGCGCTCGCCGCTCGCCGAGCTGGTCGGCATCAGCACCGTCAGCGGCAACACCGACGCCCGCCAGGCCGCCGTGAACAGCCTCGGCCTGCTCGCCCTCGCCGGCCGGACCGACGTCCCGGTCGCGATCGGCGCGCACGACTTCCTCGAGGAGCCCTACTCCGGCGGGTCCCCGCACGTGCACGGCGAGAACGGCATCGGCGGCGTGCTGCTGCCCGTCGGCGCGGAGCCGGTCGACGAGGACCCCGCGGACCTGCTGCTCCGCCTCGCCCGCGAGCACGGGGGCGAGCTGCGGCTGGTCGCGATCGGGCCGCTGACGAACCTGGCGCTCGCACTGCGCAAGCACCCGGAGCTGCCGTCGCTGCTGCACTCGGTCACCGTGATGGGCGGCGCCGGCCTCGCGCCGGGCAATGTGACCGCGGTGGCGGAGGCGAACATCTGGCACGACCCGGCCGCGGCCGCCGAGGTCGTCGCCGCGGACTGGGACCTCACGCTCGTCCCGCTGGACGTGACGATGAAGCACCTGCTCGACGAGGAGCAGCGCGACGTCCTGATCCGCTCCGCGGATCCGCTGGCGTCCGCGATCGGGCACGCGCTGGACTACTACTTCGACTTCTACGTCGGCCACTTCGGCGACCGGACCGCCGCGCTGCACGACCCGATGGCCGCGGCGATCGCCGTCGGCGCCCTGGAGCTCACCTCCGCTCCGCGCGTCCCCGTCGAGGTCGACACCTCCTTCGGTCCCGGCCGCGGCCAGACCCTCCCGGACCTCCGCGGCCTCTACCGCGACGTGCACCCCGAGGGCGCCCGCACCCGCTTCGTCCTCGCGCTGGCGGAGCCGTTCGCGCCCCACCTCATCGACGTGATCACGGGCGCCTGACCGCCTGCGCACCCCATGCTGATCGAGTAGCGCGCACCGCGCGCGTCTCGAGATCCACCAGTGCCCGAGGTCGAGTCTGCAGATGCAGCCTCCTGGCACGGTGGGTCTCGATCCGCCCCTGCGGGGCTACTCGACCAGCAAAAGGGTGAGGCCGCCCCGCGATCTTCAAAAGGGTGAGGCCGCCCCGCGGCCCTGCGGACCGCGCCCCTCATGCTGATCGAGTAGCCCGCGCAGCGGGCGTATCGAGATCCACCGACGCCAGCACGCGAGTCGGCAGACCACCCTGCTGAGAACGGTGGGTCTCGATACGCCCCTGCGGGGCTACTCGACCAGCATGATTGCGCCGACCGTTCTGCGAACGGCGCTGCCGTCCCCAGGAGGAGCTCGTCGCGCAGCGACGGCTGTGCTCAGAAGGCTCGTCGCGCAGCGACGGCCCTGCTCCCGAGTGCTCGTCGCGCAGCGACGGCTGTGCTCATGAGGCTCGTCGCGCAGCGACGGCCCCACCCCCGTCAGTACCGATCTGCGGGTGCTGGTGGGTGTGATCGCAAGGCGGAGGAGGGGTGCGTAGCGGGAGCTACGGACCCCGACGACAACGCCGCGAGCGCGCCCACCAGCGCCCGCAGATCACATGCCGGTGTCGAGGCCGGAGTAGGCGTGGAGCCCCTTGAAGAAGACGTTGACGACGCCGAAGTTGAACATGACGGCGGAGAAGCCGATGATCGCGAGCCAGGCGGAGGGGGTGCCGCGCCATCCGCGGGTGGCGCGGGCGTGGATGTAGCCGGCGTAGATGGTCCAGATGATGAAGGTCCAGACCTCCTTGGTGTCCCAGCCCCAATAGCGGCCCCACGCCTTCTCGGCCCAGACGGCGCCGGCGATGAGGGTGAAGGTCCAGAGGATGAAGCCGATGATCGTGACGCGGTAGGCGAGGTTCTCGAGCGTCAGCGAGCTGGGCAGGGTGCGCAGGAAGCGGAGGACCGAGGGGGCGCTCTCGCCGCTGGTCTCCCTCCGCGACTGGAGCAGCTGGGTGACGGAGAGCGCGAAGCCGAGCGCGAAGAAGGCGGTGCCGAGGATCGCGACGAGCACGTGGATGACGAGCCAGTAGGACTGCAGTGCCGGCGGCAGCGGGACGACGTCGACGTAGTAGTTGACGGTCGCTACGCCGAGGAGGACCAGCACGAGGCCGGTGATGAACGCCCCGAGGAAGCGGAGGTCCCAGCGCAGCTGCACGGCGAGGAAGACGCCGATGATGAGGACGGTCCCGGTGATCGAGAACTCGTACATGTTCGCCCACGGCACCCGGCCGGCGGCGATGCCGCGGAGCACGGTCGCGCCGAGGTGCAGGACGAAGGCGAGGAGCGTGAGCGAGAAGCCGATCCGCATCGCCTTCGAGCGGGACGGTGCGTTGTACACCTCGTCCTCGACGCGGCTGCCGAGGCGGGAGAGCGTCGCGGTGCGTCCGTTGCCGCTGGCGGAGGCTGCTCCGGTGGCGACGGTGGCCTTGCCGCTCGCCGCGCGGTCGGCGGCGGCGCTGGAGGCGACCCGCTCGGCCTCGCGGACGACCTCGATCGAGTCGCCGTCGGCGACCGACGAGCGCCGGGCCAGGTCGATGGCGAAGAAGATGAAGGCCAGGGCGTAGATGCCCATGGCGGAGTAGAGGCACAGCACGGAGTACTGCGAGAGGGTCTCGATCACCCCTCCAGGGTAAGCGACGGCGCCGTGAGGCGCCCCTGCACACATGCACAGGTTGGATCACTTGACCGCGACCCCTGAGGAGTCCGGTGCCGGCCGCCGTCAGGGCCGACCGGCATCAGGGCCGACGGCGTCAGCGCCGGCCCGCCTCAGGGCTGGTCGAGCGGCGCGTGCCGGTCCGCGATCGTCCGGACCGCGCGCGTCAGCTGCGGGTCCTCGCCGCGGGCGAGCCCGGCGTACTCGAGCGTCAGCCCGCCGTCCGCCCCGCTCGTCGCCTTCACCCACACCCGGCGCCGCGGCACGAACAGCGAGGTGAGCAGTCCCGCGAGCACGAGGATCGCGAAGAGCAGCACCCAGCCCTGGGTCGCGTCGTGGTGGATGTCGAACGAGGCGAAGCGCTTGACGCTGTCCGTCCCGACGACGGAGGTGTCCGCTCCGACGTTGTCGAAGGTCACCGTGCCGAGGCCGTTCGGCAGCTCGGCGGAGTCGCCCGGCTTGAGCGTGATCGACGGCACGCCGGTCTGCCCGCCGGTGAGGCGGGTGAGCGAGTCGGTGTTCAGCACGTAGACCGAGGTCGGGACGCCGCCGTCGAGGCCGAGGTCGCCCTCGAACACGTTGAGCGAGAGCACCGGGTACTGCAGGTCCGGGAAGATCGAGGTCGATGCTCCTGAGGGCAGCTCGTCCTGCGTCGGGTAGAAGAAGCCGGTGAGCCCCACCTGCTCGGCGAGGCCGTCGGTCACCTTGACGACGCCCACTGAGGTGAGGTTCGCGTCCTGCGGCAGGAACGGCACGGAGTCGGTGAAGATCGCCGTCCCCGAGGGGTCGCGCACCGTGATCGTCGGCGCATAGCCGTTGCCGAGCAGATAGACGTTGGTGCCGCCGATCGCGAGCGGGTCGTTGACCTTGATCGTCTCGTCGGAGGAGTCGCCGCCGCGCTGGGTGGTCGTCACGTGCGCGGTGAAGTCGACCGGCTGGCCGAGCGCCTGCTGGTTCCGCTCCTCGTACTGCACGTCGAGCGAGTCGAGGGTCAGCTGGTACGGATCGAGCTGCCCGCTGTCGAAGAAGCGCCCCGGGTTGAACGAGTCGTAGCCGGCCAGGTTGTTCGCGAAGCCCTGCGAGCCCTCGACCAGCACGCGCTGGCCGCTGTAGCCGAAGCCGCCGCCGATGCCCACGGCGACGAGGATGCCGACCAGGGCGGAGTGGAAGACGAGGTTGCCGGTCTCGCGGAGGTAGCCGCGCTCGGCGGAGACGCTCGACCAGCGGCCGCGCGGGTCGTCGTGGCGCTCGGTGCGGTAGCCCGCCCGGCGCAGGACGGCCTGCGCGGAGGCGACGGCCTCCTCCTCGCTCGCGCCCTCGACCTCGCGGACGGTGTAGCCGGCGAGGCGCTGCAGGCGGGCGGGGGTGCGCGGCGGCCGCGAGCGCATCGCCTCGAAGTGGTGCTTCGTCCGCGGGATGATGCAGCCGATCAGCGAGACGAACAGCAGCAGGTAGATGCTCGAGAACCACGCCGAGGTGTAGGTGTCGAAGGCCTGGACCTTGTCGAGCAGCGGCGCGAGGTCCGGGTTGTCGACGAAGTACTGGGTGACGCCGTTGGGGTCGGAGGAGCGCTGCGGCACGAGCGAGCCCGGCACCGCCGCGATCGCGAGCAGCAGCAGCAGGAACAGCGCGGTGCGCATGCTGGTGAGCTGGCGCCACATCCAGCGGACCCAGCCGGTGAAGCCGAGGGTCGGCTGCGTGATCGAGCCGTCGGAGTCGAAGTGGTCGGCGGGGCGGAAGGACGCGTCCGCCTTCTGCTGGGTCGCGTCGGCGCCTGCCGAGGCGTCGGTGCCCGAGTCGGACTCGGTGCTCGAGTCGGGCTCAGAGCGCGGGCTGGAAGCCATTGATCACCTCGAAGAGTGCTCCGTAGACGAGGGTGTTCCACAGGCCCGTGACCATCAGGACTCCGATCAGGACGAGGGCGACGCCGCCGGCGATGTTGATGACGCGGATGTGACGCTTCACGAACGCGAGGGTGGTGGTCACCCAGCTGAAGCCGAACGCCACCAGGAGGAAGGGGATGCCGAGGCCGAGGCAGTAGACGACCGTCAGCAGCGCGCCGCGCCACGGCGAGCCGGCGCCGTAGCTCAGGGCGAGGATCGAGGTCAGCGTCGGGCCGAGGCAGGGGGTCCAGCCGACGCCGAAGACGATGCCGAGCAGCGGGGCCCCGATCAGCCCGGTCGCCGGGCGGAAGCCGGGCCGGACGGTGCGCTGCAGGAAGGAGAGCTGGCCGATGAAGACCAGCCCCATCGCGATGACGAAGACGCCGAGCACGCGGGTGATGACGTCGGCGTAGGCGCGCAGCCAGAAGCCGATCGAGCCGGCGGCGACGCCGAAGAGCACGAAGACCAGTGAGAAGCCGAGCACGAACAGCAGCACGCCGAGCACGACCCGGCGGCGGCCCCGTGCGGCGCGCTCGCCGGCGTCGGTGAAGCCGCCGACGTAGGCGAGGTATCCCGGCACGAGCGGGAGCACGCAGGGCGACGCGAACGAGACCAGCCCGGCCAGCAGCGCGATCGGCACCGCGAGGAGGAGCTGGCCGCTGATGACGACCTCGCTCACCGCGCTACTCCGACTCCGCGAGCGTGTCGCCCACGAGCGTCGAGAGGATCGACGCCTCCTGCAGCTGGCCGAGGATGCGCGAGGCGACCCGGCCCTCCTTGTCGAGGACGATCGTGGTGGGCACCGCGTTCGGCGGCACCTCGCCGGTGAAGGCGAGCTGCACCGAGGAGTCGGTGTCGACGATCGAGGGGTAGGTGAGTCCGTAGTTCGCGGAGAACGCGGCAGCCGTCGGCGCCTGGTCGCGCACGTTCACGCCGACGAACGAGACGTCCTGGTCGGCGAACTCGGTGTTGACCGTCTCGAGATCGGCCGCCTCGGCACGGCAGGGAGCGCAGCTGGCGTACCAGAAGTTGACCACCACGACGCGACCGGCGAGATCCGCCGAGTCGATGGTCGCGCCGTCCTCGTCGGTGCCGGTGAACTCGATCGCCTCGCCCCGCTGGTCGACGGGGACCTCCTTGATCGTGCCGTCGCCCGAGATGAAGCCGTTGTTCGTGCCCTGCCGGTAGTCCTCGGCGAGCTTGTCGCGGGTGCAGCCGCTCAGCGCGAGGGCGCCGACGAGCACGAGCACGCCGAGCGCGCGGGTGCGGCGCATCAGACGGCCCCGACGTCGGTCGCGAGGCCCTGGAGGCCGGCCGCCGGGTCGGAGTAGCCGACCTCGACGAAGCGGTCGCCCCGGCGCTCGAAGGTGGTGATGCTCGACAGCGCGCAGCGGCGCTTGCGCGGATCGTGGAAGAGCTTCTCCCCCGCGATCGCGCGGTGGGTGGTCCAGATCGGCAGCTGGTGGCTGACGAGCGCGGCGTCGCCGGAGGCCGTGCCCTGCCAGGCGGACTCGAGCGCCGCGTACATCCGCGCCGAGATGGAGAGGTAGGGCTCGCCCCAGCTGGGCTCGAAGGGGTTGCGGAGCAGAGGCCAGCTGCGCGGGTCCTTGAGCGCCGAGTTGCGGGCGGCGACGCGCTTGCCCTCGAAGCGGTTGGTCGGCTCGATCAGGCGCTCGTCGGTGACGATCTCGAGCTCGAAGGCCTGCGAGATCGGCTGGGCCGACTCCTGGGTGCGCTGCAACGGCGAGGCGAAGAGCGCCGTGACGGGGCGGCGGCGCTCGAGGAGGTCGTCGGCGGCGGCGCGCGCCATCCGGTTGCCCAGGTCCGAGAGCCGGAAGTGCGGGAGTCGCCCGTAGAGGACCCGGTCGGGGTTGAAGACCTCGCCGTGCCGCACGAGATGGATCTGATCGGCAACCACGAGCGTCAAGTGTACGGAACGCCGCGTGGAGGAACGCCGGGAATAGGGACGGCTGATCCGCACCTCTGCCGTGCCCGGCTGCGGCGGGCGGTCAGCGCCGCGCGCTCACCGCCGCGGAGAGCCGGCGGACCAGGGAGCCGGGCAGGTGGCGCACCACGCTGATCGGCACGCCGAACCGCCAGGAGGGGATCGAGACGACCGAGCCGCGCGCCACGTCGCGCAGGAACTCCTCGACCACCGCGTCCGCGTCCAGCCAGAGGAAGGAGGGGATCGAGGCGGTGTCCATCGCCGCGCGCTCGTGGAACTCGGTGCGCACCCAGCCCGGGCAGAGCGCGGCGGCCCGCACGCCGCTGCCGCGCAGCTCCACCGCCAGCGACTGGGTGAAGGCCGTCGCCCAGGCCTTGATCGCCGAGTACGGCCCGAGGTGCACGAAGCCGGCGACGCTCGACACGGTGAGGATCGCCCCGCGCCCGCGGCCGACCATCGCCTGCGCGGCGGCGCCCGAGAGCACGGACACGGAGCGGACCATCACCTCGAACGCCTCGTCCTGCGCCGCGACGTCGGGCTCGGCGAAGCTGCCGTCGATCCCGAAGCCGGCGTTGTTGACCAGCACCCGGACGGGCCGCTCGGGGTCGACGAGCCGGACGCGCACCCGCTCGACGTCGTCGCGGTCGGAGAGGTCGGCGGGCAGCACCTCGACGCGCGGGGCACCGAGCGCGCGGAAGGCGGCGGCCGCCTCCTCGAGCCGGCCCCGGTCGCGGGCGACGAGGACGAGGTCGAACCCCCGGCGGGCGAAGGCGCGCGCGAACGCGGCGCCGATGCCCGTGGACGCTCCGGTGATCAGTGCGGTGCTCATGCGGGCGACGCTACCGCGCCGCGGACCGCCGACCGGCCGGCACCGCGGCGCTCGGCTCGCCGGCCGACAGCCGGCCGTCCCGCATCGTCGCCACGCGGTCGAGCCGCGGGAGGTGCGCCTCCTCGTGCGTCACGAGGAGCGTCGCCGTGCCGCGCTCCCGGGTGAGGCGGACGATCAGGTCGATGATCGCCGCGCCGCGCTCGGTGTCCAGGTCGCTCGTCGGCTCGTCCACCAGCAGCACCGACGGCGCGTTCATCAGCGCGCGGGCGATGTTCACCCTCTGCCGCTGACCGCCCGAGAGCTGCGCCGGGCGGGCGTGGGCGCGGTCCGCGAGACCGACCTCCGTGAGCAGCTCGTCCGCCCGCGCCGACGCCGAGGAGCGCCGCCGGTCGCCGAGCCGGTCCATCACCAGCAGCTGCTCGCGGGCCGTCAGCGCCGGCAGCAGGTTGGCCTGCTGGAAGACGATGCCGATCCGGGAGCGGCGCAGCCGCGCCGCCCCCGCCCGGGACAGGCGCGACACGTCGTCACCGTCGATCAGCACGCGGCCGGAGTCCGGGCGGATCAGCGTCGCCGCCAGGGCGAGCAGGCTGGACTTGCCGGAGCCGCTCGGACCGGTCAGCCCGGTCGTGGTCCCGGGCCGGCAGTCGAGGCTCGCCCGGTCGACGGCGGTGAGGCGCGAGCCGCCGTCGTCGAAGGTGAGGGTGGCGTCGTGCAGTTCGATCATCGTGCGCTCCCGAGTGCGGTGAGGGGGTCGGTGGAGACGACGGCGCGCAGGGCCGCGGCGGCGCCGAGCAGTCCCAGCGCGATCATCAGGGCGGCCGGGGCCAGCGTGGTCACGGGACTGAGCAGGAAGGGCAGGGCGGAGCCGGCCAGGCTCCCGAGCCCGACCACGGCGAGCAGCCCCGCGCCCGTCCCGGCGATCAGCACGACGAGGGCCTGGCCGAGGGAGTCCCGGAGCAGCGAGCGCGTCGACGCTCCGAGGGCCTTCAGCACGGCGATGTCGCCGGAGCGCTGCATCGTCCAGACCGTGAAGAACGCGCCGACGACCAGCGCGGCGATCCCGAAGAGCATCGCGACCATCAGCAGCAGCGAGCCGATCTCGGACCGGAACGACCCGATCGCGGTGAGCGCGGCGAGCGGAGCGCGCGAGACCGTGCCGGTCGCCGCCTCCCCCGCTGCCCAGTCCGGCGAGCCGCGCACCGCGAGGACGGTCGCGTCGGCCGGTGTGCCGAGCGAGGCCGCGAGCGCCCGCCAGGCGGCGAGCGGGAGGCGGACGACGGGGGTGTGGCTGTACCAGTCGTCGCCGCCGATCGAGGAGACGACGGCGGAGGTGCCCGCGAGGCTCACGGTGTCGCCGACTCCGACGCCGAGCGCTCTCGCCGCCGGGGCCGAGAGGGCGATGCCGCCCGGGTCGGCGGGAGCCCCGAGCGCCGCGTCGACGCCGAGGACGGCGACCGCGACGCGCGCTCCGCCCGCCTCCGCCCGGGCCTGCAGCACGCCGAGCGGCTCGACGGACGCGACGCCCGGCAGCGCCGCCCACTCCGCCTCCTGCTGCGCGGTGACCGAGGAGTCGGCGAACGAGGGTGCGTCGTCGCCGGCCGAGAAGACGAGGCGGTCGGCGGGGACGCCGAGCACCGCCGAGACGTTCTGCAGGGCCAGACCGCCGGTCAGGCCGGAGAGGAACCCGACCAGGAGGGTGAGCAGCGCGACCACCGCGCCGATGAGCAGGAATCGGCCGCGTGCGGAACGCAGCTCGCGCCAGGCGACGAACACGGGGACCTCCAGGGAGTCGATGCCGCGGGGATCGGCGGCCCCTCCAGCCTGGAAGCGGCGCGGATCCGGCGCATCGTGCGGTCGACCGGGGGCGCCGCCCGCTCTTCGAGGGACGGCCGCCTCCTCCTTTCGCACGATGACAGGCAGCCCCGCGGTGCGTAGCGTTCCCCCGTGCCGCACACTCCGCTCGCCCCCGTCCTGACGGGACTGCGCGCGGGACTGCACCTCCTGGTCGGCGGCCTGCTCGCCCTCGTCGCCGTGCGCACGCTCGTCGAGCCCGGCCCGCGGGCTCCGGCGGTGCTCCTGCTCTGCCTCCTCCTGCTCGGCGCGTACCTCGCCGGGCCGCGCTGGACGGCCCGCTCGCGGCGCCGCGGGCTGCTGTGGCTCGCGGGAGTGACCCTCGCCTGGGCCGCGCTCGTGCTGCTCGAGTCCGACGCCGCCTACCTCGCGTTCCCGCTCTTCTTCCTGGCGATGCACGTGCTGCCCCCGCGGGCGTCGGTCGCCGCGGTGCTCGGCCTCACCGGCATCGCCGTCGCGGCCCTCGGCTGGGACGGCCGGTGGAGCATCGGCGGGGTCGTCGGCCCGGTGATCGCCGCCGGGATCGCGATCCTGATCGGTCTCGCTGCGCGGGCGCTGGCCCGTGAGGCCCGGGAGCGGGAGGAGCTGCTCGCCGAGCTGCTCGCCACCCGCGACCGGCTCGGCGCGAGCGAGCGCGCAGCCGCCGTCGCCGAGGAGCGCTCGCGGCTGGCCCGCGAGATCCACGACACCGTCGCGCAGGGCCTCTCCAGCATCCAGATGCTGCTGCACGCGGCCGAGCGCGCGGACCCGGGGCGGCCGGGGATCGAGCACGTCCGCCTCGCCCGGGAGACGGCGGCGGCCGATCTGGACGAGACCCGGCGCTTCATCCGCGAGCTCGCCCCGCCCGCCCTCGACAGCGAGAGCATCGACGGAGCGCTGCGGCGACTGGCCGCCACGCACTGGGAGCGCTCGGGAGTCGTCGTGACGGTCGACGCCGAGGACGGCCGCGCGCTGCCGATGCAGACGCAGACGGCGCTGCTCCGGCTCGCGCAGGGCGCGGTCGCGAACGCGCTGCAGCACTCGGGAGCGAGCACGGTCGCGCTGACGCTCCGCAGCGACGGTCGCACCGCCCGCCTCGAGATCGCGGACGACGGGGCCGGCTTCGATCCCGAGGCGGACACCCCCTCGGCGCGGCAGGACTCCTTCGGCCTGCGGGCGATGCGCGAGCGGGCCGAGCAGCTCGGCGGGCGGCTGGACGTCGACTCCTCGCCGGCCGGGACGACGGTCCGCGCCGAGCTCCCCGCGGGAGGCGCCGCGTGATCCGCGTCCTCCTCGTCGACGACCACCCCATCGTCCGCGCGGGGCTGCGCGCGCTGATCGGCGCGGAGGACGGGCTGACCGTGGTCGGCGAGGCCGGCTCCCCCGCGGAGGCGATCAGCGCCGCCGCCCGCCTGCACCCGGACGTGGTGCTGATGGACCTGCGCTTCGGCGCCGACCGCGAGACCGGCGTCGACGCGACGCGGGCGCTGCGCTCCTCCGCCGAGCCGCCCTCCGTCCTCGTCCTGACGACCTACGACACCGACGCGGACATCCTGGGCGCGGTGGAGGCCGGCGCGAGCGGCTACCTGCTCAAGGACGCGCCGCCGGAGGAGCTGCTCGCGGCGATCCGCGCGGCCGCCGCCGGCGAGAGCGCGCTCGCCCCCGCCGTCGCCGCGCGGCTGTTCGAGCGGCTCCGCTCCCCCGCGCCGCGGCTCAGCGCCCGCGAGACCGAGGTGCTCGCCCTCGTCGCCCAGGGCCTCAGCAACACCGAGGTCGCCGCCCGGCTGTTCGTGACCGAGACCACCGTCAAGTCGCACCTCGCGCACGTGTTCGCGAAGCTCGGCGTCGCCTCCCGCACCGCCGCCGTCTCGGCGGCCCGCCGCCTGGGCGTGCTGCGCTGACCCCTCAGCGGACCCCGCGGGTAGACTCCCCTACCGTGACCGACGAGACCCGCCTCCCCCGAACCACCGTCAGCAAGCTCGCCGCGCTCGAGGACGGGCCGGTGCGCGTCGCCGGCTGGGTCGAGACCGTGCGCGATCAGAAGAAGGTGCAGTTCGTCGTCCTCCGCGACGAGTCCGGCGCCGTGCAGCTGGTGAACCCGGCCGTGCGCGAGGCCGTCGAGGGCGACGACGCCTCCGCCGCGAAGCTCGCGATCACCGAGGCGATCTCCGGGCTCGCGCAGGGCTCGTTCGTGAGCGTCACCGGCCAGCTCAAGCACGACGAGCGCGTCAAGCTCGGCGGCCTCGAGGTCAAGCTCGAGTCGCTCGAGATCGTCAGCGCGTCGATCCCCGAGGCGCCGATCGCGGCGGACTCCGGCATCGACAAGCGGATGGACTGGCGCTTCCTCGACCTGCGCCGCCCCGAGCAGAACCTCATCGCCCGGGTGCAGACCACGTTCGAGCACGCGCTGCGCACGTACTGGATCGAGCACGACTTCATCGAGATCCACACCCCGAAGCTGATGGCGAGCGCCTCCGAGTCGCGCGCCGAGCTCTTCGAGGTCGAGTACTTCGAGACCAAGGCGTACCTCGCCCAGAGCCCGCAGTTCTTCAAGCAGATGGCACAGCCGGCCGGCTTCGGCAAGGTCTTCGAGGTCGGGCCCGCGTTCCGCGCCGACCCGAGCTTCACCTCGCGGCACGCGACCGAGTTCACCAGCGTCGACGCCGAGGTCTCCTGGATCGACTCGCACGAGGACGTGATGGAGCTGCACGAGCAGCTCATCGTCGCCGGCCTCACCGCGGTCGTCGAGAAGCACGGCGAGGCGATCAAGGCGCTCTTCGACATCGACCTGCGCGTGCCGACCACGCCGTTCCCGCGCATCCCGCTCGCCGAGGCCAAGCGGATCGTCGCCGAGCGCGGCTACGAGGTGCCCCGCGCCGACGACGACATGGACCCCGAGGGCGAGCGCCGCATCGCGGCCTTCGTGCAGGAGGAGTTCGGCCACGACTTCGTCTTCCTGACCGACTACGCCTCGAGCATCCGGCCGTTCTACCACATGCGCCGCGAGGGCGACGGAACGATCACCAACAGCTACGACCTCATCTACAACGGCGTCGAGATCTCCACCGGTGCGCAGCGCGAGCACCGCGTCGACGTCCTCGTCGAGCAGGCGCGCGAGAAGGGCCTGGAGCCGGAGGAGCTCGAGTTCTACCTCGACTTCTTCCGCTACGGCGTCCCGCCGCACGGCGGCTTCGGCATGGGCCTCTCCCGCGTGATCATGCTGATGCTCGGCCAGGCCAACCTGCGCGAGGTCACCTACCTCTTCCGCGGCCCGACGCGCCTGCTGCCGTAGGCGCCGGCGCCTCGCCCCATGCTGATCGAGTAGCCCTCGCAGAGGGCGTATCGAGATCCACCCACCGAACGACGGCGGGTCTCGATACGCCGCTGCGCGGCTACTCGACCAGCAAAAAGGTGCGCATGCGTCCGTTTCATGCTGATCGAGTAGCCCGCAGAGCGGGCGTATCGAGATCCGCTCGTCAGCGGGGCAGGCGCTCGTACGGGACGCGGCGGCTCAGCCAGGCGAGCAGCCCGGCGACGAGCGCCGCGACCGCCGCGGGGACGAGCAGCAGCCAGAGCGCCGACGTGACCGCGACGAGCGCGAGCGCCACCGCGGCGACGCCGGCGCCGATCGCGAAGTTCCAGCGCACGTCGGTCGCCACCCCGGCCTCCGGTCGCGCCCAGAGCACGACGAGCGCCGTCGCGATCGGGCCGAGCAGCAGCCCGAGCACGAACCAGCGCCAGCGCGAGCGGCCCTTCTGCTCGGCGAGCCCGGCCGTGACGATCGCGAGAGCGAACCAGAGCCAGCCGGAGCCTTGGGTGAGAGTCATGCCCGGAGCCTACGGCGCGGGCAGGATCATCAGGTCGAGGTAGTCGGTCAGGCAGGCCACCATGTCGACCGCGTCGTTCTCCAGCAGCCACTGCAGCTGGATGCCGTCCCAGAGCGCGATGATCGAGGCGGCCACCCGGTCCGGATCCGCGCCCTCGCGCAGCCGGCCCGCGGCGCGCAGCTCCCGGAGCTGGCCGGCGTAGTCCGCGCGCAGCCGCTGGAAGCGCGACGCGAAGAAGTCGCGACCCGGGTGCTCGTCGGTCGTCGACTCGCCGCAGAGCACCGCGTAGAGCTCGATCACCCCGGGCGCCGTCTCGTTGTAGCGGGTCTGGCGGACGATGCCCTCGACGAGCCCCTCCTCGGGATCGACGGGCGTCGAGCCGTCGCCGGTGATCCGGTCGCGATGCTGCAGCACGGCCAGGAGCAGATCGGTCTTCGACGGGAAGTAGTGCAGCAGGCTCGTCTGGCTGAGCCCGACCCGGTCGGCGACGTCCTGCAGCGAGCCGCGGGCGTAGCCGCGGGCGGCGAAGACCGCGTGCGCCGCCTCGATGATCGCGCGCCGCCGCTCGGCCGACTTCGCGTAGGGGCCGCGGCGCGCGCTCCGGGTGGTGCCCGCCTCCGCCATCAGCCGCTCCTCGCCCTCGAAGTGCCGGCTGCGCAGCCGGTCGATCGCCCAGCGTAGCGCGCGCTCGGAGCGACCGAGCGGTGCCGTCCGCCAATTTCGAGTACGCACTCGAAATTGTGATAGCGTCCGGATCAGCCGGGCGGACTGGTCCCGGACTCCACCACGATGAAGTGAGGGACACATGCATCCGTTCACCCGGCGACAGCTGCTCGCCGCGGGCCTCGGCACCGCGGCACTCGGCGGCCTCACCGCCTGCTCCACGCCCGGCACCGTCTCGGTCAACGCCGGCGCGGCGATCCCGGCGGCCGACGGGCCGATCCGGCTCCAGTACTGGGCCTGGCTCAAGGACCTGCAGAAGGTCTGCGACGTCTGGAACGCCTCGCACCCCGAGGTCCAGGTCGACGCGGTCTGGATCCCCGGCGGCAACGCCGGCGGCTATCAGAAGCTCTACTCGGCCCTCGCGGCCGGCGGCGGGCCCGACCTCGGCCAGGTCGAGATGCGCTCGCTCCCCGAGTTCCTGCTCGTGAACGGCCTCGTCGACCTCAACCGCTACGGCGCCGAGGACTACGCCGACCGCTACGACCCGACCCTCTGGGGCCAGGTCAGCTACACCGGCGGCGTCTACGGGATCCCGCAGGACAGCGGCCCGATGGCGCTGTTCTACCAGCCGGAGATCTTCGACAGCGTCGGCGCCGAGACGCCCACCACCTGGGACGACTGGGCCGCGGTCGCGACCGAGCTGCGCGGCGTCGACTCCTACATCGACTGCTTCCCGCTCGCCGACGCCTCCGTCTTCGCCGCCTTCGCGACGCAGGCCGGCGCGCAGTGGCTGAAGGCGGAGGAGGACGGCTGGGTCATCGACATGACCGACGAGGCCACCACGAAGGTCGCCTCCTTCTTCGACTCCGCGATCGACCAGGACCTGGTCGAGGTCGGCTACGGCGCCTACTCCCCCGCCTGGTTCGCGGCCGCCGCGAACGGCGGGATCGCCTCCTGCACGACCGCGAGCTGGGGCGACGCCCTCATCGAGGGCGTCAGCGGCGGCGCGGGCAAGTGGCGTGCGGCGCCGATGCCGGTCTGGGAGGGCACGGGCTACGGCTCGAGCTTCCTCGGCGGCTCGACGGCCGCGGTCTTCGCGAACAGCAAGCACCCGAAGGAGGCGCTCGAGTTCGCCGTCTGGATGACCACCACGCAGGAGGGCATCGACGCGATGATCGCCAACAGCGGTATCGGCTGGTCCCCGGCGGTCGGCGAGATCGGCTCGGTTCGGAAGGGCCCGAGCGAGTTCTTCAGCGGTCAGAACTACAACGAGGACGTCTTCGTCCCCGCCGCGACGGAGCAGAACCCGGACTGGTCCTGGTGGCCGGTCACGCAGCAGTCGTTCAACATCCTCAGCGACGGCTTCCGCAAGAAGGCGTCCGGGCTCTCCCTCGTCGACGCCGTCGCGCAGGCGGAGCAGCAGATCATCACGGTCTTCCAGAACAAGGGCCTCAGCATCAGGAAGGCCTCCGCATGACCACCACGACCTCCCCCGCCGCCGCCGCGGTCGCCGCCACCTCGAAGGCGCCCGGCGCCTCGAAGCGGAGCCGCTCCGTCACCCGCGCCCCGTGGATCCTGCTGGCGCCGTTCCTGGCGCTCTTCGTCCTCACCTTCATCATCCCGATCGTCGTCGCCATCGGCTCGAGCTTCACGAAGGTGACCCGCTCGGGCCTCTTCGGCGAGGCGGGCGTGACCAGCGGCTTCGCCGGCTTCGACAACTACGCGCAGGCCCTCGCCGACGGCAACTTCATCGCCTCGATCGGCCGGATGTTCCTCTTCGGCATCGTGCAGGTGCCGATCATGATCGCGCTGTGCACGGTGCTCGCGCTGATGCTCGAGTCCGCCTCCGCGCGCTTCCCCGGCTTCTTCCGCGCCGCGTACTTCCTGCCCTACGGCGTCCCGGGCGTCATCGCCACGATCCTGTGGTCCTTCCTCTACGTGCCCGGGCTCAGCCCGATCATCGACGCGGCGAACGTGGTCGGCCTCGACCCCGACTTCCTCGGCGCGAACTCGGTGCTCTGGTCGATCGCGAACATCTCGCTCTGGAGCTACACCGGCTACAACATGCTGATCATCGTCGCTCAGCTGAAGTCGATCCCGGTCGAGCTCTACGAGGCCGCGAAGGTCGACGGGGCCTCCACCTGGCGGGTCGCGCGGAGCATCCAGCTCCCGCTGATCCGCCCGGCCCTCGTGCTCACGACGATCTTCTCGATCATCGGCACGCTCCAGCTGTTCGCCGAGGCGCAGGTGCTGAAGACGGTCGCACCCGCGATCGACAGCCAGTACACGCCGAACCTCAGCGCGTACACCACCGCCTTCGCCTACAACGACTACAACGTCGCCGCCGCGCAGGCCGTGCTGATCGCGCTCGTCGCGTTCGCCCTCTCCTTCACGTTCCTCTCGATCTCGAACAGGAAGTCCTCATGAGCACGACGGAGCGCGCCACCGCCGATGCGCCCACGACCACCGGCATCGTCACCGCAGAACGGCCCGCGAAGGCCGGCCGCGGCCCCGACCGCTCGGCCGGACGCAACCGCGCCTCGACGATCATCGTCACCGCGATCCTCGTCGTCGTCGCGATCTACTTCCTGATCCCGGTCTACTGGGTCGTCGTCGCCGCGACGAAGACCACCGGCGACCTCTTCGCCACCTACGGCTTCTGGTTCGCGCCGACCTTCGCGCTCTGGGACAACCTGGGCCAGGTGCTGACCTACGACGGCGGCATCTTCGTCCGCTGGTTCCTCAACTCCGTCCTCTACGCCGGCGTCGGTGCGCTGCTCGCGACCTACCTCGCGGCCGCGGGCGGCTACGCGCTGGCGAAGTACGAGTTCAAGGGCAGCAAGCTCGTCTTCGGCACGATCCTCGCGGGCGTCCTCGTCCCCGGGACCGCCACCGCGCTCCCGCTGTTCCTGCTCTTCAGCCAGATGGGCATCGCGAACACCTACTGGAGCGTGCTGATCCCCTCGCTGGTCTCGCCGTTCGGCCTGTTCCTCTGCCGGATCTACGCGCAGGCGACGGTCGACACCGCGATCATCGAGGCCGCCAGGATCGACGGCGCGAGCGAGCTGCGGATCTTCCACACCCTCGGGCTGCGGATCCTCACCCCGGCGCTGGTCACCGTGTTCCTCTTCCAGCTGGTCGGGATCTGGAACAACTATTTCCTCCCGCTCGTGATGCTCTCGGACACCGAGCTCTTCCCGATCACCCTCGGCCTGAACAACTGGCTCAGCCAGGTGGACCGGCTGCCCGAGTTCTACGAGCTCACGACCGGCGGCGTCCTGCTGTCGATCATCCCGCTCGCCATCGCCATGATCGTGCTGCAGCGCTTCTGGCGCGGCGGCCTGACCGAAGGATCCGTCAAGTGACCCTCGCCCCGACGTCCCCCCACTACCTCGCCGACACCGGCCCCGGCTCCGGCCGCCGCCGCGCCGCCCGCTCGTGGCTGCACACCGACGCACCGACGCTCTCGCTCGACGGGGACTGGCGCTTCCGCCTGCTCCCCGCCGCACCGGGCACGCCCGGCGGCGCCGATGCGCTGCCCGAGGGCGAGGGGGTGGACGACGTCGGGGCGGAGTCCTTCGACGACTCCGGCTGGGACGTGCTGCCCGTCCCGTCGCACTGGGTCCTCCAGGGCGACGGGCGCTACGGACTCCCCGCCTACACGAACGTGCAGTTCCCCTTCCCGACCGAGCCGCCGTTCGTCCCGGACGAGAACCCGACCGGCGACCACCGCCGCAGCTTCGAGCTGCCGGAGTCCTTCGCCGGCGCCGAGGCGGTCGTGCTCCGCTTCGACGGCGTCGAGTCGCGCTACCGCGTCTGGGTCAACGGCGTCGAGATCGGCATCGGCTCGGGCAGCCGGCTCGCGCAGGAGTTCGACGTCACCGAGGCGGTGCGGCCCGGCGAGAACCTCGTCGTCGTCCGCGTGCACCAGTGGTCCGCCGCGAGCTACGTCGAGGACCAGGACCAGTGGTGGCTGCCGGGGATCTTCCGCTCGGTCCACCTGATCGCCCGCCCGGTCGGCGGCGTCGAGGACGTCTTCGTGCGCGCCTCCTTCGCCGCCGGCGCGGGCCGGATCGAGACCGAGCTGACGGCGGAAGACGCGGCCTTCCCGGTCACCCTCCGCGTCCCCGAGCTCGGCATCGAGACGGTCTGGGCGAGCGCCGTGGAGGTCGCTCCGATCGAGGTGCCGGCCGTCGAGCCGTGGTCGGCGGAGGCACCCCGCCTCTACGACGCCGAGGTCGCCTCCTCGGGCGAGACGGTCTCGCTCCGCCTGGGCTTCCGCACCGTCGAGATCCGCGGCGACCGCTTCCTGGTCAACGGCGAGCGCGTCGTCTTCCACGGCGTCAACCGCCACGAGACGCACCCCGACCGCGGCCGCGCCTTCGACGAGGACTTCGCCCGCGCGGACCTCGCGATGATGAAGCGGTTCAACGTCAACGCGATTCGCACCAGCCACTACCCGCCGCACCCGCGCCTGCTCGACCTCGCCGACGAGCTCGGCTTCTGGGTGATCCTCGAGTGCGACCTCGAGACCCACGGCTTCGAGCGCTACGGCTGGAAGGGCAACCCCAGCGACGACCCGGCCTGGCGCGAGGCGTACCTCGACCGGATCGAGCGCACCGTCGAGCGCGACAAGAACCACCCGAGCATCGTGATCTGGTCGCTCGGCAACGAGGCCGGCACCGGCGCGAACCTCGCCGCCATGTCGTCCTGGGTGCACGGCCGCGACCCCGAGCGCCCCGTGCACTACGAGGGCGACTACACCGGCGCCTATACCGACGTCTACTCGCGGATGTACTCGTCGATCCCCGAGACCGAGCAGATCGGCCGCGACGACTCGCGCACGCCGCTGCTCGGCTGCTCGGCCGGCGAGTCGGCGCGCCAGCGCTCGAAGCCGTTCCTGCTCTGCGAGTACGTGCACGCGATGGGCAACGGCCCCGGAGCGATCGACCAGTACGAGGACCTCGTCGACCGCTACCCGCGGCTGCACGGCGGCTTCGTCTGGGAGTGGCGCGACCACGGTCTGCGCGCCCGCACTCCCGAGGGCGTCGAGTACTACGCCTACGGCGGCGACTTCGGCGAGGTCGTGCACGACGGCAACTTCGTGATGGACGGCATGGTCCTCTCCGACGGCACGCCGAGTCCGGGGCTGTTCGAGTGGAAGCAGATCGTGGCGCCGGTGCGCGTCACGGTCGAGGCGGACGCCGTGCTGGTCGAGAACCGCCGGCACGACGCCTCGACCGCCGACCTGCGCTTCGCGTGGCGGGTGGAGCTCGACGGCAGGGTCACCGCGGAGGGCGTGCTCGACGCTCCCGCGATCGCGGCCGGCGACTCCGCGCGCCTGGCGCTGCCCACCTTCGACGTGCCGACCGGCGGCGAGGCGTGGCTGACCGTCGACGCGGCGCTCGCGTCGAGCACCGTCTGGGCCGAGGAGGGGCACGTGATCTCCACCGGTCAGCGCCGTCTCTCCGCGCTCGCACCGATCCCCGCTTGGGCCCGCTCGCCCCGCGGCGGCGCCTCCGTCGAGGGTGCTCTGGGGTTCGCGAGCTTCCGGAACGGCCGGCTCACCGCGCTGGCCGGGCTGGCGGTCGACGGACCCCGCGCCGAGCTCTGGCGCGCCCCGACCGACAACGACGAGGGCGACGGCTTCCCCGGGTACACGGAAGGTGACCCGCGCGCCGGCAACGGCAACGGCGTGCCCGCGCCGTCCTCCGCGTCGCGCTGGCGCGAGGCGGGACTGGACCGGCTGGTGGGCCGGGTCGAGTCGGTCGACACCTCGTCGGGGGTCCGCCGGCGCACCCGCTGGTCCGCCGCCGATCTCGACGCGGCGCTCCTCGTGGAGGAGCACTGGAGCCTCGACGGCGACGCGGTCGTCCTCCGGGTCGATCTGGTGCCGACCCGCGGCTGGGGCTCGGTCTGGCCGCGGCTGGGCATCCGGCTCGACCTCCCGGCGTCGGTCGACGGCGCGGAGTGGTTCGGCACCGGACCGCGGGAGTCGTATCCCGACAGCATGCGCGCGACCAGGGTCGGCCGCTTCTCGGCCGGCATCGACGAGCTGAAGACGGAGTACGCACGCCCGCAGGAGAACGGTCACCGCAGCGCCGTCCGCGAGCTCGTCCTCAGCGAGGGCGGGTCCGCTCGTCTGCGCATCGAGGCGGCAGCCGACCTGCACGGCCGGCTCCCCGGCTTCACGCTCGCGCGCCACACCGCGCACGAGCTGACGGCCGCAGGCCACCCGCACGAGCTGCCCGCGTCCACCCGCTCGGTGCTCACGATCGACGCCGCCCAGCACGGCCTCGGCTCGCGCGCCTGCGGCCCGGACGTCTGGCCCGACTTCCAGCTGCGCCCGGAGGCCCGCACCATCCTGCTGCGCTTCACCGCCGCCGGCTGACGTCCCCTGCTGATCGAGTAGCCCGCGGAGCGGGCGCATCGAGATCCACCCTCCGGACGACGGTGGGTCTCGATACGCCCTCCGGGCTACTCGACCAGCAAGAAGGGTGCCGGCTCGTCGAGCTCAGCCGACGCCCTCTTCCGGACATGTCCGCAAGCGGCGCTTGCGGCGCGCGGGCCCGACTCCGGACACTGGGGACTGCCTGGTCGGCGCAGACGACCACTCGGGGCGACCCGAACCCTCCCCGAGTGGTCGGGACCCTTCTCGGCACCTGGGCCGGGAAGCCCGGACCGGAGCCGCGCCGCTACACCTCGGCCGGTCCCTCCGGGGCCGCCCGGCCCTCCTCCGCCGACCAGGCCGCTCCCAGGGCGAAGAGAGTCGGAGCGCCGTAGTGCTCCATCGCGGCGGAGATGCGGCGCCGCCCCGTGCGGGGGTTGATCCCCAGCCGGTGCGACGCCGTCTCGAGAGTGAGGCCCGTCCGCATCAGCCGGAGCAGCGACGTCCAGCTCTGCTCGGCCGCATCGACCGGCAGCGCCTGCCGCCACAGCTGCTCGAAGTAGGCGCTGACGAGTCCGGCGAGCGCCTCGTGCCGCACGCCCAGCACGCTCGTCGGCCGGGTCTCGCCCCACTCGAACGGCACGGCCAGGTACTCGCCGTCGACCCAGAACCAGCTCGGCATCGCCTCGAGCAGGCGGTACTCCACCCCGGCCTTCTGGTACGCCTCGATCCGCGCGAGCACCCGCGGGTCCCGGACGCCCTCGGCGGGGATGATGACCCGGACCCGGTCCTTCGCCGCCAGCGCCTCGCCGAAGCGCAGCGCCCGCTCGGTCGGCGGGTCGAGGAAGCGCTGCACGTCCGGGAGCACCGCGATCAGCGTCCCGGAGTCGCTGCGGACGAGGTCGAACCAGAGGTCCTCCGAGGCGTGCGGCCCGTGGCGCAGCAGCGTGGGGACGAGATCGTCCGCGGCGGCGCCGACCGACCACGCTCCGAGCAGCGAGGGCAGGTCGCCGACGAGGCGCTCGATGCCGTCCAGCGCCTCGAGCGTGGCACGGCGAGCCGCCACGGTGTGCCGGAGGACCGCGTCCGCCGCCCAATCGGCGGGCGGGACGTAGGCGATCTCCTCGCCCTCGCCGCCGAGGAGCCCGAGGGCGCGGAACCGGTCGACGGCGATCCGCACGTCGGCCGGCGCCAGGTGGACCAGCTCCGCCGCCGCCGCGATCGTCCGGGGACGACCGCGATGCAGCGCCGCGATCAGACTGTCGTCACGCACCGGGCGCGGCGCCTCACTGCTCCGTCGGGTGCGGGAGCGGTCCGCCGATGAGCAGGTCGTCGTTCTCGCGGCGACGGCGCAGGACGACGGCCGTCACGAGTCCGGCGATCAGCAGCGCGACGAGCACGCCGGCGCCGATGGTGAGGCCGACCCCGGCCGAGAGGCCGCCGGTGCTGGCGGCCGCGGGTGGCACGGCGCCGGCCTTGGCGGAGGTGATCGCGATGCCGCAGACCTGCGCGGCGTCGGGAGCCGTCGCGGTGGAGCCCTCCGCCGGATAGGCGACCGTGACCGCGGCGGTGCGCTTGCTGACCGACCCGACCGCGACGATGCAGTAGACCTCGGCCGTGGGCTCCGCGACGACGGCCTCGCCGAGGTCGAGGTCGGACCACCCGAGCGCGTCGACGCGGACCGCGAGGTCGCCCGCCGCGAGGTCCGCCTGGACGCCGGCGGTCGTGTACGCGCCGACGGTGACGCTCTCGACCGGGCCGAAGCCCCAGACCGCGCCGCGCGGCATGGCCGCCTCGGAGCTGGAGGCCTCGCGCGGCTCGACGAGGATCCCGGGAGCGGAGGAGGCGATCAGAGCGAACGTCGTGGTCGCCGACGAGCCGCGGTCACCCGAGATCGTCACCGTGTAGGTGCCGATGGAGAGGAGCGCGGCGGTCGGCACGGTGGCCGATCCGGTGCTGGTCGTCTCGCCGTCCTGGCGGTTCTCGACGGTCAGCGGGGTCTCGGTGCCGGCCGGCGCCTTGAGCGTCGCGGTGGCGTTCTCCTCGCGCTGGAATCCGGCGTAGGCGACGCCGACTCCGTAGAAGCGGGCCAGATCGACGGTGAGCGCGCCGGGGTCGACGCCGGCGTCACGGGTGAGGAACACCGAGACGGCGGGACCGCCGGCGGTCTCGGTCCCGGGCACGGGAGCGGCGGCGGGGTCGCCAGCGGAGGTCGAGAGCAGGGTCCGGCCGGGCGCGGAGGCGCGGGGCGGCGTCGCGCCGGCCTCGGTGGTCGCGGTGCCGCCGGTGCTGCCGCCGCCACTGCCCGAGCCGCCGGCGGGCGACTGCTGTGTCTGCCCACCGCCACCGGTGGTCGGCTGCTGCTGCGGTTGGGAGGGCTGCTGGGGCTGGGAGGGCTGCTGGGGCTGGGACGGCTGCTCCGGCTGCGACGGCTGTTCGGGCTGGGACGGCTGCTCCGGCTGCGACGGCTGCTCGGGCTCGGACGGCTGCGACGGCTGCTCGGGCTGCGACGGCTGCTCCGGCACGCTCGGCACCTCCGGCTGCGACGGCTGCTCCGGCAGACTCGGCACCTCCGGCTCCGAGGGCTGCGCCGGCTCCGACGGCTGCTCCGGCTCGGAAGGCTGCTCCGGCTCCGACGGCTGCGCCGGCTCCGAGGGCTCCTCGGGCAGGCTCGGCACGTCCGTCGACTCGGCCGCGGTGGTCGCGGTATCGCCCGGAAGCGTCTCCGCGTGGGCCGACGCCGGCAGCGCGAGCCCCGCGATGAGCAGGGCGAGCGCGAGCGCGGAGGCCGTGGAGCGGCGACGCTGCTTCAGCAGACGCTGTCGAGTCATGGAAGTTCCTCCCCCGCGAGACGCCGAACGCACCCCGAACGCGGGGAGCGAGCCTCCCCGTGAAGAGACTATGCGCGAACCGCGAGCACTCGCAGGCACTCCGGTCCCCCATCCGAGGGGCCTTCTACAACATTCGCATCACGGCGGAGTCCCGCCGTCGCGCTGCCGTCAGGCGCGCTCGAGCAGGGCTCGACGCAGGCGGTCCGGCTCGACCTGCCAGTAGGTGTGCACGCGTCCGTCGATCAGGACGACCGGGATCTCCTCGACGAAACGCTCGTGCAGCTCCGCGTCGTCGAGGATCGAGGCCTCGGCGAGCGAGACGCTCGGAGCGCCGGGCACGTCCGCGAGCTCGGCGAGGACCTGCTGGACGACGGCGCGGGCGTCGTCGCAGAGGTGGCAGCCGGGCTTGCCCACGAGAGTCAGTGCCACATCCACGTGACCACTGTAGCCGCGGCCACCGCGCGGGACCCGGGACGGAGCGACCCCATAGACGCAGACGAGCGCCCGACCCCAGAGGGGCGGACGCTCGAAGGGTGAAGAGGCGCGAGCCTACTTCTTGTTGCGACGCTGGTGACGAGTCTTGCGAAGCAGCTTGCGGTGCTTCTTCTTCGCCATACGCTTGCGACGCTTCTTGATGACAGAACCCACGAAGACCTCACAACGTTCAGGGGGTCGACCGCCCGACGGACGGCCGCTTACGAAAAACTGGCTCCCGCGAGCTTACACGACGCGGACACCGACGAGGATCCGCGCCGTCGCGCCACCCCTGGCGGCGACCGACGTTGCCTCACTTCCGGATGCGCAGCGCCCCCGCGACCTTCGTCGCTCCCTCGCTCACGCCGCGCTGGATGTCCTGCACGACCGCGGTGACCTGGTGGGTGCGCTCCGCGAGCGCCCGCCCGAGCGACTCGGCCCGGGCGGCGGCGGCCGCGTCGAGCACGGCGGCGCCCTCGTCGGCCTCGTCCGCCGCGCCGAACGGCAGCAGCCAGTCCTCGACGGCGACCAGCGGCCCGTACTGCAGTGCGTAGATGCGGTGCTGCCCGCTCTCACGGACGGTGACGAGCCCCGCCTCGCGCAGCACCTTGAGGTGCTTGGACACCGTCGGCTGGCTGAGCTCGAGCTTCGCGACGATGCGCGAGACGCTCATGCCGCCGGCGCCCCCGGAACCCTCGACCCGCTGCTCCAGGAGGAGCGAGAGGATGTCGCGGCGGGTGCCGTCCGCGATCACCGCGAAGATGTCAGCCATCCCCCCAGGGTAGTCAGCGCCCTCCGCCGCGGGCAGGGTGTCCCCCGTGCGTATGCCGGGCGGCGCATGGTGTCCGGGCGCCCCGGGAGCCGACCGGCGAGCGGGTAGCATGGCCGCGATCGAGTGGAGGGCCCGCCGTGGTGGTTCGGCAGCAGTTCCGCAGCCCCGTGGGCGTCTCGCCGGCCTCGCCGTGGTCGAGCTTCGCCCGGGCCCGCGACCTCGTCGACGACTTCGCCGGCCGCTCGCCGTCGCGCTTCGCGATCATGATCTTCTCGGGCCTGATCCTCGTCTTCACCCTGCTCTTCTCGCTGCCGGTGTCGAGCACGACCGGCACCGTCACTCCGCTGCACGACGCCTTCTTCACCGCGATGTCGGTCATCTGCGTCACGGGCCTCGCCACGGTCGACATGGCGACGCACTGGTCCGCGTTCGGCCACTCGATCGTCTTCATCGGCGTGAACATCGGCGCCCTCGGCGTGCTGACGCTCGCGTCGATCATGGGTCTCGCCATCTCGCGCCGCCTCGGGCTCCGCGCGAAGCTGATGGCCGCGAGCGACTCGAACCCGCTCCGCATCCACTCCGGTCCCGTCGCCGAGGGCCAGGCCGTGCGCCTCGGCGAGATCGGCGGTCTGCTCGCGACGGTCGCCATCAGCGCGGCGATGATCGAGATCGTGGTCGCCCTGCTCCTCTTCCCGCGGATGCTGATCGACGGGATCCCGATCGGCGAGGCGATCTGGCACTCCTTCTACTACTCCGCCATGGCGTTCACGAACACCGGCTTCGCGCCCAACGCCGCCGGCCTCACGCCGTTCGAGGACGACTACTGGTTCCTCGGCATCCTGATGATCGGCGTCTTCCTCGGCTCGATCGGCTTCCCGGTGATCTACGCCTTCTCGCGCGGCTGGCGGCGCCCGCGCAAGTGGTCGGTGCACGTGAAGCTCACGCTGGTCACCTCGCTGATCCTGCTCGTCGCGGGAGCGGTGCTCTACATCGTGCTCGAGTTCGACAATCCGACGACCTTCGGCACCCTCGACGCCGGCGACACCGTCTTCCAGTCCTTCTTCCTGTCGACGATGACGCGCTCGGGCGGCTTCTCGACCATCTCGATCCCCGATCTCAACGGCTCCAGCCTGCTCGTCACGGACATGCTGATGTTCATCGGCGGGGGCTCGGCCTCGACCGCGGGCGGCATCAAGGTGACGACGCTCGCGATCCTCTTCCTCGCGGCGTTCGCCGAGGCGCGCGGCAACAACGACATGGAGGCGTTCGGCCGCCGGATCCCCAACGACGTGCTGCGCCTCGCGGTCTCCGTCGTGCTCTGGGGAGCCACCACCGTCGCCGTCTCGTCGGTCCTGATCCTGCACATCACCAAGGCGCCGCTCGACCACGTCCTCTTCGACGTGGTCTCGGCGTTCGCGACCTCCGGTCTGTCGACGGGGCTCACCGCCGAGCTGCCGACCTCCGGCGTCTACGTGCTGGCGCTGACGATGTTCATGGGCCGCGTTGGTACCGTGACTCTCGCTGCCGCGCTCGCCGCGAGCCAGCGCAGGCAGTTGTTCAGACGACCGGAAGAGAGGCCCATCGTTGGTTGACCGCATCAGGTACGACGCCCCGGTGCTGGTGATCGGCCTCGGTCGCTTCGGCGCCGCGACGGCCGGCCAGCTCGACCGGCTCGACCGCGAGGTGCTCGCGATCGACGCCGACGCCGGGCTCGTGCAGAAGTGGTCGGAGCGGGTCACCCACGCGGTCCAGGCCGATGCCCGCTCGCTCGACGCCCTCGCCCAGATCGGCGCGCAGGACTTCCAGGTCGCCGTCGTCGCCGTCGGCTCCTCGATCGAGGCGTCGGTGCTGATCACCGCGAACCTCGTCGACCTCAAGATCCCGCAGATCTGGGCCAAGGCGATCTCGCGCTCGCACGGCAAGATCCTCGAGCGGATCGGCGCGAACCACGTGATCTACCCGGAGGCCGAGGCGGGAGAGCGCGTCGCGCACCTGGTCTCGGGCCGGATGCTCGACTTCATCGAGTTCGACGACGACTTCGTGCTGGCCAAGATGTACCCGCCGAAGCCGATCCGCGGCCTGACCCTCACCGAGTCGGGCGTGCGCCGCAAGCACCGCGTCACCGTCGTCGGCGTGAAGAGCCCGGGCAAGCCCTTCACCTACGCGACCGAGCAGACCGTCGTCTCGAACCACGACCTCATCGTCGTCAGCGGCACCCCCACCGACATCGAGCGCTTCGCAGCCCTGGGCTCCTGACCCCTCCCGCGAGATGCCACTTATGAGCTCCCGTCACGGCGTGTCGGGCTCATAAGTGGCATCTCGCGGAGGAGCGGCAGGGGTCAGGAGGCGGCGAGCTCGCGGGCACGGGCCAGGGCCGCGTCGGTGGCGCGGGTGAAGAGGGCGGCGAGGTCGGCCTCCTGCAGCACGGCGATCGCGCGCTCGGTCGTGCCGTTCGGGCTGGTGACCCGGCGGCGCAGCTCGGCGGGCTCCTCGCCGGAGTGCACCAGCAGCTCGGCGGTGCCCCGGAAGGTGCCGGTGACCATCGTCGCCGCCTGCTCGGGTGTGAAGCCCTTGGCGAGCGCCGCGGCGGTCAGCTCCTCGACCAGGAGGAAGACGTAGGCCGGCCCCGATCCCGAGATCGTCGACAGCGCGTCGAGCTGCGCTTCCGGCACCTCCACCACCTCGCCGACGGTCTCGAACAGCCGGCGGACCAGCGCCAGGTCGTCCTCGCTCGAGCGGGTGCCGGCGCTCAGGCCGGTGACCGCGCGGCCCACGACGGCCGGGGTGTTCGGCATCGAGCGGAGCACGGACACCGACGCGGGCAGGTGCGCCTCGAACGTCGCGACGGTCACTCCCGCCGCGACGCTGACCACGATCGTCCCGGGGGCGACGGCGTCGGCGATCTCGTCGAGCAGCGCGGGAACCATGTGCGGCTTCACGGCCACCAGCACCACGGCGGCGCCGTCGACCGCGCGCCGGTTCGCCTCCGGGTCGTCGGCGGTCGCGAACGCGGTCACCACCGGGTGGCCGCTCCAGCGCGCCGCCTTCTCCGCGTCGCGGTTGGTCACGCGGACACCGCCCTGCACCTCCACGTCGGGGGCGAGCAGTCCGCTGAGGATCGCGCCCCCCATCGAGCCGAGCCCGAGGACGGCGATGGACGGGAGCTGCACGGGTGCGTCGGTCATCCGCCCATCGTACGAAGGCGATCTCTCCGCAAGGGGCACGACTCGGTCGACGGCGGGAGCCTGCTGCCCGGCGCCCGCCTCCTAGGATGGGCCGACCACCCCCGAGCACCAGCACCCCGACGAGTCACCCCGAGGAGACCCCGTGAGCGCATCCGGAGGCGGTTCCGCCATCATCGCGGCGCTGGCCGCGAACCTCGGCATCGCGCTGACCAAGCTCGTCGCCTGGTTCTTCTCCGGCTCAGCCTCGATGCTGGCCGAGGGCGTGCACTCGCTCGCCGACTCCGGCAACCAGCTGCTGCTGCTGCTCGGCGGCCGCAAGTCGCGGAAGGCCGCCGACGAGGAGCACCCGTTCGGGTACGGCCGCGAGCGCTACGTCTACGCCTTCGTCGTCGCGATCATCCTCTTCTCCGTCGGCGGTGTCTTCTCGATCTACGAGGGTGTCGAGAAGATCGCCGAGCCGCACGAGCTCGAGAACGCCTGGCTGCCGATCCTGGTCCTCGTCGTCTCGATCTGCCTCGAGGGCTACTCGCTGCGCACCGGGGTCAAGGAGTCGAACAAGGTCCGCGGGCAGCAGTCCTGGCTGCAGTTCATCCGCCGGGCGAAGGCGCCGGAACTGCCGGTCGTGCTGCTCGAGGACGTCGCCGCGCTCACCGGTCTCGTCTTCGCGCTGCTCGGCGTCGGCCTCTCGGTGATCACCGGGAACACGGTCTTCGACGCGATCGGCACCATCATGATCGGCACCCTGCTGGTCGTCGTCGCGATCGTCCTCGGCGTCGAGACCAAGAGCCTGCTGGTCGGCGAGGGCGCGACCCCGGCCGACGCCGCGGCGATCCGCGCGGCCATCGAGGCCGGTCCGGACGTCGAGCGCGTCATCCACATGAAGACCCTCTACCTCGGTCCGGACGAGATCCTCGTCGCCGCCAAGCTCGCCTTCCCCGCCGCCGAGACCATGGCCGAGCTGGCCGAGGGGATCGACGCGACGGAGAAGCGGATCCGCGACGCGGTCCCGGCCGCCCGCGTCATCTACCTCGAACCCGACGTCGACCGCGGGGCGCAGCCGCCCTCGGCGGAGCCGACCGCCACCAGCGGGAGCGCCGGCTGATGCGCCGCGTCCTCGCGATCGTCAACGAGCGCGGCGCCGGACTCGGCGCCCTCGAGCCGATGCTGCGCGACCGGGGCTTCGCGGTCGACGCGGTCGCCGGCACCGACCTCGACTCGGTCGACATCCTCGCGCCCGATCTCGTCGTCACCCTCGGCTCGAGCGCCGGCGTCTACGAGACCGCCCGGCACCCCTTCATCTCGCCCGAGATCGCCCTGCTGCAGGACCGGCTGCACCACCGCCGGCCGACCCTCGGCGTCTGCTTCGGCGCGCAGCTGATCGCCGCCGCGCTCGGCGAGGAGGTCCGGCCGGGCCCGACCCGCGAGGTCGGCTTCCGCGGCATCGTCGCGACCGAGGCGGGGACCCGCTCGCCGCTGCGCCACCTCGCCGAGGTCCCGGTGATGCAGTGGCACAGTGACACCTTCGACCTGCCGGCGGGGACGACCCTGCTCGCCTCCTCGCCCTCCTACGCCGTCGAGGCGTTCGCGATCGACGACTGGCTGCTCGGCGTGCAGTTCCACCCGGAGCTCACCGGCGAGCTGGCCGCGCGCTGGCTCGAGGGCGACGCCGAGTACGCCGCGGGAGCGGGCTACGGGCACGAGCAGCTCGAGGACGACGTGCGCGAGGGCCGCTTCGAGCGGATGCGGACGGCGACGGAGGCGGCGCTGACCGAGTGGGTCGGCGCGCAGGGCTGACCGCGCTCCGGCCCGCTCAGCGCTTCGCCGCGAAGAAGTCGAGCAGCAGCCGGGCGCCCTCGTCGGCGCGCAGCCCCGGGTACACCTCGACCACGTGGTGCAGCCGTCGGTCGCGGAGCAGGTCGTGCACCGAGCCGGCCGCGCCCGCCTTCTCGTCCCACGCTCCGAAGACGACGCGCTCGAGCCGGGAGGCGAGGATCGCCCCCGCGCACATCGCGCACGGCTCGAGCGTGACCACGAGGGTGCAGCCCGCGAGCTGCCAGTCACCGCGGGCCGCCGCGGCCTCCCGCAGTGCGACCACCTCGGCGTGCGCCGTCGGATCCGTGCGCAGCTCGCGCTCGTTCCGGCCGCGCCCGATCACCGCGCCCTCGGCGTCCACGACCACCGCGCCGACCGGCACGTCGCCCCACCCGGCGGCCCGGCGGGCCTCGTCGAGCGCGAGCCGCATCCAGGCGTCCGCCTCGGGAGGGAGGGGGAGGTCGCTCTCGCGCATCGCGCCCCCTCGTCCGGCTCCGGCCGACTCCGACCGGCAAGTAGATTGAGCTTATGCGCGTCCATGTAGCCGACCACCCGCTGATCACGCACAAGCTCACCGTGCTGCGCGACAAGCGCACCCCCTCCCCCACCTTCCGGCAGCTCGCCGAGGAGCTGATGACCCTGCTCGCCTACGAGGCGACCCGCGGCGTCCGCACCCGCACCGTCACCATCGAGACGCCGGTCACCACGACCACCGGTCTCGCGCTGAGCGACCCGCAGCCGCTGGTCGTGCCGATCCTGCGCGCGGGCCTCGGGATGCTCGAGGGCATGGTCAAGCTCATCCCCACCGCCGAGGTGGGCTTCCTGGGCATGGCACGCAACGAGGAGACCCTCGAGCCGACCACCTACGCCGAGCGCCTGCCCGACGACCTGTCCAACCGCCAGTGCTTCGTGCTCGACCCGATGCTCGCCACCGGCGGCTCGCTGATCGCCGCCATCCAGTTCCTCTTCGACCGCGGCGCCGAGGACGTCACCGCCGTCTGCCTGCTCGCCGCCCCCGAGGGCCTCGCGGCCGTGGAGAAGGCGTTCGTCGGCAAGGACGTGACCATCGTCCTCGGCTCGCTCGACGAGAAGCTCAACGAGCTGGGCTACATCGTCCCCGGCCTCGGCGACGCGGGCGACCGCCTCTACGGGCTCGCCGGCTGAGCCGCTCCGGGCGCCCGCCGCGGCGCCCGGACCGCGCCAGTGTGCGCGGATCTGTTGACGGGGTCCGCCACCATCCGCTTTACTTTCGACCATGACTGACAACGCGCACGCCCTGACCTCCCTTGAGGCCATCGGGGATGCCGGCATGATGATGGCCGGCGGCCTCGTCCTGCGCTGTCGAATGTGCGCCTGAGGAATCACCCTCGCCGGTTCTCCGCACAGCCTCCGCCCCCGATCGCACTGATCGTCACGATCCTCCGATCGGCCGGGCGTCGCAGGCGCGGTGAACCCCTGGATGCCCCGCATCCGCCCCTGCCGGCCCGCACCTCGTGCACCGGCTCTCGCGCGCACACCCGGATCCGCTCCCCGGACACTCGTCCCGGATCCGACCAGCCCAAGGATTCGTCATGTCCCTCCTCCACGCCCGTCCCGTCTCCGCTCCCGCCGAGGCCCCCCGCCTCCAGGCCGCCCCCGAGCCCGCACCCGCCGCTCCCCGGCTCCGCGCCGTGCCGCAGGGCACCGAGGCCCGCGGCTTCGCCCTCTACGTCGGCATCGACGAGGCCAAGGCCCGCGCCGCCGGCATCGACCTCGGCCGCCTGGTCGAGGAGCTCAAGCGCGTCACCGCCGAGTTCGCTCCCGACGCCGAGACCTACGCCTCCGTCGCACTCGCCCCCCAGGGCGCCGGCGGCCGCGACGTCGACGTCGTCCGCCTCGCCCTCCAGGATCCGGCCGCTGTCGCCCGCCGCCGCTCCGAGACCGAGCCCGACCTCGACCGGGCCCCCGGCGGCGTCGTCATCGACATCTCGCGCAAGCGCGTCATCCTCGACGACGAGACCACGGCCCTCACCTACAAGGAGTTCGAGCTGCTGCAGTACCTCGTCCTCCGCGAGGGCCGCACCATCGAGCGCGCCGAGCTGATCTCCTCACTCTGGGGAGCCGCCGACGACGACGCCCCCAACGAGCGCACCATCGACGTGCACGTCCGCCGCCTCCGCGCCAAGCTCGGCCGCTACGAGGACATCGTCCGCACCGTCCGCGGCGTCGGCTACCGCTTCGACCGCCACGCGGACGTCGCCATCCGCTACGCGTCCACCCCTAGCCCCGACCTGTTTTGAGGAGTGGGCGCTCGCGCCCACTCCTCACGTGCTCGATGTGCTGCGCGAGCGCGAGCGCTCGCTCCGCCGCGGTCGGCTCCGCGGGAGGTCGCGTCTCAGAGAGCGTCCTCCCTACGGCTCGTGAGAAACGCTGGCACGCGTTTCTCACCGAACGCCTCGCAGAGGGCGGCTGGTCGTTCGGCACGAGTCGGACGGGGGCGGCACCACGACATGCTGGTCGAGTAGCCGCGGAGCGGCGTATCGAGACCCATGCTCAGACGGAGGGTGGATCTCGATACGCCCGCGGAGCGGGCTACTCGATCAGCATGAAAGGGACAGCGGAGCTTCGCGCGTCTGCAAGCGGCAGCGCTCCGCGTGCCTGCGGGTCCCGCGCTCGGTTGACGGAGGCCGCGCAACCATGCTGGTCGAGGAGCCGCGGGACGCGGCGTATCGAGACCCCGCCTCCCGGCGACGCGGGGTCACAGGGAAACCTCAGGAAATCGGTCCTTGCGGCGTTATCGATCCGTTATATAGTTCAAGTGCGTCGACCGTTTGCTGTGGCGGGAAGCGCAAGAAGTGATTGCAGGACACTCTTGGTGCAAGGGAATGAAGGCCGGCCGCTCGCCTCAGCGGCCGGCCTTCTGTCGTTCCCGGACTGAGCACCGCCTCCGCGCGACACCCTCCGGACGACCCCCCGCCCCGGGCGCCGCGGGGCCGTCGAGACGCCGTATCCTGAACGGAACACAAGGAGGATGCGTGAGCTCGAGACGTGCGGTCGCCGCGTGGGAGTCGCTGTTCCGAGCGCAGGTGCACGTGATGCGGGCGCTGAGCACCGACTTCCCGTCGAAGGAGATCTCGCTCAACGAGTACGACGTCCTCTTCAACCTCACGCTGCAGCCCGAGCGCCGGGCCCGGCTCCGGGACCTGAACAAGCACGTCCTCCTGACGCAGCCGAGCGTCAGCCGCCTGATCGACCGCCTGGTCGCCCGCGGCTGCGTGACCAAGAGCGAGGACCCGACCGACGCCCGCGGCACGGTCATCCAGATCACCGACGAGGGCTACGCGCTCTTCCGACGGGTGGCGATGACGCACATGCAGACGATCTCGGACCACGTCGGAGCGGCCCTCGACGACGACGAGCTGGAGCAGCTGACCGCCCTCTGCGACAAGCTGCGCGAGCGCGTCGCCTCGGCTTGAGCGCCCCCGCCCTCCGCTAGCACGCCCCGCCGCCGCGCGGCCAGCACTTCGCAGGGGCGCCGCGCTCGCGGATCATGGAGGGACCATGAGCAGCTCCTCCCCCACCCTCGTCTGGCTCCGCGACGACCTGCGTCTCGCCGACAATCCGGCACTCCGGGCCGCGATCGACCGCGGCGGCCCCGTCGCCGTCTGCTACGTGCTCGACGAGGAGTCCGACGGCATCCGACCGCTCGGCGGCGCGGCCCGCTGGTGGCTGCACGGGAGCCTGCTCGCGCTCGCGGGCGACCTCGAGGAGGCCGGAGCGTCCCTGATCCTGCGCCGCGGACCGGCCGAGGCCGTCGTCCTGCAGCTCGCCGAGGAGCTGGGCGCGGGCGCGGTGCACTGGAACCGCCGCTACGGCAAGGCGGAGCGGACCGTCGACGCCGCGATCAAGGAGGCGCTGCGCGACCGGGACGTCGAGGCGGAGAGCCACCAGGGCTCGCTGCTCTTCGAGCCGTGGACCGTGCAGACCGGCGGCGGCACCCCCTACTCCGTCTACACGCCGTTCGCGCGCGCCTGCCGCAACCGGGACACCCCGCGCGCTCCGCTGCCGCGACCGCGCGAGATCGACGGGATCGAGACGGAGGCGGCCTCCGACGACCTCGACGACTGGCAGCTGCTGCCGACCAGCCCCGACTGGGCGGGCGGGCTCCGCGAGCGCTGGGTGCCGGGCGAGAAGGCGGCGGCGAAGCGGCTGCGTGCGTTCCTCGCCGAGCAGCTCGACGACTACGCCGACGACCGGAACCTGCCGGCGCGCGATGCCACCTCAAATCTGTCTCCGCACCTGCGCTGGGGCGAGATCAGCCCGTTCCAGGTCTGGCACGCTCTCGAGGAGGCGCACGCGAAGGGGCAGCACCGCGGTGAGGGCAGCGACCGCTTCCTCGCCGAGGTGCTCTGGCGCGAGTTCTGCTACCACCTGCTCTTCCACTGGCCCGACCTCGCGACCGCCAACTTCGACTCCCGCTTCGACTCCTTCCCCTGGGGCCACCCGGGCGAGGACAGGATCGATGCCTGGCACCAGGGCCGCACCGGCTTCCCGCTCGTTGACGCGGGGATGCGCGAGCTCTGGAAGACCGGCTACATGCACAACCGGGTCCGGATGGTCACCGCGTCGTTCCTGATCAAGAACCTGCTGGTCGACTGGCGGGTGGGCGAGGACTGGTTCTGGGACACGCTCGTGGACGCGGACCCGGCGAGCAACGCCGCCAACTGGCAGTGGGTCGCGGGGTCCGGCGCCGACGCGTCGCCGTTCTTCCGCGTGTTCAACCCCGTCACGCAGTCGAAGAAGTTCGACCCGGAGGGCGGCTATCTGCGCGAGTACGTCCCGGAGCTGGCCGAGCTCGACCGCACCGTGATCCACGAGCCGTGGACGCTCGGCGACACGCTGACGCCGGAGGCGGACGGCTACCCCGCACCGATCCTCGACCTCAAGGAGACGCGGGTGCACGCCCTGGACGCGTTCGCGGTGATCAAGAGCGCGAAGCGCGACATCTCGCGCCGCGACGACGACGACTGAGACCCCGCCTCGGCCGTGGACGGGCCGGCCTTCGACGGCTCGGCCCTAGATGTACATCGCGGGGTCGATCCAGAATGCCGGATCCGCGAGCGCGTCCTCGGCACGGCCCAGCGCGCGCAGGTCACGGGCGGGGATCCCGACCAGCACCGCGTGGTCCGGGGCGTCCTTCACCACGACCGCGTTCGCGCCGACGCTCACGTCCGAGCCGAGCACGATCGGCCCGAGGATCACGGCCCCCGCGCCGACGACCACGCGGTCGCCGAGCGTCGGGTGGCGCCGCTCGCGCTTCGCCGACTTCCCGCCCAGTGTGACGGAGTGGTAGAGCATGCAGTCGTCGCCGATCAGCGCCGTCTCGCCGATCACGACACCCATGCCGTGGTCGATGAAGAGCCGGCGGCCGATCGTCGCGCCGGGATGGATCTCCACTCCGGTCGCCGCGCGGGCCGCCTGCGCGAGCAGCCGGGCCGGCAGGCGCGCGCCGCGCCGCCACCACCGGTGGGCGAGGCGGTGCACCCAGACCGCGTGCAGCCCCGGGTAGGCGAGCACCACCTCCGCCGCGCTGCGGGCCGCAGGGTCGCGCAGGCGCGCGGCCGCCACGTCCTCGCGGAGGCGTGCGAGGGCGGTGGGACGTCCGGCCACGCCCTGACGGGGTCCGGCGGCGCTCAGCTGCGGAGGTCCTCGTAGAGGACCGTCGAGATGTACCGCTCGCCGAAGTCGCAGACGATCGCGACGATCGTCCTGCCCGCGTTCTCGGGGCGCTTCGCGACCTCGAGGGCCGCCCACATGATCGAGCCGGAGGAGATGCCGCCGAGGATGCCCTCCTGCGCCGCCATCGCGCGTGCCACGCGCACCGAGTCGTCGAGGGTGACGTCGATGATCTCGTCGTAGACGTCGCGGTCGAGGTTGGCGGGCACGAAGTTGGCGCCGATCCCCTGGATCTTGTGCGGGCCGGCCGTGCCCTGCGTGAGGAGCGGCGAGTCGATCGGCTCGACGCCGATGATCTGCACGCCGGGCTTGCGCTCCTTCAGGACCTGGCCGACGCCGGTGATGGTGCCGCCCGTGCCGATGCCGGCGACGAAGACGTCGACCTCGCCGTCGGTGTCCTCCCAGATCTCCTCGGCCGTCGTGCGGCGGTGCACCTCCGGGTTGGCGGCGTTCTCGAACTGACGGGCGAGCACGGCGCCCGGGGTCTCGGCGACGATGGCCTGCGCCCTCTCGACCGCGCCGCGCATGCCCTCGGAGCCGGGGGTCAGCACGATCTCGGCGCCGTAGGCGCGCAGCAGGACCCGGCGCTCGGTCGACATCGTCTCGGGCATCGTCAGGATCACCTTGTAGCCGCGGGCCGCGCCGACCATGGCCAGCGCGATGCCGGTGTTGCCGCTCGTGCCCTCGACGATCGTGCCACCCGGCGGCAGCTCCCCCGACGCCTCGGCGGCGTCGACGATCGCGACGCCGATGCGGTCCTTCACGCTGTTCGCGGGGTTGTAGAACTCGAGCTTGGCCAGGACGACGGCGCTGTCCGCTCCGTCGAGGCGGTTGATGCGGACGAGCGGGGTCCTGCCGACGAGCTGCGTCACGTCGTCGTGGATGCGTGCCATGGTGTGTGCTTTCTGCCGGGGCCGACCGCCCCGGGGCCCCGGGGCGACTGGTGGTGCGGTGATGCCGACGCTCCCCTCGCGGGGACGCACCCTCCACGATACGGAAGCGGCGTCGCCGGGGGCGCCTTCCGCCGGTCATGCGCGCCGGATTCCCACCTCCGGGTCGCCGTCCGATTCCGAGGTCGCGGACGCCTCGTCACAGGTGCATCTCGTCCTCTCGGAGGACCCCCTCCTCCCGGGCGCGTCGCGTACCATGACCGAGGGGATTCGCACGACCGGCGCGACGACCCGCCACCCTGCATTCGCGCGGCACCACCGCGCCGGAAGGACCTCCCGCTCCATGGCTCTCCCCACCGCATCCCGCAGCTCCGCTCGACCGCTCGGGATGTCGTTGCGGGCAGTGCTGGGCTTCATCGGGATGAGTGCCGTGGCCGGCGTGCTGATCACCGTCGGCGTCACTCCGGCGCTCGCGCTGACGGGCCTCGCGACCAGCAACACCATCGGCATGTTCCAGAACCTGCCCGGCTACCTCGACGCCGGCCAGCTGATGCAGCGCACCAACATCTACGCGGGCGACGGCACCACCCTCCTCGCCTCCGTCTACAACCAGAACCGCGTCGAGGTCGGCTGGGACGAGGTCGCGCAGACCGCCAAGGACGCCGCGGTCGCCGGCGAGGACCCGCGCTTCTACGAGCACGGCGGCATCGACCTGCAGGGCACGCTCCGCGCGCTCGCGGTCACGCTGACCGGCGACGACCTGCAGGGCGGCTCGTCGATCACGCAGCAGTACGTCAAGAACGTCCTCGTGCAGAAGGCCGAGTCGATCACCGACGAGGCCGAGCGCGACGCCGCCTACAAGCTCGCCACCGACCCGACCCCCGAGCGCAAGCTCAAGGAGATGCGCCTCGCGATCGGCCTCGAGAAGGAGACGTCGAAGGACGACATCCTGCTCGGCTACCTCAACATCGCGCTCTTCGGCGGGACGGTCTACGGCATCGAGGCCGCGGCCAACTACTACTACGGCATCCCCGCCAGCCAGCTCTCGACCTCGCAGGCGGCGTCACTGCTGGCGATCGTCAACAACCCGTCGAAGTTCCGCTTCGACGACCCGACGGACGAGGCGAACGGCGCCGCGAACGGCTACGCCGCGACGAAGGAGCGTCGCGACTACATCCTGGCCGAGGAGCTGAAGTACTCGAAGATCAGCCAGGAGGTCTACGACGCGGCGATCGCCGAGCCGATCACGCCGAACATCACCGAGCCCTCCACCGGCTGCGCCACCGCGGGCAACGCGGCGTACTTCTGCGAGTACGTGCTGAACGTGCTGCGCAACGACGAGGCGTTCGGCGCCGACGACGACGAGCGCTACCAGCGGATCCGCCAGGGCGGCTTCGACATCGTCACGACCCTCGACCTCGACATCCAGCAGGTCTCGCAGGCGGCGATCAACGCCTACATCCCGTCGTACGACCCCCGCTTCCAGGTCGGCGCGACCGCCGCGTCGGTCGAGGCCGGCACCGGCCGCGTGCTGTCCATGGTGCAGAACACGAAGTACAGCCAGGACGAGGAGTTCCTCGCCGCGAACCCCGGCTTCAGCGCGATCAACCTCAACGTCGACGTCGACATGGGCGGCACGGCCGGCGTCCAGACCGGCTCGACCTACAAGGTCTTCACCCTCGCGCAGTGGCTGCAGGCGGGTCACACTCTCAACGAGTCGTTCCCGTCGCCGACCTCGGGCTTCCGCTCCTATCCGCAGAAGTGCGACACCGCGAACGACGGCTACTACGCGGGTGCGCGGTTCGCACCGCGGAACGACGTCGCGTCCGAGGACGCCTCATCGATGACCGCGGTCCAGGCGACGGCCAACTCGATCAACACCGGCTTCATGGGCATGGCCAACCAGCTCGACCTCTGCGACATCCGCACGACGGCGGAGTCCTTCGGCATCCACCGCGCCGACGCCAAGGAGCTGCAGAGCGGACCGGCAGCCGTTCTCGGGACCAACGAGATCGCACCGCTCACCGTCGCCAACGCGTACGCCGGCATCGCGAACGACGGGACGACCTGCGCCGCGATCGTCATCGACCGGATCACGGACAGCGCCGGCGCGGCCGTGGCGCCGCCCGCTCCGTCCTGCACGCAGTCCGTCACCCCGGAGGTGGCTCGAGGAATGCAGTACGCCATGCAGCGGGTCATCACCTCCGGTACCGCCACCGCCTCGGACCCGCGCGACGGCATCGAGCACATCGGCAAGACGGGCACGACCGACGAGGCGGCGGACGTCTGGACCGCCGGCGCCAGCCGCTCCGCGTCGCTCGCCGTCTGGGTCGGCAGCATCAAGGGCTTCGACGACGGATCGAAGCAGAACCTCCGCACCACGCGCCTCACCGGCGAGGAGGGGACCATCCGGGCCGCCGACGCGCGTCACGCGATCTGGAAGCCGATCATGACGGCGCTCGACCAGAAGTACGGCGGCGACGACTTCATCGACCCGCCCGCCTCCATGCTCGCGTCGTCCCCGCGCACCGCCACGCTGACCGAGGTGCCGGACGTGACCGGGCTGACGGTCGCCGCGGCCACGGCCACCCTCACCGCCGCCGGCTTCTCCGTCGGCAGGAGTGAGCCTGTCGGCTCGACGTCGGTCCCCGAGGGCTCCGTCGTCTCGACGACGCCCAGTGCGGACGAGACCGTCCTGCGGGGTGCCGTCATCCCGCTGCAGGTGAGCATCGGCGAGGCGTCGAAGAATCCGGGCGACAACGCCGACATCAACGGCACGCTGCTCACCGCCGATTCCGAGTGACGTCGCCGGGCCGCCGCACCTGACGGCGTGCGCCACCCCGTCGCACGACGCCGACCGTGCAGGACATCGGCGATCCGGTCCTCACCCTGAACAGCGCGGGTCACTCAGCGTGCCCGCACGGCTGAAGGGTCACGTGGTCACGTGGTCGTCGCGCGGAGGATGTGCCCGCGGCTCGCTCCCGTCAGCGGGCGGACGTGTTCCGTGCCGGGCGCTGGAGCCGCGGGCGCGCCTGGGCGGGGATGTCGGGAGCGTCGCCTAGGGTGCTGGTGCACCGAGAGGATCCATCCTGAAGCGTCCGAACGTTCCCGTCTTCCAGCCCCGTCGCACCGTCCACGGGGCCCTCGGCGCGCTGTTCGGATTCGTGATCGTCAGCGTGCTGGCCGGGCTGCTCGCGACGATCGTCGTGGCGCCGGCGGTCGCGCTCACCGGGGCCGCCACCTCGGGCACGATCTCGGCGTTCCAGTCGCTGCCGAGCTACCTCGAGGTCGGCGAGCTGATGCAGAAGACGGACGTCTACGCGGGCGACCCCGAGGACCCGACGCTCCTCGCCTCCTTCTACGACCAGAACCGCATCGAGGTGGCCGCCGACCAGATCGCGGCGCCGGTCTTCGACGCCCTCGTCTCGAGCGAGGACCCGCGCTACTACGAGCACGGCGGCATCGACCTGCAGGGCACCCTGCGCGCCGTCGCGAGCACCTACCTCCTCGACGCGGCGCCGCAGGGCGGCTCGTCGATCACGCAGCAGTACGTCAAGAACGTCCTCGTGCAGAAGGCCGAGTCGATCAGCGACGAGACCGAGCGCGCCGCGGCCTACGCGGAGGCGACCGCGACCACTCCCGAGCGCAAGCTCAAGGAGATGCGTCTCGCGATCGGGGTGGAGAAGGAGTACTCGAAGGACGAGATCCTCCTCGGCTACCTCAACATCGCCCTCTTCGGCGGCACCGTCTACGGCATCGAGGCCGCGGCCGAGTACTACTACGGCATCGATGCGGCCGACCTCTCGGTCGGGCAGTCGGCCGCGCTGCTGGCGATCGTCAACAACCCGGAGAAGTTCCGCTTCGACCGCCCCGACGACCCCGACAACGGCGAGGCGAACGGCTACGCGCTGACCACGAGCCGGCGCGACTACATCCTCGACCGGATGCTCGAGTACGGGAAGATCGACGCCGCGACCCGCGACGCCGCGAAGGCCGCGCCGATCGAGCCGGTCATCACTCCCCCGTCGACCGGCTGCCAGACCGCGGGCAGCGCCGCCTACTTCTGCGACTACGTCTCGCACGTGCTGCGCAACGACCCGGCCCTCGGCGCCACCGCCGACGAGCGCTACGCGGCGCTCAAGCGCGGCGGGCTCAAGGTCTATACGACGATCGACCTCGCCATGCAGGACACCTCGGCGCAGGTCATGACCGACCAGGTGCCCGCGACCGACCCGCGCTTCGACGTCGGGGCCGCGGCCGTCGGCGTGGAGACCGGGACCGGGCGGATCCTGAGCATGGTGCAGAACAAGAAGTACAGCCAGGACCCGGAGCAGATCGCCTCGGCCGACGGCGCCGAGTACTCCGCGATCAACCTCTCGGTCGACGCGGCCTACGGGGGCGGCAACGGCTTCCAGCCGGGCTCCACCTACAAGGTCTTCACGCTGATGGAGTGGCTGCAGGACGGGCACACCCTGCTCGAGCAGTTCGACGCCAAGAACAAGAACTGGACCGGCTTCCAGGACAGCTGCGAGGGCCCGCAGGACTACGGGGTGTTCAATCCGAACAACAACGGCGGGCAGATCTTCCCTGCCTCGCTGAACGCACTGGAGTCCACGATCGACTCCATCAACACCGGCTTCATCGGCATGGCACACCTGCTCGACCTCTGCGACATCCGCAAGACCGCGGAGGCGTTCGGCGTGCATCGCGCGGATGCGACCCCGCTGCTCGAATCCCCGGCGACGGTGCTCGGCACGAACGAGATCGCCCCGCTGACCATGGCGGTCGCCTACGCGGGCGTCGCGAACGACGGCCGGACCTGCAGCGCGGTGGCCATCGACTCGATCATCGGGCCCGAGGGGCAGGACATCGAGGCGCCCGCCTCGACCTGCACGCAGTCGACGACGACGGCCGTCGCCCGCGCCACGCAGTACGCGCTGCTCGAGGTCACCTCGCAGGGCACCGGTCAGGCGGCGAGCCCCGGCGACGGCATCGAGCACATCACCAAGACCGGCACCACCGACGGTGCGGCCGACGGCTGGACGCTCGGCGCCTCCTCCGAGGTCGCCCTCGCGGTCTGGGTCGGCAGCATCTCCGCACTGAACGACGCCGGCAAGCGGATGGCGCTCGACTCGATCGACTTCGACAGCGGCTCGGCGATCCTCGCGCGGCACCGGATCTGGAACCCGGTGATGACCGCCTTCGACCGCGAGTACGGCGGCTCCGCCTTCGCGAAGCCCGACCAGTCGCTGGTGAAGGCGCCGATGGTGACGATCCCGGACGTGACCGGGAAGAGCGTCGACGCGGCCGTCAGCGCGCTCAAGGCCGCGGGGTTCGTGGTCGGCGGGATGAGCCAGGTCGACTCGTCGGTGCCCGAGGGCCAGGTCGCCGGGACGGATCCCTCGGCGGGGACCTCGGTGATCCGCGGCACGGAGATCGGCGTGCGGATCAGCACCGGCTCGGCTGCGACGAGCCCGCCGCAGCCGTCGGTCTGAGCCCAGCGCGTTCCGCCGTCAGTGGTGGAAGCGGTGCACGACCGCGTGGCCCCTGCCGCGGCCGATCAGCCAGCGGTTGACCGGGGTGGTGACCACGAAGGCCAGGGCGAGCGAGCCGGCGAGGGAGCCCCAGAAGAGCCCCGTCGCGAGACCCGCGTCCATCGCGCCGGGGATCGCCAGCATCGCCGTGTTGTCGATGACCTCCATCACCGCTATCGAGACGGTGTCCGCCGCGAGGGCGATGCCGACGGCGGCGCGCCAGGAGACCCCCGCGCGGAGCACGCCGCGCATCGTCAGGGCGTAGCCGAAGGCGAAGGCGAGCACGATCGAGAGCACGACGGTACCGAGGGTGTGCAGCCCGAGTGCGGTGCCGAGCACCATGCCGAGGACCTCGCCGATGGCGCAGCCGGTGAGACAGTGCAGGGTGGCCGTCGCGGCGGTCCGCCAGGACGTCGTGGCGGAGGACGTGTGCGTGCTGTGGTCGTGCGCGGCGTCGGTCATCGGTGCTCCCTCGTGGTCGGTCACCGTGGTGCAACATACCCCCGGGGGGTATATTCCCGAGTCGAGTGATTCCGCGCGACCGGGAAGGGTCAGAGCTGGACGGCGGCGGCAGGCAGGAGGCCGAACTCGACCAGCTCGGCGTCGGTGAGGAGGCGGCTGCGGATCATGAAGCGCTTGCCCTCGGGCGCCTCGACGCTGAAGCCGCTCCCCCGCCCGTCGACCAGGTCGACGGTGAGGTGGGTGTGCTTCCAGTACTCGAACTGCGTCCGCGACATGTAGAACTCGATCGGGGCGAGCCCGTCGACGTGCAGTGTCTCGACGAGCACGTCGGACGCTCCCGTGCGGAACATCCCGACCGGGAAGCACATCGGCGAGCTGCCGTCGCAGCACCCGCCGGACTGGTGGAACATCAGCGGGCCGTGCAGCTCGCTCATCCTCCGCAGCATGCCGGCTGCCGCCTCGGTCACGTCGACGCGCGTGCTGTCCATGGGCGGTGTCCTCTCGGGGGTGTGGTGTCTGGCGGGGTGGGTCTCGATGCGCCCGCTGCGCGGGCTGCTCGACCAGCATGTTCGCGTGAAGTGCGAGGCCGAGCGAGGGGTGCGTGCTGCCGCAGCTGCGGGAGGACGTGGGTCTCGATACGCCCGCTGCGCGGGCTGCTCGAACAGCATGCTCAGCAAGGGAGAGCGCGGAGCGCGAATCCGCGTGCCAGCGGATTCGCGGAGCGCGACGCTCCCCGCTCCACTCGGCGCGACCACCTCGGAAAGCCGACCGCGGCGGTGATGACGAGCGGAGCGAGGAATCGCCGCAAGACGGCTCAGAAGAAGCCCATGGGCCCTTCCGCGTAGCTGACGAGGAGGTTCTTCGTCTGCTGGTAGTGGTCGAGCATCATCTTGTGGTTCTCGCGGCCGATGCCGGACTGCTTGTAGCCGCCGAAGGCCGCGTGGGCCGGGTACTGGTGGTAGGTGTTGGACCAGACGCGGCCGGCCTCGATGGCGCGACCGGCGCGGTAGAGCTGGGCGCCGTTGCGGCTCCAGACTCCGGCGCCGAGGCCGTAGAGGGTGTCGTTGGCGATGGCGATGCCGTCGTCGAAGTCCTCGAACGAGGTGAGGGCGAGGACGGGGCCGAAGATCTCCTCCTGGAAGATGCGCATGGAGTTGCGCCCCTCGAAGACCGTCGGGTTGACGTAGTAGCCGCCGCTGAGCTCGCCGCCGAGGTCGGCGCGGTCGCCGCCGATGAGCAGCTTCGCGCCCTCCTGCTTGCCGATGTCCATGTAGGAGAGGATCTTCTCCAGCTGGTCGTTGGAGGCCTGGGCGCCGATCATCGTCGAGACGTCGAGCGGGTTGCCCTGCTTGATCCGGCCGACGCGCTCCAGTCCGTCGCCGACGAAGTCGTCGTAGATGGACTTCTGCACGAGGGCGCGGGAGGGGCAGGTGCAGACCTCGCCCTGGTTGAGGGCGAAGAACGAGAAGCCCTCGAGCGCCTTGTCGTAGAAGGAGTCGCGCTCGGCGGCCACGTCGGCGAAGAACACGTTGGGGCTCTTGCCGCCGAGCTCGAGGGTGACCGGGATGAGGTTCTCGCTCGCGTACTGCATGATCAGGCGGCCTGTGGTCGTCTCGCCGGTGAAGGCGATCTTGCGGATCCGCGGGTGCGAGGCGAGCGGAGCGCCGGCCTCGATCCCGAAGCCGTTGACGATGTTGAGGACGCCGTCGGGCAGCAGGTCGTGGATCAGGTCCATCAGGACGTGGATCGACGCGGGGGTCTGCTCGGCCGGCTTGAGGACGATGCAGTTGCCGGCGGCGAGCGCCGGAGCGAGCTTCCACACGGCCATCAGGATCGGGAAGTTCCAGGGGATGATCTGGCCGACCACGCCGAGCGGCTCGTGGAAGTGGTACGCGATGGTGTCGTGGTCGATCTCGGAGACGCCGCCCTCCTGGGCGCGCAGGGCGCCGGCGAAGTAGCGGAAGTGGTCGATCGCGAGGGGGATGTCGGCGGCGAGGGTCTCGCGCACCGGCTTGCCGTTCTCCCAGGTCTCGGCGACCGCGAGCAGCTCGAGGTTCGCCTCCATCCGGTCGGCGATGCGCAGCAGCACGTTCGAGCGCTCGGCGGGGCTGGTCTTCCCCCAGCTCGGGAAGGCCTTCCAGCCGGCCTCGACCGCGCGGTCGATGTCCTCGGCGGTGCCGCGGGCGATCTCGCAGAAGGGCTTCCCGGTGATCGGGGTGATGTTCTCGAAGTACTGGCCCTTCGCGGGGGCGACGTACTCGCCTCCGATGAAGTGGTCGTACCGGGAGCGGAACGAGGCGACGGATCCCTCCGTGCCCGGGTTGGCGTAGACCGTGGACTCCGGTTCCTTCGGTGCCTGGTCGGCTACCGGGTCGGCGTACAGCGTCATGTGGACCTCCATCGACGTCGTTGTCGGGTGAGTGCGGGGTGTCGCGCTCGGTCCGACCGTACGTCGCGGGAGGTTGCACGCCGTTGCACGGCCGCGGAGACGGAGGCGGTGGCCGAGCGCGGGTCAGCGCTGCTCGGCCTCGAGCTCCTCGAGGTGCGCGACGATGCCGGCGCGGCGGGGCGAGCGGCGCGGCAGGATCCGCAGCAGCTCGGCCCAGACCTCCGCGTCGTCGTGGCCGTCGGGCCCGTGCGCGTAGGCGAGCAGCGTCTCGGCGGCAGCGCTGGTGAGCACGGTGGCGCGGACGCGGGCGCGCAGCTCGTCGGCGATCGCGCGGATGCCGGGGGCCTCGGAGCCGGGCAGCGGGGCGCCGGCGTAGGCGTCGAGGGCGAGCCGGTGCGCGCCGCGATCGAGCAGGCCGACCACCTGGCGCGCGTCGAGGTCGACCGGACTGGCGAGGCGGTACGGGCGCGAGAGCGGCACCAGCCTCGGGAGGCGCGGCTCGAGGATCCGGCGCAGGCGCACCATCTCGGCGCGCACGGTGACCACCGCGTCCTCCCGCCCGTAGAGCAGCTGGGCGAGCGCCTCGGCGGACAGCCCCGCGCGGTGCCAGGCGAGGAGGGTGAGGATCTCGGCGTGCCGGGTGGAGAGCTCGAGCTCGACGCCGTCGGCGGTGACGACGCCGGTCTCGCGGCCGAGGACGCGCAGGCTCGGCGCGCGGGCCGCCGCGGGCCGAGGTGGCGAGCGGCGGGGTTGCGCGCGGCGCGGGCGCTGCAGCCGCTGCACCATCAGCTGGCTCTCGACGGCCGCCGCGGTCGCCTCCATCAGCGGCAGGGTCTGCGGCGCGACGACCTCGGCGCCGCCGGTGATGTCGATCACCCCGAGGATCTCGTGGGTCTCGGGGTCGTGGATCGGCACCGCGGTGCAGCTCCACGGGTGGACGAGGGACGCGAAGTGCTCGGCGCCGTGGATCTGCACGCCGTGGTCGAGGACGAGGGCGGTGCCGGGAGCGGAGGTGCCGACGTCGGGCTCGGCCCAGGCCGCGCCCTCGACGAAGAGCATCCGCTCGGCGGAGCTCTTCAGCGCCTGATCGCCGTCGATCCAGAGCAGCCGCCCGAGGGCGTCGCCGACCGCGACGAGCACGCCGCTGTCCTCGTCGGCGTCGCGGACGAAGAGGCGCCGGATGACGGGCAGCACTGAGGCGAGCGGGTGGCCCATCCGGTAGTCGCGCAGCTCGTCGCTCGAGAAGGACAGCGGCGCGGTGAGGCGCTCGGGGTCGAGGCGGTGGCGGCGCGCCCGCTCCCAGGACGCCTCGACCAGCGGGCGGCGGCGACCGCTGCCGGGCAGGGCGAGCCAGGGGTTGGTCATCGGATCCGCCCCCTCGTCGTCGATCGGTGAGGCGCTCAGGCGCCGCGGCAGGGCAGAGGCTACTCCGCGAGGCTCGACGGCGCCTCAGGCGCGACGACCTCGGACCTCCTGCGGCGCGGCACTCCCCCGGCGCGCACTCCCCCGGCGCGCGGGCAGTGCCAGGAGCAGCACGGCGAGCACCAGGACGACGATGCCGGCGACCGCGTCGGGCGTCAGCCGCTCGCCGAGCAGGGCGACGCCGAGGAGGGTCGCGGTGGCGGGCTCGACGAGGGTGAGCGTCGAGACCGTGGCGGCGGGCAGGAGGCGCAAGCCCCGCGCGAAGAAGGTGTAGGCGACCGCGACGGTCACCACGCCGAGCCAGAGCACGGCGGGGAGGGAGCCGGCGAGGCGTCCGGGGTCACCCGCGAGCAGGACCGGCAGCGCGAGCAGCGCGGCGGTGCCGAACTGGGCGCCCATCGCGGCGGCCGGGCTGAGGCCGCGCTCGAGCAGCAGCTTGCCGCAGACCGCGTAGAGCGCGTAGGCGGCGCCGGCCCCGGCCGAGCCGGCGAGACCGAGCACGGAGACTCCGCCCGCGGCGCCGCCGGTCAGCAGGCCGGCGAGCAGCACGACGCCGACCGCGGCGAGCGCCGTCGAGACGAACCAGCGCGGGCTCGGGGCGGAGCGCAGCAGGAGCCACTCGAGCAGTCCGGTGAAGGCGGGGGCGGAGCCGAGCGCGACGATCGTGCCGACCGCGACGCCGTTCTCGGCGGTGCCGGTGAAGAAGGCGGGCTGGTACGCGGCGACGCCGGCCGCGCCGAGGAGGACGAGCAGCACCGTCGAGACGCGCGGCCTCCGGGCGGCGCGGCGCGGAGCGCGCGCCGTCTCGACGCCGAGCAGGGCGGCCAGCAGCGCCCCGCCGAGCACGATCCGGGCGGCGCCGAGCAGCAGCGGATCGACGCCCTCCGCGCCGAGCGACTGCGCGGTGCCGGTGGTGCCGAAGCAGACCGCGGCGAGGACGATCGCGGCGACCGCGGATCCGCGAGACCCCATCTCCGCCCCGTCCCGCGGCCGGGCGGCGCGCGGGCTCCAGTCTGGCAGCGGCGGACCTTCCGCCGTTCAGGTTCCGGGCCCAGGATGGCGGTACGGTCGAAGCGAAGGCGGGTGGAGCATGGGCATCGCGGAACCGTTCGATGTGGAGAGCTACCGTCGCAGCGCGCACGGCAGCCTCCGCGACCACTTCTCGATCCGCGAGTTCGAGGAGGCGCCGCTGGATCGCGAGGCGATCGTCGCGTCCGCCTACCTCCGCGCTCTCGAGCACGCGGCCGTCGTGCGGGTGCTGCCGCTCGCGCGGGCGCATCCGGACCCGCGGGTGCGGTCGTTCGCGACGACCTGGGCCGCCGAGCGGCACCGGATCGCCGATGCGCTCGGCGAGGTGCTGGCGGCCTCGCCGCGGATCCGCGGTGTCGAGACCGGCCCGGCCGAGCCCGTGGTCAGGAGCCGGGTGCTGCGCGACCGCTCGTCCCGGCTGCTCGCAGGGCCCATCGCCCTCGCGCTGGCGGTCGACGCGCAGATCGCGCTGCACGCCTACCGCCGCCTCGCGCGGCTGTCGCTGCACCCCGAGATGGAGCGCCTCGCCGAGACCGTCGCCGCGATCCTCGAGCGGCACGCCGACTTCTTCGGCGAGCTCGCCGGAGACGCGATCGGCCGGCCGCTGCGCCGCCGGATCGTCGCCGCCGCCGTGCTCGCCTCCGTGCGGCTGCCGGTCGGCGAGGCGGCGCTGCCCGAGGAGCTCGCCCGCGAGGGACGCGAGCTGGTCTTCGGCCGCGACGACGGCGGGCTCGACGGGATCGACGCGGGCGTCGTCGCGCTCTACGCGCTGCCCTGCACGGCGGCGCGGCGGCTGCTGCGACCGCATCGCACGCTGCCGCTGCGCGCGGCGGTGCAGGCGGGGCGCGTCGGCGCCGACGTGGTCGCGGGGGTGCGGGAGCTGCGGTCGCTGGTCGCGGACTGAGCCGACGGCGACCCTGAGCGCCGCGCTTCTCGAGGACGCCCTCCGCGCTACGCGGATTCCCGCTGGACGAGGCTCACGGGCAGGATCCGCTGCCGGTCGATCTCGCGTCCCTGCAGGACGGCGACGACGGTCTCGGCGGCGATGCGGCCCATCTCCGCGAGGGGCTGGCGGATCGTCGTGATCGGCGGGTCCGTCGTGGTCGCGATGACGACGTCGTCGAAGCCCACGACCGAGACGTCCGTCGGCACGCGCCGCCCCGCGGCCCGGAGGACGTGGATCGCGCCGTGCGCCATCAGGTCGGAGGAGGCGAAGATCCCGTCGAGATCGGGGTAGCGCTGCAGGAGGCGCACCATCGCGGTCACGCCGCTCTCGACCGTGAACGCACCGTGCGCGAGGGGCGCGTAGTCGATGCCCAGGTGCTCCAGTTCGTCGCGCCAGCCGCGCAGCCGCTCACGGGCGGGCTTCATGTCGTGGGGGCCCGTGATGATGCCGAGTCGCCGACGGCCGGACTCGGCCAGCACTCGTGCGGCGAGCCTCCCTCCCCCGTAGTTGTCCGCATCGATCACGAGCGCGTCGTCCGCGAGGGCGACCCGCGGCCGTCCCACCCAGGCGATCGGCGCGGGAGACTCGGCCAGCTCCTGGGTCACCTGGGTCATCTCGTTCTGCAGGATCACGATGGCCCCGTCGACCGCGCGCGTGCGGAGAAGCCGGGCGACGCGGCCTCTGTCGTCGTAGTCCGCGGGCAGCAGGACCGGCTGGACCCCCTGCGCGTGCAGGCTCGCCGCGGCGCCCTTCAGGACCGCCGTGAGGATCGTCCCGGGCAGGCGGTCGAGATCCTCGAAGGCGACGATCAGCGCGATCGAGCCCGCGCGTCCCCCGCGCAGCATGCGCGCGGCGCCGTTCGCCTCGTAGCCCAGCTGCTTCGCGGCGCGCTCCACGGCGGCGGTCATGCCGGCGTCGACGTTGGTCCGGCCCGCGAGCACGCGCGCGGCGGTCGCACGGGACACCCCCGCGATGCGCGCGACGTCCACCAGTGTCGGTTCAGCCATCGCCTGTCCTTCTGTCGAGGAGGAGCGACGGCGTCGCGGGAGCGCCACGAGTCACCGTCCTGTGCTCCGAAGACACAGGATGTCAGAGTTCGGTCCGCGCGCTGCCAGCTGCGATCGGGGGCTTGCGGGCACAGCAGGACGGTCCGCGTGATGCAGGAGTCCCGAGCCGCCGAAACACCCGTGTCACCTGCCTGGGGTACGGTGACCGCCGGGGTTCGCGAGGAGACGCATGCACAGGGCAGGACGGCTGGCACGGCGCCTCGGCGTCGGCGCCCTCGCCGCGCTCGTGCTGGTGGTCGGCGCCGGGATCCCGGTCTACGTGCTGCCCGCGATCGATCCGGTGCCGGAGCACGCCGACGCGGTCCTCGTCCTCGGGCCGCCCACCCGCGCGCGCACCGAGCTCGGCCGCGACCTCGTCGAGGCGGGAGTGGCCGACACCCTGGTGATCTCGGTCTGGGCCTCGGATCTGGCCGCGGCTCCGGGCGAGAACGACGTCGTGGCCTGCGACGAGCCGGACATGGACGTGATCTGCTTCACCGCCGAGCCCGGGACCACCCAGGGCGAGGCGCGCGCCCTGGCCGACGACGCGCGGGCGGACCACTGGGACAGCGTCGTCGTCATCACGCAGACCCCCCACATCGCCCGGGCGCGCCTGCTGCTCGGCCGCTGCTTCGACGGCGAGCTGTCGATGGTGTCCTCCGGCGAGCCGTACACGCTCGGCGACTGGGCCTACGAGTACGTCTACCAGACCGGCGCGTTCGTGAAGGCGCTCGCGGACCCGGCCTGCTGACCGGACCCGCACCGACCCGGGCCGCTCAGCCGAGCAGCTCGCGCACGTCCTCCGCGGTGATGCCGCCGGTCGCTGCCGCGCCGTCGTCGGACATGACGGCCGCGAACAGGGCGGCCTTCGCCTCCTTGAGCGCCATCACCTTCTCCTCGATGGTGTCCTTCGCGACGAGCCGGTAGACCATCACCGAGCGGGTCTGGCCGATGCGGTGGGCGCGGTCGACGGCCTGCGACTCCGTCGCCGGGTTCCACCACGGGTCGAGCAGGATGCAGTAGTCGGCCTCGGTGAGGTTGAGGCCGAAGCCGCCCGCCTTCAGCGAGATGAGGAAGACGCCCGCCTCGCCGGAGCGGAAGCGGTCGATCACCTCGTCGCGCTTCTTGGTGGCGCCGTCGAGGTAGGCGTACTCGACGCCGGCCGCGTCGAGCCGGCCGCGCACCCGGCCGAGGAAGCGGGTGAACTGGCTGAAGACCAGCACCCGGTGCCCCTCGGCGAGCGCGTCGGCGAGCAGCTCGTCGAGCAGGTCGAGCTTGGTCGACGGCACCGTGGCGTGCGCCTCGTCGACCAGGGCCGCGTCGAGCGCGACCTGGCGGAGCACGGTGAGGGCGCGGAAGATCGCGAACCGGTTCTTCTCGAAGTCGCCGATCAGGCCGAGCACCCGCTGCCGCTCGCGGGCGAGGTAGGTGTCGTAGACCTTGCGCTGGCGGGTGCCGAGCTCGACCTCGATGGTCTGCTCCTGCTTGGGCGGCAGCTCCGTCGCGACGAGCTCCTTGGTGCGGCGGAGCATCAGCGGGCGGATGCGGCGGCGCAGCTGGCTGAGGCGCTCGGTGTCGGCGTCGCGCTCGATCGGCTTCTGGTAGTACTCGGCGAAGCCGGCCGGCGAGGGGAAGAGGCCCGGAGCGACGATCGACAGCAGCGACCAGAGCTCCATCACGTTGTTCTCCATCGGCGTGCCCGTGATGGCGAGCTTGAACGGCACGTCGAGGCGCCGGGCGAGCTGGTGGGTGGCCGACTGGCGGTTCTTGACGAACTGCGCCTCGTCGAGCAGGAAGCCGGACCACTGGATGCCGGCGTAGGACTCGTAGTCGAGGCGGAAGAGGGCGTAGGAGGTGACGACCAGCTCGGCCTCGCCGATCATCGTCGACAGCGCCTTGCGCTTCTTCTTCGAGGTCTCGTCGATGCCGACCACGCGCAGGTCGGGGGCGAAGCGCTTGGCCTCGCCGACCCAGTTGGGCACGACGCTCGTCGGCGCGACGACGAGGAACGGGCGGGGCGAGGTGCCGGCGCTCGCGGCGGCCGCGCGCTGCTCCTGCATCACCCGGGTGACCAGCGCGAGCGACTGCACGGTCTTGCCGAGGCCCATGTCGTCGGCGAGGACGCCGCCGAGCTGGTTGTCGTAGAGGAAGGAGAGCCAGTCGTAGCCGAGCTGCTGGTACGGCCGCAGCTCGACGGCGAAGCCCTCGGGGAGGGCGCGGGACTCGAGGGCGCCGGTCGCGGTGAAGCCGGAGAGACCCTCGACCGAGCGGCGCCAGGCGGCGGCCTGCGCCTCGACGACGCCGAGCTCGACCAGCTCGTCCCAGAGCGAGGACTGGAAGCGGCTGATCCGGAGCGTCTCGCTCGGGTCGTCGGAGAGCTCGCGCGCCTCGGCGATCAGCTCGCGGAGGCGGCCGAAGCGCTCGTCGTCCAGCGCGAAGTAGACGCCGCTCGGCAGCACCATGTACTCGTCGCCGCGGGCCAGGGCGAGGAAGATCTCGGCGAGCGGGACCGCCTCCTCGTTGACCGTGACCGAGATCTCGAGGTTGAACCAGTCGCGGCTGTCCGGCTGGGCGACCGTCTGCACGGCGACGACCGGAGCGGTCTCGGCCTCGCGGTACTCGACGCGCTGGCCGATCTCCTCGATCTCGACGGTGCCGAGCTCGCGCAGGCGCTCGACCTCGCCGGTGAGGAAGCCGACGGTCTGCATGCCGCGCAGGTCGAAGGTGGGGCGGAGGCGGCGGCTCGACGGCGAGACCAGGGCGGGCGTCGACTCCGGGTCGATGCCGGCGCCGCCGAGCGAGTCGAGGATCCGCTGCTCGGCCTCGGCGTCGCGGTAGCCGGACTCGTCGTCCAGGCGCAGCGGGAGGCGCTCGGCCTCGGTGCCGCGGCCGCCCTCGATGCCGTAGCGCCACCACCAGGAGCCACGGAGTCCCGCGCCTTCGGTGTGCTCGAGGGTGAGGCCGAGCCGCGGCTCGGGGACGGGCGGCGCCTCGAAGGAGCCGTCGCGCGAGACGATGTCGAAGAGGCGGTGCAGGCGCTGGTAGTGCTCGGTGAGGAACGCCGACTCCTCCTGCTCCGGGATGCGGATCGGCTCGTTGCTCCAGAGGAAGGTCCGGGCGGAGGAGACCAGCGGCGCGGCGAACGGCACGAGCGTGACGGCCTTGCCGCGCAGCTCGTCGCCCTCGTCCCACGTGTAGAGGCCGACGGCGGGGTCGCCGATGAAGCCGAAGTGCTCGGGCGCCGGGTGGTCGCCGATCGCGACGAGCGAGCGCAGCTCGAGGCCGGCCGGGGTGCGGGTGACGTCGATGGACGCCGTGGCGGTGGTGTCCAGGATCTTCAGCGGGGTCTGGTCGCGGTCGCCCATGACCAGGCCGATGCCGGCGCGGACGGCGCCGTGCAGGGCCGCCCAGATCGCCTCGCTCCGGCACTGGTCGAGGTAGAGCCAGGTGTCGGGCGAGTAGTAGCTGGAGGCGCTGTGCCCGGAGAGCAGGCCCTGCATCTCGCGGACGACGTCGATCTGGCGCTCGTCGTAGTCGTGGCTGTAGTGGAGGTAGCCGAGGTCGCGCCAGCTGGTGCCGGTGCGGACCCAGCGGTCGCGGTCGCCCATCCGCACCGGGCGGACGCCGAGGCGCGGGCGCGGCTCGGGCGGCGGACGATAGCTGTTGTAGCGGCCGGGCGGGCGGCGCACGGGCTCGCCGGGGAGGAGCTCGAACTGGAGGCCGAGCGGGATGCCGGTGTGCGAGCGCTCGGCGCCGGCGAGCAGCGGCGCCAGGGCGCTGCGCCACTCCGGGACCGCGTCGACGGCGGCCTCGCCGGGGAACGGGCCGCTCAGGGCGCCCTCGCGCTCGCGGCGCAGCGCCTCGATCAGGACGGCGGCGACGTGCTTGCACTCGTGCTTGACCGGGCAGCTGCAGGCGCCGCCGAGGAGGATCGAGTGGTCGCCCTCGTCGCGCAGCTGCACGCTCACGGCGTAGGGCGAGCGGCCGGAGCCGCGGACCTGGCCGAAGAGCCGGGTGCGCCCGCCGAACCACTGCAGCTCGGCGACGCGGCCCTCGTCGGCGTAGGCGACGCCCTTGTCGAGGGCGGCGGTGCCGACGAGTCCCCGGATGTCCTGCTCGCTGAAGGGTTCGCGGCCCTCGGCCCCGGGCACGGCCGAGGGGGGCAGCACCTCTTCGGGGGGACTCTGGCGGGCCATGGACCTCACGCTCTCCGCGCACCGACCGGAGCGCATCCGTCCATTCAACCCGATTCCGGAGGCGCCGGGAGCCGCGGGGCGGGATCCGCGCCCTCCGCGCCCGCTCCTACGATGGACGGATGCCCCGCCTGTCGATCGTCTCGGCGCACACCTCGCCCCTCGAGCAGCCCTCGACCGGCGACGCCGGCGGGATGAACGTGTACCTCGCCGGGGTGCTGCCCGAGCTCGCGGCGCTCGGTTGGGAGGTCACCGTGCTCACCCGCGGCGAGGGCGTGCGGCGGCTCGCGCCGGGGGTCTCGGTGGTCGGCGTGCCGGTCGAGGCGGCGGACAAGTACGCGCTGGCCGCCTCCGCGCCCGTGTTCGCCGAGGCCGCCGAAGGTGCGGACGTCGTGCACTCGCACTACTGGGTGTCGGGGCTGGCGGGGGCGCTGACCGGCGCTCCGCACGTGCACTCGATGCACTCGAACTCGCTGGCGAAGAACGTGCGGCTGGTGCCGGGCGACGTGCGGGAGCCGGAGGAGCGGATCCGCGCCGAGCGCTCGGTCCTGAGCTCGGCGGACGCGGTGGTGGTCGCGGGGGCGTCGGAGCGGTCGGACGTCGTGGACGGGTACGGGGTGGATCCGGCGCGCGTGCTGGTCGTGCCGCCGGGGGTGGATGCGCGGTTCTCGCCGGGTGACGGCGAGCGCGCGCGGGAGATCGTGCTGCTCGGGCGGGTGCAGCCGCTGAAGGGGCAGCTGCTGGCGGTGCAGGCGCTGGCGCGGATCCCGGTGGGCGAGCGGCCGCTGCTGCGGCTGGCGGGCGGGCCGGCGCCGGGGCGCGAGGGGTACCTGGAGGAGGTGCGCGCGGCGGCGCGGGAGCTCGGGGTGGACGAGTGGTTGCGCTTCGAGGGCGTGGCCGACCGGGAGACGGCGGCGGCGCTGCTGCGGGGGGCGCGGCTCGCGCTGGTTCCGTCGGCGGCGGAGACGTTCGGGCTGATCGCGCTCGAGGCGGCGGCGAGTGCGACGCCGGTGCTCGCCCGGCGGACGACCGGGCTGGTCGACGCGGTGCGCGACGGCGAGAGCGGCGTGCTGATCGACTCCGGCGACCCGGCGGTGTGGGCGGCGGAGATCCGCCGAATGCTCGCCGACGACGCCGAGCGCGCGCGCCTCGGCCGCGGCGGCGTGCAGTGGGCGGCGGCCCACACCTGGGCGGCCGCGGCGGCGCGCCTGGACGCGCTGTACCGCGGGCTGCTGCGGGGGCGCTGACGCCGACATGCTGATCGAGCAGCCCTCGCAGAGGGCGTGCACATCATGCTGATCGAGTAGCCCTCGCAGAGGGCGTATCGAGATCCGGCGTCGTTCGGTGGGCGGGTCTCGATACGCCGCGATGCGGCTACTCGACCAACATAGGGGCGCCGCTCCGCGGCTCCGCAGGCGGTCAGTCGGCGATGGCCGGGGTGCCCGGATCGATGTGGGCGCCGCGGGTGGAGCGGTACCAGGGGGCGAGGCGGTCGGGCGAGACGGCGACCATGGCGGCGCCGGTGAAGCCGGCGTCGTTGCCGAAGCGGGCGGAGACGATCTCGGTGCCGAGGTCGAGGAAGCGGGCGAACTCGTCGAAGACGTGCGCCGCGGCTCCGCCGATCACGAAGAGCTGCGGCGAGAGCAGCATCTCGAGGTGCCGGTAGTAGACGTTGAGGCGGCCCGCCCACTCCTCGAGGGTGATGCCCTCGCGGCGGACGGCGGAGAAGCCGACGCGCGGCTCGAAGTCGGGGCCGTCGATGTGCACGTGGCCGAGCTCGGAGTTGGGGATGACCTCGCCCTCGTAGACCAGCGCGGTGCCGATCCCGGTGCCGAGCGTGGTGAGCAGGCAGAGGCCCTCGCGGTCGCGCATCGCGCCGAACTCGCGCTCGGCGACGCCGGCTGCGTCCGCGTCGTTGACGACGACGACGTCGACGCCGGTCGCCTCGGACAGCAGCGCCTGCGCGTCGATCCCGACCCAGCGCTGCGAGACGTGGGTGGTCTGCCGCACGATGCCGCCGCGGACGATGCCGGGAAAGCCCACGCCGACGGGCGTGCCGGCGATCGGCGAGACGTCGCGGACGATGCCGGCGATGGCCGCGGCGAAGTCCTCGGGCTCCTTGCCGACGGGGTTCGCGACGGCGAAGCGGCGGGCGGCGCGCTCGCCGGTGGTCACGTCGACGAGGGAGGCCTTGATCGAGGTGCCGCCGATGTCGACGCCGACGGCGAAGCGCGGGAGGAGGCCGTCCTGGGGCTGGGTCACGGATGCTCCGTCTGGGAAGTGGTGGCGAGGGCTGACCTCGGGCTCGCGGGAACGCGCACGGCTCGCCGGATCACAGGATCCCGACGAGCATTGGACGAGTCTACGAGCCGGAGGTCCGAGCGGGCTCGGAGGTGGCGTCGAGGCCGTCCAGGAGGTAGGCGATCACCGGCTCGTAGAGGTGCACGGCGAGACCGTCGTCGATCGGGACGACCACCTCGATCGAGCCCTGCGCCTCGGCGACGAAGACGGCGGGGTCGTTGCAGTCGGCGATCGCGATCGTCGGCAGACCGCGCCGCCCGGCCGCCCCGGCCCAGCCGTGGTCGGCGACGACGAGGTCGGGGCGGATGCCGAGCGCCTCGAGCTCGTCGAGGAGGGCGTTCATCGGCTCGGCCGAGTGGGTGTGCTGGAGGCTGCCGCCGCGGTAGGCGCAGGTGACGCCGCCCGTGCACCAGAGGCGCTGGTGCTCGTCGGCCAGGGCGACTCGGATGCCGTCGGGGCGGGCGAACGGGAGGGCGTTCACGTCGATCACGCGGGCGCCCGCCGCCGTCGCGGCCGCGGCGAGCCGGCGGTAGACGTCCAGCAGGGTCGCAGGGTGCGCGGTGGCGAAGAGGATCAGCGCGCCCTCGCGCACGGCGCGGGCGAAGCGGTCGCGATAGGCGTCGAGCGCGGCGACGGTGAGCGCGGCGTCGATCCGGTCCTGGCCGTGCTCGAACGCGGGGTCGGTGCTGATGCCGACCCGCTGCCCCATCAGCGCGAGCAGGCTCTCGACGTCCCAGTGCTCGGCGACGTCGACGCCGTAGAGGTGGGCGGGCTCGCGGGCGGCCAGGCGGCGGAGGTTGCCGAGGTTGCTCGCGCGGCCGGTGAGGACGGCGCCGGTGAGGAGTGACTCGTCGAGGAGCGCGGCGAGCGCGGCGGCGGACAGCGGCATGCGGAGGGGCCTTCCGGTGGGGGTCCCTCGAGCGTAGTTCGAAACCCGTGCTTGACGAGTGACAGTCGCCGATATATCTTTACTACATCGCCGACAGATCGTGAGCACTCGCTCCGACGGGCGAGACGGATTTCGAGAGGAATCCCCAGACACGAGAAGAGACACCATGAACACCAGGAACTCCTTCCACGACCACAGCGACCGCTTCGACCGCTCGCACGGCGACCACGACCACGGCCGCGGCGGCCACGACCAGCCCGGCCGCCGCGAGCGCCGCGGCCCCGGCGGACACGGCCGCGGCTTCGGTCCCGGCTTCGGCTTCGGCCCGGGCTTCGGCGGCTTCGGCGGCCCCGGCTTCGGCGGCCCCGGCTTCGGCCGCGGCGGAGGACGGGCCCGTCGCGGCGACGTCCGCGCCGCCCTGCTCTCCCTCCTCGCCGAGAAGTCCTCGAACGGCTACGGCCTGATCAAGGCGATCGCCGAGAAGACCAACGGCTCGTGGCGCCCCAGCCCCGGCTCGGTCTACCCCACGCTCCAGCAGCTCGTCGACGAGGGCCTCATCACGGCCGTCGGCGAGGGCCGCGGCACCGAGTACCAGCTCACCGACGCGGGCGGCACCTACGTGCGCGAGCACGCCGACGAGCTCGCCGCCGCTTGGGAGGCCACTCCCGGAGCGAGCGACGCGGACCGCGAGTTCGTCGAGAACATCGGCAAGCTGATGGGCGTCGTCCAGCAGTTCCGCGGGGCCTCGGAGGCGCAGCGCGCCGCCGCCTCCGCGAAGCTCGACGAGACGCGCCGCGCGCTGTACCTGATCCTCGCCGACTGACAAGGCTCTGCCGCCGGTGGATCTCGATACGCCCGCGGAGCGGGCTACTCGATCAGCAGGAAGGGGGCGCGGTCCTGCGGTGGCGGCAACCACTGCGGGTCGAGCAGCCCCGTCTCATGCTGGTCGAGTAGCCCCGCAGGGGCGTATCGAGACCCGGCGTGCTCAGCAGGGCGGGACTGCAAACCAACCTCCGAACGGTGGTGGATCTCGATACGCCCGCGGAGCGGGCTACTCGATCAGCAGGAAGGGGGCGCGGTCCTGCGGTGGCGGCAACCACTGCGGGTCGAGCAGGCCCGCCTCATGGTGGTCGAGTAGCCCCGCAGGGGCGTATCGAGACCCGGCGTTGTCAGAAGGGCGGGTCTGCAGACTCGACTTCTAGCGGTGGTGGATCTCGATACGCCCGCTGCGCGGGCTACTCGATCGACATGGAAGCGATCAGCATGAAGGCACGCCCGCGGAGCGGGCCGCTCCACCAGCAGGCTTGACGACGGACGCCCCTCGCGCACTCGCGCGGGGGGCGTTCGTCGTGTCAGCGGTAGGAGGCGGCCAGGCGGGCGAGGCCCTCGTCGAGGGTCACCGCGGGCGTCCACTGGAGGTCGGCGCGGGTCGCGCGCTGGTCGAACCAGTGCGCGGTCGAGAGCTGCTCGGCGAGGAAGCGCGTCATCGGCGGCTCGTCCTCGCCCGGGCGCACCGCCCAGACGCGCTCGACGAGCGAGCCGGCGGCGCGCGCGACGCCCGCGGGCACCGACCAGCTCGGCGGCTGCACGCCGGCGGCGCGGCAGATCCCGGCGAGCAGCTCGGCGACCGGCCGGGGCTCGCCGTTGGTGACGACGTACGCGCGGCCGTGCACCGCCTCCGCCCGCCCGAGCGCGGCGACGATCGCCGAGGCGGCGTTGTCGATGTAGGTGGAGTCGATGAGCGCCTGGCCGTCGCCGAGCAGCGGCAGCCGGCCGGTGCGGGCGCGCTCGACGATGCGCGCCACGAGCTGCGTGTCGCCCGGCCCCCAGACCAGGTGCGGGCGGACCGCGACCACGGCGAAGCCCGGCGCATCCGCGGCCAGCGCGAGCAGCTCGGCCCGCGCCTTGGTGCGGGCGTAGTCGCCGCGGGCGCGCTCGGGATCGGCGGGCTCGGCGCCCTCGCCGATGATCGAGGCGCCGGAGTGCGCGACCGACGGCGACGACACCTGGACGAAGCTCCGAACGCCGGCCTGCGCGGCGGCCGCCAGCAGATCCCGGGTCCCGTCGACGTTCACCCGGACGAAGTCGGCGGGATCGCCCGCGAGCGACACTTTCGCTGCGAGGTGCACCACGCCCTCGCAGCCCTCGACCGCGGCCTCGACGGCGCCCGAGTCGGCCAGCGAGCCGCGGACGTCCTCCACCCCGCTCACTCCCGAGGGGCGGCGCTGGAAGGTGCGGACCTCGTGCCCCGCCGCGACGAGCCCCGCCGCGACGGCGCCGCCGAGCAGCCCGCTCGCCCCGGTGACGAGGACCCTCACGGCGCGACCATCCGGCCGCCGGCGAGGATCGACTCCGCCCAGCGCGCGAGCGCGGCCCGGTCGATCTTGGAGTTGTGCCGGATGTCGGTCGGCAGCGCCGGCACGACGAGCACGGCCGCGACCGGTGCGCCCACGGCCGCGCGGACCTCGGCGGCGAGCTCCTCGGACGCGAGCTGCGTGCGGCGGGCACCCTCGTGCCGCTCGACGACCGCGACCAGCTGCGCGACTCCGCGGGGCCCGACGCCGACGATCGCGGCGCGGGAGACCGCGGCGACGCGCGCCTCGATCCGCTGCTCCGGCCCGACGGGCGTGACGACGCCCTCGGCGGTGACGATCACGTGCGGCAGCCGGCCCTCGACCCAGAGCCGGCCGTCGGCGTCGATCCGGCCGACGTCGCCGGTGCGGTGCCAGCGCTCGCCCGGGACGGCGCCGCGGCGCGCGGCGCGGTCGGTGAGCCAGAGCCGCTCGTAGTGGTCCTCGACGTGCCCGGCCGAAACGACGATCTCGCCCGTGACGCCGACCAGCTCGGCCGGCTCGGGAGCGGCCTGCCCGTCGTCGTCGAGCGGAGCGATCCGGAGGCGCACGCCCGCGGCCGGGACGCCGACGCAGACTCCCCCGCGCGGATCGTCGTCCGCGGCGGCCGCGCGGATGCCCTCGAGCGACGCGTCGGTCAGCAGCAGGCCCTCCGTCATCCCGTAGGGCGTGCGGGCCGAGGCGTTCGGCATCAGCGCCTGGGCCTGCCCGAGCAGCCCCTCGGCGACGGGGGCTCCGGCCGAGAGGAAGGTGCGGACGCCGGCGAGCGCGCGGTGATCGTCGGCGTCGAGGTCGCCCGCGGTGGCGACGACGTTGGCGAGCGCGGCGGGCGAGAGGAAGAGGACGGTCGCGTCGACGCGCGCCGCCGCCGCGGCCACGGCGCGCGCGGTGAGCGTCCGCGGCGAGGTGACGTCCATGTCCGGCGTCGCCGAGCGGGTGCCGAGTGCCGGGCCGAGCAGGGCGAACGGCGCGAAGCCGGCGACGAGTCCGGTGCCCGGTCCGATGCCGTACTGGCGCGCCAGGGCGTCGCGGACCCCGGCGAGCTGGCGATGCGTGTAGACGACGCCCTTCGCGGGGCCGGTCGAGCCGGAGGTGAAGAGGATCGCGGCGGTCGCGTCGGCCGCGGGCGCCTCGCCGAGCGCGTCGGCGGAGGCGTCGAGCTCCGCGCGGCCGAGCTCGATCAGCTGCCCGAGCGAGGTGTCGACGCCGAGCGTGCGGGCGGAGGCGCGCGGCAGGGTCTGCGTCGAGACTCGGCCGCCCGGCCAGCCGAGCGCGCGGGCGACGGCGAGCCCCGGCAGCGCGCCGACGACGAGGTCCGGCCAGGCGCCGCGGACGGCGCGGGTCAGCCCGCGCAGGCCCAGGCCCGCGTCGGCGACGACCACGACGGCCCCGATCCGGAGGCAGGCGTAGAGCAGGGCGGTGAGATCGGCGCCGGGCGGCACGAGCAGCGAGACGCGGTCGCCCGGGGCGACGCCCGAGGCGCGGAGCCCCGCGGCCAGCTCGCGGACCCGCTGCGAGAGCAGCCGCCAGGACACGGAGCGCGGTCCGCCTCCGCCGGGCGGCGCCATCTCGACCAGCGCGAGCGAGTCGTCCTCGACGCGCTCGTCGAGGTGCCGCCAGAGCGGCTCGATCGGCACGGTCGGGCGGTGCACGTCGGGCGCCTGGACGCCGGCGGTGACGTCGCCGAGCCAGGTCAGCACCGCGGCGGAGTAGTCGACGTCCTCCGCGAGCAGGTGGCCGGTGCCCTCGAAGCGGTGCACCTGCGCGTGCGGGAGGCGGTCGACGAGGTCGTCGAGGTAGCGGTCCGAGAAGATCGGGTCCAGCGGGCCCCAGAGCAGCAGCGCGGGCGTCTCCAGCGCGCGGACGCCCGCTGCGATCCGCTCCAGCTCGGCGTGGCTCGGGTGCGCGGGGCCGACCGGGATGTCGGCGACGAACCCGCCGACCCCGCCCCGTCGCTCCGCCGAGCGGTAGGGGGCGCGGTAGCCGGCCTTGACGGCGGCCGGGATCGCCGGGTGCCCGAGGGCGAGCGTCGTCTCGAGGAACGCGGGCGTGCCGACGGTCGAGGCGCCGAGGACGCCGGAGGCGAGCGCGAGCCGCAGCGGCGCGGGGATCGGCGCGTCGGCCGGCTGGTGGATCGCCGTGTTGAGCAGCATCGTGCCGCGCAGGAGCTCGGGGTGGTCGACCGCCCAGCCGAGCGAGACGACTCCGCCCCAGTCGTGGCCGAGGGTGACGACGTCGGTCAGGCCGAGCACGTCGGTGAGGTTCGAGAGCTCGCGCACGCGGTCGGCGAGGGCGTGCAGCTCGCCGGTGCGCTCGGAGAAGCCCATCTCGAGCTGGTCGACGGCGACGACGCGCCAGGCCGGCTCGCCGCGGCGGGCGGCCGCGACGGTGGCGGCGGCGAGGGCGCGCCAGAGGTAGGACCAGGTCGGGTTGCCGTGCACGCAGAGGATCGTGCCGAGCGGCTCGACGCCGCCCAGCGCCTCGTGCGTGTCGAGCAGGTGCCAGCGGCGCGGGACGCCGTGCGCATCGGGCGCGTCGACGAGGCGCGACCAGGACGGATCGAGGCCGTCCAGTCCCGCCGGCGGCAGCTCCGCCGCCGAGGTCGAGCCGAGTGCGCGGCGGATCCTGGCGGCCGGGTGCCGGCCGGCGGCGGCGCTCACCAGGCGATCTCGAGCATCGCGGTGTTGATGCCGGAGCCGACGCCCAGCAGCAGGACGCGGTGGCCCGGCTCGAGGGTCTTCGACTCCTGCGCGAGGGTGATCGGGATCGACGCGGGGCCGACGTTGCCGAGGGTCGGGTAGGTGGTGGGCACCAGCTCGGGGTCGATGCCGACGGCCTTCACGAAGGCGTTGGTGTGCACGTCCGACACCTGATGCATGATGTAGCGGTCCATCCCGCCCCAGCTCCAGTCGCGCTTCGCCTCCTTCCAGGCGGAGACGACGAGCTCCATGCCGCCCTTGAGCAGCGCCTTCGCGTCGGTGAACATCCCGTCGACGCTGCCGACGCAGAGCTCGTTGAACTGGGTGGCCGCGCGGGTGATGCCGCCGAGGATCCGGTGGCCCTTGGGGTGCTCGTCGGCCGGGCCGAGGATCGCGGCCGCGGCGCCGGACCCGAGGGTCAGGCTCGCGAACTCGCTCATGAAGTCCTTGCGCTTGATGCCCTCGCGGCTGAGGCGCTCGATCGTGTTGACCTGGATCTCGTCGGCGTCCTCGCCGTCGATGATCATCGCGTACTTGATCTGGCCGGAGTCGATCAGCTGGGCCGCGAGCGTCATGCCGTTGACGAAGCCGAGGCAGGCGTTCGCGATGTCGAAGTTGATCGCGGAGGAGGGCAGGCCGAGCCCGTGGTGCAGGCGCACGGCGACCGAGGGCTCGAGGTGCTTGCGGGTGACCGAGGTGTTGATGATCAGCCCTATCTGGTCGGGCCGGATGCCGGCCTCGGCCAGCGCGCGCTTGCCCGCCTCGATCGCGGCGCCGTCGAAGCCCTGCTCGGGACCCCAGTTGCGCCGCTCCTGCACGCCGGCGACGCGCTGGAGGAGTCCGGTGGGGAGTCGCAGCCGCTTCAGCGCCGGCGCCAGTCGCACGTCGATCTCTTCCGACGTGGTCACCCGAGGGGCCATCGTGGTAGCGACGGACAGCAATGCGACGTTGCGGTGCGTGGTCGTTGCGTTTCCGTCCAACGGAACTCCCTATCGAGTTGTCGATCTCGGCATGTGCCCCCGTGATTTTACGCTGTCGTTCACCCGACGCTTGCTGGACGCGGGCTGGACGGCGGCGACATGCACACTCCGGGGGCCTGCTGCGCGCTCTGGCGCGGAATCGCGCGCGTTCTCGCGGGTGCTCTCCGGGTGGCCACAGGCGACCCTCCGGTGTCAACCACCCGGCGCTCGTCGCACCTCCGGCTCACGGAAACGGCTTCGGCTCGCAGGAGCAGCCGGATTCCATGAGCCGGACCTGAGATCGCGAGCCGGACGTGACGGCCGCCGAGCTCCGGCTCGCGGAAACTGCTCCGGCTCGCCGAAACAGGCGGATCCGACGAGCCGTAGCCGAAACCGCGAGCCGGAGGTCCGGGCCACCGACGTTCGGCTCGCGATATCAGCCTCGGCTCGCCGGAACAGCCGTGTTTCGCGAGCCGAGGCCGGAATCACGAGCCGGAGGTCCGGGTCGCCGACATTCGGCTCGCGAAAACCGCCTCGGCGCGTCGGAACTGGCGGATCCCACGAGCCGAGGCCGGAATCGCGAGCCGGACGTGTCGGCGGAGGAACGGGCGGCCGAGCTTCGGCTCGCGGGACCAGCTCCGGCTCGCCAGAACGGCCGGATCCCACGAGCCGTGACCGAAAGTGCGAGCCGGAGGCCCGGGTCACCGACGTTCGGCTCGCGGAAACAGCTTGGGCTCGCCGGAACAGGCGGATCCCGCGAGCCGAGGCCGGAACCACGTGCCGGAGGTGGCGGCGGAGTTCCAGGCGGCCGAGCTTCGGCTCGCGGAAACCGCCTCGGCTCGTCGGAGTCCGCTGGTTTCGCGAGCCGGAGCCGGTTTCGCGAGCCGGAGATGCAGCGGAGGTGCGGGCGGAGGCGAGCAGGGAGGGAGGTGCGGACGACAGCCGCGGGCAGCGCGTGCCGCCTCAGGTCCCCATCGCCCAGGGCTCGCGGTCGCCGCGGAGGCGGGCGGCGAGCGCCATCGCCTGCTCGTCGGTGAGGGTCGCCACGTAGTCGACGACGCCGCGGGCCCGGCCGAGGCGCTGGAGCGACTCCGCATCGACGCGCGGGCGGCCACGCTCGCCGGCCGGCAGCCACTCGGGGCGGTCGGCGCGGAGGCGGAAGTAGCCGTCGGTCGCCAGCTCGATCAGGTCGAGCAGCTTCTGCGGGGCGCGCGGGCCGTCGCGCGGATCGTCGAGCCAGGCGTCGAGGTGGGTGACCAGCGTCCCGAGCACCTGCGATTGACCGCGCTGGTAGGTCGCGAAGTCCGGCCGGTCGATGACGAAGCGGGTGTGCACGAACTTCAGAACGGCGACGTCGTGCCAGGCATCGGGGAGCAGCGTCAGGTGCCCCGAGCGCACGTTCGGCTCGGCGAGCACGAGCACCGAGCGCTGCAGCCGGCCGATCCAGGAGGAGACGAAGGACTCGATCGCCCGCTCGGTGCGGGTGGAGCCGTCGAAGGGGACGGCGAGCAGGCCCTCCACCAGCTCGGCCGAGACCCGCTCGACGGAGGAGCGGAAGTGCTCGTCGCTGGCGATCCACGGGTCGCGAGCCACCAGCCGGCGCCGCAGCATCTCCAGCGAGTGGCCGGGCGCCCGCGCCCACAGCTCGTCGGCGTCGAGGGCGGCCAGCGCGTTCTGCTCGCGGAGGAACGCGCGGAACTCCACGGCGACGGCCGCCTGCTGCAGCACGCCTGCGCGGTAGAAGTCGTCGAGGTCGTGCAGCGAGTAGGCGATGTCGTCGGCCACGTCCATCACCGAGCACTCCAGCGTCTGCTGCCAGGGCGCGATCGCGGTGAAGCCGGTGCGGGAGTCGAGCAGGTCGTCGAGGTCGAGGGTGTAGGCCGAGAACTTGGGCGGCGCGGTCTCCCAGCGGCTCGCGGTCGAGCCGCGCGGCAGCTCGGTCGGGTCGGCGGTCTCGAGGTCCGGCCGGCAGACGGTGCGGCCCCACGGGTACTTGAGGACCGCGGCGCGCGAGGCGGCGGTGAGGTTCAGCCCCGCCTCGACCGTCTCGCAGACGTCGAGCTCGGAGAGGATCCGGAACGACTGCGCGTTGCCCTCGAAGCCCTCCTCGAGGCCGAGCTTCTCGCGTGCGAGGCGGTCGAGCGCCTGCTCGCCGAGGTGCCCGAACGGCGGGTGGCCGAGGTCGTGCGCGCTGGCCGCCGCCTGCACGACGACCGGGTCGCAGCCGCCGAGGCGCTCGACCAGCTCGCGCTGAGCGGTGTCGGTGGTGGTCAGCTGCATCGCGATCGCGCGGGCGACGGCGGTGACCTTGATCGAGTGCGTCAGCCGGTTGTGCACGACTTGGCCGACGCCGGAGGGCGAGATCACCTGCGTCACCGCGGAGAGCCGGGCGAAGTAGGGCGAGAAGCGGATGCGCTCGAGGTCGACCCGGTACTCCGGGAACTCCTCGCCGGTGGCGAAGCGGTCGACGGGCTCCGGCGTGCGGCGGTCGCGGCGGGTGTCGTGCGCCCGGTCGTCCGCGTGCGCCCGGTCGTTCGCGGGGGGCAGTGCCGGTGTCGCCTCGTGCATGGGCCCACCCTACGGGCGGAGCTCCCCCGGCTCCCCGCGGCCCGGCTCGTCCCGCCCCGGCTCCTCGCGCTCGAAGCGACCGCGCGGCGCCACCGCGATCAGCACGGCGGCGGCGACCACCGCGCCGAGCACGTACGCGGCGATGTCCAGCCAGGAGAAGGTGCTGCCGACGACGAGCCGCAGCGGCGGCCACAGCTCGACCAGTCGGGCGGCCGCTCCGATCGCCTGGAGCTGCTCCATCGCGATCGACCAGGCGAGGGCGATCCCCGCGGCGGTCACCGCCGGGATCCGCGGCAGCAGCACGCAGACCAGCAGCGCGACGAGCACGACGTAGAGGACGCTGCCGGCCAGGTCGGCGAAGAGGCCGATCAGGAGGAAGCGCAGGGCGAGCCCGAGCGCGAGCGCGGCGATCGCGGCGAGCGCGAACGGCAGCCGGGCCCTCATCGGGCGCCGTGCGCGCGGCGCACCCGGTCGAGGGCGAGGAGGAAGGTGCGGTCGTCGGCGACGGTCCAGCCGAGCGGCCCCGGGGAGGCGACCACGAGCGGCACCAGGACGCGGCGGCGCGCCCGCGCGGCGAGGGCGGCCGCGGAGGCGCGGGCCGCGTCGGACACCAGGCCCCGGAAGCCCTGACCCGCGGCGGCACCCCGCTCCGGTCGCGCCGCCAGCACGGCGAGCACGACGGCGCGGACGCGGAAGGCGCCGTGCGCGACCGTGCCGACCTCGACCGAGAGGACGTCGCTCCAGTCCGCGATGGCCAGGGCGTCGGCGCGCTCCCCGGCGAGCGCCGGTCCGTCCGCGCCGAGGGTGACGACGCCCGTGGCGTCCGGAGCGACGGCGGCGGCCGGGGCCCCGATCCGCCGCAGCGCCCGGTCGAACTCGCGGCCGCGCAGCAGCGCGACCCCGTCGGCGACCGCCGCGAACTCGGCCAGCCGCCGCCGGTTCGCCGGGGACGTCTGGCGCAGCTGCGCGGCGAGCGCGCCTCGCGCCCGGCGGGCCTCGGCCGGAGAGGTGATCAGCGCGGTCGGCTCGAAGCGGCGCCGCGGGGGCAGTGGATCGGAGGGCAGCGGCTGCGCGGAGGCGTGCGGCGGCGGGGCGCCCCAGTCGGGCGTCGGTGCGGCGGCCATGTCCCCTCCCCCGGAGCACTCGGGACCGCGGCGCTCCTCCGTCGATTCTCCCGCCTTCCGCCTCCGCCTTGCCCGCGAGCGCGGACGGGCTTACGATGGGAGTACCCCCGGGGGGTATCCCTCCGCCGGGCCCCCCGCCCCAGGCAAGGAGAACAGCATGACCGCGCACCTCGATCTCGGACTCACCGCCAAGGGAGCCGCGGGCGGGTCCGGAGGCGGCTGCGGGTCGGGCGGCGCCTGCGCCTGCGGCGGTCACGACTCCGGCCACGCGTCCGGTCACGGCTCCGCCGCGGGCGGCGCCTCGGTGCAGAGCTTCGGCGTCGCCGGGATGACCTGCGAGCACTGCGTGCGCAGCGTCACCGAGGAGCTCGCCGCCTACCCCGAGGTCGACAGCATCGACATCTCCCTCCTCCCCGACGGCGTCTCCACCGTCACCGTCGGCTCCTCCCGTCCGCTCGGCCGCGAGGAGATCGCGGCCGCCGTCGCCGACGCCGGGTACCGCCTCGCGCCCCTGGCCTGAGACGGCCGACGCAGAGATGGCCGACGCCGCCCCGACCGGCCGCACGGAGACACCCGCGGAGCTCGAGCTCGCGATCGGCGGGATGACCTGCGCGTCCTGCGTCGCCAAGGTCGAGCGCCGCCTGGACGCGCTCCCCGGCGTCCGCGCGAGCGTCAACCTCGCCCTGGAGCGCGCCACGCTCGCGCTGCCCGAGGGCACCACGGCCGCCGACGCGATCGCCGCGGTCGAGGCCGCCGGCTACACGGCAACGGTCTCCGGAGCGACGCCCGTCGCGGACGACGGTACGGACGACGGCGCCCCCTCCCGCGAGGAGGAGGCCGCCGAGGCCGAGCGCCGCGTCCTGCGCACCCGCCTCACCATCTCGGCCCTGCTGGCCGCACCGGTCGTGCTGCTGTCGATGATCCCCGCGCTGCAGTTCGCGAACTGGCAGTGGCTCTGCCTCACCCTCGCCGCGCCCGTCGCCGTCTGGGGCGCCTGGCCCTTCCACCGCACCGCCTGGCGGGCACTGCGGCACGGCACGACCACGATGGACACCCTGATCAGCCTCGGCACCACCGCGGCCTTCGCCTGGTCGCTGTACGCCCTCTTCCTCGGCGACGCCGGCCGGCCGGGGATGAGCATGCCGTTCGAGCTGCTCGGCACCCGCTCCGGCCACGACGAGATCTACCTCGAGGTCGCCGCCGCCGTTCCCGTGCTGGTGCTGGCCGGCCGCTGGCTCGAGGCCCGCTCCAAGCGCGACGCCGGCGCCGCCCTCCGCGCGCTGCTGAGGCTCGGCGCGAAGGAGGCGACCCGCGTCGCCGCCGACGGCACCGAGGAGCGCGTCCCCGCCGCGGCCCTCGCGGTCGGCGACCGCCTGCGCGTGCGACCCGGCGAGGTCGTCGCCGCCGACGGCACCGTCCTCGACGGATCGAGCGCCGTCGACGCGAGCCTGCTGACCGGCGAGAGCGTCCCCGTCGAGGTCGGGCCCGGCTCCGTCGTCACCGGCGGCGTGCTCAACGCGCACGGCGTGCTCACCGTCCGGGTCGACCGCGTCGGCTCCGACACGACCCTGGCCCGGATGGGCCGCCTCGTCTCGCAGGCGCAGGCCGGCAAGGCGCGGGTGCAGCGCCTCGCCGACCGGGTCTCCGCCGTCTTCGTGCCGGTCGTCGTCGTGCTCGCGCTGGCGACCTTCGTCGGCTGGCTGCTCTCGGGCGCGGACCTCGCCGCCGCCGTCTCGCCCGCCGTCGCCGTGCTGATCGTCGCCTGCCCCTGCGCACTCGGGCTCGCCACGCCCACCGCCGTCCTCGTCGGCACGGGCCGCGGCTCGCAGCTCGGCATCCTGATCCGCGGACCCGAGGTTCTCGAGACCAGCCGCCGCGTCGACACCGTCGTCCTCGACAAGACCGGCACGCTGACCACCGGCGCCTTCACCGTCGCGGCAGCCAGTGACGACGAGTCCCTCCGCCTGCTCGCGGCCGTCGAGCGCGGGTCCGAGCACCCCCTCGCCGCCGCGATCGTCCGCGGCGCGGAGGAGCGCGGGCTGACCGTCCCCGAGGCGACCGGGTTCCGCGCGAGCGCCGGCTTCGGAGTCCGCGCGAGGATCGACGGCCGTCTCGTCGTCGCCGGGCGCCTGCGCTGGCTCGACGAGCAGTGGGGCTACGCACCCGGCGACCTCGCCGCCCGCGCCGAGCAGGCCGCGGCCGACGGCAGAACCGTCGTCGGGATCGGCTGGGAGGGCGAGCTGCGCGGCTTCGCCGTCCTCCGCGACGAGCCGCGGCCCGAGGCGGCGCGCACCGTCGCGTCGCTGCGCTCCCGCGGGCTGCGCGTGCTGATGCTGACCGGCGACAATCCGCGCGCGGCCACGGCCGTCGCCGCTGCGGTCGGCCTCGACGAGGTGATCGCCGAGGTGCTGCCGGAGGAGAAGCTCGCGGTGATCGAGCGGCTGCGCTCCGAGGGCCGCACGGTCGCCTTCGTCGGCGACGGCGTGAACGACGCGGCCGCCCTCGCCGCCGCCGACCTGGGCATCGCGATGGGCGCCGGCTCAGACGCGGCGATCGAGGCGAGCGACGTCACCCTGGTCGGCGACGACCTCGCCCGCGTGCCCGACGCGCTCCGGCTCGGCCGGCGGACCCTGGGCGTCATCCGGGGCAACCTGTTCTGGGCCTTCGCCTACAACGTGGCGGCGATCCCGCTCGCGATGGCCGGCCTGCTCGGCCCGCTGGTCGCGGGGGCCGCGATGGCGTTCTCGAGCGTCTTCGTGGTCTTGAACAGCCTGCGGCTGCGCTCGTTCCGCGCGGAGTGACGTGCGCGGAGCGACGTGGTTGGCTGGGTCCATGCGCACCGAGACCCGCCAGGGCGTCCCCCTCCTCCTCGTCGACGACGACGGGCCCGCCCTCTCCACCTCGGAGGACGCGCTCGCGGTCATCGGCGAGATCTACGGCAGCGACGCCGAGACGATCGTCGTCCCGGTCGGCCGCCTCGATCCGGAGTTCTTCCGGCTCCGCTCCGGCATCGCCGGCGAGTTCGTGCAGCGCTTCGTGATGTACGGCAAGCGGCTCGTGGTCGTCGGCGACATCACCGAGCAGGTTTCGGCCTCGAGCACCCTGCACGACTTCGTCGTCGAGTCGAACCGCGGCGACCACCTCTGGTTCGTCCCCGCGCTCGACGCCCTCGACGCCCGCCTCCGCGACTCCGCGACGGCCGAGGAGCCCGGCGCCGACGGCGGGGTCGAGCCGACCCCCGGCCCCGCGCTCTGATGCCGGACGGGCGACCCGCCGCGCCGATGCTGCGGCTCGACGGCCCGGTGCGGCTGCTGCTGCTCGCCGACACCCACCTCCCCAAGCGCGCGAAGGCGCTGCCCGACGAGGTCTGGCGGGCGGTGGACGAGGCCGACCTGGTCGTGCACGCCGGCGACTGGGTGGACGAGGCGGCGCTCGACGCCCTCGAGTCCCGCGCCGCGCGTCTGCTCGGCGTCTGGGGCAACAACGATCCCGCCGGGCTCCGAGCGCGCCTCCCCGAGGTCGCCCGCGCGGAGATCGCGGGGCTCGACGTCCGCGTCGTGCACGAGACCGGCCCCGCGGCGGGCCGGGAGGCGCGCGCCGACGCCGCCCACGCCGGCGCCGACCTGCTCGTCTTCGGCCACAGCCACATCCCCTGGGACTCGCGGACCGCGGCCGGGATGCGACTGCTCAACCCCGGCTCGCCGACCGACCGCCGCCGCCAGCCGGCCTGCACCTACCTCACCGCGGTCGCCGAGGACGGCGAGCTGCGCGACGTGCGCCTCGTCGCGCTCCCGGTGCGCATCCCCGCCCGCTGACGGCGCGCCTTCCCGCCGCGCGAGCGCAGGGCTACGCTCGCCGCATGGTCGAGGACGCCGTACCGCTCCAGAGCCGCCGGATCGGCGACGGCCCCGCCCTCGTCCTGCTGCACCCGGGCGGCACCGACTCGCGGTCCCTCGAGCCGCTGGTGGCGGAGCTGCGGAGCGACTACACGCTGCACCTGCCCGACCAGCGCGGCCACGGCCGCACGGCCGACACCGACGCTCCCCTGAGCTTCGCCGCGATGACGCGCGACACGATCGCCCTGATCGAGTCGCTGCCCGGCGCCCCCGTGCACCTCCTCGGCCACAGCGACGGCGCGATCGTCGCCCTGCACGTCGCCCTCCGCCGCCCCGACCTCGTGGCGAGCCTGGTCTTCTCCTCCGGCGTCTTCCACCGCGACGGCTGGCTGCCCGGCGTGCTCGACGGCGAGGCCCCCGAGTTCCTGAGGGAGAGCTACGCCGAGGTGTCGCCCGACGGCGCCGCGCACTGGGACGTCGTCGTCGCGAAGCTCGACGCGCTGCACGCCAGCGAGCCGGAGCTCACCACCGCGGACCTGCGCGGCCTCGCGGTGCCGACGCTCCTCCTCTTCGGCGACGACGACGAGATCCGCTTCGAGCACGTCCTGGCGATGTACGACGCGATCCCGGACGCCGAGCTGGCCGTCGTCCCGCGCGCCAGCCACGGCGTGATCGTGGAGAAGCCGGACCTCGTCGCCCGGCTGGTCCGCGACTTCCACGACCCCGGAAAGACCGACGGCTTCGCGCCGATCCGCCGCGCCTGAACGCCCGCCTTCGAGACCGCTCAGCCGCGGGACGACCGGTTCCGGCCGGCGGCGCAAGGGGGTCACAGCGGAATACGGTCGGCCTAAGCTCTCGGAGATGACCAGCTCACACGACCACCCCGATTCCGCGCACCTGCGTCCGGACGGTCTCGACGACGCCACCGTCGCTGCGCTGGGCAAGCTCTCCGAGGCGCTCGAGACCGTCGAGCACGCGCGCGGGCTCCTCTACGGCTTCCACCGGCTGACCGGCGCCGCGGACCTCGCGCTCGGCGAGGCGGTCGACGCCTTCCGCGAGGCGGGGCGCGACGCGCTGGCCGACACTCTGGAGAAGGAGCTGGTCGGCCGGAACGTCATCGAGGGCCGCTGGACGTTCCAGATCGTCGAGGACTACGACGACGGCTACTACGCCGCCTTCCGCGAGCAGGAGCGCGCCGCGCGCGACGAGCTCGCCGCCGGTCGCCGCCACCTCTTCGAGTCCGAGATGAAGGAGGACCGTCGCTCGCACGGTCTCCGCCACCACGAGTCCCGGCCGGATCCCGAATGAACTCCGTGATCCGGATGCACGCCTCCCCGATGCGCGTGCGCGCCGTCACCCCCGGCTCCGATCGGCGCGGGCCGACGCCTGCTCCCACGACCCGGCGCACCAGCCTCAGCATCGACGGTCGCCGCTTCCTGCTCGCCCTCTCCTTCGACACCGAGGAGCTGGAGAAGAAGCTCGTCGAGGCCGTCCGCGAGCGCGGCGGCATGGTGAGCTTCACCGTCGCCGGCGACCGCGAGGTCTGCGTGCTCGTCTCCCCCGGTGTCGCCGTCATCCTCGAGCACGAGGACGTGCCGGTCGACGAGTTCGAGCCGGACGACGCGGTGCAGTACGACGACGTCGAGTACCTGACCTAGACGCGGGCCGCTCCTGCGCGGCTCCGCGCCGTCCAGATCCTCGCGTTCCGCGTTATTGACACGAGTAAACCCGCGTGCTGAACTGGGTCCGCCGCGCCACCGATCGTCGTCGGCTCTCAGGAGAAATCATGACCTTCACCCTCGGAATCGTCGGCGCCGGCCAGTTCAGCCGCCACTTCGCCGATCTCTTCCACCGCCACCCCGGAGTCGGCGCGATCACCGTGACCGATGTCCTCGACGGCCGCGCGGAGACGCTCGTCGAGTCGGAGGGACTGGCCGGGACGCACGAGAGCTTCGAGGCGATGCTCGCCGATCCGGCGGTCGACGCCGTCGCGCTGTTCACGCAGCGCTGGACCCACGGACCCCTGGTCGCCCGGGCGCTGCGCGCGGGGAAGCACGTCTACTCCGCCGTCCCGATGGCGAGCGACGCCGACGAGATCGCGGAGATCATCGAGCTGGTCTCGGCGACCGGCCTGACCTACATGATGGGCGAGACCAGCCAGTACAACCCGGCCACGGTCTTCGCGCGGCGCAAGCACGAGGAGGGCGCCTTCGGCCGCGTCTTCTACCTCGAGGGCGACTACCTCCACGACATGGACCACGGCTTCTACGACGCCTACCGCTACAGCGGCGGCGACGATTGGAAGTCGACCGCCAGCTACCCGCCGATGTGGTACCCGACCCACTCCATCGGCGGCGTGCTGGGAGCCGTGCCGATGCACGCGACCAGCGTGAGCTGCACGGGCATGCGCGACCACCTCGACGACGGGGTCTTCGACACCGACGTCAGCATGTTCGGCAACGACTTCTCGAACATGACCGCGCTGTTCGAGCTCGACGGCGGCGGCTCGATGCGCATCAACGAGTTCCGCCGGGTCGGCTACCCGTCCTTCCTCCGCGAGAGCCGCTTCCGCTTCTTCGGCACCACCGGCGTCTTCGAGCAGCTCGTGCAGACGAGCGTCTGGCAGACCGGCGAGGGCGTCGAGGACGTGACCGAGCAGCTCGCGACGACCGCGACGATGGCGGACGACGACCCGCGCCTCGAGAACGTCTCCCCCGCCCTGCGCGCCGCCTTCGTCAGCGGCCACGCACCGGTGCACGAGGAGGAGGCCGCACGCCTCCCCGGCGAGCTCGAGGGCGCGCCGAACGGCCACGAGGGCTCGCACCACTTCCTGGTGGACGACTTCGTCCGCGCCGTCTCCACCGGCACGCTGCCGACCGTGAACGCCTGGGTCGCCGCCCGCTACACCCTGCCGGGGCTCGTCGCGATGGAGTCCGCCCGGCAGAACGGGGCACGACTGCCCATCCCCGACCACGGCGACGCGCCGGTCGCGGTCGGCGAGCCGCTCCCGGCGTCGGCGCGGGTCTGACGCACGGAGCGGGGGCGGGCGCCGTGCCCGCCCCCGCTCAGAGTGCCGGGTCCGGACTCCCGGCGAGGAACGGCTCGAAGGCGTCGGCACCTCCTAGGCCGACCCAGTCGTACTCGAGGACGTCGTCGCCCGCCGACCACCGCGACGGCGTCGGCGAGTGCAGCCAGTCCAGCGGAGCGACTCCCCCGGGCGTGCCGCCGTCCAGCGCCAGCCGCAGCGCCTGCGCGAGGTCGGCGTCGACGGCGTCGGTCCGCGTCGCGGGATCGACGGAGACGAAGAGCGCGGTCCCGCTGCGGGCGATGAGGTCGAGGAACCGGCGGTTCAGCGCCCAGTCGGTGGCGGTCGTGCTGGGCACGCAGTCCGCGTCGAGGGTGAAGAACGCGTCGTGCTGGGCGAGGCGGAACGCCAGGGCGTTGACGCCGACGCGGCGGGTGCGGTCCCAGTGCAGGCCCGAGGTGTCGTCGCCGACCCGCTGGGCGTGCACGAGCCCGGCGGCGAGGTGCCCGACGACGTTGCAGCCCAGCACCAGCGCCTCGCCGGCGGCCGCGCGCACCGTCGCGTAGAAGCGCACGAGCGCCTCGGCCGTGGTGACGGAGGGGTCGTGCAGCGCGGGCCCGGAGCCGGGCGCCGCGCCGAAGTCCGGACCCCACGCGCCGAGGAGGTCGTAGGTCGAGAAGTCGTGCTTGATCAGCTCGAAGCCCCAGCCGCCGAGGCGCGCCGTGTCCTCCGCGACGAGCTCGAGGACGGCGGGCGAGCTGGGGTCGAGGGCGAGCGCCCCGTCCCGCCCGGCCCGCACTCCCTCGATCGGCTCCTCGCGCGTCAGCAGCGGCCGGAACCAGACGCCCGGCCGCACGCCCTCGGCGCGGACGGCCTCCGCCGCCTCGGCCATGTCGGGGAAGCGGTCCGGGCGCCCCGCCCGCCAGGGACCCGGTGAGGCCGCGAGGCCGTCGGCGGTCCCGGCGGAGCTCCAGCCGTCGTCGACGACTCCGAACGGGCGCACCGCGTGGTCGCCGACGAGGTCCGCGATCGTGCGCGCGTCGCGGACGACGGCGGCGAGGCCGAAGTCGCGTCCGTAGGCGTAGTACCAGTTGTTCGCGCCGACCAGGGGTCCGCCCGTCGTGAGCGGCTGCGGGCAGAGCCGGCGGAGGAGCGACCGCTGGACGGCGAGCGCCCCCTGACCGCCGGAGACGACGTGCACGATCGCCGCGGTCAGCACGCGGTCGCCGGGGACGACCGCCGCACCGCCGCTGCGCAGGTCGAGCGTCAGAGTGACTCCGCGCCGGTCGACCTGCCAGAAGGCGAGCGAGGCGCCGCCCACCTCGACGCCCCAGCCGTCGGTCCTGCCCGTGCGCGGGTGGTGCACGAGGGCCGTCCAGGGCAGGACCCGCTCGGCGCGGACGCCGCGCCACTCGAGCTCGCCGTAGGAGCGCTCCCACGCGTCCCCGAGCACCAGGCAGTCCTCGGGGATCGCCGCGGCCCAGCGCAGCCGCACCCGCGAGACGGCGGCGACGGCTCCGACCTCGACCCGCAGACCGCCGGAGCCGGTCTCGACGAGGTGGACGCGGACGCCCGAGCCTCGGACGTCGGCGAAGGCTCCGTCGGGGTCGATCTGCACGGCGATGCGTGCGGGATCCACGGGCGGAATCGTCATGATGCTCTCTCTCCGACCCGGCAGCACTGCTCGGAGCCGAGCCCGACTGTAGTTATGTAAGAACAATCATTCAACAGTTGAATTCCTCCCGGTTACTCGTGTAGCTTCCTTCGCAGCACGCTCCCCCGCACCGCGGAACGGGCGCCTCCTCACCTGCTCGGACAATGACGAAGGAGTCATCTCTTGCTGCTTTCACGACGGTCGAACGCGCGACGAACCGGGTGCGCACGATGACGGCTCTCCGCGAGGGGCGCACCCGCCAGGGCGCCGACGCGGTCCGGATCCGCCCGACGATGTCGCTCGGCCGGCGCCGGGCGCGCCGCTCCGAGCTGCTCGTCGCGCTCGCGTTCATCCTCCCCGCCGCCGTCGGCTTCGGAGCCTTCTACGTCGTCCCGACGATCCGCGGCATCTACCTCAGCTTCACGGACTACAACCTGATGAGCGCGCCGTCGTACATCGGCTTCGACAACTACCTCCGCCTGGCGAAGGACCCGCTGTTCTGGAACTCGGTCGGCGTCACCCTCGAGTACGTCCTGATCAACATCGTCGTCCAGACGGTCGTCGCGGTCGGCCTCGCCGTCCTGATGCACCGCCTCACCCAGTCCGTGGTGATCCGCGGGGCGATCCTGCTGCCCTTCCTGATCTCGAACGTCATCGCGGCGATGATCTGGTTCCTCCTGCTCGACTACCAGCTCGGCCTCGTCAACAGCGTCATCGAGAACCTCGGGCTCACCCGCATCCCGTTCTTCGCCGACTCGAACTGGGCGATCCCGACGATCGCGCTGGTCAACGTCTGGCGGCACATGGGCTACACCGCGCTGCTGGTCTTCGCCGGCCTGCAGCTCATCCCGAGCTACGTCTACGAGGCGGCCGCGATCGACGGCTCGAGCGAGTGGCGGTCGTTCTGGAAGATCACCCTGCCGCTGCTGCGGCCGGTGCTCGCGCTGGTCCTCGTGGTCACCGTGACCGGCTCGTTCCAGGTCTTCGACACGGTCGCCGTCACCACCCGGGGCGGCCCGGTCAACGCCACGAGGGTCATGCAGTACTACATCTACCAGGTCGGCTTCGGCGAGAACGACTTCGGCTACGCCAGTGCGATCTCGGTCGTCCTCCTCGTCATCCTCGCCGGCGTCGCGCTGATCCAGCTCCGGCTGCTGCGCGCCGACCAGTCCGACCTCGCGTAAGGAACGCCGATGTCCACTGCAGCTCCCGTCGCCCTCGATCCCGCCGCCGCCGCGTCCGCCGCGCCCGTCCCCGCGCGCACCCGACCGGCCCGCCGCCCCTCCCTCGGCCGCGTCGTCGCCTGGATCGCACTGATCCTCGCCCTCGTCGTCACCCTCTTCCCGTTCTTCTGGATGGTGCGCACCGCGTTCTCGACCGGGAACGCCCTCGCCAGCGACACGACCTCGCTGCTGCCCGTCGACTTCACCTGGGGCGCCTTCGCCCGCGTCCTGGGCTTCTCCACCCAGGAGCAGGCCCTCGCCGAGGGCGGGTCGGGCGCCTCCGTGAACTTCTGGCTCTACCTGCGCAACTCGGTCGCCTACGCGACCCTGGTCACCCTCGGCCAGCTGCTCTTCTGCTCCCTGGCCGCCTACGCCTTCGCGCGACTGCGCTGGCCCGGCCGCGACGCCGTCTTCTTCCTCTTCCTCACCGCGCTGATGGTCCCGCCGATCTTCACCGCCCTGCCCAACTTCGTCCTGATGCGCGATCTGGGGCTCCTCAACTCCTTCATCGGGCTCTCGCTGCCGACGCTGCTGATGACCCCCTTCGCGGTGTTCTTCCTCCGGCAGTTCTTCCTCGGCATCAGCCGCGAGATCGAGGAGGCGGCCGAGCTCGACGGAGCGGGCAAGCTGCGGATCTTCTTCCGCCTCATCGTGCCGATGAGCACGGCGCCGCTCGCGACGCTGGGCATCCTCACCTACATCAACACCTGGAACGACTACTTCTGGCCGCTGCTCGCCGGCAACACCGAGGACAGCCGCGTGCTCACCGTGGCCCTGGGCGTCTTCCGCTCGCAGACCCCGGGCGGCAGCCCGGACTGGGCCGGACTGATGGCCGCGACCGTCGTCGCCGCCATCCCCGTCCTCCTCCTCTTCCTCGCCTTCGGACGTCGCATCGTCGACTCCATCGGCTTCTCGGGCGTGAAGTGACCGACCCTCCCTCTTCTCCGCCCGCTTCCCCTTTTCCCTCTTTCTTCCCCTTCCCCTTCCCCTCTTTCCTCCCCTTCCCCTTCCTCCCTCTCCCTCTCCCTTCCCTCCCGTGCAATGAAGCAGCAGACAGGAACCAGCACCATGACCCGCATCCTCCGACGATCCGCCGCCGTCCTGGCCGGCACCACCGTCCTCACCCTCGGACTGACCGGCTGCGTCGGCGGCTCCGGCGGCGCAGCGAGCGGTGGCGGCGACAGCGCCGACATCGACACCAGCTCCGCCTCCGGCACCATCGACTACTGGCTCTGGGACAACAACCAGAAGGCCGCCTACCAGCAGTGCGCCGACGACTTCCACACCGCGAACCCGGACGTGAGCGTCACGATCTCGCAGTACTCCTGGGACGACTACTGGACGAAGCTCACCAACGGCTTCGTCGCCGGCACGGCCCCCGACGTGTTCACCGACCACCTCTCGAAGTTCGCGGACTTCGTGAACAACGGCCAGGTCGTCTCGCTCGACGGCGTCGTCGAGAAGGACGGCGTCGACGTCTCGCAGTATCAGAAGGGCCTCGCGGACCTCTGGGTCGGCGAGGACGGCGAGCGCTACGGTCTCCCGAAGGACTGGGACACCACCGCGATCTTCTACAACCAGGCCCTCGTCGAGGACGGCGGCTACACCGCCGACCAGATCGCCGGCCTGGACTGGAACCCGGACGACGGCGGCAGCTACGAGAAGGCCATCGCGCACCTCACCGTCGACGTCAACGGCGTCCGCGGCGACGAGGCCGGCTTCGACAAGACCCGCGTCGCCGTCTACGGCCTGGGCCTCGACGGCCAGTCCGGCGGCGGCAACGGCCAGACCCAGTGGTCGATGTACGCCGGCACCACCGGCTGGAGCTACACCGACAAGAACCCCTGGGGCACGAAGTACAACTACGACGACGAGCGCTTCCAGGCGACCATCGGCTGGATGGCGAAGGTCATCGACGAGGGCTACATGCCCTCCCTCGCGGCCGTCACCGGCAGCGACTCGACGCAGACCTTCGGCGCCGGCAAGTACGCGATGATCACCAACGGCTCGTGGAACATCAACTCCTTCTACGGCCTCAAGGACATCCAGGTCGGCACCGCCCCGACCCCGACCGGCCCCGACGGCAAGCGCGCCACGATGTTCAACGGACTGGCCGACTCCATCTGGTCCGGCTCGGACAACAAGGCCGCCTCGGCCAAGTGGGTCGAGTACATGGCCTCCGCCGACTGCCAGAACGTCATCGGCGCCGCCGGCGTCGTCTTCCCGGCCATCCCCTCCGGCTCGGACGCGGCCCAGGCCGCCTTCGCGGAGCGCGGGATCGACGTGACGGCGTTCACCGGCCAGGTCGACGAGGGCACCACGTTCCTCTTCCCGATCTCCGACAACGCGGCGAAGATCAACGGCATCATGCAGCCGGCGGTCGACGCGGTGTTCGAGGGCCAGGCCGAGCCGTCGTCGCTGTCGTCGGCGAACGATCAGGTGAACGCGCTGTTCCAGTAGCCCGTCGGCCAGACTGGCGGAGAGGGGGCGATCGTGTCCCCCTCTCCGCCGATCGTCGCTTACTCGAGGAGACCCCGTGCCGGACACCACCACCCCCCGCAAGCGCCCGACCCGCAACGACGTCGCGGAGCGAGCGCAGGTGAGCTCGGCCGTCGTCAGCTACGTGATGACGGGGGCGAAGCACGTCACTCCCGAGACGGCGAAGCGCGTGCGGACGGCGATGGAGGAGCTCGGCTACCGGCCGAACTCCACCGCCCGCGCCCTGCGCACCGGCCGGACGCACACCCTCGCCCTCATCGTCGCCGATGTGAGCAACCCGTTCTTCTCCGAGTACGCCCTCCAGCTCGAGATCGCGGCCACGGAGCGCGGCTACGCGCTGCTCATCGCGAACTCGCACGAGAGCCTGGAGACGGAGGTGCGGCTGCTCGACGAGATCGCGCAGCGCGGGGTCGACGGGGTGATGCTCTCGAGCGTGCGGCACGCGAGCGACCGCTCCTCCCTCGACGCGATCCCCGTCCCCGTGATGTGGATCGACGCCTTCCATCCCGCGGACGGCGCCGCCAGCGTCGGGGTCGACATCCGCCACAGCGCGCGCACCGTCGTCCAGCACCTCGCCGAGGTGCACGGCTGCCGCTCCGTCGGCCTCGTCATCGGCGCGAGCTCGCAGGACACCACCGACCCGCGGGTGCTGGGCTGGGCCGAGGCGATCGAGGAGATCGGCCTGGAGCCCGGACCGGTGGTCACCACCACCTGGACGCGCGAGGGCGGGATCGAGGCGGCGCGGATGCTCCTGGACACCCCGAACCGGCCCGACGCCGTCTTCGCCGGCTCGGACCTCCTCGGCATCGGCGTCCTCCGCGGCGCGGCGGACCTCGGGCTCCGGGTCCCGGAGGACCTCCGGATCATCTCCTACGACGGCACCGCGGAGTCCGCGTTCAGCGTTCCGCGGCTCACCTCCTTCAAGCAGCCGGTCCGCGAGATGGCCCGCGCTGCGATCGACACCATCATCGACTTCACACCCGACAAGGCGCACCACACGCTGTTCCGCGGGGAGCTGCTCCTCCGGGAGTCCTGCGGCTGCGCGTCGTCCGCGCCCTGACCGGGCAGAACAGCCCCGATCCGGGCAGAACAGCCCCCATCCGGGCAGAACAGCCCCCATCCGGGCAGAACAGCCCCCATCCGGGCAGAACAGGAACACTCACCGTGACACTCGCCACCTCCTCGACCGGAGTCGTCCTCCGCAGCGCCGGAGTCGCCCTCGTGCTGGACCTCAGCGACTCCCGGCTCCCGTCGGTCGCGCACTGGGGGGCGGACTGCGGGCCGCTCGATCGGGCGGCGTTCGACGCGCTGGTGCTCTCGGGCGTCGCCCCGGTCGGCCCGAACGACATCGACGAGCCGATCCGCCTCGCGGTGCTCCTCGAGCACTCCACCGGCTGGACCGGCCGGCCCGGCCTCAGCGGATCCCGCGCGGGGGCGGCCTGGTCGCCGGCTTTCCGCACCACGAGCCTCGAGCTCGACGGCGCCGCCCTCGCGGCCGGCGAGATCGCGGACGCCGGCGCGGGGACGCTCGTGGTCCGCGCCCGGGACGACGTCGCCGCGCTCGGACTCGAGATCGTGATCGTCCTCGACCCCTCCGGCGTGCTGCGGATGCGGGCGGCGCTCACCAACCTCGGCGAGGACGGCTACCAGGTCGACGAGCTGCTGCTCAGCCTGCCCACCCCGGCCTCGGCGAGCGAGATCCTCGACTTCGCCGGCCGCTGGGGCAAGGAGCGGGTGCCGCAGCGCTCGGCCGTCACCGTCGGCGCGCACCGCCGCGAGGGCCGGCACGGACGGACGGGGGCGGACGCCGCCACCCTGCTCAGCGTCGGCGAGCCCGGCTTCGGCTTCGCCCGCGGAGAGGTCTGGGGCGTGCACACCGCGTGGTCCGGCAACCACGTCCACCAGGTCGAGCGCGTGCACACCGGCGTGCAGACCCTCGGCGGCGGCGAGCTGCTGCTGCCCGGCGAGGTCCGGCTCGCCCACGGCGAGACCTACACCGGACCGTGGATCCACGCCGTCTACGGCGACGGACTGGACGAGGTCGCGCGACGCTTCCACCGCCAGCTGCGGGCGCGGCCCGGTCACCCGACGTCTGCGCGCCCGGTCACGATCAACGTGTGGGAGGCCGTCTACTTCGACCACGACCTCGGCGCGCTCGTCGAGCTGGCCGACCGCGCGGCGGACCTCGGGATCGAGCGCTTCGTGCTCGACGACGGCTGGTTCGGCAGCCGACGCGACGACCACTCCGGCCTGGGCGACTGGACCGTCTCGAGCGACGTCTGGCCGGACGGCCTGCACCCCCTGGTCGACCACGTGCGCTCCCTCGGCCTGCAGTTCGGGCTCTGGTTCGAGCCCGAGATGGTCAACCCGGACTCCGACCTCGCCCGGGCGCACCCCGAGTGGATCCTCTCGACCGGCGACCGGATGCCGCCCGAGTCGCGCTGGCAGCAGGTCCTCGACCTGGGCGATCCGGACTGCTTCGCCCATCTCCGCGACGCGATCCTCGCGATCCTCGACGAGTACGACATCGGCTACATCAAATGGGACCACAACCGCGACCTCACCGACGCGGGCCGGCGCCCCGACGGAGCGCCGGGCGTGCACCGCCAGACGCTCGCGGTCTACCGGCTGATGGACGAGATCCGGGCCCTGCACCCGGGGCTCGAGATCGAGTCCTGCTCCTCGGGCGGGGCGCGGGTCGACCTGGAGGTCCTGGAGCGGACCGACCGCGTCTGGGTCTCCGACAACAACGACCCGCTCGACCGCCAGCAGATGAACCGCTGGACCGGCCAGCTGCTGCCGCCCGAGCTGATGGGCACCCACATCGCGTCGGGGGCCTCGCACACGACGGGCCGCGTGCACGACCTTTCCTTCCGCGCCCTGACGGCGCTGTTCGGCCACCTCGGCGTCGAGTGGGACCTGCGCTCCGCCGGCGACGAGGAGCTCGAGGAGCTGCGCCAGTGGATCGCCCTGCACAAGCGGCTCCGGCCGCTGCTGCACGGCGGCGACCTCGTCCGCCTCGACCACCCGGACGAGACGATCGCGGTGCACGGCGTCGTCGCTCCCGACCGCTCGGCCGCCGTCTACGCGTACGTCTCCCTCGCGCGCGCCGGCGTCGTCTCCCCCGGGCGGGTCCGCCTGCCCGGCCTCGATCCGGAGTCGGTGTACCGGGTGGCCCCGATCGTCGTCGGCACGCGCGGCATCGCCGACCGCGAGGCGATCTGGTGGCCGCAGGACGGCGGGGCCTTCGAGCTGTCCGGCGCCCTGCTCGGCCGAGCGGGACTCGTCCCGCCGCTCCTGCACCCCGAGCGCGGGGTGCTCTACGAGGTGACGCGGGTCGGGAGCGTGCGGCCGCTCGCAAGCTGAGGCGGATGACTCCGGTCGTGCGGGCGCGGGCGGCACGGGCGCGGTAGGTTCGCTGCGATGAACACCTCGCGACGGGTCACTCGACGCGACGTCGCCCGCCTGGCCGGCGTCAGCGACGCCGTCGTGACGTACACGCTCACCGGCACCGCGCCCGTCGCCGAGGCGACCGCGGCGCGGGTGCGGGCGGCGATCGCCGAGCTCGGCTACCGGCCGAACGCCACGGCGGCCGCCCTCCGGACCGGGACCTCCCGGACCATCGCCCTGCTCGCCCCGGTCGGCAGCCGGCGGGTGTTCAGCAATCCGCTCTTCACCGAGCTGGCCAGCGCCGTCGAGGACGCGGCGCGCGCCCGAGGACTCGATCTGCTCGTGGTCACCTCGATCCCGGACGTCGACGCCCTGCACGCCCGCCTCCGCGATCTGACCGCGCGGCAGATCGCCGGGGTGCTCCTCCTGGCGGGCGGCCCCGTCGACCGGGGGTCGATCGACTCCTTCGGCGTCCCCTGGCTGCAGCTCAACAGCAGCGACGAATCGGGGGCGAACGGCGTCGGCGTCGACCTGGAGGCCGGCGCGGCGGCGGTGACCCGCCACCTTCTGGAGACGGGGCGGCGCCGGATCGCCTTCGTCGGCGACCTCGAGCGGGACGACCGCGGCCGCGTCGAGGCCCGTCGGCGCGGCTGGGAGTCGGCGTGCCTCGACGCCGGGCGAGAGCCGGGTCCCGCGCTCCGCAGCGACTACTCCCGCGAGGGCGGCCGGGCCGCCGGCCGGGTCCTGGCCGGCCTGTCGCCCCGGCCCGACGCCGTCTTCGCCGCCTCCGACCTGATCGGCATCGGCGTGCTCCGCGCGCTGCGGGACGCGGAGCTCCGGGTGCCGGACGACATCGCGGTCGCGAGCTTCGACGGCACCTGGGAGGGCGAGTACAGCGCTCCACCGCTCACCTCGCTGCGGCAGCCGCTCGATGCGCTGGCCGAGGCCGCCCTCGACCGTCTCGTCGGCGGCGTGACCGGCTCGACGCTCCTCGAGGGGACCCTCGTCGTGCGCGCCTCGTCGAGGTAGGCGGGACGCGCGCGGGCCGCTCCGACGGGTTCAGACGGCGCCCGTCGAGGCCCACAGGTGGAAGGCCGCGTGGGCGCGGTGCGGACGCCAGGCCTGCGAGGCCGCGTCGGCCGCCGCCGTGCTGATGCCGCCGAGGGCACGGCGCAGGACGAGGTCGCCCGCGGGGAACGCGTCCGGGTCGCCGAGCAGCCGGAGGCCGAGGTAGTCGGCGGTCCACGGGCCGATGCCGGGGATCGCGAGCAGGAGCCGGCGCTGCTCGGGCAGGTCGCCCGCGCGGTCGAGCACCAGTCCGTCGGCGAAGGCCGCCGCGACCGCGCGGACGGTCGCCGCGCGGGCCCGGGTCACGCCGATCGCGGCGCGCAGCTCCTCGATCGGTCCGGCGAGGAGGGCCTCGGGCGTGGGGAACGAGTGGAGGCCCCACTCGCCCTTACTGCCGAACGCTGTCACGACGCGCCCGCCGAAGGTCCTCGCCGCCGCGACCGACACCTGCTGGCCGAGGACCGCCATCACGGCGGCTTCGAACGGCGCGGGGTACTGCGTCGCCCGCAGTCCCGGCCGCGCGGCGACCATCGGGGCCAGCAGCGGATCGCGGGCGAGGGCGGCGCCGATCGCCTCGACGTCGGAGTCGAGATCGAACCAGGCGCGGACCAGCGGGAGGACGGCGGGGTCGGTCGTCGTGACCCGCACGCCGGTCGCGGTCAGCTCGAGCGCGAGCGGCACCGCCCGCGACCCGACGGTGACGAGTCGCTCGAGCCGCCGTCCGTCGTCGGAGACCCGCTCGACACCGGGCAGCGCGTGGTGCAGGAGGAGGTTCGCGGCGCCGACGACGTCGAAGGGGCCGTTCGCGACGAGGTCGACGGGGCGCGGGTCCACGGGTCGGGAGTGTGCGGCGCTGGGGTCGACGGCGTTCAGGGGAGGAGCACCACCTTGCCGCCGGCGCGGCCCGACTCGACCATCGCGAGCGCCTCCACGGCCGAGGCGAGCGGGAAGGAGGGGCCGAGCACCACCTCGAGCTCACCCCGGCCGGCCCGCTCGAGCAGCGGTGCCCGGGCGGCGTCGCGCAGAGCGGTGCCCGGGTCGGCCCCGGCCCCGCCGCCCAGCAGCAGGACGCCGAGTGCCGCGCCGCGCTCGAAGCCGGCGACGGTGGCGATCCGGGAGCGGTCGGCGACGAGCTCGACGGAGGCGTCGAGCGCCTCGTCGGTGCCCGCCGTGTCGAGCGCGACGTCGACGCCGTCGGGGGCGAGGGCGCGCACCCGCTCGACCAGGCCGGCGCCGTAGCGCACGGACTCTCCGCCGAAGCGCTCGACGACGGCGGCGCCCCGCTCGCTGGACGTGCCGATGGCACGGGCGCCGCGCTCGCGCACGAGCTGGACGAGGAGGCTGCCGACGGCGCCGCTCGCCCCGTGGATCAGGACGGTGTCGCCGGCGGAGACGTGCGTCGCCTCGAGCAGGTGCACCGCGGTCGTGCCGGTGAGCAGGAGCCCGGCCGCCTGCTCCCAGGCGAGGCCCGGCGGCTTCGGCAGCACCGAGGCGGCCGGGACGACCAGCTCCTCGGCGTAGCCGCCGGAGACGCGGAAGGCGACCACCTCGTCGCCGACGCGGACGTCGCCGAGCGGCCCCGTCGCTGCCTCTCCCACGGCGGTGACCACGCCCGCGACCTCGCTGCCGGGCCGGACGGGGGTGCGCCCACGACCGAAGAGACCGCGGAGGAGCTTCGCGTCGGCGGGGTTGACGCCCGCGGCGCGCACGCCGATCCGCACCCGGCCGGCGGCGGGCTCGCCGGGCTCGGTCGTCACCGCGTGGAGGGCCTCGGGCCCGCCGAAGTCGTCCGCCTGCATCGCCAGAACCACGGGGACCGCCTCTCGCGCGGGCCCCGATCGCCGGTGACGATCAGGAGGGGTCCGAGCGGGGCCGACGCTAGCAGCAGCCGCCGACACCGGGCCGGGCCTCGGGGCGCTGAGTGCCGAACGAGTGTCGGACAACTGAGAACGCGCGTTCCCTCAGCGCCTACGATGGAGGGATGACGCCGCCGACGCTCGAAGCAACGCCTCCCCGCGAGGCGATCCTCGCGGCGGCCGACCGCCTCTACTACGAGCGCGGGATCCAGTCGGTCGGGATGGACGCGCTGCGCACCGCCGCCGGCGTCTCGCTGAAGCGGCTCTACTCGGAGTTCCCGAGCAAGGAGGCGCTGGTCCTGGCCGTGCTCCAGGCCCGCCACGAGCAGTGGACGCTCGGCGTGCGCAGCCGGGTCGCCGCCGCGGCGGGCGCCCGCCCGAAGCTCCTCGCGATCTACGACTTCCTCTTCGACTGGTTCTCCGAGGACTCCTTCCGCGGCTGCAGCTTCATCAACGCCTTCGGCGAGTTCGGCTCGTCCAACCCGGCGGTCGCGCAGCTGGCCCGCGAGCACAAGGACACCTTCCAGCGCTTCCTCGCCGTGCTGACGGAGGAGGTGGGCGGCGGCCCCGAGCTGGCCCAGCAGCTCGCCATCCTAGCCGAGGGCGCGCAGACCACCGCCGCCATCTCGGGCACCCCCGAGTCCGCCCTGCACGCCCGCCGCGCCGCCGAGATCCTGATCGACGCCGCGACCCGCGCGTCCTGACGCCGCGCCGAATCCCCTGCTGATCGAGTCGCCCACAGGGAGACCCCTGCTCGTCGAGATGCCCGCAGGGCGTATCGAGACCCGCCGTCATCAGCAAGGCCGGTCCGCAGGCTCGTCCCTGTGACGCGAGTGGGTCTCGATACGCGCGCTGCGCGCACTACTCGACCAGCAAGAGAGGGGCCCCATGCCGGTCCGGCATCCCGCAGGGCAGCCGTTCATGCTGGTCGAGTAGCCGCCTCCGGCGGCGTATCGAGACCCACCATCGCCGAGAGATCCAGGAGCGAGCCTCCTCCACACTCGCGTTCCGACGGCGTTGTCCCCGATCAGCCCCTGGTTCCGACCATGCTGTCGGTGGCCCCCGCTTCACTACGCGTATGTCAGAAGATGAGAACGCGGCAGCACTCGCGGAGGTGCGGGACTGCTTCACCGACGCCGCGGCCGCCGAGCGCGCCGCGTCCCCGACGCGCCTGAGGGCCGCGGAACGCATCCACCGCGGCTACCGCGTCGCGCTCACCGTCCCGGAGGCGTTCGCCCGCGGCACGTCCCGGAGCGAGACCCGCGATCTCGTCGAGCGCTCGATCCGTGCCGAGCTCGCGGTGACGCTCGGCGTGTCCGAGCCGGAGGTCTGCCGACGGCTCGAGACCGCGGAGATGCTGATGGAGCACCTGCCGCTCACCCGTGCGCTGCTCCGCGACGGCCGGATCCTCTGGGAGGTCGGCGAGGCGATCTGCAGGACGGCGAGCAGTCTCCCTGAGGCCTCCCGCGTGGCCCTTGATGAGCGCGCAACCGACGCCGCGGTCACCATGACGACCACGCAGCTGCGCCGCGCCCTGAGCCGGTGGCGGGAGGAGCTGCACGAGCAGCCCCTCGCCGAGCGCCACGCCCGCGCGAAGGAGGAGCGTGCCGTCTGGGTCACCCCGGATGTCGACGGGATGGCGACGCTCTGCGTCCACGCTCCCGCGCCGGCGATGACGGGCGCGTACGACCGGTTGCGCCGCATCGCGCGCACCCTCCGCGACGACGGCGACCCCCGCACCCTCCAGCAGCTCAGCGCCGACGCCGCTGTCGACCTGCTCTGCGACGGCGACATCGCCGGCACGACCCCCGACCCCGAGAACCGGCCGGACCCGACGTTCGTCCCCGGCATCCGCGCCGAGGTCCGGCTGACCCTCGCCGCGTCGACGGCCGTGGGTCTGGACGACGCGCCCGCGGATCTCGACGGCTACGGACCGGTCCCCGCGCCGATCGCCCGCGAGCTGATCCGCACCGCAGCCTCCTTCACCCGCGTCCTCACCGACTCCGATACCGGCGCGGTCGTCTCCGTGGGCCGCACCCACCGCGTCCCGCCGCCGCAGATGCGCCTGCACCTGCAGCTGCGGGACCAGACCTGCCGCTTCGCCGGCTGCACCCGGCCCGCCGCCACCAGCGAGGCCGACCACACCCTCGAATGGCGCAACGGCGGAGAGACGTCCTTGGAGAACCTCGTCTCGCTCTGCACGTCCCACCACCACATCCGGCACGGGGACCAGTGGAGCTACGTCAGACACGACGACGGGACGATCGTCTGGACGACACCCACCGGCCGGCGGATCAGCATTCGGCCACCGGCACTCCCCGGGCGTCCGCCCGACCCGCCCCCACGGCCGTAGTTCGTCGATGTTCCCGCACCGTTCTGACGGTGGGGGGATCTCGATACGCCCGCTGCGCGGGCTACTCGATCAGCATGCATCGCCCGCAGGACGCGTCCGCGTGAGCCCGCACATGCTGCATGAACGGCGCACAGGGTGCGCCGGCGCACGTCCGCACATGCTGGTCGAGCAGCGCGCAGCGCGTATCGAGACCCACGATGCTCGGGCGGGCACCCGCCGACGTGCTGACGCGGGTCGATCTCGATGCGACCGCTCCGCGGGCGATCCGATCAGGCGCGTCAGGCCTCGCCACCGCCGGGCGGGCCGACGACGAGCAGCGCGGCGAAGACCGCGGCGACGGCGGCCAGGACCAGGGCGGCCGCGAGGACCGGGCGGCCGAGCGCCCAGCGCAGCAGCCGGCTCGGGAGCCTCCGGTCACGCGGGTCGGCGCCCGCCTCGCGGCGCCAGTCGCCCTCGAGGAGCCCGCGCCGCTCGAAGCCGCGCTCCAGCAGGATGGTCGTGTACGGCACCACGGCGCTGGCGAGCGCGAGCAGGGTCGCTCCGGCGGTCCAGCGCTGGTTCACCGCGAGGACGAGCGCGGCCGCCCCGTAGGCGAGGAACGCGAATCCGTGGATCGGGCCGGCGACGCTCACCGGCCAGTCGCCGACTCCGACGGCGTACTTGAGCAGCATGCCGACGAGCAGGAGCGTCCAGGTCACCGCCTCGAGGATCGACAGGATGCGGAAGAGGCGGCGCGGGCTCATGGGATCGGCTCCGTTCGGGTCCGCGGCGGTGCAGCGGACGGTCGGCGTCGGTCGACGGTCAGCGGGTCGACGGTCACCGGGAGACTACGACAGCACTCCTGCCCGCCACCTGGGCGGCGCGGGACCGGGGTCGACGCGTCAGCCGAGGCGACCGAGCAGAGCGAGCGTCGAGGCGACGCCGACCGCCACCGCCGAGAGCGCCGCGATCGCCCCGTGCACGCCGCTGCGCAACGGCGTGGCCTGCGGCTCGTCGCGCAGTCCCGACCACAGTCGGCGCGCGACCTCGTCGGCGCTCGGGCGGGCGGCGGGGTCGAGCCGGGTCATCTCGGTCAGCAGCCCGCGCCAGCGCTCGGGCACCGAGTCGGGGACGACCGGAGCGTGGTGCATCCGCTGCAGCGAGATCTCCAGGGTGGTGCCGGTGTAGGCACGACGGCCGGAGACCGCCTCGAGCAGCACCAGGCCGAGGGAGTAGACGTCGGACGCCGGACCGACCGTCCCGGAGCCGAGGCTCTCGGGGCTGAGGTACGCCGCGGTCCCCACCAGGACGTCCGAGCGGGTGAGCCGCGCGTCGTCGACGGCCCGGGCGATGCCGAAGTCGCTGAGCTTCGCCTCGTGCAGGGCACCGGCGGCGGCCACGGAACGCGTGCGGACCAGCACGTTCTCGGGCTTCACGTCCCGGTGGAGGACGTCCCGCGCGTGCAGGTGCGCCAGAGCGTCGGCGAGCTGAGCGCCGACCTCGGCGAGCAGCCGCTCGTCGCCCGAGGCGAACCAGCCGGCGGCGGGGTCGGCCGGATCGAAGTACTCGAGGACGAGGAAGGCAAGCGCGCCCTCCTCCGTCGCTATCTCGCCCTGGTCGAGGATCTCGACGATCGAGGAGTGGCGGGAATCGATCAGGAGACGCACCTCGCGCTCGCGCCGCGACCGCTCGTTCGGGGTGTCGGCGATCTCGCGGTAGACCTTCACGGCGACGGAGCGCGCCAGACGGACGTCGCGCGCCCGGAAGACCGTCGCGCTGCCGCCCTCGCCGATGCGCTCGAGCAGGAGGTAGCGATCGGCCAGAGTCGTGCCGAGCAGGGGATCCGAGAGCGGGAGGACCGGTGCAGTGTCGAGCATGCCGTCCTCCTCGTCCTGATTTCGCTAGCTCGTCTAACTAGCTTGTCCATTCGTACCGTCTGCGGTCGCCGAGGACAAGCACCAGGACGGGGTTGTACATGACTAGATCTTCTTGCTACATGACTGTCTAAGCTGTGGTGCATGGACGAGGTCGCGCTGACTCGACCGGCTGCCCTCCGGCACCCGGCCGTTCCGAGCGCGCCCGGGGCCGCCGAGGTCCTCGGCGCGATGCGGGCCTTCCGCACGGCCGAGAGCGCGATGCGCCGGCGCACCCGCGGATCGATGGGCATGGGCGAGAACGATCTGCTCGCGGTCCAGTTCCTCATGCGCCGGCAGCAGGGCGGCCAGCACGTCAGCCCGAAGGACCTCGCCGCCTACCTCGGCATCTCCTCCGCCTCCACCACCGTGCTGATCGACCGGCTGGTCAAGAGCGGCCACGTCCTCCGCCAGCCGCACCCGAGCGATCGGCGCGCGATCCGGATCGTCGCCACCCCCACCTCCCACCGCGAGGTGCGCGAGACGCTCGACGACATGAACCAGCGGATGCTCGCCGCGGCCGAGCAGCTCTCCCCCGAGGAGGCGAGCGCGGTGGTCCGCTTCCTGCAGACCGTCCGCGAGATCGTCGAGATCCCCGGCGAGCAGGGCGACGTCCTCGAGGACGACGCCGACCACGAGCTCACCGTCGAGCGACGCCGCGCCTGAGTCGCTCGGCTCCGCCGTACCCTCCGCGTTCTCTGCGGAACACGCGTCCTCGGCGTCGGCGCTCGGACGCTCCGGGCGTTACCGTCCGTTCACCCGGCCCGGCTTGACATCGTTAGTCAAACTAGTAGACAGTCTTTCTAGCGACAGGGACAGGCTCCTGTCTTCGTGCGAACGGGAGAAGACCATGGGCAGCATCATGTACGGCACTCCTCCGGCGGCCATCGAGGTCGACGACCGGACTCTGGCCCACCTGCAGATCGTCATCATCAACAAGTTCCGCCGGGACGAGCGCTTCCTGCTCACCCTCGACGCCAGCCCGAACGCCGGGACCGGCCGCCGCGGCGTCTGGATGCACCCCACCATCCCGCTGCAGTTCGACTTCAAGGGCAGCCGACAGCCCACGATCAACCCCGAGTGGATCGAGGCCCTGATGGAGCGCGCCAACAGCGGCGCCGGTCTGCGCATCGTCCCCGAGCCCGTCAGTGCGACCGCGGTGCCGCTGCGCCGCGCGGAGCCGGCCGCCTAGCGAACACCGCCTGGCGCACGCCGACTGACGCTCGCCGCCTGGCGCCGGCCGTCTCTCAACGACCGGACGGCATCGAGTTCGCCGATATCTGTCGGACTCTCCGAACTGCCTCGCAAGCGCTTGACATTCCGCGCCACGCCCAGGACACAGGCCTACACTTCGAGTGCGGTCCGGGTTCGTTCCGGCGGGCTCGACCCCGTGACCGCGCGCATGACCGGATGCCGGGTAGCGAGCTCCCCCTCTCGTGGGCCCGGCATCCGGGTGCGCGGCGCACCCGAAGCGCTTCCGCGAGGCCTGCCGACAGGAGTCGGCGCCATGCTCGACACGACCACCGCCCCGCGTTCCAGCACCGGGGCTTCCGGCACGGATCCCGGTGACGTCCGGCCCGGCGACGAGTTCACCGCCGTCGTCTCCGACGAGCTCGAGTGGTGGCGCGTCGTCGCCGTGCTCGGCATCCGCGTGCTGGCGGAGCGCCTCGGCAGCGGCGACCGGCACAGCTTCACTCTCCGCTTCGTCCGCTACCGCCTGGCCGTCGCGGCCGAGGGCGGCGCCTAGGCGGCCTGTCCCGCCTGCACCGGGCGCCCGAGCCGGGCGAACATCCGGTCGAACACCCGGCGGCGGTCGAACTGCAGGGCGTACTCGCGTGCCGCGACGGCCCGCTGCGCCCGGTCCTCGGCGGTCAGCTCGAGCACCGCGTGGTCGAGCAGCGCGGCGATCGTGTCCGGGGCGTCGACCGGGGTGATGAACGCGTGCTCGCCGACCGCTTCGCCGATGCCGCCGGTCAGGGTCGTGATGACGGGTCCGCCGCCCGCGAGCATCTTCTCCGCGAGCGCGATGCCGAAGGTCTCGACGAACTCCGGGCGCGGCTTGCTCGGCAGCACGAACGCCGAGCAGCCGGCCATCAGGTAGGGCTTCTCCGCGTCGCCGACGTCGTCGAGGAAGCGGATGCGGTGCGCCAGCGGCGACACGGCGGCGAGGCGCCGCAGCTCCGCCTCCTGCGGACCGCGCCCGGCGATGACGAGCTCCCGATCGGCATGCACGGCGCTGCGCTCGTAGCCGGCGATCAGATCCTCGACGCCCTTCGCCTCCGTCAGCCGGGAGAGGAAGAGCACGTAGCCGTCGGTGCGCAGCCCGCGCGCGCGCACCACCTCGTCGACCACGGCCGGGTCGAGCCCGGTGTAGGCGTCGGAGTCGATCGCCGGGTAGGAGATCTCGATGCGGGCCCGGCACTGCTCGGCGAAGCGGGTGCCGTGCACCGCGTCGATCCGCTCGGCCTCCTCGACGATCAGGTCGCGGGTGTACTCGGAGACGGCGACGCAGTGGTCCTGCGAGAGGTACGAGGCGAAGATGTGCGCGGCGGCGCCGAGGCGGCCCTCCTCGACCGCCCGGCGGACGACGTTGGTGACGTCGGAGCCGACCGCCTCGGCGATCGTCGTGACGTCGACCGGGAGGCCGGTGCTCCAGGCGGCGCGCAGGGCGTCCGCCACCGCGAGGGTGTGCGGGCTGAGGTAGAGGGAGAGGCAGACGGTGGGCACGCCGTCGGTGAACAGCTCGACCAGGCGGCCGACCATGCCGGCGAGGAAGCGGCCGTCCGGCACCTTGTAGTCGCCGACGGGCTCCGGGCGCTCGACGATGATGCCGTCGCTGTAGGGGAGGACGGCGTCGAGCGGCTTGAGCGGGAGGCCGGCGGCCTCGAGCCGCTCGATCGGCCAGGTGACGATCCGCACCTCGTCGAAGCCGCGCTCGAGGGCGGTCTCGGCGAGGTTGCGGGCCTCGACCGAGTGCCCGCAGATCACCGGATCCGCGCGGACCACGATGACGAGTCGGTTCTGCACGGTGTGGGCGTGCGTGCTCTGGTCCATGGTGCTCCTTCAGGGGTGATCGGTGCGGGTGGGTCGGGCGTGGTCAGGGCGTGCGGGGTGCTCAGTGCCGCGGGAACGACGGCGGGCGGTGCTCGGGGGCGCTCCCCCAGCCGGCCGGCTCGGGGCCGAGGTGCAGCGTCAGCTCGCCGCCGCGGTGCAGCTCGGCGGCGGTGATCCAGCTCGCGTCGAGCGGTGCGCCGTTCAGCTCCGCGGACTGCACGTACTGGACGGGGCCGCCCGGTACCGGCTCGACGAAGCCGGTCGTGCGCAGCTCGACGTCCGCCCCGCCCACCGCGATCGACGCCCGCGCGAAGGCCGGCGCGTTGACCAGGATCAGCCCCTGGCCGGCGACCGGGAAGAGCCCGAGGCTCGCCCAGACGTACCAGGAGCTCAGGCCGCCGGAGTCGTCGTTGCCGGGCAGACCGCCGCGGCCGGCGCCGAAGCGCTGGTGCAGCACGCCGTGCACGATCTCGGCCGTGCGGTCGGGGCGACCCGCGTAGTGGTACGCCCACGGCGCGTCCATGTCGGGCTCGTTGTTCAGCCCCTCGAAGCGGCCGAGGGCCGCGCCCGCGAGCATCTCCGCACGATCCGGGCGCAGTCCCGGCTGCACGACGGGCTCGGCGCCGTAGCCGAAGAATTCGTCCAGCTGCGCGATGAAGGCGTCGTCGCCGCCGCTGGTCGCGATGCGGCCGGCCATGTCGTGCAGCAGGCGGAAGGAGTAGTTGTGCCGGGTGCCCTCGTAGTAGGTGGAGTCCTTGAGCAGGCCCGAGCGCAGGTCGTAGGCGTTCACCCACTGGGCCGCCCGCTCCTCGAGCTGGTCGGCGAGGAGGTGGTCGCCGACGTGCCGCGCCACGACCGCGGTGCACCAGTAGCCGTGCGCGAGGTCGAGGGTGTGGCTGATCGGGTGCGCCTCCCCCGCCGCCAGGAACTCCTCGCCGTAGGTGCGCTTGAGGTCCTCGCCCATGTGCACGAGGGCCGCCTCCCAGTCGATGCCGGGCAGGCCGAGGCGGCAGAGATCGGCGAGGAAGGTGTGCGCGAGCGCGCTGCCCTGGCGGGAGAAGCGGTCGCTGCCCTTGGCCATCCGGTAGCCGATCGGGAAGTTGCCCTCCTCCTCGCAGATGGTGAGCAGCGCCGCGCCGATCTCGACCGCGCGCTCGGGCAGGAGGGCCGTGAGCAGCGGGAGCTGGGTGCGGTAGATGTCCCACATGGTGCTGAGGTCGAAGACGAACGGACCGTCGGTCGGCCAGAACGGGCTCTCGTCCGGCGCCAGGCAGGGCTTGATCAGCGAGTGGTAGAGCGCCGTGGCGAAGACGGTCTCGCGCTCGGGCGAGGGCGTGTCCACGGCGATCGTGCGCAGGCGCTTCCGCCAGGTCTTGCGGGTGCGGTCGCGGCGCTGGTCGAAGCCGCCGGTCGTCGGCGGCACGTCGCGGTGCAGGTTCTCGCGGGCGCGCTCGGTGCCGCGGAGGGAGAAGCCCATCCGCAGCTCGACGGTCTGGCCGGCCGTGCTCGGCCCGGCCCACATCAGCCCGAACGGGCGCAGGGTGGTCGGCCGGATGTGGTCGAAGTCGAGCCGGGTGCCGCCGGGCATCAGCCGGCGGTCGTACCAGAGCATCTGACGCCACTGCAGGGCGTCGCACTCGAGGTGGACGGCGAGCGGCGCGCCCTCCATGACGACCTCGCCGGCTGCGACGCCCGGCGAGATCGAGTGCAGCTGCGCGCGGAGCGGGATCGTGGCTCCGGACGGGATCGCCAGGCCGCCGAGCGAGAGGTCGACGACCACGCGGGCGCTGCGGTGCTCGGGGAAGGTGTAGCGGTGCACGACCGAGGCGGGGCCGACGGTGAGCTCGGCGCGGATCCCCGAGGAGAGGGTCGCGGCGTAGTAGCCGGGCTCGGCGACCTCGTCCTCGATGGCCCAGCTGCGGCCGAGCTCGTCGAGCGGCTCGAGCATCGGCGTGACGCGGAGGTAGTTGTAGTACTTGCGGATCGCGCCGGTGCCCGACTGCTGGAAGTGCGTGAAGCCGGAGGCGACGAGGCCGTCCTGGATCGTCGGCGGGACGCCCTCGAGCGCGAGGTCGTAGCGGCCGTAGCCGGTCGGGTAGGCGCCAGAGTAGGAGCAGGCGGACACCATCCCGAGCGGGAAGGTCGCGCCCGGGTGCGTGTTGCCGATCTGCGGCTTGGGTGACCACCAGGTCGCCGCGAGCCCGGTCGCGTCGGGGAGCCGGGTCGCCTCGGTGCCGAGGAACGGGTCCACCCGCTCGATCACCGGGTGCCCACCCGTCCGTACCCCGCCGCCGCCATGCCGTGACGCTAGGCAGCGCGGGGGGACGCAGGGTGTCGGCGGGGTGTCCGCCGGACGACGGGTCGGCGACCGGACGGGGCCGCCGACCCGACACGCTTACGGGATGAGGCGCTCGGCGCGGTAGCGGTCGAACAAGTCCGTGAAGGAGTCGACCGTGCGGTGGTGCACGCCGAAGCCGGCCAGGCGCGACTTGCTGATGTCGGTGACGACCTCGATCTGCCGGCCGAGGTCCGCGTCGGTGTGCCACCAGGAGGCGACGCGCTCGAGGTCGGGCTCGATCAGGTCGTGCTCGCGGACGAGGCGCTGCCAGACATCGTCGGCGCCGGCCATCTGCTGCTCGAGGGGCTGCGGCTCCTCGCCGGGGCCGACGGGCTCGACGCCGAAGTGCTCGGCGATCCGCGACCACATCCAGCGCCAGCGGAAGACATCCCCGTTGACGACGTTGAACGCCTCGTCGCGACCCGCCTCAGACGTCGACGCCCAGACCATCTGCTCGGCGAGGACGGTGGAGTCGGTCATGTCGGTGAGGCCGTTCCACTGCGTGAGCGAGCCGGGGAAGACGAACGGCGTGCCCTGCGCGCGGTGGATCGATGCGGCGACGGCCAGCGTGAGGCCCATGTTCATCGCGTTGCCGACCGCGTGGCCGATCACGGTGTGCGAGCGGTGCACCGACCAGGTGAAGCCGTCGCGCTCGGCGGCGGCGAACAGCTCGTCCTCCTGCGCGTAGTAGAAGTTGGGCGCGTCGAGGCGCTCCTCCTCCTCGTGGAACGGGGTGTCGGGCATCGCGCCCTGGCCGTAGGCCTCGAACGGGCCGAGGTAGTGCTTGAGCCCGGTGACGAGCGCGACGTGCTGGAGCGGCGCGTGCGAGAGCGCGGCGAGGAGGTCGCGGACCATGCCGCCGTTGACGGCGATGTTCTCCTCCTCCGTGGCCTGGCGTGACCAGGCGGTGAAGAAGACGTGGGTCGGCTTCTCGTCGGCGAGCACGCGAGCGAGGTCCTCGGCCGAGCGGAGGTCGGCGGAGAGCGGGGTGACGCCGGGGCGCTCGGCGATGGGCCGACGGGAGAGGGCGGTCACGGGCCAGCCGCGCTCGGTGAGCAGGTCGACGAGGGCGGAGCCGCCGATGCCGGTGGCGCCGACCACGAGGGCGCGCTGCTCAGGAGTGGGGGCCTCGGGAGCGGGGGTCTCGGGAGTGGGAACGGTGGACGGGTCTGCTGCGGAAGTCATCCCTGAGGACAACGCGCGTACCTGCCCGGCATTCCTGGGCGGGTCAGCCGACGGCGGGCAGCGGCTCGCCGTGGCCGTCGAAGGAGAGCTCGACACCGGCCTCGGAGCACTCCTCGGCGATCAGGTCGAGGGCGTTCCAGAAGGACGGATTGCGCACCGGCTTCCGGGCGAGGGTGTTCTGCAGCGCGGACTTCGCCGAGCGCGCCGCGTCGACCGCTGTCGAGGTGGCGTCCTCGTACTGGAGCGCGTCGAGGGCGGCTTCGAACGCCTCGCGGTTCGCCGTCGCGGGGTCCGCCGCGAAGGCGTTCCACGACTCCTCGACGGGCGGGCAGAGAGCCGGGTCCTGCGTCTGCCCAGGGAGAGCGCAGCCGGTGAGGAGGAGGACGGGCGCGACGAGGAGCACTGCCGCCACCCTGCTTCTCCACCTCATCCGAGTGAGGGTACCGTCCGTCCGGGATCGCAGTGTCGGGGGCACGGGGTAGCGTCGGTGGGTGCGTGCTCCGTGGAAGAACCGTGAACCCGGGGCGCGGCTCCCCCGCGACGTGAAGGTCCTCGGGATCGTGGCGTTCTTCGTGATGCTGGGGTTCGGGGTCGTCGTGCCGGTGCTGCCGGTGTACGTGCGGAGCTTCGGGGTCGGCTACGTCGAGGTCGGGGCGGTGGTGTCGGCGTTCGCGCTGATGCGGCTGGTCGCGAATCCGTTCGTCGGGCCGCTGGTCGACCGGGTCGGCGAGCGCATCGTGCTGGCCGTCGGCATCGGGATCGTCGCCGTGTCCAGCGCGCTCGTCGGGCTGGCCGGCGACTACGCGCACCTGCTGCTGCTGCGCGGGGCGGGCGGGATCGGCTCCGCGATGTTCTCGGTCGCGGCGATGACGCTGCTGCTGCGGACGGCGGATCCGGAGCGGCGCGGCCGGTCGATCGGCTTCTACCAGGGCGGGTTCCTGCTCGGCGGCATGGCGGGGCCGGCCGTCGGCGGCGTGCTGACGGCGATCTCGCTGACCGCTCCCTTCTTCTTCTACGCGGGCACGCTCGCGATCGCCGGGATCGTCGGGCTGGTGCTGCTGCAGCGGCCGGACCGGGACGCGGAGGCGGCGGCGACGACGGCCGTGGCGAAGCCGATGCGCGAGGTCGCGCGCGACCGGCGGTACCAGAGCGCGGTGCTGGCGAACTTCGCGCTCGGCTGGTCGGCGATGGGCGTGCGCGCGACGCTCGTCCCGGTGCTCGTCGTCGAGGGACTGGGCGACGAGCCGGCCTGGACGGGCATCGCCTTCGCCATCGCGGCGGTGGTGCAGACGATCGCGCTGGCGCCGGCCGGGCGGTTCGTCGACACGGTCGGGCGGCGGCCCGCGCTGATCGGCGGGTTCGCCGTCGCGGCGGTCGCGATGCTGGCGATGCCGCTGGTGCACGAGCTGTGGCTGCTGATCGCGCTGCTCTGCGTGTACGGAGCGGCGGCGGCGTTCATGGGGACGGCGCCGGGCGCGCTCGTGGGCGACGCGGCCGGCGAGCGCGGCGGGAAGCCGGTGTCGTTCTTCCAGGCGGCGTCGGACCTCGGCGGCGTCGTCGGGCCGCTGCTGGCGGGGGCGCTCGCGGACGCGGCGTCGCCGACGGCGGCGTTCGCCTCGGCCTTCGTGCTGCTCGGGCTGACCGCGGTGGTCGGGCTGCGGGTGCCGCGGCGCTGACCTGGCGGGATCCACTGGGAAGAGACGCCCGCAGGCATGGTGGTCGAGTAGCCGCGGAGCGGCGTATCGAGACCTGCCGTGACCAGCAGGCCGGGTCTGCAGACCATCCGCACGGCGCTGGTGGATCTCGATACGCCCGCTGCGCGGGCTACTCGATCAGCATGGGCGGCTAGGTGTTGTGGCCGCGGGCGTCGACGGGCCAGGTGGCGGTGGTGCCGTCGGCGAGGAGGACGCGGTAGTCGTCGGCGAGGTTGACGGCGACGCAGACGTGGTTGGGGGCGATGCGGATCCGGGTGCCGAGCGGCAGGTCGACGCCGGTGATGGTGGCGTGGTGCTCCGAGAGGACGGTGATGCGGGCCTCGGGGTGCTCGAGGAGGCGGCCGAAGCCGGTCGAGGCGGCGCCGCGGTCGGAGGAGAGCACCTTGCTGCCGGCGTCGGCGATCAGGTGGTCGTCGCGGCGGGCGACGATCGTCGCGAGCACGGTGACGGCGATCGACTCCGGGCCGATGGTGCCCATCTCCCACTGCTGCGCGTCGCCGAGCGCCGAGACGCCCGGGCGCAGCTCGGTGAGGACGCCGGTGTCCACGAACTCGAGGGAGGGGGTCGAGCCTCCGCTGATCACGCGGGCCGGGACTCCGGCGCCGGCGAGCGAGGCGGCGGCGGCCGTCAGCGCGGCGGCCTCGTCGCGGGCCGCAGCACGGCGGCCGTCGAGGGCGTAGCTGTGGCCCGGGAAGGTGAAGACGCCGACCACGTCGAGCCCGGCCTCGGCCGCGGCGGCGGCCACCGCGCCGGCCTCCTGCGGCGGCACTCCGCTGCGGTGGTGGCCGGAGTCGACCTCGACGACGACCTCGAGGCCGGCGGGGATCGCCGCGGCGAGGCGGCGCGCCGACTCCGCGGAGTCGACGCCGACCCGGACCCGCGCCCGCTCGAGCACGCCGCGCAGCCGGACCGCGCGCTCGGCGTCGAGCCAGAGCGGGTAGGCGATGAAGAGGTCCTCGACACCGCCGGCCGCGAACACCTCGGCCTCCGACACGGTCGCGACGGTGAGGCCGACCGCGCCGGCCGCCAGCTGCCGCTGGGCGATCTCGATCGACTTGTGGGTCTTGGCGTGCGGGCGCAGCGCGACGCCCCGCTCGCGGGCCGAGCGGGCGGTGGCCGCGATGTTGCGGTCGAGGATCGCCTCGTCGAGCACGAGCGCGGGCGTGGGGACGCTGTCCGGAATGCGAGGCATGGCGCGATCATAGGGCGGCTCTCCTCTACGGTGAAGGAGACGACGAGCGGCGGGGGCGGCGCCTCGACCGAGCCGGAGACGCGAAGGAGCGCCGCATGCGCGAGCAGGAAGCCCGATCCCACCACGAGGACTCCGCGGCGCGCGCGGCCTCCTTCGGTCGGGGCATGCTGACCGCGACGTACGCGCTCCGGCACGAGAAGGGGCTCGACGTCGTGTTCCTGCTCCGCGGCACCGGCCCCGACTTCCTGATCGGCATGGGCGCCGCCTCGGACGACTTCCGCTCCGTCCTCTCCATCGGCCTCGACAGCCGCGACGGCGTGCTCCGCCCCACCGCGAGCCACACGATCGACGGCCGCCGCCGCGGAGTCCCGGCGCGGGTGGTCTACCGGAGCGACGGAGCCCTGGTCGTCGAGGCGAACCCGCTGCCGTTGCGCGACCGGCCCGCGTCGCTCAAGTGCTGGTCGTTCGTCCGCTCGGGCGAGGAGGAGCACTACTCCGACGTGGTCGGCTTCGTCGCGCCGTCGCTCGCCGCTCTGCCGCCCGTGCCGCTGAAGACGCGGCCGCGGGCGCGCAGGCCCTAGGGTGTGGTCAGGCCGGTCCGCCCCCGGTCGCCCGCGCCCGACGGAAGGCCGAGCTCCATGGATCCCGACGACTCCCCGACCCTCGAGCAGGCGCCGCCGCAGCGGCGGATCGTCACCACCCGCACCGGCGCCGTGGTCGCGGTCGGCGTGCTCGGCGCGGTGATGCGCACCGAGGGTGCCATCTACGGCACGGTGCTCTCGATCACGCTGATCGCCGTCGGCTGGGACAAGGACACCGATCTCGACGTCCTGCTGTTCCTGCTCGGCTCGGTGACGGTGTTCTGGGTCGCGCACCTCTACTCCGGGACGATCGCGCGCCTGCCCGAGTCGGATCCGACTCCGCGCACGGTGCTCGCCGCCGTGCGGGACACCGCCCGGCACTCGATCGGGATGATCGCCGCGATGGTCGTGCCGGCACTGCTGCTCGCGCTCGGGCCGCTCGGGGTGCTGGACGAGTGGACGGCGTACTACCTGGCACTCGGAGCGGGTGTCGTGATCCTCGCGGCGCTCGGCTACCTGATGTCGGCGCGGCGCGGCAGCTCGTGGAAGCGGCGGGTGCTGAGCACGCTCGTGACGACGCTGCTCGGGTTCGTCGTGGTGTGGCTGAGCACGCTGGTGCACTGATCCCTCTGGTGCACTGAGCCCTCGACGCGCGACGGGCGCGGCTGCCAGGCTGACGGGATGACCTCTCAGCCCTCCGCGCTCCGCCCCTTCGGCCCCTCCGGCGCCCTGGTGACCCGGCTCACCCTCGGCACCTCCTGGAACCCCGATCGCGTCGGCTCGCTCGACACGGTGCCCGCGCTCGAGCGCGTGCTCGACTCCGGCGCCGGCCGCCCCGTCTCGGTGATCGACACCTCCAACGAGTACGCGCTCGGGCACAGCGAGCGGCTGATCGGCGAGGCGCTGCGGGCGCGCGGCGGGGTCCCGGAGGGGATCACCGTCGTCACGAAGCTCGACCGCGACCCGGAGACCGGCAGCTACTCGGCCGAGCGGATGCGCCGCAGCCTCGACGAGAGCCGCGAGCGCCTGGGCATGGACGTGCTGCCGCTGCTCTACCTGCACGACCCGGAGCGCATCTCCTACGACGAGGCCTTCGCCGAGGACGGCCCGGTGCGCGCGCTCGTCGCGATGAAGGAGGCGGGCGCCGCGCTCTCGATCGGCATCTCGGGCGGGCCGGCGCCGATGCTGCGGCACTACGTCGACACCGGGCTCTTCGACGCCGTGATCACGCACAACCGGTTCACGCTGGTCGACCGCTCCTCCGAGGAGCTGATCGACGCCTCCGTCGCGCGCGGCGTCGTCGTGGTCAACGCGGCCGTCTACGGCGGCGGGGCGCTCGCGCGCTGGCCCGAGCCGGTCCGCAGCTACGCGTACGCGCCGGCGCCGCAGGAGATCGTCGACGCGGTCGCCGCGATGGGCGAGGCCTGCGAGCGGGCGGGCGTGCCGCTCGCCGCCGCCGCCCTGCAGTTCTCGACCCGGGACCCGCGCGTGACGACGACGGTGGTCGGCGCGACGAGCGCCGAGCACTACGACGCGTTCGTCGCGGACGACGCGCTCGACATCCCGGACGCGCTGTTCGAGGAGCTGGAGTCGCTCGCGCCGCCGAGCTCGGTCTGGCAGGAGGCGCCCGGGGCGACCTGGCCGCGCTGAGCGACGGCGTGGGGCGTCCCTCGGAGGGCCGCGCCGGGCGTCGGCGGAGCGGCGGCGTCGCGTCAGGGGGACGGCCGCCGCGCGACAGCGGGCATACCCGGGCCGCTCCGTCGGTTGGCCCTGAGATGACCGACGCACCTCGCACCACCACCGACTCCCCCGCCCTCTTCCAGCCGCTGACCCTCCGCTCCCGCACGGCGCGCAACCGCGTCTGGGCCGCGCCGATGTGCCAGTACTCGGTGGAGGCGCAGGACGGCGTGCCGACGCCGTGGCACCTCGTGCACCTCGGCTCGCTCGCGCGCGGCGGGGCGGGGGTCGTGATCGTCGAGGCGACCGGCGTCGTCCCCGAGGGGCGGATCAGCCCCTGGGACACCGGCCTCTGGAACGACGAGCAGCAGGCGGCCTGGGCGCCGATCGTCGACTTCGTGCACGGGCAGGGCGCCCTCGCCGGCATCCAGCTCGCGCACGCCGGCCGCAAGGCGTCGACCTACCGCGAGTGGAGCGGGCGCGGCTCCGTCCCTGTCGACGAGGGCGGCTGGGAGACGGTCGCCCCCTCCGCCGTCGCGTTCGAGGGCTACGCGGTGCCGCGGGCGCTCGACGTCGAGGAGCTCCCGGGCCTCGTCGAGGCGTTCCGCGCCTCCGCCCGCCGTGCCGTGGACGCGGGCTTCGACGTGATCGAGCTGCACGCGGCGCACGGCTACCTGCTGCACCAGTTCCTCTCGCCGCTCTCGAACCACCGCGAGGACGCCTACGGCGGATCGCTGGAGAACCGCGCGCGGCTCCTGCTCGAGGTCGTCCGCGCGGTGCGGGCCGAGATCGGCGAGCTGCCGCTGCTGGTGCGCTTCTCCGCCACCGACTGGGCCGAGGGCGGCTGGACGCTCGAGGAGACGATCCGGGTCTCGGAGTGGGCGCGCGACGAGGGCGTCGACCTCTTCGACGTCTCGACCGGAGGGCTCGTGAAGGGGACCGACATCCCGGTGGCGCCGCTCTACCAGGTGCCGTTCGCGCGCGAGGTGGGCCGGGCGACCGGCGCTCCCGTCGGGGCGGTCGGGCTGATCACGACGGCGGAGCAGGCCGAGGGCGTGGTGGCCGGCGGCGACGCGGACGTGGTGCTGCTGGCGCGCGAGCTGCTGCGCGACCCGCACGCTCCGTCGCGGATGGCGCGCGAGCTCGGCGCTCCGCTCGGGCTGGTGCCGCCGCAGTACGCCCGGGCCTGGCGCTGAGACGACGAAGGGCCGGGGGCGTCGCCGCCTCCGGCCCTTCAGCTCGTTCTGCTACTTCTCGTCCGCCTCGCCCTCAGAGTCGCTCGGGGCGTCCTCCTCGGGGTTGAAGTGCGAGTCGCCCGAGACGCCCAGGGCGATCCCGTCCTCGGAGTCGGGGATGGTGCCCTCGGTGCCGAGGCCGCCCTCCTCAGGAGTGCCGGTGTCCGGGGTGCTGTCGTCCGACATCGGGCTCAGGCCTCGACGTCGCCGCGCCAGGCGCCGTCCGGCGAGCCCTTGGACTCGATGTACTCCTTGAAGTTCTTGAGGTCCTTCTTGACCGCGTGGCTGCCGGCGCCGACGAGCGAGCCGACGGTCTCGAGGAAGCCCTCGGGCTCCCAGTCGAGCTGCACGGTGACGCGGGTCTCGGTGTCCGAGAGCTTGTGGAAGGTGACGACGCCGGCGTGGTCGGTCTCGCCGCCGGTGCTGTTCCAGGCGACGCGCTCGTCGGGGTGCTGCTCGGTGATGTTTGCCTCGAACTCGCGCTCGACGGGGCCGACCTTCACCTTCCAGACGGTGAGGACGTCGGTGACCTGCTGGATGGACTCGACCTCGTCGAGGAACTTGGGGAACTCCTCGAACTGCGTCCACTGGTTGTACGCGACGGACACGGGGACGTTGACGTCGACGGTCTCGATGATCTGCGACACGGTAGTGCTCCTTGATGTCTCACTCGGTGTGCGGCAGGCCGCTGCTGCGGTCGCCTCCCTCGACGGTAGAGGCGAGCCGCCTGGGAGTTCACGTGGTTGCGGCTGGACGCAGACGTGGTACAACCCGGGAGCGGGTGGATCTCGATACGCCCTCTGCGAGGGCTACTCGATCAGCATGAGGCGCGGGCCGCTCCGCTTCATGCTGGTCGAGCAGCCGCGGAGCGGCGTATCGAGACCCGCGGGTCAGTCGTCGGTGCCGGCGTAGCGGTAGGCGGTGAACGTCGGGGTGCCGGTCGTCGCGTAGAGGCCGAGGACGCGGCCGGTGAAGGACGTGGCGGTCTCGGCGGTGAAGGAGCGGCCGTCGATGCGGGCGAGGGTGCGGGAGACGCCGCCGGCCTCCGCGCGGAGGACGAGGAAGTCGCTCGTCATCTGGCCGGGGCCGAAGCCGACGCCGGCGTCGCGCTCGGACTCCAGCATCAGCGTCACCGGGCCCTCGGGAAGCTCGGCGGTCCACTCCTGCTCGAAGGAGGGGATCACGGCGCGGGCGGTGACCCGCGTGCTGGAGCCGGTCGACTCCGCCTCGACGGACGCGAAGGTCGTCTCGTCGTAGCGGACGGCGAGCCCGCCGACGCCGGCCGAGACGTCGGCGACGACCGAGGCCTGCATGGTCTGGGTGAGCTGGCGGCGGCCGACGAACGTGGGCTGCGGGTGGCGCAGGGTGCGCCCCTCCCCCGGCAGCGACAGCCGGCCGTCCGCCACGGTGGCGAGCGCGGTCGGGAGGCGGCGGACGCCGATCCAGCCCGCGTCGAGCGGTCCGGAGAAGTCGACGTCGTCGCGCAGCGGACCGCGCGGCGAGAGCGCGACGGGCTCGGCGACCGGCCAGCCGTCCACCCAGGTCACCCGCGTGACGAAGGTCTCGCGGCCGAGCGCCGAGAAGGCGCGGGTCGCTCCGCGCGGGCGGACGCCGAGCAGCACGATCAGCGTCGAGCCGTCGGGGCCCTCCACCAGGTCGCCGTGGCCGGTGTTCTGCACCGGTCGGGTGGTGCCGCGGGCGGTGAGGAACGGGTTGCCGGGCGCGGTCTCGAACGGGCCGGTCGGCGCGTCGCTCCGGGCGATCGAGACGCCGTGGCCGCGCTCCGTGCCGCCCTCGGCGATGAGGAGGTACCAGACGTCCCGGCCGTCGACCGAGCGCCGGTAGAGGTGCGGCGCCTCCGGGAAGCCGCCGCCGGTGCCGGACCAGAGCGAGCGCGGCTGCTCCAGGATGCGGCCGGCCGCGAGGTCGACCCGCACCTGCTGGATGCCGAGGTGCGCGCCGGCCTCCTCGCCGCTCAGGATCAGGCCGGAGTAGGTGACGTACGCGGTGCCGTCCTCGTCCCAGGCGAGGTCCGGGTCGATGCCCTGGAGGGGGCCGCCGTCGGCGTCGGTCAGGACGGTGCCGTCGCTCCACTCGCCGGCCGGGTCCGCCGCGGTGAAGACGACGGTGCCGACTCCCGCGGGGACCGAGACGATCACGTGGAAGAGGCCGTCGTGGTGGCGGATGGTCGGCGCCCAGACGCCGAGGCCGGTGGGCACCTCCTCCACACCGATCTGCTCGGCGCGGGTCGCGACGTTGCCGACGCGCTCCCAGGTCTCGAAGTCGGTGCTGCGGTACACGGGGATGCCGGGCAGGTACTCGAACGTCGAGGTGACCAGGTAGTAGACGCCGTCGGCGCGGACGACGCTGGGGTCGGGGTTGAAGCCGGGGATCAGCGGGTTCGGGAACGGGGCGCCGACCCCGCCCTGCGCGACTCCGCCCGGCACGACGCCGCCGCTCATGCGCGCAGCTCCAGCTCGGTCACCAGCGGGACGTCCTCGAGCGAGGTGCCGAGGCGGATGGTGAACGCTCCGGCCTCGTACTCCCAGCCGTCGTTCCAGGTGGCGAGCAGGCGGGTCGGGACGGTCACGGCGATCTGCGCGCTCGCGCCCGCCTCCAGCGTGGCGCTCTCGAAGCCGACCAGCCAGCGCACCGGGCGCTCGACGGCGGAGTCGCGGCGCTCGGCGTAGGCCTGAAGCACCACCTTGCCGGCGCGCTCGCCGGTGTTGACGACGTCGACGAGGAGCGCGACGTCCTCGCCGCCGCGCACGGGCTCGGGGGTCGAGACCGAGACGAGCTCGAACGAGGTGTAGCCGAGGCCGTGGCCGAAGACGTAGGCCGGCTCGACCTCGCTGCGCAGCCAGGCGCGGTAGCCGATGTGGATGCCCTCGTCGTAGTGCAGCTCGCCGTCGGTCGGCAGCGTGGAGAGGACGGGGACGTCCTCGATCGCGACCGGCCAGGTGGTGGGCAGGCGCCCGCCGGGCTCGACCCGGCCGAGCAGGACGTCGGCGACCGCGTCGCCCATCTCCTGGCCGCCGAAGTAGCCGACCAGCACGGCCGCCACCTCGTCGCGCCACGGCAGCAGCACGGGGGCGCCGGCGTTCACGACCACGACGGTGCGCGGGTTGACCGCGGCCACGGCACGCACGAGCGCGTCCTGCTGGCCGGGCAGGTCGAGCGAGCTGCGGTCGTAGCCCTCGGACTCGACCGCGGAGTTGGTGCCGACGACCACGAGGGCGACGTCGGCGTCGCGGGCGAGCGCCACCGCCTCCGCGATCAGCTCGTCGGCGGGGGTGGCGTCGGGCTCGAGGCCGTAGGTGAAGCCGAGCGCACCCTCGAGGTCGCCCTCGGCATGCACGATGTCGTACTCGATCCGGATGTCGACGGGAGTGCCGGCGGTGACGGTCAGCGGCGCGGAGACCGACGGCGGGGCGAGCAGCGCGGCGCCGAGGTCGGAGCCGACGGCGGCGAGGGTCTCCTCGAGGAAGAGCGCGCCGTCGACGTAGACGCGGGCGGTGCCGGCGACGGCGAAGCCCAGGCGGACGGTCGCGTCGGCGGCGGGGGTGAGGATCGTCGAGAACTCGACGCGGGCCGACGCGGCGATCGGGGCGGTGCCGCCGAACCAGACCAGCGAGGTGGCGCGGCGGTCCTCGACGAACAGCTCCGCGCCGTCCTCGGCGAGGAAGCGGACGCGCTGGCCGGGCTCGCCGGTGATCGGGTTGGTGATCGTCTCGAGGACGAGCGGGGCGACGCCGTCCTGCACGACCGCGCCGAGGGCGTAGTCGACGCGGGCGTGCGGCAGGGCGGCGCGGACGCCGTCGAGCGGAGTGACGACCTTCTCGGGCAGGACCGTCGCGGATCCGCCGCCCTGGGTGCGCGCCTCGCGGGCGTTGTGGCCGATGACGGCGACGGAGGTGAGCGCCGAGGCGTCCCAGGGCAGCTCGCCCTCGTTGCGCAGCAGGACGCTGCCGGCGGCGGCGGCCTCGCGGGCGAAGGCCCGGCCGTCCTCGACGAGGACCGGCTCGGCGACGGCGGGCTCGAAGCCCTCGAGCGCGCCGACGCGGGCGGCGAGGCGGAGGATGCGGCGGACCTTGCGGTCGACGACGGACTCCTCGATCGAGCCGTCGCGGACGGCGGCGACCAGCGCGGCGCCCCACGGGCCGTCGGGGCCGGGCATCACGAGGTCCTGCGCCGCCCGGGCGCTGTCGACGGTGCGGACCGCGGTCCAGTCGCTGATGACGACGCCGTCGAAGCCCCACTCGCTGTTCAGCGGGGTCTCCAGCAGGTCGCTCTCGGTGGCGGTCGTGCCGTTGATCGAGTTGTAGGAGCTCATCACGAGCCAGGCGCGGGTCTCGACGATCGCGCGCTCGAAGGCGAGCAGGTAGAGCTCGCGGAGCGCGCGGTCGCCGACGCGGACGTCGACGGTGAAGCGGTCGGTCTCGGAGTCGTTGGCGATGTAGTGCTTGGGAGTGGCGCCGACGCCGTTCTCCTGCACGCCGGCCACGTAGGCGGCGGCGAGATCGGCGGTGAGCACCGGGTCCTCGCTGAAGCCCTCGAAGTGGCGGCCGCCGAGCGGGGAGCGGTGCAGGTTGATGGTCGGGCCGAGGACGACGTCGACGTCCTTGCGGCGCGCCTCGACCGCGGCGGCGGCGCCGTAGCGGCGGGCGATCGAGCGGTCCCAGGAGGAGGACAGCGCGGTGGCGGAGGGCAGGTTGAGCGAGGGCGAGCGCTCGTCCCAGACCTCGCCGCGGACGCCCGACGGGCCGTCGGAGACGAGCATGCGGCGCAGGCCGATCCTCTCGATCGGCCAGGTGGTCCAGAAGTCGCGGCCGGTGAGCAGCTGCACCTTCTCCTCGAGGTCGAGGCGCCCGATCAGCTCGGTGAGCAGGGCGTCGGCGTCGGGTCCCTCGGCCGGGATGCGGGGAGCAGTGGAGGTGTCGGTCACGGTGACTCTTTCTCTCTCGGGAGGCGACGTCGTCGTCCCTCAAAACCTAGCAGTAGTGGGTTTCTGACGGTGCACCCCGCCCGGCCCCCTCCGCGAGATGCCACTTATGACGCGACCGCGCGGCGTGTCGCGCTCATAAGTGGCATCTCGCGGAGAGGGGAGGGACGCGCGCGCGTCCGGGGGTGGGGGTGTCAGCAGGGGCGTCAGGGGTGGGCGGCCACGAAGGCGCGGCGCTCCTCGCGGCGGGTGGCCTGGCGGACCGGGTCGGCGACGGGGGCCGCCAGGAAGAGGCGCTGGGTGTAGGCGTGCTCCGGGCGGGAGGTGACCTGGTCGCCGTCGCCCCACTCCACGATCTCGCCGTGGTACATCACGGCGACGCGGTGCGAGAGGTGCCGCACGACGGCGAGGTCGTGCGAGACGAAGAGGTAGGCGACTCCGGTGCGCTCCTGGATCTCGGTGAAGAGGTCGAGGACGCGCGCCTGGGTGGAGAGGTCCAGCGCCGAGACGGGCTCATCGCAGACGATCAGCCGCGGCTCGAGGGCGAGCGCCCGGGCGATCGCGATCCGCTGGCGCTGACCGCCGGAGAACTCGCGCGGCAGGCGGTCGGCCGCGGACTGCGGCAGCCCCACCTGGTCGAGCAGCTCGCGCACCCGCTGGGAGGCGACCTTGGCGTCGACCTTCCGCACGGTGAGCGGCTCGACCAGGATCTGCTCGATCGTCAGCGACGGGTTGAGCGAGGTGTACGGGTCCTGGAAGACGACCTGGATCTCGGAGGAGAGCCCGCGGCGCTGACGCCGGTCGAGGTGCGCGATGTCGCGCCCGTTGTAGAGGATCTCGCCGCCGGTGACCGGGGCGAGCCCCAGCACCGCGCGGCCGAGCGTGGTCTTGCCCGAGCCGGACTCGCCGACCAGGCCGACCGTCTCGCCGGGGCGGATGTCGAGCGAGACGCCCTTGAGCGCCTGGAACGGCTTCGCGCGGAAGCCCTTGCCCGGGTACTCGACGACGACGTCCTTGACGTCCAGCAGCAGCTCGGACGGTGCGGCGGGTGCGGCGCTCATCGGCTCGACTCCTTCACGGCGGTGGTGGCGACGAGCGGTCCGCGGGCGGGCCCCTCCTCGAGGATCGCGTCGAACAGGGCGCGGGTGTAGGGGTGACGGGGGTCGGCGAAGATCGAGCGCACGGGCCCGGTCTCGACGATCCGGCCGTCGCGCATGACCGAGACGCGGTCGCACAGGTCGGCGACGACGCCGAAGTTGTGCGTGACGAGGATCATGCCCATGTTCAGCTCCGACTGCAGCTCGCGGAGCAGGTCGAGCACCTCGGCCTGCACCGTGACGTCGAGCGCGGTGGTCGGCTCGTCGGCGATCAGCAGGTCGGGGTCGCAGGAGACGGCGCCGGCGATCAGCACGCGCTGGGCCATGCCGCCGGAGACCTCGTGCGGGTAGGCGTCGAACGTGCGCTGCGGGTTGGGGATGCCGACCCGGGCGAGCAGGCCGAGCGCCCGCTCCTTCGCCGCCGCCTTCGAGAGGCCGAGGCAGATCCGCATCGGCTGCACCAGCTGCGTGCCGATGGTGAAGGAGGGGTCGAGGTTCGACATCGGCTCCTGCGGGATGTACGCGATGCGCTTGCCGCGGAGCTTGGTCATCTCCTTCTCCGACAGGTGCGCGAGGTCCTTGCCGTCGAAGACGATCGAGCCGCCGGTGATCCGGCCGCCCTCGGGCAGCAGGCGCAGCACCGACCAGGCGGTCTGCGTCTTGCCCGAGCCGGACTCGCCGATCAGGCCGTGGATCTCGCCGCGGCGGACCGCGAGCGAGACGTCATGGACGACCGTCTTCACCGAGCCGTCGTTCTGGCCGTAGCCGACCGAGAGGTTCGTGACGCGGAGGATCTCCTCGGCACTGCGGGCGCCGGCCTCCTCCTCGTGGACGACGGTCTTGGGCGCCGCGGCGTCCTCGTCGAGCATCGTCTGGATGCCGATGGTGGAGAGGCTGGTCGGCACCGTCGCGGGCGCCGAGGCCGACTTGCGCTTCTTCGAGCGCTTGGCTCCGGAGGCGCTGCGCTCGAGCTCGTCGCGCATCGCGTTGCCCAGCAGGGTCAGCGCGATGGAGGTGAGCGCGATCGCGAGGCTCGGCCAGAGCATCAGGATCGGGGCGTTGAAGACGTTGGAGAAGCCGTCGTTGAGCATCGAGCCCCAGGTGGGGATCGACAGGTCGCCGAGGCCGAGGAACTCGAGTCCCGCCTGGATCGCGATCGCGATGCCGGCGACCAGCGAGGCCTGGATGATGACGGGAGCGCGGACGACGGTGAGGATGTGCCGGGCGATGATCCGGCCGTTGCTGAGTCCGGAGACCCGGGCCGCGTCGACGAAGAGCTCGCCGCGCACCGCGGTGACGGAGGCGTAGACCAGCCGGTGGAAGGCCGGCGAGAGCAGGACACCGAAGATGGCCATCGAGAGCCACATCGACGGGCCGATGACGGCGCGGGCCGCCAGCAGGACGACGAAGCCGGGCAGCGCCATCACGAGGCCTGAGGTCCAGGCCGAGACGGAGTCGAACCAGCCGCCGAAGTAGCCGGCCAGCAGTCCGCTGGTGACGCCGATGACGACGGCGACCGCGAGCGCGACCAGGGCGCCGGCGAGGCTGAACTGGGTGCCGAAGAGCAGTCGCGAGAGGACGTCGCGGCCGGCGCTGTCGGCGCCGAGCAGGTGCGCGGCGCCGGGCTCGGCGAGCACGTCCTGCAGCGAGGCGCGGTTCGGGTCGGCCGGGGCGAGCAGCGGCGCGAAGATCCCGGAGAGGACGACGATCGCGAGGAAGACGAGCGAGACGAGCCCGACCGGGTTGTGCAGCAGGCGGCGGAAGAGGTGCGTGCGGGCGGCGCGCTCCTCCACTCCGACCGACGGGGTGCTGGCGGGCAGCGGAGTCGTGGCGGTCATGAGAGTCGCACCTTCGGGTTGAGCCAGCCCTGGAGCAGGTCGATGAGCAGGTTGACGATGACGACGATGATCGCGGTGATCAGCACGAGGCCCATCACCAGCGGGATGTCGCCCTGGGTGGTCGCGGTGACCGCGACCTGGCCGAGGCCGGGGATCGCGAAGATCTGCTCGACGATGACGGCGCCGCCGAGGAGGCCGATGAACTGCACGGCGAGGACGGCGAGCGCGGGGCCGCCGGCGTTCCGCAGCACGTGCTGGAAGACGATCCGGTTGGCGGGCAGGCCGCGCGAGCGCAGGGTCCGCACGTAGTCCTGGCGGAGCGCGTCGATGACGGAGCCGCGGACCTGCTGGGCGACGCCGGCGATGCCGCCGATCGCGAGGGCGATGATCGGCAGGGTGACCGTGGCGATCCAGCCCGAGAACGAGTCGGTGAGGTTGACGTAGCCGGTGGGCTTGAACCAGCGGAGGTTGATCGCGAAGACGGTGACGAGGCCCAGTGCGATCAGGAAGCCGGGGATCGCGAAGCCGAGGATCGACACCAGCTGCACGAGCTTGTCGGCCCAGCCGCGGCGGACCGCGGCCCAGACGCCGAGCACGACCGCGACGATCGCGGAGATGATCGTGGCGCCGATGACCAGGGAGAGCGTGACGGTGACGCGGGTGGAGATGGCGGTGGTGACCGCCTGCCCGGTGAACCAGGAGCTGCCGAGGTCGCCGGTGACGGCGTGGCCGAGCCAGCCGAGGTACTGCGACCAGATCGGCTGGTCGAGGCCGAGCTGCGCGGCGCGCTGGGCGACCGCCTCCGGCGTCGCGTTCTGCCCGAGGATGCGGCGGGCGATGTCGCCGCCGCCGAGATAGAGGAGTGCGTAGGCGACGACGGAGATCAGCACCACGAGGATGATCCCCGAGACGACGCGTCGCAGGATGAACCTGGTCATCAGTGGTCCTTCGAACGGAGGAGGGCGCGGGCCTGATCAGCGGATCGGGCGGCGCGAAGAGAGGGAGCGGGCGGGTCGACCGGAGCCGACCCGCCCGCTGATCCGGATCAGGCCGGGGTGATGTTCCAGAGGTACGGGTAGGCGTTGCCCGTCTGGGTCTCGACCTTGGTGTTCGCGTCGGTCACGAAGCTCGACTGCTGGCGGTACCAGGGGGCGAACCAGGCGTTCTCGACCGTGTAGGCGTTGACGGCCTGGACGGCGGCGGCGTAGCCGGACTCGTCCGCGGTGCGGACGGCCTCGATCAGCGTCTCGAGCTCGGGGTCGGCGTTCTTGAAGGGGTTGAAGATCGCGTTGGGGCTGAGCTCGAAGTTGATCAGGGCCCAGTCGGGGTCCTGCTGCAGCGTGAGCCAGGTGGCGGCGTACTTCGGGGCGAGGACGTCGGCGATGAAGTTGTTGCCGGCGTCGGTGTAGGTGACGGTGATGCCGACCTCGGAGAGCTGCTGCTGGATCAGCGTGAAGGTCGAGGAGCCGACGAGCGAGCTCGAGGGCATATTCAGCTCGAAGCCGTCCGGGTAGCCGGCCTCGGCGAGGAGCTCCTTGGCCTTCTCGGGGTCGTAGGGGTAGTCGTCGTCGAGCGACTCGTCGTAGCCCTCGGAGGAGGTCGGGAAGATCTGCGTGGTCGGGGTGCCGTAGCCCTGGCCGATGGCCTTCAGCAGCGACTCCTTGTCGAACGCGTAGTTGATGGCCTGGCGGACGCGGACGTCCTTCAGGGCCGGCGCGATGGTGCCGTCGCGGTCGAGCAGCAGCAGACCGGTCCAGTTGAGCTCGAAGGCGTTGACGGTGAAGCCCGACGCCTCGATCTCCTTGAGGTCGTTGTTGTCGACCGTGTTCGCCGCGTTGACCTGACCGCCCTTGATCGCGTTCACCAGAGCGGTGGAGTCGCTGTAGACGTTGATGTTCAGGTTGTCGTAGTGGACCGAGTCCTCGTCCCAGTAGCCGTCGCGCTTGGTGAAGGCGTAGGAGGTGCCGATGACGGTCTTCGCCGCGTCGAGCTCGTAGGGGCCGGAGCCGACCGGGACGGTCTGGATGTCGGCGGACTCGAAGGCGGAGGGCGCCTCGACGAGGCCGGCGTTCTGGGTCAGGTAGAAGAGGAACGTCGGGTTGGCCTGCTTGAGGGTCACCGTGACGGTCGAGGCGTCGGTCGCGACGGCGTCGGCGAGGTCGGCCATCTTGTTCGTGTCGGGCGAGTTGCCGTCGCGGAAGCGGATCAGGTTCTGCGCGACGGCGTCGGCGTCGAGCGTCGATCCGTCGGAGAAGGTCACACCGTCGCGGATCTTCAGGGTGAGGACCGTGTTGTCCTCGTTGTAGGTCCACTCCGAGGCGAGGCCCTCGGTGATGGTGCCGTCGGGCTCGGCCCGCAGCACGCTGTCGTAGACGGCCTGCATGTACGGCGACTCGTTGGCCCAGTACGAGTCCGCCGCGGCGAACGTCGACAGGGTCTGGATCGCACCCAGCGTGAGCGTCTCGCTCGAGCCGCCGGAGGCGCCTCCGCCGGAGTCGGCCGCGCAGCTGGTCAGGCCGACCATCGTGGTGACGGCGATCGCAGCGGCCGCCAGCCTCTTCCATCGGAACATCTTCGGTCTCCAGGTTCTCCCGGTTCTCCCATGAACCGGTGCCGAGGAAGCTAACACGAAAAACAGACGACCCCTAGGTTTTGGGAAGAAAAACTTCGGCCCGTTAGGTTTTCGTGATTCTCGTGACCGTTCACGTCTCGCGAGGCGCTTGGAACTGGGCGCTGACGGGGAGCTTTCCGAAAGCCGACTCGGCACCAGGTTTTTGACTCGGAAACCTCTAGCGGCTAGGTTTCTCGCACCGGAGGCTCCGTGCCCCCTCGCAACGATGCGCCTGGAGGCACTTCATGGCACTCCCCACCTCTCCCCCGCGGCGACCGCGCGGGCAGTACGCCAAGACCGCCGCCCGGCGTGCCGAGATCGTGGCCGCGGGCCTGGAGGTCTTCTCCGCGAGCGGCTACCACGCCGCGTCGCTGCGCGAGATCGCCGAGAAGGTCGGGCTCAGCCAGGCCGGCGTGCTGCACCACTTCGCCAACAAGTGGGAGCTGCTCTCGGCGGTGCTCACCCTCCGCGACGACCACTCGATCGTCCGGGTGCCCAGCGGCGACGCCGTGCCCGGCATCGACACGGTCCGCGCGCTGATCGACCTGGTCGCCTACAACACCGAGATCCCCGGCCTCGTCGAGCTGCAGTGCGTGCTCTCGGCGGAGGCGACCCACGCCGACCACCCGGCGCACGAGTACTTCGCGAACCGCTACCGCTTCATCGTCGACCTGTTCACCGGCGCGTTCGGCGACATGCTGACCCGCGGGCAGCTGGTGCCGGGCGTGGATCCGCGCAGCGCCGCGATCCGCGTCATCGCGACCATGGACGGGCTGCAGGTGCAGTGGCTCCTCCAGCGCGACTCCCTCGACATGCAGGCCGAATTCCGGCGCACCGTGCAGACCCTGACCACCGTGGAGGTGTGACCGTGGGCTTCTCCCGCGAATCGACCCTGGCCGCCGTCCTCGACCACGGGGAGGCGGGCGACGTCGTGCGCCGCTTCGTCCCGGGTGTCGTCAACTCGCCGCTGCTGGTGCAGCTGCGCTCCGCCCCCGTCGGACTCGTCGTGGGGATGGATCCGCTGCTGAAGGCGGACCCCGAGCGCGAGGCCTCGTTCTGGGCGGCGCTCGACGCTGTCGACGACTCCGGAGTCGCGGCGCCGCGGCCGGAGCGGGTGGCGGTGCTGCCGCGCGCGGACTACGAGGGCGAGGACGTCGCTGTCGCGTCGGCCGTTGTGCGACCTGTCGCGGTGGGGACCGTGTGGGCGCCCGCCGAGGTCGTCGTCGACGGGCCGGCGCACGGCAACCCGTTCGTCGACGTCGAGTTCTCGGCGGAGTTCTCGCTCGGCGACGAGACGGTGCGGGCCGGCGGGTTCTACGACGGCGACGGGGTGTACCGGGTGCGGTTCCTGCCTCCTGCCACCGGCGTCTGGAGCGTGACCACCGCGTCCACCGCGCGCTCGCTCGACGGGCTCACCGCCTCCATCACCGTCGAGGCCGCCCTGCCCGGCGCGCACGGGCCGGTGCGGGTCGCCGACACCTTCCACTTCGCGCACGAGGACGGCACCCGGCACCTGCCGCTCGGCACGACCGCGTACGCCTGGACGCACCAGAGCGAGGCGCTGCAGGAGGCGACCCTCGCGACGCTCGCGGACGCGCCGTTCACCAAGGTGCGGCACTGCGTCTTCCCGAAGGCCTACCTGTACAACACGAACGAGCCGGAGCTGTACCCGTTCGAGCGCGACGGCGACGGCTGGGACTTCGACCGCCCGGTGCCCGCGTTCTTCCGCCGGCTGGAGGAGCGGGTCGCGGATCTCGACGGGCTCGGCATCCAGGCCGACGTGATCCTCTTCCACGCCTACGACCGCTGGGGCTTCTCGGACATGGGCCGGGCCGCCGACGACCTCGTCACCCGGTACGTGGTCCGGCGCCTGGCCGCCTCGCCGAACGTCTGGTGGTCGCTCGCCAACGAGTACGACCTGCTCTGGTCGAAGAGCGTCGACGACTGGGAGCGCCTCGCCGCGCTCGTCGTCGCCGAGGACCCGGTGGGCCACCTGCTCTCCATCCACAACTGCTTCGGCTTCTACGACTACTCCCGGCCCTGGATCACGCACGCGAGCGTGCAGCGGATCGACGTGTACCGGACCGCCGAGAACACCGACGCCTGGCGTGAGCAGTGGGGCAAGCCGGTCGTGATCGACGAGTGCGCCTACGAGGGCGACATCGACCAGGGCTGGGGCAACATCACCGGCGAGGAGATGGTCCGGCGGTTCTGGGAGGGGGCGGTCCGCGGCGGCTACGTCGGCCACGGCGAGACGTACCTCAACGACCGCGAGGAGCTCTGGTGGTCGAAGGGGGGCGAGCTCGTCGGCGACAGCCCGGCGCGCATCGCCTTCCTGCGGCGGATCACCGCCGAGATGCCGGACGGGCGGATCGACCCGCTGCCCTCCGACTGGGACGCGCCCTGGGGCGGGGGCGGCGGCGTGCAGCTGGTTTACTTCGGCTTCAACCGGCCGCGGTTCCGGCAGATCGTGCGCGACCCCTCCGACTCCTGGATCGTCGACGTGATCGACACCTGGGGGATGACCGTCTCGCGGGTGCCCGGGGTGTTCTCCGGGTCGTTCCGGGTGGAGCTGCCGGCGCGGCAGTTCATGGCCGTGCGGCTGACGAAGGTCGTGTCGTGAGCGGGGTGCCGCCGCGGGTGCGGGTGATCTCGGACAACGACTACTCCGGCGACCCGGACGGGCTGGTGCAGCTCGCGCAGCACGCGCTGTCGGAGTCGGTCGAGCTGGCGCTCGTCGTCGGCTCGCGGCTGCGGCCGGGCGACCCGTTCGACGCCTCCGACCGGACCGCCGACAACGCGGCGGCGGCGGCGCGCGAGGTGCTCGCGCTCTGCGGGCGCCCGGACGTGCCGGTGGTGGCGGGGGCGAACACTCCTGATGCTGATGTCTCGGACGCGGCGCGCGCGATCGTGGCGGAGGCGCTGCGGGACGACCCGCGGCCGCTGTACCTCTGTGCCGGCGCCGGGCTGACCGAGGTGGCGGCGGCCCTGCGCCTCGAGCCGTCGATCGCCGCCAGGATGACGCTGGTCTGGATCGGCGGGCCCGAGCACCCGGGCCTGGCCGTCCCTCCGCCCGGCGCGATGCCGATCGAGTACAACCTGCTGATCGACGTGCCCGCCGCCGCCGAGGTGTTCGCGTCCGCGCTGCCGATCGAGCAGTTCCCGCGCGACGCCTACCGGCAGCCGCTCGCCTCCGTCGCCGAGCTGCGCGTGCGGATGCGCACCGCCGGCGAGCTCGGCCGGCACCTCTTCGACGCCCTCGACGGCGTCTTCCGCATGGGCGCCGCGCACGGCCTCAGCTTCGGCGAGACCTACGCCCTCGGCGACAGCCCGCTCGTCCTCGCGACCGCCCTGCTCTCCGCCTTCGAGCCCGACGCCTCCTCCAGCCGCATGGCACGGGTCCCCCGCCCCTCGATCACCCCCGACGGCCAGTACGGCCCCCGCGCCGGCACCGGCCCGGACCTGCGCGTCTACACCCACGTCGACACCCGCCTCCTCCTCGAGGACCTCTACGCGAAGCTCGCCCTCCGCGCCGCGGAGGCCTGAGCGCGGGGCGAGCCCGCCGGACGCGAGTGGACGCGCACCGGGCTCTGCGCAGGCCCGTACGCCGGTCCGCGTCCACTCGACGCACCCGGAGTCACCGACTGGACACTTCTCGGGTCCCGAGCGGCAGCTGGAGCCCGAAACGCGTTCACTCGTGGAACGCACCCACCCCTGCTGGTCGAGCAGCCGCGCGGCGGCGTATCGAGACCGACGTGTCCGAGCGCCGGCCGCACGTGTCGGGCTGGATCCGGCGCGCGGTTCGACACTTTCTGTGGTTTCGAGCCTGCGGAACCAGCAGAAAGTGTCGAATCGGGATGACCGGCGCACGTGGTCCGGCGCAGACGGTCGTCTGCGTGCGTGGCGGACGACCGTTCGTGACGGATCGAGGCGGGCGCGGCTCAGCGCTGGGGGTCGCCGCCGAGCTGGCCGATGGGGGGCAGGGGGCCGCCGTCGTCGGCGCCGGTGCGGCGCCAGCGGGCGACGGCGTTGCCGAGGTGGTAGATCACGAGGGCCGCGGCCGCGCCGAGGACGATGCCGCCGAGCTCGAAGCCGCCGGAGCTGAAGGAGAAGCCGGCGATCGCGATCACGAGGGAGACGGCGGCCGTGTACTGGTTGACCGGGCGGGAGAAGTCGACGCGGTTGTCGATCCAGATCTTGATGCCGATGACGCCGATGAGACCGTAGAGCGCGGTGGTCGCGCCGCCGAGGACGCCCGCCGGGATCGAGTTGAAGACCGCGCCGACCTTGGGCGAGAGGCTGAGCAGCACGGCGGTGACGCCGGCGACCCAGTACGCGGCGGTCGAGTAGACGCGGGTCGCGGCCATCACGCCGATGTTCTCGCCGTAGGTGGTGGTGCCCGAGCCGCCGAACGCGCCGGAGACGGTGGTGGCGATGCCGTCCGCGATCAGGGCGCGGCCGGTGTGCTGGTTGACCGAGGAGTCGGTCATCGTCGCGACGCCGCGGACGTGGCCGACGTTCTCGGCGATGAGCACGAGCACGACGGGCAGGAACATCGCGATGCCGGACCACGTCGATCCGGACGCGAAGTCGGGGAAGCTGAACGGCGGCAGGCCGACCCAGGCGGCGTCGGCGACGGCGGAGTAGTCGATCTCGTTGCGGATCAGCGCGACGACGTAGCCGATGACGACACCGACGAAGATCGAGACGCGGCCGAGGAAGCCGCGGAAGAAGACGCTGCCGAGGATGATCGCGGCGAGCGTGACCGTCGCGGTGACCGGCGCCTGCTGGAAGCTCGACCAGGCGGTCGGGGCGAGGTTGAAGCCGATCAGCGCCACGATCGCGCCGGAGACGACCGGGGGCATCAGGCGGTCGATCCAGCCGAGGCCGGCGAACTGCACGACGAAGCCGACGAGCGCGAGCAGCACGCCGACGGCGACGACTCCGGCGAGCGCCGATCCCGTCCCGCCGACCGCCGTCGCCGCGGTGACCGGGGCGATGAAGGCGAAGCTCGAGCCGAGGTAGCTGGGCAGCTTGTTGCGGGTGATCAGGAGGAACAGCAGCGTGCCGACGCCGGAGAAGAGCAGGGTCGTGGCGACGGGGAAGCCGGTGAGCACGGGCACGAGGAAGGTCGCGCCGAACATGGCGACGACGTGCTGGATGCCGATCGCGACGGTCGCGGGCCAGTTGAGCCGCTCGGCGGGGCCGACGACGGCTCCGGGCGCGACGGTGCGGCCGTCGCCGTGCAGGGACCAGATGGGCATGGGGCTCCTCGGCGGGAAGGGGGATGGGGGCGCTTCAGAGTAGCGAGGCGGCGGGCGGGCGACGGCGGCGGTCCGGCGGACCTTTGGTACGCGGAATCGGCTCCGGCACGCGGGAAGCCGCCGGAACCACGAGCCGGAGCTCGAATCACGAGCCAGAGGTACGCGGGGCGACCGGTGGCGCAGCTCCGGCACGCGGAATCGGCTTCGGCACGCGGGAATCCAGAAGAACCGCGAGCCGAAGCCGGAACCGCGAGCCGGAGGTTCGCGGCGCGGGCGGAGGCGCAGCTCCGGCACGTGGAAACGGCTCCGGCACGCCGGGATCCGGCAGAACGACGTGCCGGAGCCGGAATCGCGAGCCGGAGGTGCTCCGAGCAGGCGGCGCCGCCCTCCCGTGACGCAGCCGGGAGCCGAGTCGGCGCGCCGGTGAAAGAACGGCGGGCGTGCCGGACAGGAGGGAGCATGAGGCACATGCCAGCTCCCCTCGCGGGTCCCGACCGCTTCGCCGCGCTCGCCGGCGTGGTCGCCGACCCCGTCCGCCGCTACCTCTGGCGCCGCACCGACGAGGCCACGGCCGACGACGTGCTCGCCGCCACCCTCGCCGTGCTCTGGCGCCGCGTCGCCGACGTGCCGGAGGACGACCCGATCGCCTGGTCGATCGGCGTCGCCCGGCTGCAGCTGCAGAACGCGCGCCGGATGCAGCGGCGCCAGGTCCTGCTCACCCACCGCATCGCCGTCGTCGACCCGCCGCAGGAGGTGCGCGGCCCGGACGGGCCGTCCGCCACCGACGACGCCGTGCGCTTCGTGCTCTCGCGGCTGCGCGAGTCCGACGCCGAGCTGCTGCGGCTCTGGTCGTGGGAGGAGCTCGACGCCCGCGGGATCGGCGAGGTCCTCGGCATCACGCCGAACGCCGCGTCGATCCGGCTGCACCGCGCCCGCCAGCGCTTCGCGGAGCTCTACGAGAGCCGCGCCGCCCAGGACCCGACGACCTCAGAAGGAGGAGCACGATGACCGCGATCGAGGACTCGGAGCTGCGCCGCCTGGTGCGCTCGACCGACCCGGCGGAGGGGCTCGCCCCGCTCACCCGCGCGCAGCTCGCCGAGCACCGGGAGCGGGCGACGGGCGGGCAGGCGACAGGCGGGCCGGCTGTGGGCGGGCCGGGCACCGACCCCGGCGACTCCGACCCCGCCGCCGTCCGCCGCCGCCGCTCCCCCTGGCTGATCGTCGGGGTCGGCGCGCTCGCGGTGGGCGCCGCCGCGTCGCTCCTGCTCCCCTTCGCCCTCGGCGTCACCACCGGCGGCTCCGCCTCCGCGCTGCGGCTGCCCGCGACCGGCGGGCCGATGGACCAGTGCGCGCCGGTCACCGCCGAGGCGCTCGCGCCGTCGCAGCTCGCCTTCCGCGCCGAGGTCGCCTCGATCGACGACGGCACCGTCACCCTGCGCGTGATCGACCGCTTCGCCGGCGATGTGGGTGACGCGGTGACGGTGACCCAGGCGGCGGAGTCGGCCGTCGACGGCGCCCCGATCGTCTTCGAGCGCGGCATCGACTACCTGATCGCCGCCGACGGCGACACGATCCTCACCTGCGGGCTGAGCGCGGCCGACTCCCCCGAGCTGACGAGCCTGTACCGGGAGGCGTTCGCGCAGCGGTAGTCGCGGATCTCAGGCGAACAGCCCGAGCACCCACCCGAGCACGAGCGGGCCGAAGGCCACGGCGAGCACCCCGAGCCCCAGCACGAAGCCGACGAGGCTCACGCGCGCGCCGCGGAGCGTCTCGTCCGCGCGCAGCCGGTTCCGGGCGCCGAGCGCCAGCACGATCGCGACGACGGCGAGCGCCGACGCGAGCAGCGGGACGCCGACCAGCAGCGCGCCGAGCACCGCGACGCCCGCGCTCGCGAGCGCGCGGGAGTCGACCGGTCGCGGAGTCGTGCGGGTCTGCTCGGTCATGCTCCGAGCCTCGCACAGGGCGGCGAACCGGGGCGAACCACCCGCCCGGTCGCACGCGCACCCCCTCGGTGGCAAGGGGCTCTGCAAACGCCAGGAGCGCGGCGGAGGGTGGGAACACCGACGATCCTTCTGGAGGCAATGGTGTACTTCCACGTTCAACGACTCATCAACGACATCGAGCAGGACGAGCCGGATCCGGCCGCCGCGAACGCGCTGCAGGAGGGCCTCGGCGGGCAGTTCGGCGAGATGCGCACGATGATGCAGTACCTCTTCCAGGCGATGAACTTCCGCGGCGCGGACGCGAAGCCGTACCGCGACCTGATCCAGGGCATCGGCACCGAGGAGATCGGCCACGTCGAGCTGATCGGCACGACCATCTCGCGCCTGCTCGACGGCTCGCCGCGCTACCAGGGCAAGCCGACCGACCCGTTGGACACCCCCGGTGCCGGCGGAGCGACCCCGCTGAACATCGCGCTCGACACGGGCAACATCCACCACTACCTGGTCGGAGCGCAGGGCGCCCTGCCCGTCGACTCGGTCGGCAACCCGTGGAGCGGCAGCTACGTCTACAACTCGGGCAATCTCGTGCTCGACCTGCTCTACAACCTCATGCTCGAGTCCACCGGACGCCTGCAGAAGTGCCGCATCTACGAGATGACGCAGAACAAGACCGCGCGCTCGACGATCGCCTACCTGATCGTCCGCGACCAGGCGCACGAGAACGGCTACGCCAAGGCGCTGGAGACCCTCGGGATCGACTGGAAGAAGACCCTGCCGATCCCGAAGACGAACGCCGAGAAGTTCCCCGAGGTGAAGAAGCTGGTCGACCTCGGCCTGCAGAGCAAGCAGTTCACCTTCGACCTCGAAGGCGCGTCCGAGGCGGGCAAGATCTTCCGCGGAGCCTCCCCCTCGAACGACGGCACCGACCTCTCGGCGAACGAGCAGGCTCCCGAGGGCGTGCCGTCGACGATCGCGCCGGAGCGCTTCGAGGAGTTCTCGCCGGGCCTGGACCCCGAGCTGCTGAAGCTCATCCAGACCACCGCCGAGATGGAGCTGGACGAGATCACCTCGTTCTACGGCCCCACCGCGAAGTAGCACGACCCCTCCGGTCCCGCGCGGTCGCTTCCGCGCGGGACCGGTCCGTTCCCAGGAGACAGGCCCATGCCGACGTTCCGGCTCCTCGAACCCCACCGCGTCGCGGGCGTCCCGCTGCGCGACCTCGGCGACGGACTCGCGCTGATCGGCGACGGCGACGTCCTGATCCGCAGCGTCGCCCTCGCGCACCGCGAGATCTCCCCCGGCGCGCTCTTCGCCGCGCTGCCCGGCCGGCGCCGCCACGGGGCGGACTTCGCCGACGAGGCCGCCGCGGCCGGAGCGGTCTCCGTCCTCACCGACGAGGCCGGGCTCGCGGCCGCGCGGGCGAGCGGCCTGCCGGTGCTGGTGTCCGCGGATCCCCGGGCCGCCCTCGGCGCGATCGCCGCCCGCGTCTACGGCACCGACCGCGACCGCCCGCAGCTGCTCGGCGTCACCGGCACCAACGGCAAGACCAGCACCGTGCACCTGCTCGACGCGGTGCTGCGCCGGCTCGGCGTGCCCTCCGGCCTCAGCTCGACCGCGGACCGCCGCAGTCGCGACACCGTCGTCGCCAGCCGACTGACCTCGCCCGAGGCGCCCGAGCTGCACGCGCTCCTCGCCCGGATGCACGAGGACGGAGTCGCGTCCGCCGCGATCGAGGTCAGCGCGCAGGCGCTCATCCGCTCGCGCGTCGACGGCCTCGTCTTCGACGTCGCCGGCTTCACCAACCTCAGCCACGACCACTTGGACGACTTCGGCGACCTCGGCGCCTATCTCCGGGCGAAGCAGCGGCTCTTCCGCCCCGACCGCAGCCGGCGCGGCGTCGTCGTCGTCGACACTCCGGAGGGGCGGACGGTCGCCGCGGAGGCGGAGGTCCCGGTCGTCACCGTCGGCTCCACCACCGAGGCGGACTGGCACGTGGACGTCCTCGCGCTGAGCGCCGACGCGACCCGCTTCCGCCTGACCGCGCCCGACGGCTGGACCGTGACCACCTCCGTCCCGCTGATCGGCCGGCACATGGCCTCGAACGCGGCGCTGGCCCTGGTGATGCTGATCCAGGCGGGGCACGACCGGGACGCGCTCGCCCGCGCCGTCGCCGACGGCATCGACGTCGCCGTCCCCGGTCGCACCCTGCTCGTCTCCGGCGAGGCCGGACCGCGGCTCTACGTCGACTTCTCGCACACCCCCGACTCCGTCGCCCGCACGGTCGACGCCCTCCGCGAGGTCACGCCGGGCCGGGTGCTGGTGATCCTCGGCGCGGACGGCGACCGCGACCCGAGCAAGCGCGCGCCGATGGGCCGCGCCGCCGCCGAGCGGGCGGACCTCCTGATCGTCACCGACCACCACCCGCGCTTCGAGGACCCGGCGCGGATCCGCCGGGCGCTGCTCGACGGCGCCCGCGACGGCCGCTGCGAGGTGCAGGAGATCGCCGAGCCCGCGCAGGCGGTGCGCGCCGCCGTCGGCCGGGCCGGGGCGGACGACTCGATCCTCTGGGTCGGCCCGGGCGACACCGACTACCGCGTGGTGCTGGACCAGGACCTGCCGTATTCGCCGCGCGCCGATGCGGCGCTCGCTCTGGCGGAGGCGGGCTGGGCGGTCTGAGCCGCCGGCTCCCGCGGCCCCGTGCTTGACTGGCCGGGTCGTCGCGACCGGAGGGGGTGCAGGTGTTCTCCTCCCTCCCCGTGCGCCGGGTGCAGAAGCACCCCTCCGCGCTGGAGTCCGTCGTCTGGCCCGCGACCCTGCCGGCGGTGCGCCAGGTGCTCGACGAGGGCTGGGACCTCGGCCCCGTCTCGGTGATCACCGGTGAGAACGGCTCCGGCAAGTCGACGCTGCTCGAGGCGATCGCGCTCTCCTACGGGCTGAACGCCGAGGGCGGCTCGACCGGCGCGATGCACTCGACCCGCGTCTCGGAGTCCGACCTCTCCCAGCAGCTGCAGCTCGTGCGCGGAGCGGGCGCCTCGAAGCGCGGCTTCTTCCTCCGCGCGGAGACGATGCACGGCTTCTTCACCTACCTCGAGGACATCGGCCTCGGCGATGCGGACTACCACGAGCGCTCCCGCGGCGAGTCGTTCCTCGACATCGTCGTGAACCGCTCCCGGATCCGCGGGCTCTGGCTGCTCGACGAGCCGGAGTCGGCGCTCTCGGTCTCGGGCTGCCTGGCGCTGATCGGGCAGCTGCGGTCGCTGGTCGCGGGCGGCTCGCAGGTGATCCTCTCGACGCACTCGCCGGTGCTGGCGGCGCTGCCGGGCGCGGACCTCTACGAGCTCGGCGAGTGGGGCCTTCGCCGCGCGGAGTACGACGCCCTGGACCTCGTGCGGACCTGGCGGGGCTTCCTCGGCGACCCGCAGCGCTACCTCCGGCACCTGGACTGACCGGGGCCGCGCACAACATCAGCCGAGAAGGGTGGGCCTCCTCTGTGGGGGGAGGGACCCCCTTCTCAGCTGATGTCGTGCGCGGCTCACCGGCAGGCCGGCGCGGTCAGGCCGTTGAAGGCGAAGCTCTCGCCGGGATGGGCGGGGCGGATCGACGTGCGCAGGTGCTCGAAGGCGGCCTGCGTCGTCGCGCCCGCTCCGGGCGTCGCCGCGCACTGCAGCGACGACGAGGCGAAGGAGTCGACGACCGGCCCGGAGCCGTCGGCCGCCTCGGCAGCGATCTCGGCGCCGATCGCGTAGCCGCTCCCCCGGCCGGTCAGCGCCGTCATCGTGCCGAGCACGCGCGGCCAGACGACGGAGTCGCGGAGCGAGCGCGGGGCGGACGCCCCCGGCGACCCCGTCAGCTCGACGTTGAGCACCGCACCGTTCAGGTGCACCGTCGACTCCCGGACCCCCGAGAAGGCGCCGTCGATCTCGTGGGCGAGGCGGACGATCTCCTGGGCCGGGCGCTCCTCTTGCACGCGGATCACGGCGCCGCCGCGCGAGTCGGTCGCGGGCTGCTCGATCGTCCAGTCGAGGTCGCCCTCCGTGAGGGCGGAGCGCTGCTCGAGGAGGAGATCGAGCGCGTCGAGTGCGGTCGCCGCACTGGTCGGGGCGAGGACGATCGCGAGGACGGGGTAGCTCTCGACCGTCCGCACCGAGAGGCTCCCGTCGATGCCGCGGCGCAGGGCGTCCCAGGCCTCGACCGGTGCTGTGCGCTCCCGCGGATCCGCGATCGACAGGACGTCGTCGCCGACCCGCAGCACCAGCTCGCTCGAGCGCCGCCCCGCCGGAGCCGCGCCGAACGCCGCGTCGATCGCCTCGGATGCCGTGGCGGCGACGGCGACGAGGCGCTCCGCCGGGCAGTCCTCCCGGGCGGTGACCTCGACGTCGAAGACCGCCTGCTCACCGCGCACGAGGAGCGGCGCCGGCCGCCAGTCCGCCCTCGCGCTCTCGACGCAGTCGTCGGCCGACAGCGCCAGCTCGAGTCCCTCCGCCGGCCCCGTGCCCGTCGCGACGACCGCGATCGTCAGAAGTACCGCCGCGCCCGTGAGCGCTCGTCCCCGTCGTCCCACGCCGTTCCCCCGCCTTCGCTTGCTGCTCTGTGATGACGGTGACAGTATCGACTTTCGATAGGAAACGCACGTTATTCGATATGCTCGCCTCTCGACACGCACCCCTCACGACCCAGGAGCCCCGCATGCCCCGACCCGTCCTCCTCGCGCTCCGCACCCTCCTGCTGGTGCTGCTGCTCGGCTGCGTGCTCGTGCAGCTCGCCGTCGGCCCGGTCGCCCGGGAGGCGCTCGACGGCGGGCCGGTCGACGCGGTGCTCGTCGCGGTCGTGGTCGCCGGGCTGCTCTGCGTCGAGGCCGTGCTGATCGCGGTCTGGCGGCTGCTCAGCCTGGTCCGCGACGACACGCTCTTCGCGGGCGACCACCGCTCCGACCTCTGGGTCGACCTCGCGATCGGCGCCTTCATCGCCGGCGCGGTGCTGGCCGTCGTCGGCGCCGTCGCCTCGCTCACCGCGGTGCCCGCGCCCCTGCCCGCCCTCGCCTTCGGACTCGTCGCCGTGGCGAGCGCGACCACCGCGCTGATCGTCGTGGTGATGCGGCGCCTCCTGCACCTCGCGGTGGCGCAGCGCAGCGAGCTCGCCGAGGTCGTCTGATGGCGATCGTCCTGCACCTCGACGTCGAGCTCGCCAAGCGCAAGATGTCGGTCACCGATCTGGCCGCCGCGGTCGGCATCACCACCGCGAACATCTCGATCCTCAAGAACGGCCGCGCCAAGGCCGTCCGCTTCTCCACCCTCGACGCGATCTGCGCGGTCCTCGACTGCCAGCCCGGCGACATCCTGAGTCGCGTCCCGGATGAGGAGGGGAGCAGCACAGCGCTCGTCGGTGACGCCTCCCGCTGAGAGCGCTCCCTCGGCACCCCGCGAAGGGGGACACGGCGCGCGCTCGATCGTCTCCGCGCCGAAACAGGCGTGCAACATCCGGCTCCGAGACTGGGGAGGCTCCAAGCCCCCTCCCACTCGATCCGAAGGTTGTCGCTTGTCCACCACCCCCTCGTTCCGGAGGGTCGTCCGACTCTCCGCCGCCACCGCCCTGTGCACCGGACTCGCACTCGGCACCGCTCTCGCCGCCCCCGCGGCGCTCGGCGCGACCACTCCCCCCGTCGACGCGGCCGCCCCCGCGGTCGTCGACCTCAGCATCACCGACGCCCTGGCACTCCTGCAGTCCGGCGCGACGACGTCCGTCGCCCTGACCCAGCGCTACCTCGACCGCATCGCGGCCTACGACGACCCCTACGGCGACCAGCCCGGACTCGCCGCGGTCATCCTGGCCAACCCGGACGCGCTCGCCACCGCGGCCGAGCTCGACGCCGAGCGCGCGGCCGGCACGATCCGCGGACCGCTGCACGGCATCCCGATCCTGGTGAAGGACAACTACGCCACGTTCGACATGCCCACCACCGCGGGCAGCGCCTCGCTGCACACGTACCAGACGAAGCTCGACTCGACGGCCGTGCAGCGCCTGCGCGACGCCGGCGCGATCATCCTCGCGAAGACCAACATGGCGGAGTTCGCCTGGCACGGAACCTACACACTCAGCTCCGAGCGCGGCCGGACCAACAATCCCTACAACCAGGCGAACAGCGCCAGCGGTTCGAGCGGAGGCACCGGCGCGGCCGTCGCCGCCGGCTACGCCCCCGCGGGCCTCGGCACCGACACCTGCGGCTCGATCGTCGGACCGAGCGCGCACCAGAGCCTCGTCGGCTACCGGCCGACCATGGGCCTGACCAGCGTCACGGGCATCGTCCCGCTGTCGCCGCGCCAGGACGTCTCGGGCCCGATGACGACGACCGTCACCGACGCGGCCCTCCTGATGGAGGTGCTCGCGGGCTACGACCCGACCGACCCGCTGACCGTCATCGCGGACCAGCAGGACAGCTCCACCTACGTCGAGGGGCTCAGCGACACCGCGCTCGAGGGCAAGCGCATCGGCTACGTGCGCTGGGACTACGAGGAGGACCCGGCCCGTCCGGGCCTCGCCGAGACCACCGGGCTCGTCGATCAGGCGGTCCTCGACCTCGCCGCGCAGGGCGCCGAGATCGTGCCGGTGCCGACCTTCACCCGCGAGTTCGTGGCGAACACGCTCGTCAGCGGCGGCTACCTCGACCTGCGCCCCGGCATCGACGCGTTCTTCGCGGACACCGAGGCGACCTGGCCCGAGGGCCTCGCGGGTCTCACGGAGCCGGCCGACGCGCTGACCTTCTCGGACGTCATGGCGGACGGGAAGACCTCGCTGCTGCCCGACGACGTCGCGTTCTTCAACAGCAACGCGGACATCCCGAACCCCGCGTACGACGCGGCGATCGCGGCTCAGGACGCGGGCAAGCTGGCGATGGACCAGTTCTTCATCGACAACGACCTCGACGCTCTGGCGATGCCGACCAGCGCGACGGCGGCGACCCCCGACTGGGCGGGCACGACGTTCTGCGACGTCGGCGCGAACACCGGCGTCCCGACGGTCTCGCTGCCGGCCGGCTTCACTTCGACCGGAACCGCCGCCGGCCTCGAGCTGGCCGCCCCGCGCAGCCAGGACGCGGCACTGCTCGCGATGTCGTACGACTACGAGCAGGCCACGCTGAACCGCGTCGCCCCGGCGTCGACCCCGGAGCTGGCCGCCGCACCGACCCCGGAGCCGACGGCCACACCGACCGCGCCGCCGGTCGAGCCGACGGCGGAGCCCACCGTGGCGCCGACGGCCGAGCCGACCGTGGCGCCGACCGTGGCGCCCACCGTCGCGCCGACCGCTGAGCCGACCGCGACCGCCGGTCCCGTCGCTCCGGCGCCGACCGCGACGCCGAAGCCCACGGCGAAGCCCGGTGCCGCGCTCGCGCACACCGGCGCCGAGGGCACGACCGGCCTGGCCGCGCTGGCCTTCGCCCTGATCGCCGGCGGCGCGGGAGCACTCGCGCTGACCGCGACGCGCAGGCGCACCGCCCAGAAGTAACCACCGCACGGCAGGCGGGGTCGGCGGGTTCCGCCGGCCCCGCTTCCGCGTCTCGGCCGCGCAACATCAGCTGAGAGCGCGTCTCATCGCCGATGAGCGACGAGGCCCACTCTCAGCTGATGTTGCGGAGAGCTTCCGCGGCTCGGGCGGCGCTCCATGCTGATCGAGTAGCCCGCCTAGCGGGCGTATCGAGATCCACCACCGCCGGACGTCGAGTCAGCAGACCCCGCACGCTCAGGCGGCCACCGCGACCGGCTGGATCCGCGCCCGCGGCGCCCAGCCGACGGCGATCGCCGCGACGGCGAGCGAGAGCTGCCCCACCCACGGCAGCACCGCCGAGACGACCGACGCATCGCCACCGCTGGTCGCGAACGAGTCGGCGATGGACATCCCGATGCCGAAGCCCGTGAAGAAGCGGAAGAAGATCGCCGCGCCGACCAGCGACAGCATCACGATCACGAGCCGCCGCGGCGTGAGGGCGTCGCCCGCGCGGTGCACGGCGAGCGCCGCCACGAACAGCGCGGGCACCGTCCAGAAGGCCGCCCAGATCGCGGTCGCGACGAGCGTGCCCGTGATCGAGAAGCCGTCGCGCTCGGCCAGCAGCCGGTAGATCGTGGCGAGATCGGTGCCCGGCACCTTGGTGAGCGGATTCCAGACCAGCAGGTCGATCCCGCCGACCACGACCACGGCGACGACCAGCGCCGCCCCGCCCAGCGCGATCGGCGCCCGCCGCGCCCGCGACGCGGTCCGGTGCTCCCACGCGATCGGCCGCGTCCCGCCGATCACCGCGACACCCGTCGCCAGCCCCGCGCTCGACACCAGGAAGCCCAGGAGCGGCAGCCACCACGGCGCCCCCGGCACCAGCACGCCGCCCGCCACCATCGCCGGCCCCGCGATCGCCGCGAGCAGCGACACCCGCGCCGTCCGGGTCTCGGCGGCCCGCGCAGCCCCCGCCATGTGCGCGGCGCCGACCAGCCCGACGACGAGCGCCAGCCCGATCAGCACCCGGCCCGTCGCCTGCATCACCGTGAGCACCCCCGCGGAGACCCCCTCCGGCACGACTCCTCCGCCGGTCAGGTACCCGCCGATCAAGATCACCGCGGCAGCCGTCAGCAGCCCGAGCCCGCGCCGCGCCAGCCGTCGCGGCCGGAGGAACCGCGGCTCCCCGGAGTGCACCGGCAGCCCGCGGTCGAGCGTCGCGCTGAGCACGAGCGCGCCGAGCACCACGTCGCGGCGCCGCAGCCCCGCCTCGCCAGCACCGGCGACGTCGGCCCGCCACTCCTCGAGGTAGCGCTCGCGGGCGAGCGGCGGGAGCAGAAGGGCCAGGAGTCGCAGCAGCAGGTCGATCACGCGCGGGCCTCCGCTCCGGAGAGCCGGACCGGCCGGGCCGCGACCGCCTCGAACCGCACCACGGCGGTCGCCGCCGCCTGCGCCCCCTCGCTCGTCAGCTCGTACAGCCGGCGCCGCGGACCGCTGCGCTCCGTGTCCGCCTCCCACGCCGACGACACCCAGCCGGCCCCCTCGAGCCGCTCCAGGATCGGGTACACACTGCCCGCCGGTCGCCCGGTGCCCTTGATGACGAGCATCCCCCAGGTCGGCCCGGAGGCGTCGAGGAGCGCGCGGAGCACGTCCGCGGTCGCGGCGGTCATGCGGCTGAGCGGAGTCATGCGCCGAGGCTACCTATATAGAGATAGGACGGTCAACCGCGCTGCTGCGATACTCGCGGCATGACCGCCTACAACCCCGCCGTGTATCCCGAGCCCACTCCCGGCACCGGCCCGCAGCCCCCGAAGACCGGGAACGGCCTCGGACTCGCCTCGCTGATCATCGGCATCGTCGCGCTCGTCGGCGCCGTCATCCCGATCGTCAACTACGTCTCCGGCTTCGTCGCCTTCGTCGGCCTGGTGCTCGGCGTGATCGCGCTGTTCCTCAAGGGCAGGAAGAAGGGGACGGCCATCGCCGGCGTGATCCTCAACGCCCTGGCGATCGTGCTCGCGATCATCCTGGCGATCGTCTACACCGCCGGATTCGCGAGCGGCATCTCGAACGCGATCGCGACCGCGCAGGCCTCGGCGACGTCCGGGACTCCCCAGACCCTCGTCTACGAGGTCACCGGAGCGGGCACGAGCACGTCGATCGTCTACTCCACCCTCGACGGCGCGAACTCCGGCGTCGAGCAGGCCGCCGCCCAGCCCCTCCCCTTCACCAAGGAGCTGCAGGTCGACAGCACCGCCTTCCAGGCGTTCTCCGTCACCGCGACGAACGGCGCCGACGACGAGGGCGACATCACCTGCCGGATCACCCTCGACGGCGAGGTCCTCGCCGAGGAGACCGGCACCGGCGCCTTCGGCTCGGCCGTCTGCATCGCGACCCCGCAGTAGGGGCCCGCTGCGCATTCGTCGTCGGTCATCAAGGCGGCGGCTGCCTCGACACTTTCGAGGACGACGGCGACCGCAGCGACGCGACGGCGGGATTCGAACCCGCGTCAGCGGTGTTGCAGACCGCTCCCTGGCCTCTCGGGCACGCCGCGATGGCGGCGGGAGCCGGTGTTCACGCACCGGATCCCGCGTCCATCCAGGGTGCTGCCCGGACGCTCGCGAGCGAAGTCCACTACCCCCGATGACGGGGTGTTTCGCCGTGTGACCCGGTGAGCTGCACGCTCGCAGGCCGGCGGGGGCCTAGCCTCCGAGCGTGAGCGAACGACCCGAAGCGGCGACCAGGACCGGGACATCGAGACACCCCCGGCGCCGTGCCCTCGTGATCGGCGGCGTCCTCGCGGTGCTGATCGCGATCCCGGCCGGGCTCGTGGCGCTCGCGCTCAGCGACTGGGGCGACCCGACGGCCGGCACGGTGCCGCCGGAGGGCGACGGCCGGGTGCTGGTCGCCCGGCTGCTGCCCGTGCTCGACGACGACGCGGCCATCGCCGAACTCGTCCCCGCCGACACCGCGGAGCAGCGGGCGACGATCACGCGGTTCTGCTCAGACCTGGTCGGGACCGATCCGGTCGTGACGATCTACGACGCGATCGTGCCGACGCCGTTCAGCGTCTCCCTGCACACGGTGCCGGAGCCGGGAGTCGTCCCGCACCAGTGCGCGCTCGGGTTCAGCTGGGTGAAGGACGAGGGCTGGCACGTCGGCGCGGAGGCGAGCCGCCTGGACTGACCCCGCGCCGACGCGGAGTGCTACTTGCGGAACATCCGGGCGGTCGTCTCGAAGAGGCCGGCGACCGGGCGCTGCTGCTCGCCCTGCTGGGCGCCGAGGATGATGATGACGGCGGTCAGCACCGGGATCGCCCACTGGGTGACCTTCTGGACGCGGAGCGCGGTGGTCAGCTCGTCGGAGTTGCTCGAGGACGCCTCGGTGACGCCCTTCGCGCCCTCGTCGGCGTGCTTGGCCTGGGTCGCGCCGGCGATCGCGGCGGTGACGGAGGCGGCGCCCGCGAGACCGGTGACGATCGTCTTCACGACCGTGTTGGTGCGGCTCTCCTGCTGGTTCGCCAGGCGGGTCTTGTTGGCGAGGATCAGGCCGATGCCGCCGACGCCGTGGGCGGCGATCGCCGCGAGCTGCACGGGGGTCCAGCGGGCCCAGCCGTTCGCGGCGAGGCGCAGGCGCTCGGACGGGTCGGAGGAGGTGGACGCAGCGCCGTTCAGGCCGACGGCGCCCATCAGGGAACCGCCGAACCAGGCGGCGGCGCCGAGGTCGTGGAGGCTGCGGACGAGCGTGTTGCGTGAGGGCATGGAGGCCTCTTCCTGTGCGGGTCGTCTGAGGGTGGCTGGCTCCTGACGGTACGCGCGTGCCCGCGAAACGAACGGGGCTTGACCTCTCGCCCGCGGCGCGCTCGAGTGGAGCGGTACCGACCCGAGGAGCGAGCACGATGAGCGACGACACGACCGACGACGAGAAGCGCGGGATCCGCGACGACTTCCACGACGCCGTGAACATGACGGCGAAGGAGATCGAGGGGTGGCTCGAGAAGGACGAGTCGAAGGAGGTCGGCCAGAAGCCGGCGAGCGGCGGCGAGTCCGTCGGCCACCACAGCGGGCGCCGGATCATCGACATCCTCGGCACCAAGCAGGCCGACCTGAGCGAGGACGATTACGCGCACATGAAGAAGGTCACCGGCTACGTCGCCCGGCACTCGAAGCAGCGGCCCTCCGGCGACGTCACCGAGACGAAGTGGCGCTACTCGCTGATGAACTGGGGCAACGACCCGCTGAAGGGGTGACCGCGACCCTCGCTGCCGAGGCGTCCCCGAACCGTCGAGACGTCCCTGTACAGCGGGACGCCACGACGGGAGCGGGACGCCTCGGCGGCCGACGTGCCTGCGGTGGGGGATCTCGATACGCGCGCTGCGCGCGCTACTCGATCAGCAAGATGGGGGCGCCCGCCGAGCATGCTGGTCGAGCAGCCGCCGCAGGCGACACCATGCTGGTCGAGTAGCCGCCGGAGGCGGCGTATCGAGACCCGCCCCCTCAGCACCCCCGCCGCAGGCGTCCGCCCGGCGGCCCCGCCGTCAGTCGACCGCGCAGCTCGCGTCGATCGGGCCGATCACGCCGTCGGTCACCGGGACGATGCCGCAGTTCGGGAAGCCCGCGCGCGGCCGGTGCGCGGGGTCGATGGCGCGCAGGAGGCTGCCGAGCACCGTGCCGTGGGTGACGACCAGCACGTCGCCGTGCTCGGCCGCCGGCAGGATCAGCGCGAGCGCCGCCTCCACCCGCTCCCGCACCGAGGCGGCGGTGTCCGCGCGGCCGGACGGGTCGTGCCGGTGGATCGCGTCGATGACGCTGTCCAGGCCCGCGTCGGTCATCCGCGGCCAGTCCGCCGAGGCCGGCACGTACGAGTAGCCGTGGTCGGCGAAGACCGGCTCCCAGAGCGACGCGTTCGGCTGCCCCTCGAAGCCGCCGAAGTGCCACTCCCGCAGCGTCGACGTCGGCACCGGCTCGATCGACGGATGCCCCACGAGCGCCGCCGCGGCCGTGGTCCGCGTGCGCGTCAGGTCGCTCAGGAACGCCGCGACCAGCGGCACCCCGCGCATCCGCTCGCCGAGGACCGCGATCTGCCGCTCGCCCCGCGCGGTCAGCGGCGAGTCGCACCAGCCCTGCAGCTGGCCGTTGACGTTGAAGAGCGTCTGGGCGTGCCGGACGAAGTGGACGGTGCCGCGGGTCATGGTGCTCTCTCCGTAGTGACTGACAGGACTGACAGGACTGAAGGGCGCCTTACTCCGGCGCCGCCCGCGCGATGTGCAGCGCCAGGAACGCCACCTCCTCGTTCGGCAGCTCCGCACCGTACTCCGCCCGCACGAACGCGCGGACCCGCTCCGCCGTCGCGACGGCCCGCGGATACCGCGCGCTCAGGCTGGTGAAGAGGAAGTCGTCCGAGCTGACCAGCAGCCCGCCCGAGAAGAACCGCTCGGCGAAGTACTGCAGGTGCGCCACGAAGCGCGCCGAGCGCAGGTCCTCGCGGTCCAGCGCCGCTCCACTCGTGTGCTGGATGATCGCGGTCACCGAGCGGATGAGCTGCACGATCCGCAGCGAGTCGATGCCGACCTTGCCGAGCTCCGCATTGGCGAGGTGGAAGGCCACGTTCGCCGCCTCGTCGTCCGGCACGTCCACTCCGAGCCGCTCGCGCATCGCCGCGACCGCCCGCTCCCCCACCGCGTACTGCACGGGATAGACGGAGCGCATCTCCCAGGCGAGCCGGTTCGCGACCGCGAGCCCGCGCCGCTGCCGCTCGACCGCGAAGTGCAGGTGGTCGGTGAGCGCGAGGTACACGTGCGGGTCGACCTTCAGCCCCTGCTCCTCCGCGTCGGCGACGACCGCCCGGGTCAGCTCGACGAACTCCGGCGGGATCTGCGCCAGCAGCTCGACGAGGTTGCGCTGGTCGGCGTCGTCGAGCGCGACGAACACCTGGTCCACCGCGGACGCCTCGATCACCTCGCCCGCCTTGGCGCCGAAGCCGATCCCCTTGCCGAGCAGCACCCGCTCGGCGCCGCGCTCGTCGACGACGAGCACGACGCTCGAGTTGAGCACCTTCTTGATGGTCTGCATGCGTGTCTCCGTCGACGGCGTCTGCGCGGCCCGGCGGGCAACTGGAGCGAGGAGGGTCATCCCAGGTCGGAGCCGTTGGACGCGATGACCCGCTGGTACCAGGAGAAGGAGTCCTTCCGGTACCGGTTCGTGCTGCCGTGGCCGAGGTCGTCCATGTCGACGTAGACGAACCCGTAGCGCTTCGAGATCTGCGAGCTGGAGGCGCTGATCAGGTCGATCGGCGCCCAGCTCACGTAGCCGAGGAGCTCCACACCCTCGTCCACCGCCTGGATCATCTGCTCGAAGTGCGCGCGGAAGTAGTCGATCCGGTAGGGGTCGTGGATGCGGGGATCCTCCCCCTCATTGTCCGATGCGACGAGCTCGTCCCGCATCCCGAGCCCGTTCTCGACGATGAACAGCGGCTTGCCGTAGCGGTCGTAGAGATCGATCAGCGAAATCCGCAGGCCGACCGGGTCGATCTGCCAGCCCCACTCGCTCGACTCGAGGAACGGGTTCTTCACCCCGAGCACCGTGTTGCCGGGGGTGCGCTCGGCGTCCGGGCGCACCGACTCCGTCATCGACATGTAGTAGCTGAACGAGATGAAGTCGACGGGATGCTCGCGCAGCAGCTCGGCGTCCCCCTCCGCGAACGGGATCTCGACCCCGCGTGCCCCGAGCGCCCGCAGGGCGAGGCGCGGGTAGGCGCCGCCGGCCTGGACGTCGGTGCAGAGGTAGAGCATCCGCTCCTTGGCCTGGGTGGCCGCGACGTCGTCGGGGTGGCAGGTGTTCGGGTAGGTCGTCAGCATGGTGAGCATGCAGCCCATCCGCGCCTCGGGCCAGAGCTCGTGCAGTGTCTTCGTGACCGACGCCGAGGCCACGAACTGGTGGTGCAGCGCCGTGTAGCAGGCCTGCTCGACGCTGCCCTCGACGGTCTCCTCGATGATGCCGCCCGAGGTGAACGGGTGGCGGATGATCCCGTCGATCTCGTTGAAGGACAGCCACATGTCGACCAGGTGGCCGAAGCGCTCGAAGCAGGTGCGGGCGAAGCGCTCGAACAGCTCGATCGTCCGGCGCTCGACCCAGGCGTTGTGCTTGAGCGCCAGGGCGAGCGGCGGGTCGTAGTGCGAGAGGGTGACCAGCGGCTCGATGCCCAGGCGCCGCATCTCGGTGAAGAGCGCGAGGTAGTAGGCGATGCCCTCCTCGAGCGGCTCCGCCTCCTCCCCCGTCGGGTAGAGCCGGGTCCAGGCGATCGAGACGCGGAGGGTGGTGAAGCCCATCTCCGCGAAGAGCGCCAGGTCACCGGGGTAGCGGTGGTAGAAGTCGATGCCGCGGCGCTTGGGGTAGTACTCGGTGTCGTCGTCCGCCATCGCCGCGGTGATGCTCGCCACCGTGTTCTGATGGTGGATCGCGTACTCCTTGGGGTCGGCCTTCGGCTTGTAGGAGGCGACGTCACTGACGGCCGGCCCGCGCCCGCCCTCGCGCCATGCGCCCTCGACCTGGTTGGCGGCGAGTGCGCCGCCCCAACGGAATCCCTCAGGCAGCGCCATCGGCGAGCTCCTTCTCTTTCTGGGTGACGGTGATGATCGCATCCCCCGCCGACACTCGGTCGGCGGCCTCGATGAGCACGGTGTACTCGGCCGAGTTGGTGATCAGCACCGGGGTGGTGGTGTCGTAGCCGGCGGCGGTGATGGCCACGAGGTCGGCGGTGAGCAGCAGCTGCCCGGCCTCGACGCGCTCGTCGACGGCGACGTGCACGTCGAAGGGGGCGCCGTCGAGCTGGACGGTGTCGAGTCCGACGTGGATGAGGGCCTCGACCCCGTCGTCGCGCCGCAGGCCGATGGCGTGCTTGGAGCTGAGGACGGCGATGACCGTCCCGGCGAACGGCGAGCGGACGACGCCGTCGGTCGGGCGGATGGCGATGCCCTCGCCGAGGACACCGGCGGAGAAGACGGGGTCGTTCACCTCGCTGAGCGGGATGACGTCGCCGCTGAGCGGGGCGGTGAGGGCGGTCACATCGTCGGCGTCCTTCGCGACCACGTCGCCGAGGGCCTGGACGCTGGCGGAGGCGTCGTCGCGCCAGATGATGAAGGAGACGACGAACGAGACGGCGACCGAGATGAGCAGGCCGATGACCGCGTTGAGCAGGTTCCAGGGGTTGAGCCCGTCGATGAACATCGAGATGCTCGCGACGCCCGGGCTGACCAAGGCGAATGCGGCGACCTGGGTGGCGCCGATGTAGGCGCCGCCGACGACGCTGCCCGAGATGACGGAGATCAGCGCGCGCTTGTTCTGCAGGGTGACGCCGTAGAGGGCGGGCTCGGTGATGCCGAAGAGGGCGGAGAGTCCGCCGGAGAAGGCGGTCGCGCGCAGCGCCGCGCTCTTGGTGCGCAGGGCGATCGCGAGGCTGGAGCCGGCTTCCGCCGCGTTGTGCGCGAGGGAGGAGGCGAGGTAGAAGGTGTCCTTGCCCGCGCTGGCCATCGTCGCGATGGTCGGCGGGATGAAGGCCTTGTGCATGCCGACCGAGATGATCAGCGGCAGCACGCCGGCGAGGAGCGCGACGGCCACCCAGCCGAGCGCGCCGTAGAGGCCGATCAGGGCGCCGGTGAGCATCGAGCCCAGCCAGTAGCCGAGCGGGCCGAGCAGGAAGATCGTGGCCGGAGCGACGATGACCAGGCACATCAGCGGCACGTAGAAGGTGCGGATCGGTCCCCAGGAGTGCTTCGTGAAGAAGCGCTCGACGACCGAGAGGAGGAGGACCGCGAGGATCGCCGGGAACACCTGCGCGTTGTAGGCGATCACCGGGACCGGGATGCCGAAGAGGGCGACGCCGCCCTCCTGGTTGAGCAGCGTGGTGAAGGCCGGGAAGACGAGCACCCCGACGAGTCCGAGGGCGAGCGGTCGGTTCACGTCGAGCTTCTTGGCGCTGGTGTAGGCGACGAGGAGCGGCAGGAAGCCGAACACCGCGTCCGGGATAGCGGACAGCAGCTTGAAGTTGTCACTCGCGGGGTCGAGCCAGCCCACCGCGGAGGCGAGGACGAGGAACGACTTGAAGATGCCGGCTCCGGCGATGGCCGGGATGATCGGCGTGAAGACGCTGACGACGAAGTCCATGACCGTCGCGCCGAGGCGCTTGAGCGAGCGCGGCTGCTTCGCCTTCGGGGCGGTCGCCTCGGTGCCGCCGCGCAGCTTCTCGACCGCCGCGTACATCTCGGCGACGCCGTTGCCGACGATGACCTGCGTCTGCGGCCCCATGACGACGCCGATCACGCCGGGCACCGCCTTGAGGGCGTCGACATCGGCCTTCTGGTCGTCCGCGAGCGCGAAGCGCAGGCGGGTCGAGCAGTGCTGCAGCTTCGAGACGTTGCCGGCACCGCCGACGTGCTCGAGGATCGCCTTCGCGCTGTCCTGGGTACTCATCGGTACTCCTTCGGGTGTGTGGGGGACGCGCGCTTCCCTGCGCTGTGCTGCGTCGTGTTCTTGTTGCTTCCGTCGCTGTCCCCGCACCGTCATCGGCGCGTCAGGAGGCGTCCGGGCACAAAAAAAGGACCCGACGACGCTTCGTACGCGTTTCGTCGGATCCTGCCTGCACGACCAGTCACATGTCCGAGAGCGAACATAACACGGGGGTGGCGGGGGCGTCAAAGTGTGGGCGGAGGCGCAACATGCCGGGCGGCTCGGCCTCGGAACTGAGTCTGAGTACCCGAAGAGCTACACACTTCGGCGATTAGCGCCCCTCAGCCTTGGTTGTGAGGGTGCCGCATGATGGAGTCGTGGATGTCCTCGAGGTTGTTGCCGCTGTCATCGAGAGCGACGGCCGCATCCTGGCCTGCCGCCGCCGACCCGAGAAGGACGCCGGCGGCAAGTGGGAGTTTCCAGGCGGCAAGGTCGAGGCCGGCGAAACGCACGAACAGGCGCTCGCCCGAGAGATCAGCGAGGAGCTCGGCGTCGAGATCGAGGTGGGCGAACTCTTGACCGTCGACGACACCGCAGGCTCGACGCGCGTGATCCGGCTCTCGTGCTTCTGGGCGACGCTCTCCTCGGAGAGTCCTACGTCTAGCACCGACCACGACTCGATGCTGTGGGTCACGCGCGCTGACCTCACACCACTGGAGTGGGCACCCGCCGATTTACCTGCGGTCGCTCTCCTGACCGCCTAGGGATCGACGAGGACGAAGCCGTCATCGGTGCGAATTGCGGTGATGATCCCGAGCTTCCTGATGAGGTCAACGAGATCTGCTTCGGGACGACCAGGGAGGAGGATGACCGGTACGGCCGCCCAGCCGAGCCGATTCGCGACGTGTGCATAATCGAGCACCTGCCCGATAGCCGTGCGTACGTAAGAGCGCGCAGTGGACTTTTTTGCCTCCACGATCCAGCCACTGGATTTGACGTACAGGTCCGGCTCGATTCGCGTCGCGCCAACCGGAAGGGGGAGCCGGCTGGGAGGCGTGCCGTTCTCCGTCAGCCACTCGCCGAAGGCAGCCTGAAGCTCAAATTCCACTCGAGACACGACCCGCTCCTCGATGGGGCTGAGATCAGCACCGGCGATAACAACGTCTGAGTACTCCGGTGGCGACCACGCGGCGAGTTCGGCGGTTGTAACTTCGTGACCACCGTAAGCGGGCAGGGTAGAGACGTCCGCGCTGATGGGAACAAGAGTGAAGATAATACCTCGACGCAGCGTTCCCTCGGTGTCAGGAATCGTCTCGTAGCGGTAGGTCGGATCGCCCGTGGTGAAAGCTCCGATGTAAGTGACGCTGGTCCCCTGAACCGTGAACAGTCGAATCACCCGGTTGGTCACCGCCGCATCACGGAGAGCGAGGTTTCCGCGGAGAAACACCTGATCGCCGATCTGACCCTCGCCGGTGTAGGAGTAGGAGCCGTCCTCGCGCAGGCCCTCGAAGCGGTCGTACCCGTAGCGAGCTCCCTTAGCCGGATCAGTGAAGATGAAGATTTCGCCGAGGGACTTCGGAGTCGCAATCCCGCCCTGCTGCTGGCCACCGTACGCTCTGTGAACGGCCCGCCTCAGGACCTGGTCGCCCTCAACGAGAGTGAATCTCGTGCCATTCGCCCCACGCCGTGCAATGCGCGTGCGAACGAAGTCGGCCTGCTCCTCGCTCAGACTCCAGCGCGTCGTCGACGGATCGAGAGTGCCGAATTGTTCGCGCAAGACAGAGCGAATTCGCTTCTGCGAGACGCCCAACTCGAGGGAAAGGGTTGCGGGAGTCAAATCGGGCATGGCCCGAGAGTAGAAATCTCCACGCCATTTATTGGCGAGGTACGCTCGTGTCTCTTTAGTGAAGAGTTGTCGCCATTTCTGACCTGACCTGAGGCGCCGTGCGGCAGTACCCAGCGAGGAGGAAGGCGACGGTTGTGAAGTCACTCAAAACGAGCCTCTTGACCCGCTCCACCATTCAGTGCACCGCCACGAAAACGAGGCCCGACGCGAGCAGGAATGCGAGGACGGCGGCCACTGTGCCGATCGCAGGAATCCACCAGATCCGACGCGACCTGTTCGGTCGGACGAGTGCGACGACCGTCACGAGGAAGGTCAGAGCGACGGCCCCGGGCACCAGAACTGTCGTGGTGTTCAGGAGCCCGTAGTCGCATTCGCCGGGGGCTCCGCCGCACCGATCGGCCGCGAGGTGCTCGATCAGGACGAAGAAGGACAGGACGACGCCGAGGACCAGCAGGAGGACGAGCAGCAGGAGCGCTGTAGCGCGGTCCGCCCGGGCGGAGAGGCGACGGCGGGGCGGCGGAGGAGGTGCCCACTGATCGAACGGGTCGCCTTCACCCCAGTCGGAATCCGAGTCGAAGGCCATGGTGCCGCTCAAGATAGCGGAGCAGGGCGGATGAGCATCGTCGGTCACTTGGCACCAGTGCTCGTCAGCACCCGACCAGCACCGCCTCCGCCGCCTCCCGATCCTCCGCCCCGATCGCCAGCCGGTACGAGCCCAGCACACCCACGAACTGCTCCACGTACCCGCAGCGCAGCTCCGGGGCCGGCGGCAGCCACTCCCCCGGGCCGGCGTCGCTCTTGGACTGGTTCGTGTCGTCCGTGGCGGCGACGAGGTTCGCCGGGTCGTTCGCGAACAGCAGGCGCTGCTCGTCCGTCCACGCCCACGCCTCGTGGTGCCAGGCCCAGCCGAGCGCGACGACGTGGTCGATCTGCACGAGCCGGGACGTGTCGCTCCCGGAGACGAAGGACACCTCGGTGCCGTCGTACGGGTCCACCAGGGTGCCGGAGAGCACCTTGCAGTCGCGGGTACCGGGCTTGAAGACCGGGTCGAGCAGGTCGCGGCCGAGGATGTCGTTGCGGGTGTCGCAGCCGTTGCGGTCGACGTCCTTCCAGGACTCGCCGAAGAGGTCGCGGTCGTAGGGGACGTCGGCGCGGCCGTCGTCCACGGGCAGCGCGGCGAGGGTCGCCAGCGCGAGCGCGGCGGGGTCGGCGGGATCCGCCGTCGGTGACGCGGGGCGGGACGCGGACGCGGACGGCGCGGCCGTCGCGGCAGCGGCGGACGGAGTGGCCGTCGCGAGAGGGGTCGAAGCAGGAGCGGTCGACGCAGGACCAGCAGGGACGCCGGACACAGATCCCGCACCGGGAGCCCCGACCGTCTCCCCCACTCCCACCACCGCGAACGCGACCGCAGCGACACCGACGGCTGCGACGATCCACACCCACCACGGCGCCCGCCGCACCCGCCGATACCGGGCGGGAGCCCCCGGCCGCCCAGCACCGCGCGAGAGCCCAGGAGCCCCCACCCGCCGCACCCCACCGGGTCGCGGCGGCGGCGGCCTGCCGACCACCGACTACACCCCCGAGTCGCCGTCAGCCGGGACGACCGGCGCCGAAGCCCGCACCGCCCCGTCCCACAGCCGGATCGCCGCGCGCGGCACCGGCCCGACCACATCGACCCGCCACACCAGATCCACCGGCGACCCGGTCGACGCCTCGAACGGCACGACATGGATGGGCGCCGACGGGTCGAAGCGCAGCCGCTCCTGCAGCCGCGACGGCGCGACGAGGAAGCTCGTCACGCGCTCGTGGTAGCGCTCGCCGACCTGCAGCTCGGTCAATACCGTGGCGCTCACCGGGGTCATCGGGTCAGCGCGGGTCAGCGAGTCGAGCAGGAAGTCGTCCCACGGCACGTCGAGCTCGACGCCCTCGAAGTCCTCGGGGCGGCGCAGCGCGTTCAGCGGATTCGTGCCCATCGGGCGGACCCGCGGGCGGGCGATCGCCTCCTCGTCGCGCTGCACGGACGCGACGATGTCGGCCAGGCGCGGAGCGGCGATCCGGGTGAGCAGCGACTCGTCGTCGAGGGCGCGCAGCAGCATCCGCCGCGTGTGGTTCGACGAGTGCGGGAGGTCCTCGTCCAGCGCCGACAGGCCGAAGCCCTGGCCGGCGCCGTAGTCCGCGGCCATCTCCTGCACGAGCGACTCGAAGGCCTCGTGCCGCCAGCCGCGGCGGACGAGCTTGGACGTCATCGCGGCGCGCATGCGGGCGACGGCCGCGGTCTCCTCGCCGCTGACGGTCGCGAGGCGCACGGCGAACGGCATGGCGCCGCGCTCCACGTCGAAGGTCTCGTGCTGGAGCCAGACGGGCGGCACGTGCCACGGACGGTGCACGGCCTTGGACAGCAGCACCAGCCACTCGACGGCCTGGCGGTGCACCGAGCGCAGGCGCGCGGCCTCCTCGCGGGCACGGCGGGCACTGCGGCCGTAGTGCGCGAGTCGGGTGCGCTCGAGCTGGATCCGCCGCTCGAAGCGCGACCAGCCGGCGTGGTACCGGACGAGCGACACCAGCGTGATCAGCACCCCGGCGCCGGCCAGACCCACGAGCACCCAGAGCAGGATCGAGGTGATCAGCCCGGGATCGAAGGTGCCGGCGGGCTGCCGCGAGGCGTAGTCGTTGACGAACCAGATGCCGACGCCGACCACGATCGCGAGCGCCAGCACGGTGACCCAGCCGACGAGCAGCGTGCGGTGGAACTCGCGGCGCAGGCCCAGCAGCTCGCCGGGGCGCTGCGGGCGGATCGCGTCGATCTCGCCCTTGAGGTACGCGACCTCGTCCTCGGCGCGGCGGCGCTCGGCGCCGATCCGGTCGAGGAAGCGCCAGACGAACGAGGAGCTCTGCCGGCCGGCCCACAGGTCGTACTCGCCGAGCGCCTGCAGGCGGCCGGAGCGGCGCGCCTCGGCGTCGTACGCGGACACGGGCGGCTCGACGGGCTCGGGAGCCTCCTCCGCGGGGACCTCGATCTGCACGACGGTCCGCGGCTCGGCGGCCTCGCCCTCGACGAGCGTCTCCTGCGCGGGCGGCGCGAACGCGGCGGACTCGGACGGCGCGGGCTCGGGCTCGGGCTCGGGCTCGGGCTCGGACGACTCGGGCTCCGAAGCGACCGGAGCGTCCGCCTCCTGGACCGTCGGCACCGCCGCGGCCGCGACGGCCGCCTCCGACGCCGACACCCAGTTCTGCAGCCTCTCCCGCGGATCCGCGAGCGCCAGCGCGTACCAGTCCACCCGCTCCGGGAACCCCGGCGGCACGTCGTACCCGCTCGACACCCACGGGTCGTCCGGCAGCGCGAGCACGTCGCCCACCCGGCCGAAGACCGGCACGGCCCCCTCGACGGGCGCGAAGCCCGCGTCGCGGAGGTCGGCGCTGCCGTCGAGCGCGCCGAAGACCAGCTCGCGCAGGCCCGCCCAGAGCTGCGGCGTGGTGCGGACGTGCGCCATCGCGGCGGGCGCGTCGGCCTCGGCGCGGGCGCGGCCCTCGTCGTCGCGGAGGTGCTCGAGGTCGGCGACCAGGAGCCGGTCGCGGACGTCCAGCACCTCGTCGTAGTCGGCCCCGACCACGGCCGAGCCCTGCGAGGTGTGCAGGGCGCGGGTGACCGAGCGGTTCGCGCTCGAGGTGATCCAGAGCACGGCCCAGCGCGGGATCTGCACGAGCTTGCCCGCCGAGAAGGCGAAGAAGCGGCCGATCTGCGCCCAGAAGCCGATCCGCTCGGGCTCCGGCACGTCGAGCGAGCCGGCGGAGTCGTAGGTGAGCGCGCCGCCGTCCAGGCGCAGCGCGCCCGCGACCATGCTGTCGACGTAGCCGGCGATCTGGCCGTCGTCGATGTAGGCGGTGCCGGGCGGCGGCGGGCTGACGCTGGGGTCGATCAGCAGCGAGTCGGGGCGGGCGGCGTTCTCGAGCACGCCGGCGGCGACGCGGCGGCCGAGCGACTCGGTCAGTACCGCGTTGAGGAACACCCGCGAGATCCAAACGGAGTCGCCGCCGTCGGACTCGCGGCTCATCAGCTCGACGCTGCCGTCGGTGACGCCGTTCCACAGCCCGGCGACGCTGGCCAGGTGGGTGAGCGTGAAGCCGGTGAAGCGCTCGTCGTCGCGGACGAAGGCGTCGCCGGACCACGGGCTCGAGCGGTCCTCGGGCGAGGCGATGACGACGAAGCCGTGCTCGTGCGCCTCCACCCGCTCGCGCAGCTGGAACGCGGTCGGCGCGCAGATCAGCGTGACCCGGCGCAGCTCGGTGGTCTGGTCGGCGAGGGTCGCCGACGGATTCGGCAGCGGCATCGAGGTGCGCACCCAGCGGCTGACGAGGTCGGCGACCGCGTCCTGCGCCTCGTCGGTCTCACGCTCGGGCAGGGCCGAGCGGAGGGTGACCAGGCGGACGAGGGCGAGCGGCTCCTCCGCGAGCGCCTCGAACAGGTCGACCGCGATCGCGACCGACTCGAGGTCGGCGCCCACGCCGAGCACCACGGCCTCGATCTGCGGCGGCGCGTAGGGCGAGGTCTTGACGTGCTCGGGCAGCACCCAGAGGGCCCGGCCGAGCAGGCCGGTCTTCGTCCACTGCGCCGCCAGCTCGAGCAGGGTCTCGCCCTGCGCGCCGCTGGGCAGCAGGACGATCGCCGCCTTGCCGTCGGGCCAGAAGCCGGCGTGCCCGTAGCCGTCCGGGCGGATCTCCGGGGGCACGCTCAGACTCCGGAGTCGCGCGGACCGGTCGAGACGACCGACGACACCAGGCCGAGCAGCGCCTCGCGGAACTGCTCGCGCATCTCCCAGGTGACCGGGTAGTCGTAGACCGAGACCATGTCGTCCTGCTGCACGATGTCGCTGTCGAAGCGGGCGAGCTCGGCGGTCAGGTAGGCCTGCACGGCGGAGCGGCGCGACGCGAGGTCGCCGTCCGCACTGCCGGCCCGGGACGACTCCGGCACCGGAGCGCCGGTCGGCAGCGCGCCTGTCTGCAGCCACTCGGCCAGCTCGGTCTCCTCGCCGCGGCTGCCGCCGAGCGAGATCAGCACCCGGTAGGCGGCGAGCGGCGCCAGCGTCCCGTCGACGTTGCAGAGCGCCATCGCGATGGCGAGCGACTGCAGCACGACGCCCGGGAAGTCGGCGGGCCGGGCGTTGCGCTCGCTCAGCAGCGGGTGCGGGAAGTCGGCGAGCGCGCGGGTCGACGGGTCCCAGACGGAGAGCTTGGGGCCCTTCTCGCCCTGCGAGGCGTCGACGGCGAGGCGGCCGAGGGCCTTGGCGACGTACCAGCCGCGGATCATCGACTCGATCGCGCGCGGGTCCGCGGGGATGCTCTCGCCGAGCAGGCGGGCGCGCTTGAACTTCCAGAACGCCTCGCGGCTGTCCTGGGTGTTCGACTGCGCGAGCCAGCCGCGGGCGATCGGCTCCATCACGGAGTCCATCACGATGGGCTCGTAGGGGAAGCCGGACATCGCGAAGACCTCGATGCCGTCGACCTTCTGGTCCTGGAACCACGACTCGCTGGTCGCGTCGTCCCAGACGCCCATCTGGCCGAGCACGCCCTTCGTCACCTCGTACATCTCGGTGCCGGCGCGGAACGGGATCGAGCTGAAGACCAGCGAGGTGTCCTCGTTGATCGCCTTGCCGTGCACGGCGCGCAGCAGCGCCGGGTTGAGCTTGACCAGCGGCTCGCTCGCGCCGAGGGCGGCCTGGAGCTGCTCGCGGTAGCGGTCGCGGCGGGCGGCGAAGACGTCGGGCGGCAGCACCTCGGAGTCGAAGAAGCCGAGCAGGTCCTCGCCGATGTAGGCGGCGAACGGGGTGCCGTCGCGCTTCATCCAGGCGCGGGCGCGGCCGACGTAGACCTCCGGGTCGGTCGCGAGCTCGAAGGAGGCGCGCTGGGCCGGGTTGGCGACGGCCGGGTCCGCGGTGACGGTCGGCTTCCAGGTGCGCGGATTGCCGACGAGCGACCAGGCGCCCGCGTCCGACTCGCTGTCCGGGCTGACGCCGACGAGCTGGTCGGCGAGCACGCGCAGGACGGCGTCCTGGTACTTGGCGTCGCCGTCGACGGAGGCGCGCACCAGCTTCTGGAACTCGGCCGGGTACTTCTCCGGCTCGACGAGCATCCGCTCGTTGGGCGCCGGCGAGTACTTGCGCGGCACGGTCTCGTCGACGCGGCGGGGCCAGAACTCGTAGGCGTTCTCGCGGTCGTCGCTGGTCTTCCGCGAGTGCACGCGCTGCAGCAGCGCGGTGCGCGAGCCGTCGAGGTAGTCGGCGAGCGGGCCGAGGAAGGTTTCGCGCAGCTCGGCGAGCAGCGCCCAGGCGGAGTCGCGCAGCGCCGCCTCGGAGGACCACTCGAGCGCCTGGCCGAGCCGCTGGATGGCGAACTGCACCGCCTCCTGGTCCGGGCGGATCGACTGCTGGTTGGCCGAGGTGCGCAGCTCGTCCGAGACGAGCGAGCTGAGGGTGCCCACCCACTCCTCGTGCTGGCGGGCCTCGACGCGCAGCGCGTCGACGGTGCCCTTGAGGCCGCGCTCGAGGCGGCGGAGCATCGCGGTGACGACGGGCAGGCCGTCCTGGGCGACGTAGCGCGAGACGGTCTCGAGGATGTGGCCGGGCATCGTGCGCGTCCAATCGTCCAGACGGCGCTGGCGGGCCTCGCGGTCGCGCTGGAGCAGGCGCGGGCTGTGCCGGGTGAACTCGTTGACGAGCCGGTCGGTCCAGGTGGTGATGTCGGTGCCGCCCTGGCGGTCGAGCGACTCGGGGCGGGCCAGCTCGTCGTCGGCGCCGCGCTGCAGCTCGGCCTTGATCAGGTCGAGGGTGCTCTGGTCGCGCAGCGCGTCGGTGACGTCGTTGTGCTCGGCGGTCTCCTCGTTCAGGCGCAGCTCGCGGAGGAAGCGCTGGTACTCGCTGTCCGCCGACTTCTCGATGTACTCGCGCTCGGTCATCCGCTCGAACTGCGGGTCCTCCTCGGCGTGCGCGAAGAGCATCCGGTCGATCGCGGAGCGGGCGAAGCGCTCGGCGGAGTACTCCAGGAAGCGCTCGCGGCCGAGGGTGACCCGGCCGAAGCCGATCGAGGAGAACGGCGGCGAGTGGTGCGCCGGGCTCATCAGGCCGGAGTTGTCGGGCAGCACGTTGGCGGCCGAGCGGGCCTGCCAGTTGCCGGACGAGTAGGCGATCATGTCGTCCTGCACGCGCTCGTCGATCATCCACGCGGTGAGGCTGGTGGCGACGGCGTCGTAGACGGCGTTCTGGTCCTCGAAGGTGACCTTGCTGTTGCTGCGGCCGACGATGAACGGGTACGCGGCGCCGACGCGGTCCATCGCGGCGCCGTAGGAGGGGGCGACGCCCTTGGTGCGCAGCAGCTCGAGGGTCGCGGCGGAGGGCGTGTCGGTCCAGAAGCCGTTCATCGTCTCGGAGATCGCGGCGAGCGCGTTGCCGGGCATGCCGGCGGTGACCGAGAGCTGATCGAAGACGTCGGGCGCGTAGAGCATGCTGAAGAACTGGTTCGACCACGGGTACTGCTTCGCGGTCGACTTGATGATCTCGATGATGTCGAGGAACTGGCCGGCTCCCGAGCCGCCGGCGACCGACGAGATCACGATGACGATCGGGCTGCCGTCTCCGCCGTCGTCGCGGGCGCGCAGGCGCTGGCCGAGGGTCTGCAGCTCGGCGAGCGACTCGGCGTCGTTCATCTTCCCGATCGCGAGGCGCGCGGCCTGGGCGATCTCCTTGGTGGCGGCGAGCGCGACGGCGCGGCCGACGGCGCGGTACTGGCCGGCGCCCTTGGTCACGTCGACCTTGACCAGGCGCGGGTCGGGCAGCTGGCGCTCGATGTCGTGGCGCATCGCGTTGTTGGTCGCGTGGGCGCTCGTGATCGAGCCGTGCACGATGTCGAAGGTCGCCGCGGTGCTGACCAGGCCGCGGTAGTCCTGCCGGGGCAGGAACGGCGCCTGGTACTCCATGCCGTCCTGGACGGTGGGGGTGTCGAAGTGCAGGAAGCGCCAGGCGGCGGGGATGCCGCCCTCCCAGCCGAGCTGCTGGAGCTTGAGCTCGAGCTGGTACTTGATGCCGCGGAGGGTCTTGCCGCCGGAGCCGCCGACTCCGATCAGGAGGAAGGGTCTGAGCATGAGGTCCTGCTTTCGTCTGGTCGCGCGGTGTTCCTGCGGTAGCGCGGTGTGTCGTGTGTCGTCGTGCGGGCGGTGCTGGGAGGCGGAGCGCCGTCAGCGACTGCGGGGCGGAGGGGTGCGGGGGCCGGCCCGGCCGGGCGGCGGCGGGGGCGGGGTGGAGCCGCCGGGCCGCGGGGGCGGCGGTCCGCCGGGGCGGCCGGGCGCTCCCTGCGTCCGGGGCGGCGGGCCGCCGGGGCGCGGGGGCGAGGAGGGGCGGGGCGGAGTCGCGGTCGGAGTGCCGCTCTGGGCGCTCCGCGGCGGGGCGGAGGAGCGGACCTCGGCGGCCGCGGGCGGGGCGGCGGACACGGGCTGCTGCGGCTCCCGGCGCTCGGGGCGCTTCGCCGCCCGCTCGCGGCGGAGCACGTCGACCGTCTTCCAGGCGGGCTCGCCGGAGTCGCGCAGCAGGTCCTCGAGGCGTCGCTCGTACTGGCCCTCGTCGTCGCGGTCGACGCGGTGGTAGAGCACGGCCGTGGCGCGGACGGGCTCGTCGCCGCGGGGGCGCTCGAGCTCCTGCTCCGAGACCACGATCGCCCAGAAGACGTCGAGCGGGAGCGCGGAGAACTCGACGCCGCCGTTGCCGAGCGGGCGTCCCGCGGAGGTGCCGCGGGTGCCGGTGCGGGAGGCGACGATCTCGCCGCCGGCGGGCGGGCCGACGCGGTAGCTCGGCGCCTTGAGCGGCCACCACGGCACGTGCGCGCGGAGCCGGCCGAGCTCGGGGTCGGGCAGCTCGCGCACGCCGGTCTCGCTGCGGAGGTAGCGGAAGCGCTCGTCGAGGCGGCCGTGGGTCAGCGCCGAGCGGACGCCCTCGGGCGTGATCTCGACGGGGATCGTGCCGCGCTGGAACGAGCCGTTCATCGCGATCTTCGCCTTCGCCCGGTTGAAGAGGTACAGGCCGAGCAGCGGCAGGAGCACGCCGAGCAGCAGGAGGACGAGCGCGACCAGGCCGATCGCCGCGGCGTTCACCGGGAAGGTCGACGGGAAGGACAGCGCGACGGTCTGCGGGGCGCTGCTGCCGCCCGCGGTGCGCACGTCGAGCGGGAGGGTCGCGGCGACCGACGAGTCGGCGGCGACCGGGTTCTCGGCCGAGACGGTCACGGTGCGCGAGGCGCCTTGCGCGACGTCGAGGCAGGCGCCCGGCGCGAGCGCGGTGCCCGACTCGTCGGTGAAGCTCCACTGCCAGGCGTCCGCGCGGTCGGCGTTGTCGCTGGTGACGGTCGGCGCGGCGGAGAGGCAGACCTGGCCGTCGCCGCCCGCGGTCGGCCCCTGGATCGCGAGAGTGCCCTCCGCGCGGCCGTCGGCGCCGGTCAGCTCGCTGAGCACGAGCGGCGAGGCGACGCTCGGGAAGGCGGCGGGCAGCACGGTCGTGATCCGCTGCTGCGTGGTGACCGGGGCGAGCTCGATCGCGTGCTCCGCGGTGGTCAGCGGGTCGAGCGAGGCGGTGACGAGCAGCTCGGAGGCGGTGACGTCGGAGGGCAGCGGGATCGTGATGACGCCGGAGGCCGCGTCGATCGCGGCGCCCGGCAGGTCGGCGGTCGCGCCGTCGGCGGTGCTGGTCGCGGCGAAGTCCGCCTGCCCGAAGACGGAGAGGTCGACCGGCTGGCCGTCCGGGTCCTGGACGCGGGCGGTGAGGGTCGCGGAGAGCGTGCCGTCCTCGCCGCGCTGCACCTGGTTGGCCTCGTCGAAGACGATCCGCAGGTCGCTGAAGGCGAAGACCTCGGTGGTGCCGGGCGAGGTCAGCGTCCACTGCCCCTGGAGCTCGGGCCGGTCGACGCTGATCTCCAGGCGCGAGACGCCGGAGGACTGCGTGACGGTGACCTCGGGGGCGGTGGCGGAGGCGGAGAGGGTGCCGAGGCCGGAGGCGGCGGGCGCCTGCAGTGTCCAGCCGTCCTTCACGACGGCCTGGATGCGCGCGACGCCCGGGTCGATCCAGAAGGAGCCGTTCGCGTCGAGCGCCTCGGACGCGCCGCCGGCGATGCGCGCGCCGAGCTGGAGGAAGACGGAGGCGAGCGCGTCGGGGTCGGAGGCGTCGACCACGGCACCGCGGACGGAGCCCTCGGGGATCGTCGCCGGTCCGCAGGTGGCGGTGCCGCCGCCGTAGGCGCCGCTGCCCTCGACCAGCGGCCACATCACGCGGGCCTCCTCGCGCTGCTCGCCGTCGGCCAGGAGCGTGCCGAGGACGACGACGCCGGCCTGGCGGAGCGCCGCGAGCAGCCCGTTGCCCTCGGGCTCGTCGCCGTCGGGGTCGATCCGCACGCCGCAGAGCGCGTTGGTCGCGTCGGCCGTGGCCTGCGCGGAGCCGAGATCGATCTCCCCGTCGGTCAGCCAGATCACGAGCTGGCAGGCGGAGCCGGCGCTCGGCTGGCTCTGCAGCGCGGTCTGCACGCCCTGCAGTCCGGCCAGCCAGTTGGTGCCGCCGCCGGGCGTCTTGTCGCGGATGACGCCGGCGAGGGCCTCCGGGCTCTCCTGCGACCAGGGCCGCCAGTCGACGGCCGGCTCGAAGGCGCGGCTGAAGAAGGCGGCGCCCCAGTTGACCGTGAGCGAGTCGCGCAGGCCGCCGAGCTCCTGCAGGCTGCCCGCGAGGATGCCGGCCCGCTCGACGTCCGGGTCGGAGCCGCGGCCGTCGTCGCCGCCGGTGTTGAGGGAGCCGGAGCTGTCGACGAGGTAGTAGACGTTGAGGACGTCGGAGGAGGAGAGGCAGGTGCGCAGGTCCTCGATCGCGCCGCGGCCGATGTCGGTGAGCGAGGCGGTGCTGGTGGCGGTGCCCGTGGTCGCCGCGCTCGCCGGCTGCGCCGCCGCCCCGAGTCCGAGGACGAGCAGGAGCGCGGTGACCGCGATCGCGAGGGCGCGGCGGATCACGTGCCCAGCCACTCGGAGATCGGGACGCTGATGTTGAGGACGTGCCAGGCGCCGAGCACGAGCGCCGCGGCCGACAGCCAGTAGAGGGCGCGGGTGAAGCGCGCGTCGGGCACGAAGCGGCGGGCGTCGCGGAGGGAGTGCGCGCGCTGGGAGGAGAGGTCCCAGCCGGTCGCGAGGAAGACGAGCAGCGGCGTCAGGACGTAGCCGGCGACGCTCAGCCAGACGGCGCTGCCGCGCACCAGCGGCAGCGGCAGACCGAGCACGCGGACGGGGGCCGAGGCGACGGAGGCTGCCACGACGGCCAGCGCGAGGCTCACCACGAGCCCCGCGGCACCCACTGCGAGAGGCAGGATGCTGGCGGTTCGTCGGGCCGCGGGGGCTCGGTCACGCACGGTCGACACCGCTCCACCCTCCGCTGTCGCAGCTGAACGCTCCCTGTTGGGGGCGGTCCTCCAGTATGCGGACCCCGCCACGAGCCGCCAAACCCCGCGCTGGGCCGCCCGGGTGCCGAGCATGCTGATCGAGTAGCGCGCGGAGCGCGCGTATCGAGATCCACCACCCCCTGCACGCCGGGTCTCGATACGCCGCTCCGCGGCTACTCGACCACCATGGCTCCCCCACCACTCGACCAGCGCGCGCAGCCCATGCTGATCGAGTAGCCCGCACAGCGCTCCCTCCATGCTGATCGAGTAGCGTGCGAAGCGCTCCTCCATGCTGATCGAGTAGCGCGCCCCGCGCGCGTATCGAGATCCGCCCCGCCCGCACCCCCGGCCGCACGCCCCCGCCCGGATGGTTGACTGGCCCCATGGAGATCGTTCTCGGAGTCGTCGGCCTGCTCGGCGGCCTCATCGTCGCGGCTGCCGCCGTGGTCGCCGTCGTCATCGGGCAGCGCCGCGCGAAGCCGGCCTCGCTGGTCGACATCGACGTGCGCCTCTCGCACGCGGGCGACGACTGGTGGCGGGTCACCGCGACGGTCCGCAACCTCGGCCGCACCGACCTCCCGCCGACGACCTTCGTCGCCGACCGCCCGATCTCCTTCGTCCTCGCCGGCTCCTCCTCCGCCGAGTGGTACGGCGCCCCGCCGCAGACCCCCGAGTGGTCGATCGACCCGTCCGGCTCCCTGCTGCTCGCGCCGCTCCTCCTCTCCCGCGGCGTCCCCGTCAGCGCGACGGCCGTCGTCCGCGGCCGGCCGGAGGTGCGCATCGACGCCCCGCTGCGCTACATCCCGGTCCGCGAGAACGTGGTCGAGACGACGGGGGCAACGCCCGCGTGGGGCGAGCCCGCCGCCGCCTCCGCCACCCCTTCTCCCGCGTCCCCCGCCCCGCCCGCTCCGCAGCGCCTCGTCGACGCCCCCCTCGAGCCGCGCCCGGAGCGCGAGAGCGTGCTCCGCGGCGGCTTCGGCATGTGGTCGGCGATGGCGGCGGGAGGGCTCGGCGCCGTCTTCATCGGCGTCGGGATCGCTCTGTCGCTGGCCGGCCTGAACTCGACGCCCCTCGGCTCCTCCGGCGTCGTCCTGATCGGCGCCGGCCTGACCGGCCTCGTCGGCACCCTCGTCGTCCGTCTGCTCCGCCGCTGGCTCGAGCCGCCGGCCCTCTGGCGCACCCCGCGGCAGCGCCTGCGCCGCCCCGGCACGATCATCGTGCTCGTCCTCGCCTACGCCGGCCTCGCGCTGTTCTGCCTCGAGTTCCTGGTCGAGAACGTCAGCGGCGACACCACCTGGGTCGCGGGAGTCGCCGTGCTGCTGCTCCTCGCCGCGCTGCTGGGCACGGGCCTCGTCGGCTTCCTCCGCCTGGTCGTGCTGCTCGGCGTGCGGCGCGCCTCGCGGGGCGCGACGGCCTGACCGCCGCCCGCACCGAGCAGGGGTCTAGGCGCGCGGCGGGGCGGTCGACTCGCGGACGACGAGGCTGGTGGCCAGCTCGATGCGGTGCGAGAGCGGGGGGATGCCGTCGTGCATCCGGACCAGGGTCTCCAGGCCGAGACGGCCGAGGTCGTGCATGGGCGTGTGCACGGTCGAGAGGAGCACGGCGGTCGGCAGCGCGGCGAAGGTGTCGTCGTAGCCCATCACGCTCAGGTCCTCGGGGACGCGCAGGCCGGCCGCGATCGCGGCGCGGATCGTCTGCAGGCCGTCGATGTCGTTCGTGGCGACGACGGCGGTCGGCGGATCGTCCAGAGCCAGGAGCTCCGGCACCACGTGCTCGGCGGATCCCATCCCCCGCTCGGAGACGAGGGCCGGGTCCTCCGGCAGGCCGGCCGCGGCGAGCGCCTCTCGGTAGCCGCCGTAGCGGGCACGGAGGCCGGGGTTGCCGGCGTCGCCGCCGACGAAGGCGATCCTCCGATGGCCGAGCGAGACGAGGTGCTCGGTGGACTGCTGCCCGCCCACCCAGTGGTTCGAGCCGACGCTGACCACGGACGGGTCGAGCGGGTTCGGTGCGTCGACCGCGACGAGCGGCAGCCCTGCCTCGGCGGCGGCCGCCACGATCTCGGCGTCGATGGCGGTGGTCACGGCGAGGATCCCGAGGTGCCCCTTCGCCGCGACCGAGCGGACGAACGCTGCGTCGAAGCGCAGCGTCTCGTCGGCGGAGCCGCTCGGCGCGAGGACGCCGGTCGTGACGTCGACGCGCTCGCTCTGCGCACCTCCGACCACTCCCTCGAGGACGCGCAGCGAGTAGACGCTGAGCAGGGTGTCGAAGACGACGGTGACGCCGCCGCCGACCCGGGGCGCCCGGGTGCTCGGGCTGTAGCCGAGCTCGCGGAGGGACTGCTCGACCCGCGCGCGCGTCGCCGCCGACGCGCCGGGCCGCCCGTTGAGCACCTTCGACGCGGTCGCCTTCGAGACGCCCGCATGCGCCGCGACGACGTCCAGCGTGACGCGCGTGTCCGGCGTGCGGGCCACAGGCCCTCCTCTCAACGGTGCCCCGACCCTACCGAAACCGTTTCCTCCCCGCCCCCTGACCTGGTGCGTGCCCCGTCGCGCGCCGCGAGATGCCTCTTGTGCACGCGACACGCCGTAAGAAGCGTGCACAAGTGGCATCTCGCGGAGGGGAGGGGAGGACTCGGGGCGTCATATCGATTCGACCGGCAGGGGCCCCGCTGGTTGGATACCGAGTATGAGTAGGCATGTCGTCGTCGTCGGGGCCGGTCTCTTCGGGGCCGCCACTGCGCTGCACCTCGCGCGCGGAGGCGCCCGGGTCACGCTGGTCGAGTCGGGGGACGCGGCGCGCGGCACCACGGCGGCCGGCGCCGGCTTCGTCGGCCTGTGGGCCGCGGGCTACGCCTGGTACTGGAACGAGTCCGAGCGCGACCTCGAGCAGTACGGCCTCGACTTCTACCGCGCCCTCGCCGTCGATCCCCACCGCGGCGGCGTCGACATCCTCCTCCGCGAGACCGGCAGCGCCTGGCTCGCCGTCACCGAGGAGGGCGTCCGCGACCACCTCGGCCCGCTCGTCGAGCACCCGCTGCGCCCGGAGGGCTCCCGCGAGCTCTCGCCGCAGGAGGCCGCCGAGCTCGTCCCCGGCCTCGACGCGACGGCCGTCACCGGCGGCTTCCTCCAGCCCGACGGCATCCAGATCAGCGCCCCCGACGCCGGGCTCGCGCTGATCGCCGCGGCCCGCGCGGCCGGAGTCGAGATCGTCGAGCACGCGCCCGTCACCGAGGTCCTCGCGATCGACGGCCGCGCGAGCGGCGTCCGCACCGCCGACGGCCGCACCTTCTCCGGCGACAGCGTCGTGCTCGCCGCGGGCTCCTGGACGAACGAGCTGCTCGCCCCGCTCGGCCGCCGCCTCCCGCTGGCCCGCGTCGTCGCGAGCCGCCTCACCACCGCGCCCTTCGGGCTCCCGCACCTGCCGACGCTCATGCTGCCCGAGCTCGGCGGCCTCTGGGTCCGCGAGCACCTCGGCGGCCTCACCTACGGCAACGGCGTCGGCTACGAGCCGCTCGGCGAGTCCGCCGCCGACCGCCGCCCGCAGCGCACCGACCTCGTCGAGGCGATGGACGCGCACCTCGCTCCGCAGATCTCCCGCCTGATCCCCGCCTCCGCCGACGCGCTGCGCGAGACCGAGTGGACGCAGGGCGTCGTCTCCTACACCGCCGACCGCCGCTTCCTGGCCGGCCCCGTCCCCGAGCTGCCCGGGCTGTTCGTCGCCGCGGGCGACAACGAGTCCGGAGTGACGCACGGGCCCGGTCTCGGCCGTCTCGTCGCCGAGCTGGTCCTCCACGGCACCACGACCCTCGGCGACGCCGAGCTCTACGCCCCGGCCCGCTTCGCCGCTCAGCAGTACCCCGACGAGGCCGCCGTGCGCGCGGCGATGCCGGCCCGGCGCCTGGTCGACGCGGTGACCGCCCGATGACAGGCCGCGACGTCGTCGTCGTCGGCGCGGGCCTCGTCGGCGCCGCCGCCGCGCGCTCCCTCGCCGAGCGCGGCGACCGGGTCCTGCTGTTCGAGCGCTTCGAGCGCGGCCACGACCGCGGCTCCTCGCACGGCGAGACCCGCATCTTCCGCCGCGGCTACGCGGAGGACGACTACCGAGCGCTGACCGGACGGGCGGCCGCCGAGTGGGCGCGGCTCGAGCGGGAGTCGGGCCGGAGCCTCTTCACCGCGACCGGAGCGATCGACCACGGCGACGCCTCCGCGCTGCTCGCGATCGAGGAGGCCTTCGCCCGCGACGGCATCCCCTGCGAGCGCCTCGACGCGGCCGAGGCCTCCGCACGCTGGCCCGGCCTGCGCTTCGAGACCGACGTGCTGCTGCATCCCGAGGGCGGCCGGCTCGACGCGGCCGCCGCGATCGAGGCGCTGCTCGCCTCCGCGGAGTCGCGCGGGGCCGTCGTCCGGGCGAGCACCGGCGTCCGGGCGATCGAGGAGCGCGAGGGCGGCGTCCGCGTCGTCACCGACGAGGGTCCGCTGCTCGCCGACGCGGTCGTCGTCGCGGGCGGCTCCTGGACGCCGGGACTCGTGGGCGGGCTGGTGGCCGCGGCCGGCCGCTCCCTCCCTCCGCTGCGGATCACGCAGGAGCAGCCCGCGCACTTCACGACGGACCTGCCGCTCAGCGCCTGGCCGAGCTTCGTGCACCACCGCGGCGACGAGCCGACGATCTACGGCCTGGCGACCCCGGGCGTCGGCGTGAAGGTCGGCGAGCACGGCACCGGGCGCGTCGTCGATCCGGACCACCGCGACTTCCGCGCGGAACCCGAGCGGCTCGCCCGGCTCGTCGAGTACGTCGCCGACTGGCTGCCGGGCGTCGACGCGGCGAGCGCCGACCCGATCTCCTGCCTCTACGACATCACGCCGACGGAGGACTTCGTGCTCGACCGCGTCGGCCGCGTCACCCTCGCGACCGGCTTCTCCGGCCACGGTTTCAAGTTCGGGCCCGTGCTCGGCGAGCTGCTGGCCGACCTGGTCGACGGCGCCGACGCGCTCGACCGCTTCCGGCTCGCAAGCCTCTAGATCTCCACCACTCCCCCGCACCACGGACGAAAGCAGCAGCATGCAGACACTCCGCGCCCTCGGCGCCCTCGCCGCCCTCGGCACCGCCGTCGCCCTCGCCGGCTGCACCGCCCCCGGCAGCTCGAGCGACTCCGCCTCGGGCGAGCGCCTCGTCATCGGCACGACCGACTCGATCGTCTCGCTCGACCCGGCCGGCGCCTGGGACCGCGGCAGCTTCACGCCGCAGAACCAGATCTACCAGCACCTCCTGAGCTACGCGGACGGCTCGACCACACCCGTCCCCGAGGCCGCCGAGGAGTGCGGCTTCGACGACGCGACGACGTACCGCTGCTCGATCGCGCCCGGCCTGACCTTCTCGAACGGCGACGAGCTGACCGCGTCGGACGTCGTCTTCTCCTTCCAGCGCGTCGTCGACATCGCCGCGGACAACGGCCCCTCGCCGCTGCTCGCCAACATGGAGTCGGTCGCGCAGGACGGCGACGACGTCGTCTTCACCCTCGCGGTGCCGAACGACCAGACCTGGCCGTACGTGCTCTCCAGCATGGCCGGACCGATCGTGGACGAGGAGGTCTTCCCCGCCGACGCGCTGCTCGACGACGCCGATGTGATCGGCTCCGGGCCGTACTCCGTGCAGAACTACGAGGCCGGCGGACTGCTGCAGCTCGCGGCGAACGAGTCGACCTCGAGCCCGGCGCCGAAGACCGCCGACGTCGTGCTGCGGCCGTACACCTCGTCGACGAACCTGCGCCTCGACGTGGAGAACGGCGCCGTGGACGTGGCCTACCGCTCGCTCACCGCGACCGACGTCGAGGACCTGCGTGGCAACTCCGACCTGCAGGTCGTCGACGGCCCCGGCGGCTCGGTGCGCTTCCTCACCTTCAACGTGAACACCCAGCCCGGCGGCACTCCCGAGCAGAAGCTCGCGATCCGCCAGGCCATCGCCTCGCTGGTCGACCGCGACGAGCTGTCGGAGCAGGTCTACCGCGGCACCTACACGCCCGCCTACTCCGTCGTGCTCGACGGGCAGACCGGCGCGACGCAGGCCTTCGCCGACGCGTACGGCACGACCCCCGACGCGGACGCCGCCGCCGCGATCCTCAGCGCCGCCGGCGTCTCGACCCCGGTGACCCTGCCGCTGCAGTACACCTCCGACCACTACGGCCCCGACTCCGACCAGGAGTACGCGCTGATCAAGTCGCAGCTGGAGTCGTCGGGCCTGTTCACCGTCGACCTGCAGTCGACCGAGTGGACCAGCTACGTGAAGCAGCTCTCGCCGGACGCCGGCTACCCGGCCTACCAGCTCGGCTTCTTCCCGGACTACCCGGACCCGGACAACTTCCTCCGCTCGGCCTACTCGACCACCGGCGCCTCAGTCGCGAACGGCTACTCGAACCCGGCCGTCGACGCCCTGATCGACACCGAGGCGACCGCGACCGACCCCGCCGCGCGCGCCGCCGCGATCGAGGCCATCCAGGCCCAGACCGCCGCGGACGCCCCGATCGTCCCGCTGCTCCAGGGCCGCGAGACCGTCGTCGCCGCCTCGGGCGTCACCGGCATCGAGGACACCCTCGACGCGACGTACCTGTTCCGCTTCGGAGCCCTCGCGAAGTAGGAGCGGAGCGACCGCTGCATGCTGGTCGAGTAGCCGCGGAGCGGCATATCGAGACCCACGCTCCGGCAGACGGCGGATCTCGATACGCGCCCTCCGGGCGCTACTCGATCAACAGGATTCGCCGTCAGCGGTCGACGAGCTCGGCCTCGGACCAGCCGTCGGGGGCGTCCTGGCCGTCGGGCGCTGCGGGCCGCCTCCGGCGATGCTGCGCCGCCGCGACCGCGAGCACCACGAGCAGCCCGAGCGCCGCGGTCATCACCGGCCCTGCCGCCTGGGACAGCGCCGCCCGCCAGACGATCTCGATCGGGGCGGTCAGCGAGTCGCCCTGCCACTGGTTCGGCAGCACGAGGATGATCGCCGGGATCGCGAGCAGCGCGGCCCAGAGGACCAGATCGAGGACGACCGCCCCGATCCACCAGGCGCGACCCGGCGTCATGCGCGCGACCGCCGGACGGCCTGCACGACGACGGCGGCGGCGAGGGAGGCGAAGCCCACGGTCAGCAGCGGTGTGGCGCTGAACTGCAGCAGCAGCCGGACGTACTGCTCGTACTCCAGCCGCTCGTAGACGGTGCTCGTCGTGTAGATGGCGAGCGTCGACCACCACAGCGCGGCCAGCCCGAGCGGGATGAGCGCGACGCCGGCGATCGCGAGCGTCAGCGGGACCCGGCGGCCCAGAGGACGCACCGCCGTCGGCGCCTCGGGCTGCGGCGTCTCCGCGACGTCCTGATCCTCGGCGGCCTCGACAGCGGCGGGCTCCGGTACGGAGGAGAGGGCGGCGAGCGGCGACTCCGGCTCGGCCGCCTCCACGCGCGGGCTCGGATCCACGTGCGGCACTCGTGCGCCCGCACGCCGCGGACGCCGGTACGCGTCTTCCTCGCGGCGGCGCACCTCCGGCGCCGGCCCCTGGTACCCGCGCTGATAGGCGGCGTGGAACCGCGGATCCGTTCTGCTGCTGTCGACCATGACCGCCCCCGCCTCGTGCACTCGGAGTTCCATCCTGTCGCACGGCCGCCTGTGGAGGGGACCGCATCGTCAGGAGGGTCCGCGACCGCCTCCCGCGGGCAGCAGCTCGACGAGCACACCCTCGCCGAGCTCGACGTCCTCCTCCGCGTCACCGTCGACATCCTCGGCGATGGCACCCCGGCCGGCGCGCAGGAGCCCGATCGCGAGGGCCGTCGCTGTCATGGCGAAGGCCGCTGTGCCGAGTGCCGGCGCACCGGGCCAGAGCAGAGTGGACACGATCGCGGCCAGCGGAACCTGGTCGCCCTCGGTGTAGCTCCAGTTGTCGGGTTGCACGGCCGAGACCCAGCAGGCCCCGAGCGCCAGCGCCCAGAGCAGGGCGGTGTAGCCCAGGAGCAGGGGCCACCAGCCACCGCGGCCGCTCATGAGCGTGCCGCCCGCAGCGCGATCGCCGCGCCGATCGAGAGCAGCCCGATGGTGATGGCAGGGCCGGCCAGGTAGTTGGTGATCGCGCCGACGAACTGATCGAACTCGTTCGGCTGGACTCCGATGCTCCCGTAGATCGACGACGTGGCGGACCAGATCAGACCCACTCCGGAGACCAGGAAGAGCACGCCCAGCACAGCGAGCGCGATCGGGATCCGGCGATCGAGCGCGGACGGCCTTCGCGGCGATGCCGGACCGGACTCCGTCGCGACGTCGTCGATCGGCACCTGCTCGCCGTCCCCCACGACCGCAGCGGAGGTACTCGGCAGCGGCGGGGCGGCCGACGGAAGGACGGGCTCTGGACGCAGCGCGGAACTCGGTCGCCGCACTCGAAGCGGTCGAGCGTCCTCCACGGTCGTCGAGCGGCGCCGGCCCTCGGTCGTATCGCCTCCGCGCGGCCGGCGGAACCGCTCCTCCGCCGGCGCCACGGAGGCGCTCGGCGCCCCCTGCCCCTGATACCCCCGCTGATAGGCGGGATGGAACCGCGGATCCGTCCGGGTGCTGTCGGTCATGAAGTCCCCCACTCCGTGCGCGAGCCCCCATCCTGTCGCAGACCCGCGACGAACGGCGAGCGCGGCGCTCAGCGCACGGAGACGACGCTCGCGCGGCTCGGCAGGCTCACGCAGCCGGCGCCGACGAGCAGCAGGGCGATCATCACCGCGGTCAGCGCGCCCCAGCCACCCGCCTCGACCACGAAGCCGAGCAGCCAGCCGCCGACGCCCGAGCCCAGGTAGAAGGCGATCGTGTAGACGGCGCCGGCGTGGCCGCGGAGGGCGGGGGCCGCTCGCGCGCCGGTCCAGGCCGCGCCGGTGGCGTGCACGGCGAAGAAGCCGGCCGAGAAGAGGACGAGCCCGATGACGACGACCACGATCAGCTCGGAGAGCATCACGAGCAGCCCGACGATCATCGCGGCGACGCCGATCCGCATCACGACTCGCGGGCCCAGGCGCGGCGCCCAGACACCGGCGAGCCGGGAGGTCGCGGTCCCGGCGAGATAGGTGAGGAAGAGCAGCGAGACGAGCGCCGGCGGCAGCGCGAACGGCGCGGCCTCGAGCCGGAACGCCAGGTAGTTGTACACCGCGACGAACACGCCGACGACGAAGAACGTCTGCGCGGCGACCGCGAGCAGGACCGGGTCGCGGAGCACCTGCGCGATCTTCCCGCGCCAGCCGCCCTCGCTCCGCGGCGCCCGCACGACACCGCCTCTGGGAGCGAGCAGGACGAACGCGACGGCAGCGAGCGCGCAGACGATCGTGACGGCGAGCAGCGCGCCCCGCCAGCCGACCGCGCTCGCGAGCGGACCGGCGAGGAGCCGTCCGGCGGCTCCGCCCAGCGTCGTCCCGGAGACGTAGGCCGCCGCGGCGGCGGTCGCGCCCGCCCCGCCGACCCGGTCGTGGATCGCCGCCACGGCGAGCGCCGGCACCGCGCCGAGCGCCGCTCCGCTGAGGAACCGCAGCACGAGCAGCACCTCGAAGGACGGTGCGACGCAGGCGAGCAGGGCGAGCACCACGGAGGAGAGCACCGCGATCCGCATGGACTCCAGCCGTCCGATCCGCTCGGCGATCGACGCCCAGGGCAGCACCATGAGCGCGAGCCCGACGGTCGCCGCCGAGACGGTCAGCGCGGCGTCCGAGGCGGAGATCCCCCACTCGCGCGAGAACTGCGGGAGCACGCCCTGCACGGCGTAGAGCTCGGCGAAGGTCGCGAGCCCCGCGGCGAGGAGGGCGATCGTCAGCCGGCGCTGGGAGACGGGAGGAGCGTCGACGGCGGGGCGGACGCTGGTGCTCATCCTCCGAGGCTAGAACCGCGGCGAACGCATGACCAATGCCTGTCGCGTGCCGACCTATACGCTGGAAGCATGGATGAGCCCGCGATCCTCCGGTTGCTGCCGACGCTCGTCGCCGTCGCGCAGACCGGAAGCGTCACCGCCGCGGCCGCCGAGCTCGGCGTGCCGCAGCCCACCGCGAGCCGCTCGCTCGCGCGCCTGTCGGAGCTGGTCGGCGCTCCCCTGGTCCGCCGCGAGGGCCGAGGCGTCGTGCTCACCGAGGCCGGCCGGCGGCTCGCGGACGTCGCGCAGGACGGCCTCGCGCTGATCCGCGCGGGCCTGACCGAGGTGCAGCAGGCCCGCGACCTCGAGGACGGCCGCATCGCGATCGCCTTCCAGACCCTGCTCGGCGAGACCTTCGTGCCCGACGTGATCCGGCGCTTCCGCCGCCGCTGGCCGCGCGTCGGCTTCGGCCTCCGCCACGGCTCGCGCGCGCTGTGCCTGCGGGCGGTCGCCGACGGCGAGTCGGAGCTGGCGATCGTCGCCGACCCGCCGGAGCTGCCGGGCACCACCACGACCACGCTCTACATGGAGCCGCTGCTCGCCGTCGTCGACGACCGGCACCCGCTCGCCTCCCGCCGCTCCGTGACGGTGGCGGAGCTGCGCGGCCTCGACCTGATCATGCTCTCGCCCGGCTACGGACTGCACGAGTCGGCCCGGCGACTGCTGACCTTCGAGGGGCGCGATCCCGAGCCGGCCTTCGAGGTCGGCGACTACCGGGCCGCGCGCGGGCTGGCCGCGGCGGGCCTCGGTCTGACGATCCTGCCGCCGAGCCCGTCGTCGATCGAGGACGGCGTGCGCGAGATCCCGATCGACGACCCGCGGGCCGTCCGCGAGATCGGCGTGCTCGTGCGCGACACCGGGAATCCGGTGGTGCCGGAGTTCGTCGAGGCCCTGCGCGCGGCGGCCGGTGCGCGCGCCCGGGTGCGCTGACGCGCGAGGACTCTTCTGTCAAGCACAGGCGCACGGGGCTCCTGTGCAGGATGCTCGGAGAGGATCCACTTCCCCCCCTCACCGCGCACCACCAGCAGCCAGGACGGTCCCGGTCATGATCCTTCTCCGCACCCACTCCAACCGCTGGATCGCCCGCGCCCGCCGCACCGGTGTCGTCCACGGCCTGATCACCTTCGCCGACGACCTGCCGCAGCCCGTCTTCCGCACCCTGCGCCTGGACGCCGCGACCGGCGAGCGCGTCCTGCTGCGCGACACCGACACCCTCGAGGTCGCCTTCGCCGTGCTGATCGCAGCGGTCGAGCGCGTACGCCTGGCGGAGGTCGCGGCACCGGTGCGGGACGACGCGGACTCCGAGGCTATGGCCCCTCTGGCGCCGGTCGCGGTCCTCGCCGAGCCGGACTCCTTCGAGCCGGACGAGCCTACCGACCCGCTGGAGGACGCCGTCGCGGCGTGACGCGCGACGCGTTGAGGACTACCCAGCAAACAGTCAGATATAATCTTCTGAACAGAATCGTTCAAACGGTTATATCCTGCCTTCATGACCCGAGTCGACGCTGCGATACCGCTCCAGGAGCTGCTCTCGGACGCAGGAGCAGCAGCGCGCATCCTCAGCCCGCGCGACGTGCAGATCACCCCTCCCTCCGGAGCGCGGATCGATGTGCGCCTCGTCTTCCTGTCCCGTCCCCCCACCGCGCGCGAAATGCGCCAGCAGGTGGCGGCGGCGGCTGCAGGAACGACGATCGGATTCGTGACCCCCCGGATCAACAGCATCAGCCGACGTGTCGCGCTCGCCGATCCTCGAGTGGCGCTCTTCGGCACCACCGATGGAGTCGTCATCCTTCGCGGAGAAGAACTCACCCCGGCAGCGGACGATCGGCAGCCGAACAGCGGGCACCGGCGCGTGTCCTCCGCGCTCTTCGCGCTCCAGCGAGTCCTGACCAGGACGCCCGAACCTCGGTTCCAGACAGACCTGGCGCGCGAGTGCGGCGTCTCGCAGGTGACCGTCTCGAATCTGCTCGCAGCCGACTCGGGCCTGGCGGAGAAGACCACCCGAGGATGGATCGCGCGCGACCCCCGCTCACTCCTCGACCGGTTCCTCACGGACTATCCGGGCGCAGGCGGCCTCTCGCAGCTCTGGTACTCGAGCCGGCCGGTGATCGAACAGGCTGAACGCGCTTGGAAGTCGGGCCCGAGGGCACTGCTCTCCGGCGACAGCGCCGCCGACGCGATCGCCCCCTGGAGGATCCCGACGTCCGCCGTCCTGTACGCGGAGAGCAGCCTCCCGCTGGAGTCGTCGGGCTTCGCGGAGACGGATTCCCCTGAGGCCACGCTGCGGGTCGTCGTTCCGGCGGACCGGACTCTCTGGGCGACGGCGACCGCGTGGTATCCGACCGGGAGGACGGTCGACCCGCTCATCGCCGCCTGGGATCTGAAGCGGACCGGCGGTTCCGACGTGGACGAGGCCGTTGATCGCCTCCTCGACAAGGAGCTGGCGTGGTTCAGATGAGGTCCGTCGTCCTTCCCTCGACGTCCGGAGCCGATGACGCCGCGCTCCACGCCCTGAAGGACGCGTCGCTCGCGATCGCCGACATGGAAGACGCTTGCATCGTCGGCGGGCAGATGGTGGCACTGCTCTGCGGTGCGTACCCGAGTCCGGGATCGATCGCGCGCCGGACCGCCGACGCGGATGCCGCCGTGTCCCCGCTCATCGCCGCCCAGGGGACGCTGCACGACGTGCTGATCGGGCTCGGGTACACGCCAGGTGCAGGCAACCACTACACCTCGGGTGCGCGGGTGATCGATGTCCTGGTGCCGTCCCTGACGGGAAGGTTCGAGAGCACCGAGCACGGCGGCCGGGGATTCGACAGCGCGCCCGGTCTGGATCTGGCACTGCACGGAACGCTCGAACTCGGCGTGACGGCAGTCCTGCTCGACGAGACGCACCTCGCGTTCTCGACTCGGGTCCCCGGCGTCGAGCGAGCGCTGATCATCAAAGCACTCGCCTACGAGTCGCGCCGCGCCCAGAAGGATCTCGTCGACATCTACAACCTGATGGAGATCAGAGATGCGCACCGAGCGGAGGACATCGGCGGGTGGAGGATCGGCGAGGATGCGCAGTCCGGGGCGCGGCGCGATGCGGCAGTGGCACTCCGGCGCATCGCCGGATCGCCCGGGCTCAAATTGATGCTCCGCGGTTCTCCCGTTCCGAGAGGGCGATTCGGCACCCTCGTCCGCGACCACATCGCGGAGGTCTGAGGGAGAAGGGCCCGACGCTCGGAAGCGTCGGGCCCTTCGCACTCAGAGCGTCAGCGTGTGCGCGCCCGAGGCGAGCTCGCGGTCCTCGGTGCCGGCCGTGCGGACGACGGCGGTCGCGCCCTCCGGGACAGTGACGGCCAGCTCGATCGCGTCTCCGCGGCGGTCCCAGCGGACCGAGGCCAGGCCGTGCGGGGTCTCGAGCGTGGACTCCGCCCAGTCGAGGTCGGTGCCGGGCTGCGGTGCGACCAGCAGGCGGGAGTAGCCGGGCTCCAGCGGCGCCAGGCCGCCGACAACGCGGTGCAGCCAGTCGGCGACGGCGCCGAGCGCGTAGTGGTTGAAGCTCGTCATCTCGCCGGGGTTGATGGTGCCGTCGGGCAGCATCGAGTCCCAGCGCTCCCAGACCGTGGTCGCGCCCATCGTCACCGGGTACAGCCACGACGGGCACTCGCGCTGCAGCAGCAGGCGGTAGGCGGCGTCGATGTGCCCGGTCGAGGAGAGCGCGTCGGTGATGAAGGGCGTGCCCGCGAAGCCGGTCGAGATCGTGTAGCCGCTTTCGGCCACCAGCTCGGCGAGGCGGACGCCGGCCCAGCCGAGCTCGTCGTCGTCGAGCAGGCCGAAGACGATCGCGAGGGAGTAGACGGTCGTGCAGTCGCTGAAGACGCGCTGATCGGCGACGTACTTCGCGCGGAAGGCCGCACGCAGCTCGGCCGCCATCTCGGTGAACTCCCGCTCGTCCTCGGTGCGGCCGAGCACGGCGGCGCTCTCGGCGACGATGCGAGCGGTGCGGTAGGCGCAGGCCGTGGCGACGACGCCGGTGTCGGCCTTCGCGTCGGCGGGCTTGTCGGGCGCGGCGTCGGGGTCGAGCCAGTCGCCGAACTGGAAGCCGGTGTCCCAGACCCCCGAGTCGGAGAGCTTCGAGCGCACCCGGCGGGCGTGCGAGGCCATCGACGCGAACGACTCCTCGAGCACGACCGGGTCGCCGTAGGCCTCCCAGACCGCCCACGGCACCCAGGCCGCGGCGTCGCTCCACAGCGCGGTGGAGTCCATGGGCGGGAAGCTGGTCTCGGCCGCGCGGCGCTTCAGCACGTCCGGCACGACGAACGGGACGGCGCCGTCGTGGTGCGCCTGCTCGAGGGCGAGGTCGCGGAGCCAGTCGCGGAGGAAGTCCTCGGCGTCGGCGAGGTAGACGGCGGTCGAGGCGAAGGCGGCGATGTCGCCGGTCCAGCCGAGGCGCTCGTCGCGCTGCGGGCAGTCGGTCGGCACGTCGAGGAAGTTGCCGACCATGCCGCGGTAGACGTTGTCGTGCAGCTGGTTGACGAGGTCGTCGGAGCTGCGGAAGGTGCCGATCCGGCGCAGGTCGCTGGAGACGACGACCGCGGTGAGGGCGCCGTCGGCGATCTCCGCTCCAGGCCAGCCCTCGACCTCGGCATAGCGGAAGCCGTGGAAGGTGAGGGTCGGCTCGAAGACGTCCGCGCCGCCCGAGAGGGTGAAGCGGTCGGTGGCCTTCGCCTCGCGCAGCGGGCGGACGCCCAGCTCGTCGTCCTCGAGGACCTCGGCGTGGCGCAGCGTGACGACGCTCCCCTCCGGGCCGGTGACCTCGACGCGCAGCCAGCCGACGAGGTTCTCGCCGAAGTCGACGAGGGTGCGGCCGGACGGGCTCGTCCAGATCTTCTGCGGCGCGACCTCGCGCAGACGGCGGACCGGCGGCGCGATGTAGGGCTCGAGCGTCGACAGGTCGACGTCGAGCTCGCGGGTGGGCGTCCAGGCGGAGTCGTCGAAGCCGGCGCTCCTCCAGCCCTGCGGCTCGAGGCGGGCGTCGATGTCCTGGCCGTCGTAGATGCTGTCGGCGGTCGTCGATCCGGTCGCGGCGCGCCAGGAGTCGTCGGTCGCGACGACCTGCTCGGCGCCGTCCGCGAAGGTGATCCGCAGCTCGGCGAAGCCGGCGATCTCGGTGCCGTAGGGCTCGGCACCCTCGCCCCAGGTCAGCCGGCCGCGGTACCAGCCGTCGCCCAGCGCGAGGGCGAGCACCACGGAGTCGCTGGAGATCAGGCTCGTGACGTCGTGCTCGGAGTAGCGCAGGCGCCACTCGTAGCTCGTCCAGCCGGGAGTGAAGAGCTCGTCCGAGACGGGCTCGCCGTCGATCCAGGCCTCGACGATGCCGAGCGCCGAGAGGCGGAGGGTCGCGGAGACGACGTCGCCGTGCCCGGTCTCGAGGGCGGTCTCGCGGCGGAGCAGCGGGGCGGCGTCCAGGGCGGCGGCGGGCGCCGTGAAGCGGGCGGTCCAGTCGATCATCATCGTCCTTCTGTCAGGAGTGGTCGGGGTGGTCGGGGTGGTCGGAGTGGTCGGAGTGGTCGGGGTGTCAGGGGTGGTCGTGGGCGGTCGGCCGGTGGCGCGGGGCGCCCGGCGCGGAGGAGGAGCGGATGCGCAGCACGGGGGTGAGCTGGAAGTGCACCGGCTCGGTCCGGCCCTCGAGGCGCTCGAGCAGGAGGCGCACGGCGCGGTCGCCGAGCTCCTCGCCCGACTGGTCGACGGTCGTCAGCGAGATCCCGGGGTGCCCGGCGACCTCGATGTCGTCGTAGCCGACGATCGCGACGTCGGCCGCGGTGAGCCCGAGCTCGTCGCGCGCCCAGAGCGCGTCGAGCGCGAGCGCGTCGTTGCCCGCGAAGACGGCGGTCGGCCGGTCGGGCGAGCGGAGGAGCTCGAGCGAGCGCTCGTAGGCGTCGAGGCGCTCCGTGCCGAGGTGGACGACCTGCAGCTCGTCCGCGAGACCGGCCGACACCATCCGCTCGCGGTACCGGACGAGGCGCACCGAGTGCGGCGCCGCGGCGACCCGGCTGGTGATGTCGTCGCTGATGGTGAGGTGCGCGATGCGGCGGTGCCCGAGCTCCAGTAGATGATCGAGGACGAGGTCGGTCCCCGCGACGTCGTCGTTGGTGACGGTGTCGTAGCCGGTGGAGTCGTCGTGCCGGCCGAGCATCACGATCGGCGTGCGGGCGGCCAGCCGCTCGAGCCAGGCGGGCTCGACCATCGGCGAGACGGCGATCATCCCGTCGACCTGGCGGTCGAAGAGCGCCTCGATCGCGCGGAAGCCCTCGCCGGAGTCGCTCTGCGCGGGAGCGACGATCAGCTGGTAGCGGCTGCCCTCGAGCGCGGCGGAGGCGCCGGTGACGATGCGGTTGAAGAAGGAGTTGCCGAGCGAGGGCACCTCGACGCCGATGGTGAAGCTGGCCCCGCGCATGGCGCGAGCCGCAACGCTCGGCCGGTAGTCGAGCTCCTCGATCGCGGCGGTGACCCGCTCCCGCATCGAGGCGCTGACGCCGTAGGCGTTGCGGATGACCTTGGAGACCGCTGCCCGCGAGACGCCGGCGTGCAGCGCGACGTCCTGGATGGTCGCGGGGCCGGTGTGGCCGGTCTCGATCGAGCTCATCATCGCCTCCTCGCGCTGCCTGTCGTGCTGTGCGTGCCGTGGCGGACGCGCCCCGATCGGGGCCTCCGCGAACGCCACTGTAACGGTTCATTCTCGATCGTGTAGATCGATCCACGAATTTGCCCGATTTCGTTGACACGTTTCACGACACGGACGTAGGTTCTCCCTGCGTCGCCCCGCGGCCCGGCCTTCCGAACGGCCCGGCGAGCAGGACGACAGCCCCCGGGCACCCCCGCAACGAAGAAGTTGTCCCTACATGGAGGTAGTGATGTCGACCCGACAGAACCGGCGAGCAGTGCTCGCCCTCGGCGCAGGAGGAGCGGCTCTCGCTCTCGCGCTCACCGGCTGCAGCACCGGAGGAGGAGGCGGCGATTCCGCCGACGGCTCCACGCTGAGCGTGCTCATCGACAACCAGACGGCGACCGTCGAGCTCTGGGACGCGCTGAAGACGAAGTTCGAGGAGGAGAACGACGGCATCACCCTCGACATCGAGACCCGGCCGCAGGGCAGCGAGGGCGACAACCTGATCAAGACGCGCCTCGCCACCGGCGAGATGAACGACGTCTTCGCCTACAACTCGGGCTCGCTGTTCCAGGCGCTGAACCCCGACCAGAACCTCGCGCCGCTCTCGGACGAGCCCTGGGTCGACTCGCTCGACGAGGGCTTCCGCACCGTGGTCTCGACCGACTCGGACCTCTACGGCATCCCGCTCGGCCAGGCGATGGGCGGCGCGGTCCTCTACAACAAGGACGTCTACAGCTCGCTCGGCCTGACCGTGCCGAAGACCTGGGACGAGTTCATCGCGAACAGCGAGAAGATCAAGGCCGCCGGCGACGTCGCGCCGATCATCCAGACCTACGGCGACACCTGGACCTCGCAGCTCTTCGTGCTCGGCGACTTCGCCAACGTGCTGGAGCAGGACCCGGAGTGGGCGACCCAGTACACGGCCAACGAGGCCAAGTATGTCGACGAGCCGGCGCTGGCCGGCTTCGAGCACCTGCAGCAGGTCGCCGAGTCAGGGCTGGTGAACGAGGACTACGCCTCGGCCACCTACGACGACGGCGTCCGCATGGTCGCGACCGGCGAGGGCGCGCAGTACCCGATGCTGACCTTCGCGGCCGGCCCGCTGATCCAGAACTACCCGGACTCGCTCGACAAGGTCGGCCTCTTCCCGCTGCCCGGCGAGTCCGCCGACTCCAACCCGCTGACCGTCTGGCAGCCCAACGCGGTCTACGTGCCCAAGTCGACCGAGGGCGCGAAGCTCGAGAGCGCCAAGAAGCTGATGGCCTTCCTGGTCACCCCCGAGAGCTGCGACATCCAGAGCGAGATCGCGGCGCCCCAGGGTCCGTTCGTGATCGACGGCTGCACGCTGCCCGACGACGTGCCCGCCCTCGTGTCGGACATGCAGCCCTACTTCGACAGCGGTGACACGGGCCTCGCGCTCGAGTTCCTCTCGCCGATCAAGGGACCGGCGCTCGAGCAGATCACCGTCGCCGTCGGCTCGGGCATCACGCCCGCCGCGGAGGGTGCTCAGCAGTACGACGACGACGTCACGAAGCAGGCCAAGCAGCTCGGCCTCGACGGCTGGTGAGCCGCGGGGGCCGGGAGCGGAGGCAGCCCCTCCGCTCCCGGCCCCTTCCCCCGGGCGCACCGCCCTCCCACCCCTCCCCCGGCCGATCGACGGAGATCTGATGACCGCAACGATGGAGAAGCGCCCGGCCCGGCGCTCCGAATCCTCCCGCTCCCCCGAGCCGCCGAAACGGCGCAAGGCCATGAAGAGCCCGTACCCGACGTGGTTCTACCTCCCGGCCGGGGTCTTCTACGTGGTCCTGTTCCTCGTCCCGACGGTCGCCTCCCTCTACTTCTCCCTCACCCGCTGGACGCTCTTCGACTCGACCTTCATCGGCTTCGAGAACTTCGTCGAGTTCTTCCAGGACCCGGCGCTGACGACCGGCTTCGTCAACACCTTCATCTACGCGGCGATCACCTCTGGCCTGAAGATCGTGCTCGGCATGGCCCTCGGCGTGCTGCTGAGCTCGCAGATCATCGGCCGCGGCTTCCTCCGCAGCGTGGTGTTCTTCCCGGTGCTGGTGTCGACGATCGGCATCGGCATCACCTTCAAGGTGCTGCTCGACCCGTTCGACGGCCTCATCAACCAGGGCCTCGCGACGATCGGCCTCGCCGGCCCGGGCTGGCTCACCGACCCGCAGTGGGCGCTCTTCTCGGTCGCACTCGTCGACGTCTGGAAGGGCGTCGGACTCGCGACGCTCATCTACATCGCCGGCATCGTCGCGATCCCGCAGGACTACTTCGAGGCCGCCCGCGTCGACGGCGCCGGCGCCTGGCACAACTTCCGGCACATCACGCTGCCGCTGCTGCGCCCCGCCACCGTGACGGTGATCCTGCTCTCGCTGATCGGCGGGCTGCGCTCGTTCGATCTGATCTGGGCGATGACCAAGGGCGGGCCGGGCTTCACCAGCGACGTGGTCGCCTCGGTCATCTACAAGCAGTACCAGGCCGGCTTCTACGGACTCTCGACCGCCGGCAACGTCATCCTCTTCCTCGTCGTCGCAGCGCTGATCTTCCCGCTGTCGGCCTGGCTCAACCGGAAGGACAAGGAGCTGTGACCACCACGCCGCTCACGCCCGCCCCGCTCTCGCCGACCCCGCTCCAGGACGACCCGTTGCGCGCGAAGGTGCGCCAGCGCGGTGTCGGTCGCGGCTCCCGGACCTGGCGCTACGGCGGCGGGATCCTCGCCATCGTCCTCGCCGTCCTCGTCTTCATCGTCCCCTTCCTCTTCATCGTGCTCACCGCCGCGAAGACGCAGCAGGAGTCGTCGCTGCTCGGCTTCACCCTGCCGACGCAGTGGGTGTTCCTCGAGAACCTGCAGGAGGTGGTCTCGGCGCGGAACTTCGTGCTGCTGCGGGCCTTCGCGAACAGCGCGATCCTGACGATCGTCTCCGTCACGGTGATGGTGGTCCTGGCCGCGATGGTCGGCTACGTCCTCCAGCGCCGCCGCTCGAAGTGGAACCCGCTCGTCAACGGCTTCGTCCTGGCCGGCCTGATCATCCCGCCCGCCGTCGTCCCGACGATCTGGGTCCTGCAGGGCCTCGAGCTCTTCAAGACGCTGCCCGGCCTGATCGCGGTGCACGTCGCGTTCGGCCTCTCCTTCTGCATCCTCCTGTTCCGCGCCTTCGTCTCGACGATCCCCCGCGAGCTGGACGAGGCGGCGACCATCGACGGCGCCGGTCCCTTCCGCCTCTTCTTCACGGTGGTGCTGCCGCTGCTGAAGCCGGTGATCGTGACGGTGATCGTCGTGCAGGCCGTGACGGTCTTCAACGACTTCACCTACGCGCTGTACTTCCTGCCCGGCGACGACAACGCGACCGTGCAGCTCACGCTCTACAACTTCTCGTCGCAGTCGGTGTCGTCCTGGAACCTCCTCTTCATGGACGTGCTGCTCATCACCATCCCGCCGCTGGTGATGTACATCTTCTTCAACCGCCAGATCGTCGCCGGCATGACGTCCGGAGCGGTCAAGGGCTGAGCGGGGCCGGCTTGCCCTCACCTCCGTCCCGCCGCCGCCGGACTCCCTTCGGAACCCCGAGGAGGCGTCGGGCGGCGGTTCTGCGCGCGTTCCGCGCCGCGCCGACGAAGCGCCCTGCTCCAGCGACACTCGCCGCCTCCGATGTCCGCTGGACAGTGACGACCGCCGTCGGCCTCCCTCCCGATGACCTCCCTGCCGCATCCTGCGCCGCCACCTTCCGTGGCGCGAAGTATCGGGCCCGTCTCGACGCGCCGCAGCACCGCCTTCAAGCGAGGGGGCCTCGCCACACTCGAGACCCGCCGATGCCCGCGGTCCTGCGGATTCCGCCGGCACTGCGTCGACGGCGACGACTGCGTGGCGGAGAGATCGACCACTGCGCGGGAGGCCTCGGTCGCCTCGCAGATGCACGAATAACCGGCGGAGCATGATCACGGCCGCACAAGGCGAAACATCCTCGTATTCTTCCTGATCAACCGCGAAGGGCGGGACCGAAGTCTCTTCGCAGGCTCGAAGACCTCGGTCATTCAGTCACGAAGGAGTGCAGCTAATGGTCATGCAGAAGAATCACAGAACGGTCTTCACCGTCGTCATGTCGAGTGTGATCGCGGCAGCGGTCGTCCTCGCCGCAGCGAGTCCAGCGCAGGCGATCCCTAGAGTCGAGAGAACTGAACCATCTCCGGCGGCCGACTTCTCGACCGAGGTCGTTCCCGCGACCACCACTGTGGTGACCGACGCCGGAGCGGTATCCGTGGGCATCACCCTCCCCGGCGCGGTGTCGTCCTCCGCGGTGGTCGACCCGGGCACTCTCCCGGACGGTCTCTTCGACGGAGCAGGCGAGCCGGTGCTGACGACGACCCTCGGTGACGCAGCGATCAGCAGCTATGCGACGGAGAAGGGCACGCAGACGCTGATCCAGGTGGACTCCGCCGATGCGGCCCACGATTACCGCTTCCCCCTCTCGCTTCCCGCCGGCGCCAGCGCGACCGTCGAGCCCGACGGGTCGGTCGCCGTCCTATCGGCCGCGGGTGATCTGCTCGGTGGCTACGAGATCCCCTGGGCCTACGACGCCCTGGGCAGTCCTGTCGGCACGAGTTTCACCCTGGACGGGAACACCCTCGTCCAGACGGTGGAGTTCGACGAGGCGACTGCCTTCCCCGTGATCGCCGACCCGAGCGACGCCTGGGGGTGGGCCGCGTGTGTGGCCGCAGTGGCCGGTGCCGTGGCAGTGAACGCGAACATTGCGAACAAGGTCGCCTCCCTGGTGTCCCGGTTCGGAAACATTCAGAAAGCCTTCGAGGTGATTTATCGCGCATGGAAGACCACCTCCAACGCGGAGAAGCGGCGGCAGGCGATCATCAACGCCGCCGGCGATCTGGTCCTGGAACTGGCCGGGGTGATCTCGATAAAGCAGGCCTGCTTTGACTCCTGAGAAGAGGAACAGTTCGCCGTTCGCTCTCACCATGTTCGCGATCGGCAGCCTGTTCGTCTTCCTCGCCGCCGCCGAGAACCGACCCGCGTGGTGGATCGTTCTCTTCGGGATCATGCTGCTCACGACCGGGTACAGCGCTTTCGTCGAATTCCGTCGGCGTGGGCAGTAGAACCGGAAGAGGGTTCATGTTCTCCGCCGCCGCGGAGTGCAAGCCGAGCTGGTGGATCTTCCTCACCGCCGTAGGCCTCCTCGGGACCGGCGTCGGCGCTTTCGGTCACTTCAGGCGGTGGGGACGCTGAAGACACTGTCACCTCCTTGCTCAAGTAGGCCACGGTTCGAGTGAGACATTCCACCCAGGCCCCACGAGAGCGGGCAGAGCGAGCCGATCTTGACGGCCGCTCTGCCCGCTCTTCGCGTCGGGCCACTCCGCCTGTCGGCGCCACACGGTCGGCGAAGCGAGCATGGCGAAGCGTACGAACTCCGGGGCGGTCAAGGGCTGAGCGGGGCCTCCTCTCCGTCGGCCGGGTGCTCCCCCGGCGGGCGCCGCTCGGTCCAGCGGGCGACGTCCGACGGGGGCTCGGTCGTGGGGAGGTCACGGGGGCCGACGAGTCGGCGCAGCCGGGCAGGTCGACGCGAGCGGGTCAGCGCCGTGCGCCAGCGGACGTCGACCACCGCGCGCTGCAGCGGGTCGATCGGCTGGAGGACGCCGTCGATCCGCTCCTCGATGCGCACGAGCGGCGGGCGGACGAGGTGCAGGCGTCGGCCGGGCTCGCGCTCCGGATCGGCGCGGCCGGCCCGGGTACGGAGCTGCTGCTCGAGCTGCTCCGGGTCGCTCGCCGACCAGGCGCTGACGCCGACGCGGCCGTCGGGCAGGGCGAAGCGCTCGGTGATCCGCAGCGGGAGCTCGTCGTGGGGGTGGGTCATCGTTCGTGCCTTTCCGAGGGAGGGGGTGCCGACCCGGATCAGCGCCGGAGGACGTGGCGTGGGGCCTGCGCCGGGGCGGTGGTCCAGCCCCATCGGGAGGAAAGTACTGCTCGCCTCCACACGGCAGAGGGCCACGGGAGCGAACTGTGGAGAGCTCCGCGATCCGCACCGTTGGGGAGGAGTGGCGTCTCCTGCGCCGGACGGCGACGGCGCGCGGGATCCGTGGCACGCTCGTGGAGACCGAAAGGCCGTGATGACCACCGCACCTCCCTCCGCTCCGACTCCCTCTCCCGCTCCGCTCGCCGGCGTCCGCGTGCTCGAGCTGGGCAACTTCATCGCCGCCCCCACCGCGGGCCGCCTTCTCGCCGACTTCGGCGCCGACGTGATCAAGGTCGAGCGCCCCGGCACGGGCGACGAGCTGCGCAAGTGGCGGCTGCACCCCGGATCGACGACGTCGATGCTCTTCCACACCCTCAACCGCAGCAAGCGCTCGGTCGCGCTCGACCTGCGCACGGAGGAGGGCCGCGACGCCGTCCGCGGGCTCGCCGCCGAGTGCGACGTCGTCCTCGAGAACTTCCGTCCGGGCACCCTCGAGCGCTGGGGCATCGGACCGGACGTGCTGAACGAGGCGAACCCCGAGCTGGTCATCGGCCGCATCTCGGCGTTCGGCCAGACCGGTCCGCTCTCCAGCCGGCCGGGCTTCGCGGCGGTCGCCGAGGCGATGGGCGGCTTCCGCGAGCTGGTCGGCGATCCGGACCGCCCGCCCGTCCGCGTCGGCGTCTCGATCGGCGACTCCATCGCCGGCCTCTACGCCGGATACGGGGTGATGATGGCGCTCTTCCAGCGCGAGACCCGCCGCGCCGCCGGACTCGGCCCGGCACCGCTGGTCGAGCGGGTGATCGACGTCGCGCTCAACGAGGCGATGTTCTCGATGATGGAGTCGCTCATCCCCGACTACCAGGCGCACGGCATCGTCCGGGAGCGCGTCGGCGGCCGGATGGAGGGCATCGCGCCGACGAACGCCTACGTCTGCGGCGACGGCTCCAGCATCGTCGTCGCGGCCAACGGCGACGCGATCTTCCAGCGCCTGATGGCGATCATCGACCGCGCCGACCTGGCCGAGGACCCGGACCTGCTCACCAACGACGGCCGCTGGCGCCGCCGCGACGAGCTCGACGCCGCGATCGCCGCCTGGACCGCCACGACGACCTCGGACGCGGCGCTCGCGATCCTCGACGAGCACGGCGTGCCCTCGGGCCCGATCCTCACCGCCGCGGACATCAGCACGAACGAGCAGTACGCGGCCCGCGGCATGATCCAGAAGTTCGACGTCGACACGGGCGCCGGGACGATCGAGGGCGTGGGCTTCCCCGGCATCGTCCCGGTGCTCGGCGACCGCTCGCTCCCCATCCGCACGCTCGCGCCCGCGCTGGGCCACGACACCGAGGAGGTCCTGGCGATGCTCGGACGGAAGCCGATCGACGACGCGGTGGCGGAGGAGACCCGATGACCGCCACCGACCGCACCGTCCGGCTGCGCGACGTCACCCTCCGCGACGGACTGCAGCTGACCGGCAAGCTCCTCTCGACCGAGCGCAAGGTCGAGCTGGTCCGGGCGCTCCTCGCGGCGGGCGTCCCCGAGCTGGAGATCGGCTCGCTCGCGCGGGGCGATCTCGTGCCGCCGATGGCCAACACCCTCGAGGTCGTCGCGGCGCTGACCGCCGAGGAGCTCGAGCACTGCTGGGTCTGGGTGGCGACCCCGCGCCACATCGAGCGAGCGGCAGCGGCCGGCGCGCGCAACTTCCAGTACTGCCTCTCGGCCTCCGACTCCCACAACCGGGCGAACATCGGTCGCAGCACCGAGGCCAGCCTCGAGGCGATGCCCGACGCCGTCGCCCTCGCGCACGCGGTGGGCGGGCGCATCCAGCTCTGCATCGCCACGTCCTTCACCTGCCCCTTCGAGGGCCCGGTGCCGGAGGAGCGGGTGCTCGCGATCGCGAACGACCCGCGTGCGGCGGGCGCCGAGGACGTCGTGATCTGCGACACCCTCGGCCAGGCCCACCCCGAGCAGGTGTTCTCGCTCGTCTCCCGGGTCGCCGCCGAGACGCCGCCGCGCGAGATCGTCTTCCACGGTCACGACACCTGGGGAGCCGGCGTCGTCAACGCGCTGAGCGCCGTCCGCGCCGGCGCGACCGTCGTCGACGGGGCGCTCGGCGGTCTGGGCGGCTGCCCGTTCGCTCCCGGCGCGAGCGGCAACACCGCCACCGAGGACCTCGTCTTCGCGATGCGCCCGGACTGGCTCGACACCGAGCGCTTCGCCGAGCTCGTCCGCCAGTCCGAGCGGTTGCTCGCGGACGTCGAGGAGCCGAACCGCTCGAAGGCCCGCCAGGGCGCCCGCTCGAAGGCCGAGGCCTTCCCCTGGGTGGTCGCGGACGCGACGGCCTGAGGCCGGGCCTGCCGGCGGATCCACTTGGAAGAGCTGCCCGCAGCCTTTGCTGGTCGAGTAGCCCCGCAGGGGCGTATCGAGACCCGCCGTCACCGGCAGGGCGGGTCTGCAGACTCAGGTGCTGACGGTGGTGGATCTCGATACGCCCGCTCCGCGGGCTACTCGATCAGCATGGGCAGAGCCGCTCGGCGGGCTGGTCGATCAGCATGGGCAGGGCCGCTCGGCGGGCTGGTCGATCAGCATGGGCGGGCCCGCTGCGCGGGCTCCTCGGTACGCATGCGCGGGCCCGGTCCGCTGGCTGCGCGATCGGCAGGGTTCGCGGAGCGATCGGCGGCCGAGGGCGCGCCGGTCAGGCCGGGACGGGCTCGCGCGGGACGCGGGGCTTCGCGGCCGAGGTGAGCAGCGAGGCGAGGGCGACCAGCACGAGGACGACGGCCATCGCGCCGCGGAGGCCGAAGTGCTCGCCGAGGAAGCCGAGCAGGGGCGGGCCGACGAGGAAGGCGATGTAGCCGGCGGTCGCGACGGCAGCGACGGCGGAGGTCGGGTCCTCGCTCTCGCCCGCGGCGGAGAGCGTGACCGGGAAGCCGAGGGCCGCGCCCAGGCCCCAGAGGACGACGGCCGCGCCGGCCACGACGGCGTTGTCGGCGAAGACGACGATGCCGATCCCGACCGCCGAGACGAGGGTGCTCGCCAGCAGCACGGTCGCCTTGCCGAAGCGGGCCAGCAGGGGGGTGCCGAGGAAGCGGCCGACGGTCATCGCCGCGGCGAAGGCGGTGAACACCACGGTGCCGACGGTGGCGGAGACGCCGTGGCCGTCGACCATGAGCAGCGGCAGCCAGTCGGTCGCCGAGCCCTCGGCCAGCGCCAGGGCGAGCACGATCAGGCCGAGCATCAGCACGCGCGGCTGCTGCCAGACCGGCGTCGAGCGGACCTTCTCGCGGGGAGCGCCGGCGACGGCGCGCTCGACCCGACCGGTCTCGACCGGGATGGAGCGGATGACGGTGAGCAGCAGCGCGAGCGCGACGACCGCGACTCCGACGAGCTGCCAGACCACGGGGAAGTCGATCGCCGTCAAGCCGATGCCCGCGACCGCGCCGGTGACGGTGCCGAGACTGTAGAAGCCGTGCAGCGCAGGGAGGACCGAGCGGCCGGTGAGCGTCTCGAGCGCCGCTCCCTCCACGTTGAGCGCGATCTCGGAGATGCCGATCCCGAAGCCGACGAGGGCGAGGCCCGCCGCGACGCCGAACGGGGTGGAGAGCTCGGCGAAGACGCCGGTCAGCGCGATGCCGGTGACGAAGGAGGCGCCGCCGATCACGACGGTGAAGCGCACCCCCTGCCGGCGGACGACGGCGGCGGAGGACAGGACTCCGCTCATCGAGCCGACCGAGAGGCCGAGCAGGACGAGCCCCATCTCGGCGGTCGACGCGGCGAGCAGGTCGCGGACCGCCGGGGTCCGCACGACCCAGGAGGCCATCCCGATGCCGAAGACGAGCATGAAGGCCGAGATGGCCAGGCGGCGCTTCGCGGCGGAGACGGGGCGGGACGGCATGACTACGACCGTATCGCCCGGGGGTGGACGGCAGACGCCGCAGTACGACTAGGGCGGCCGTCAAGCTCCTCCGCCGGCACGCGGGCCGCGGCTAGCGTCGAGGAGGGCCGGTGCCGCGGAACGACGGCGCCCCGCCCGCTCGACGACCCCGGAGGACCCCATGCCCGACCAGTACACCTTCACCAACCCCGCCACGCAGTACCCGAACGTCACGCCGCCGGTGCAGCAGCAGCCCGAGCCCGGCCTCCAGTCGCGGATGACCCCGGTCCCGGACCTCGGCGAGGACAGCTACCGCGGCACCGGCCGCCTGACCGGGCGGCGCGCGCTGATCACGGGCGCCGACTCCGGCATCGGCGCGGCGGTCGCGATCGCCTTCGCCCGCGAGGGCGCGGACATCGCGCTCGCCTACCTCCCCGACGAGGAGGAGGACGCGCAGCACGTCGTCGAGCTGATCCGCGCGGCCGGCCGCACCGCCGTGACGATCCCGGGCGACCTGACCGACGCGCAGTACTGCCGGGACCTCGTGGCGAAGGCCGTCGAGGGGCTCGGCGGCCTCGACACGGTCGTCAACGTCGCCGGCAAGCAGGTCTGGCAGGACGACGTCCTCGAGCTCAGCGACGAGCAGTTCGAGACGACGTTCGCGATCAACGTCTTCGCGCCGTTCCGCATCATCAAGGCGGCGCTCCCGCACCTCCCCGCGGGCTCCACCATCATCAACACGGCCTCGGCCGAGGCGCACAAGCCCGCGCCCGACCGCCTCGACTACGCGATGACCAAGGGCGCGATCAACAACCTGTCCAAGGGGCTCGCCCAGCAGCTCGCGTCGAAGGGCATCCGCGTGAACGTCGTGGCGCCGGGGCCGACCTGGTCGGTGCTGCAGGTGACCGCGGGCGTCGACCCGGAGAGCCTGCCCGAGTTCGGCTCGAGCGAGGCGCCGATGGGCCGCGCCGCGCAGCCGGCCGAGCAGGCGCCCGCCTACGTCTTCCTCGCGTCGGCGGAGTCGAGCTACGTGGTCGGCGAGACGCTGAACGTCAATGGCGGGATGGTCTCGCCGTAGCCGGTGCCGCCGGGGCAGCGCCCGCCCCCTACCGTAGGGAGCATGAGGACGAGGCGGTGGCTCCTACCGGCGGCGGGCGCGCTGCTCGTCGTGAGCGGGATCGTCGTGGCGGCGACCACTCCGCGCGAGGTGTCGTTCGGCTGGTTCGCGTACGCCCCGCTCTCGGAGACGATGTTCTCGCCCGGGACGATGGTCGTCACTCCGGGCCTGGCGACCGCCGCCGCGCTGATCGTGCTCGGGCTGCTCGTGCTGGCGTTCTGCGCGGGCTGGCTTCTCGCCCGACGGCGACTGCGTACCGCGAGTGGAGCATCGAGACAGGGCTCCTGACGCCTCGGTCCGCGCGCCTGCGCTGTGACGCGGTGACGATGCAGCGCGAGTCGGCGACGGACCTCGGGCTGGCGAAACGCAGTCCGGCTCGCTGAATCGGGAGGATTCCACGAGCCGAAGGTGATTCCGCGAGCCGGAGCTGGGCATCGGCGGTGGCGCTCGTGACGTTCGGCACGTGGATCCGGGTCCGGCTCGTGGGATCGGCCGGTTCTCACGAGCCGAGGCTGTTCCTGCGAGCCGAGGCCGATGCGGGTGGACCTCCGGCACGTGGAACGAGGCTCGGCTCGCCGGATCGAGTCGATTCCACGAGCCGGAGCAGATCCCACGAGCCGGAGCAGATCCCATGAGCCGCCGCTGAGCAGGGGAATCTCACGCGAACGGACCCGAACCGGGCCCTGTGCCCGGAGCAGAGCCCGATCCCCGTCCACTCGCGCGCGGCTCCGACTGCGAGTGGACGGGAGACGGGCCCCGCGTGGGTGCCAGGGCCCGTTCCGCGTCCGGTCGCGGAGCCGCCCCGGGAACCGGCGCGCCGCTAAGGTGAGCGCACCCGCCGCCGCTGCGATCCCCGCGCGACCGGGACACCGAGAGGCGGCCGCCGTGGTCCCCGACATCAACCCGTGGGCGGTCGGACTCGCCACCCTGTCGACGATGCTCGTCGGCTCGATCTGGTACACCCCGAAGGTCTTCGGCACGCTCTGGATGCGGCTGGCCGGCATCAGCCGGGAGCAGATGAGCAGCCGCAGCGCGGTCGTCCCGATCCTCGTCACCGTCGTGGTCAGCCTCGTCACCGCGCTCGTCCTGGCCGGCTGCGTCGACATCGCGCACGCCTTCTACGGCGGCAGCTGGTTCGCGAACTCGCTGATCACCGGGCTGTTCCTCTTCGCCGGCTTCACCGCCGCGCGGATGATCACCCACGACGCCTTCGAGGGCCGCCCGGCCAAGCTGACGATCCTGAACATCACGCACGAGCTCGTCACGATCCTCGTGATGGCCGTGATCATCGGCCTGCTGCCCGCCTGACGCCGGGTCGACCCCGGCGCCGGCAGGGTCAGCCCTCGGGCAGCTCGGCGAACGTGCGCTTGGCGCCGTTGTACCAGCCCATCGACTGCACGGGGTGGCGCCAGCGGTTCTTCATGTCGTTGCGCGCCTCCTCGTGGACGGCGTCGCCGGCCTTCACCGCGTCGCGCAGGTGCCGGTCCTGCAGGTTGATGACGACGTCGGCCGAGTCGCCGCGGTGCTCGAGATCGCAGGGTCGGCCGAGCTGGCGGCAGGTCATGGTCTTCATCGGGTGCTCCTTCTGTCGTGGCCCGGGTGGGCCTCTCTCCTGTTCGACGGCCGGGGAGCCGCCGATGTGACACGACACGCCGGAGCGCGTCAGCCCGCGTCGCCTGCGGCGCCCTCGCGCCGGACGATCGACGCCAGCACGGCCGGGTCCGCCCGGAAGACGACGCCGGCGACCCGCCCGTCGAGAACGGTGAAGTCGAACGCGACCTGCGGGGCTCCGCGGTGGAACCAGGCGGCGCCCGGCCGCCCGTCGACGATCGCGGCGAGCGCCGCATGAGCACTGCCGTCGAAGAAGGCGGCCACGGCTTCGCGACCGTCGATCCGCTCCGGGGTCCCCGCGGCGAGCGCGTCCGCATCCGCGCGGATGCTCGCGCCCGGCGCCAGCAGCTGCAGCAGTCGCGCCAGATCGCCGCCGCGCGCCGCCGCCATGAAGGCGTCGACCACCTGCCAGTCGGCGACCGGCCCGTCCGCGGGTCCTGCCGTCGTCTTGGCGCGCGCCCGCGAGGCGAGCTTGCGCGCCGAGACCGCGCTGCGGCCGAGGATCTCGCCGATCGTCGCGAAGTCGACCCCGAAGCTGTCCGCGAGCACGAACGCGACGCGCTCGTTCGGCGTCAGGGTCTCGACGACGACGTGCAGGGCCTGGCCGACGGCCTCGGCGCGCTCGAGGTCGGCACTCCCCGTGCCCACGCCTTCCACGCCCGTGCCGGTCTCGACGAGCTCGGCGGGCTCCGGGATGCGCGCGCGCAGCCGGTCGAGGCAGAGCCGGGTCGTGACCGTCGTCAGCCAGGCCGGCAGGTTGTCGATCGCGGCCGTCGTGCCGTGCAGTCGCAGCCACGCCGACTGCACCGCATCCTCGGCCTCGTGGTGGTCGTCGAGCAGCCGCGAGGCGAGCCGGGTGAGCCGGCCGCGCTCCGCCTCGAAGGCGACGGCCTGCTCGTCGACGGTGTGGGACACGCGTCCTCCTGACCGGACGTGCGGCGGGGACAGCGCGACAGGGACGCCCCCAGTGTCGCGGCCGACCGACGCCGCGACAAGAGCGACGGCGGCCGGCCCCCGCATCAGCGGTCGGCGCGCGCGTCCTCCGGAGCCTCCGACCGCACCTCGGCGGCCGGCGCCGCGAGGCTCTCGCGGTGCAGGCGCTCCGCCTCCTCGCCGCCGACGGCCTCGCCGCGGGCGACCATGCCGGACTGGTCCGACAGCGGGATCTGCTTGAGCAGCAGCGCGAGGACGAAGGCGATCGCAATGAAGGGCAGCAGGTACCAGAACACCGGCGCCAGCGACTCGGCGTAGGCGCGGACGACGCCGTCGCGGACCTCGTCCGGCAGGGCGCTCAGCGCCTGCGGGTCGAGGGTCGCGGTGGCCGCTCCGACGTCGGCGACGCCCGCGTCCGTGAAGACGCCGGTCAGCTTCTCGGCGAGGGAGTTGGTGAAGATCGTGCCGAACACGGCCACGCCGAGCGAGGCGCCCACCTCGCGGAAGTAGTTGTTCGTGCTGGTCGCCGTGCCGATCATCTCAGGGGCGACGGCGTTCTGCACGACGAGGACGATGACCTGCATGATCAGGCCGAGCCCCGCGCCGAAGAAGAAGAGGTAGACGCAGATCAGCGGGATCGGGGTCTCGGCGGTCAGCGTCGTCATCGCCGCCATCGCGAGGCCGGTGAGCAGGGCGCCGACGATCGGGAACGCCTTGTAGCGGCCGGTGCGCGAGATCGCGATGCCCGAGTAGATCGACGTGCCCATCAGGCCCGCCATCATCGGCAGCATCAGCAGGCCCGACGCGGCGGCGGAGGTGCCGGACGCCATCTGCAGGAAGGTCGGCACGAAGGCGATGGCGGAGAACATGCCGAGGCCGAGCGTGAGGCCGATCGCCGTCGCGTTCACGAAGATCGGGTTGCGGAAGAGGCTGAGCGGGATGATCGGGTCTTCGGCGCGCGACTCCACCCAGATGAAGCCGGCGACCGCGGCGATCAGCCCGGCGCCGAACGCCCAGGTCTCGAGGGCGCCCCAGCCGTGCGCGGCGTCGCCGCCGAAGTCGGTGAAGAAGATCAGGCAGGTGGTGGCGATCGAGAGCAGCAGCACGCCCGGGATGTCGATCCGCTTGGTCGCGCGCTTGCTCGGCAGCGTCAGCGCGAACCAGGCGATGGCGAAGGCCGCGATGCCGACCGGGATGTTGATGTAGAACGCCCACTGCCAGGTGAGGTGGTCGACGAAGAGGCCGCCGAGCAGCGGGCCGGCGACGGCGGAGAGGCCGAAGACGGCGCCGAGCGGGCCCATGTACTTGCCGCGCTCGTTGGCGGGCACGATGTCGGCGATGATCGCCTGCGACAGGATCATCAGCCCGCCGCCGCCGAGGCCCTGCAGGGCGCGGAAGACGACGAACGACCAGAAGTCGCCGGCCAGCGCGCAGCCGACCGAGGCGAGGGTGAACAGCGCGATGGCGATCAGGAAGAGCGTGCGGCGGCCGAGGACGTCGCCGAACTTGCCGTAGATCGGCATCACGATCGTGGTCGCGAGCAGGTAGGCGGTGGTGATCCAGGCCTGGTGCTCGACGCCGCCGAGCTGGCCGACGATGGTCGGCATCGCGGTCGAGACGATGGTCTGGTCGAGGCTGGAGAGGAGCATGCCGGCGATCAGCGCGGAGAAGATGATCCAGATCCGGCGCTGCGTGAGCAGGAGCGGAGAGGCGGTGGCGGGGGCGGTCATGGTGTCCTCGGGGTCGGGTGGGGCGAGAGGGAGCGGGTCGGCGCGGCGGGGGCCGGGTCAGCCCAGGAGCAGGCGCGTCACGGCCGCGATGCGGTCCTGGGCGAGGCGCTCGAGCGGCACGGAGCCGTCGGAGTCGAGGTAGGCGCCGACGGCGCTGCGGACGACGGTGCCGGCCGTCTGCACGGCGAGCAGCACGGACGGGTCGGCGGGGTCGAGGCCCTCGCGCCGCGCGACGAGGTCGGCGACGAGCAGGTCGCGCTGGGTGCCGACGTCGAGCAGGGCCTGCAGGAGCTTCGGCTCGCGATCGGCGACGGCGACGAACTCGCGGACGCTGTCGGCGTTCAGGCCGATCGCGGCGAAGTGCACCGCGCCGAGGGCGACGAGGGCCTCGAGCAGCGAGACGCCCGGGCGGCGGGTCAGGAAGTCCGCGACGCTGTCGTCGTCGAGGCCCTCCTCGGGCCGGCCGACGATCGCGTACTCCTTGCTCGGGAAGTAGTTGAAGAAGGTGCGGCGCGAGATGCCGACCTCCTCGCAGAGCTCCTCGACGGTGAAGCCCGAGAAGCCGTGGCGGATGGTCAGCTCGCGGGCGGTGCGGGCCAGCTCGCCGCGCCGCTCGGCCGCGCGCTGGTCGCGCCGGGTCGCGGTCGCATCTGCTTGCATACTGTGCATCATTGCACCATCGGGGTCAGGGTGCAACGCTACCGGTGTCGCGCAGCCGTGACCCCCGTCCGGGTGACTAACGGCCCTCAGCGGCGACCGGGGGCGCACCGTTCGATACCGTCATCGCGGAGGCGAGACACCGTCTCCGCACGCAGACTCGGGGGGACGATGTCGCAGCAGACCAGCCAGGACCCGGCGATCGGCGCCGACGCACCGCTCGGGGCGACCGACGACCGGGACCGCCGCGCCGCCGTGATCGAGGCGCTGGGCCTGATGGGCTCCGGCCCCGAGGAGCGCTTCGACCGGATCACCCGGATGGCGCAGGAGCTCTTCCAGGTGCCGGTGGCGGAGATCCACATCCTCGACGAGACGACGCTCTTCACGAAGTCGCCGCAGCCCGAGGGGCCGGTGTCCTACCCTCGCGCGGGGACGTTCTGCGACGCGACGCTCGCCCAGCGGAGCACGCTCGTCGTCCCCGACCTCGGCGCCGACGGAGCCTGGGCGCAGCACGTGCACGTCTCCGGACCGCCGCACGTGCAGTTCTACGCCGGCCGCCCGCTCACGGTGGACGACGGCCTGCAGCTCGGGACGCTCTGCCTGCTCGACTTCGTCCCCCGCGCGCTCAGCCCGGAGGAGGAGCTGCTCTTCGAGGAGTTCGGCCAGTGGGTCGAGCGCGAACTGCGCGACACCGCGGAGTGGGACCGCGCCGCCGACGTGCAGGCCCGCCTCTCCCCCACCGCGTTCCGCCACCCCGCCGGCTACGACCTGGCCGGCGCCTCGCTGCCCAAGTGGCAGATCTGCGGCGACTTCTACACCTGGACCGCGACCGAGGCGGTCGTCGACCTGACTCTCGTCGACGTGATGGGCAAGGGCACCGGCGCCGCGATCCTCGCCGCCGGCATCCGCGCCGCGTTCCGCGCCCGGGCCGGCGGCGCTCCGGACGCGGTGGTCGCCGCGGTCAGCGAGCAGCTGCAGCCGGACTTCTCCGCCACCGAGACCTTCGCGACGCTCTTCCACGGCCGGCTCGACACCGCGACCGGTCGGGTCGACTTCGTGGACGCGGGCCACGGGCTCACCGTCCTGCTCCGCGCCGACGGGACCTTCCACCGCCTCGCCGCGCTCGGCCTCCCCCTCGGCATCGCGGAGGACGGCGGCTGGGTCACCCAGACCGTCGATCTCGCCGTCGGCGACTCCCTGGTCTCCTTCACCGACGGGGTGCTCGACCTCTTCGACGGAACCCTGCAGTCGCTCGTCCTCGCGGCCGACCTCGTCCGCACCTCCGAGGGCGCCATCGGCTTCCTCACCGCCCTGACCGCGCTCGCCGGCTCCGGCCGCGCGCTCGACGACATCACCGCGCTCCTCGTGACGCGGACCCACGACACCCCGCGCCCCGCCGCGGACACCGACCAGGAGCAGGCATGACCTTCAGCACCGAGACGATCGCTCCCGGCGTCGCCGTGATCACGGCGGCGGGCCGGCTCAATCTCGCCGCGGCGCGGGATCTGCGGACGGAGGTGCGCGGCGCTCTCGACGAGGGCAGCAGCCGCATCGTCGTCGAGCTGAGCGAGGTCACCTTCATGGACTCGTCCGGGCTCGGCGCGCTCGTCGCCTGCCTGAAGAGCGCCCGCCAGGCCGGGGGCGACCTCCGGATCGCCGCCCCGAGCGAGCAGGTCACCATGGTGCTCGAGCTCTCCAACCTCGACCGCGTGCTCGTCGGCTACGCCTCGGCCGGCGACGCGTACCGTGACTGAGCGCACCCTCGCCTTCCGGACGCCGCCCGACGACATCGAGCTCGTGCACGACCTGCTCGACTCGCTCTTCGGCGAGCGCGCCGACGTCGGTGCCCGCGACCGGATGGAGTTCGAGACGGCGCTCGTCGAGCTCGTCTCCAACGTGATCCAGCACGCCGTCTCGACCACCGCGGTCCTCTGCCGCCTCGTCGTCACCGTCGACGACGAGGCGCTCCGGGCCGAGCTGGTCGACACCGCGGACCCGCCCGGCGTCGACACCGGCCCGCGGGAGATGCCGGACGCGTTCGCCGAGTCGGGTCGCGGGATCGCCCTCATCCAGGCACTGGTGACCGACTTCGACTACGAGCGCACGGCGAGCCGCAACCTCTGGTCGATCCGCAAGGACCGCGCCCTGCAGGCCTGACGCGCCGGGTCGCTCGCGCTCAGCCGATCGTGTGCGCCGTGATGACCGCCGCGGCGCGCGCGAGGTCCTCGACGACCTCCTCCTCGCCCAGGCGCGGGGACGCCCGCAGCACCTCGACGCTGACCGCGCCGTAGCGCTCGTCGACCGCTGCGAGCAGCGCGGTGCCGGAGTCGGTCAGCCGGAGCAGGACGCTGCGCCGGTCCTGCGGGTTCGAGACGCGGTCGAGGTGGCCGGCCTTGGCCAGGCGGTCGAGCAGCGCGGTCACCGCTCCGGTCGTCAGCGACAGCTCGAGCCCCAGCCACTTGGGCGTCAGCCCGGGCGACTCGGCGAGCGCCTCCAGCGCACTCAGCTCCGAGATCCCGATCCCGGCGTCGAGGGCGACCGCGGTGCGCAGGTGGCGCTGCGCCGTCTCGAGCTGCCGCATTACCTGCCGGAGGGCCGCGCCGGCGGGCTGCGCGCCGCCGTCGGCGGGGGGCGTGTTCTCGGGATCCATGCGGCCTTCTCGGGTGTCGGAGCGGGGTGGGAGCGGGTATCGGAGCGGCGAATGTCGCCGTCGAGATGGCTGTCCCCACAACAGGGGGTAATGGAACGATTGCAAAGTATCTTCGCCATCAAGTAACTTACTCGACAAGCCAGAAAACACCCCACAGCGAACTGCACGGCAGTTCACCTTCTACCCGATCAGGAGTCCTGTCATGTCGAACCACACCGCAAAGCGCAAGCGCGTCCGTTTCGCCCCCCTCGTCCTCGCCACCAGCGTCGCCGCCGCCGCGCTGCTGTCGGTCTCGATGTCCGGAACCCTCTCCGGCTTCGTCGCCAGCATCACCAACACCAACAACACCGCCGCCTCCGGCTCGCTCGTCATGGAGGAGAAGTCGACCGGCACCACGCCCGTCACCTGCCTCAGCACCGACGGCGGCTCGGTCAGCACCAACACCGCGACCTGCTCGACCATCAACAAGTTCGGCGGCTCGACCACCATGGTCCCCGGCCAGACCGTCAGCACCGCGATCACCATCAAGAACGCCGGCACCGTCTCGGCCAACACCTTCACGCTGACCCCGGGCGCCACCTGCGCCCAGTCGGTCAACACCGCCGCCGGCTCCTCGGGCACCGCGACCGACTTCTGCTCCAAGCTGAACGTCGTCATCACCTCCGGCAGCACCACCGTCTACAGCGGCACCGCCGCCGCGCTCGCCGGCACCGCCGCCAAGTCGCTCTCCGCCGCCCCCGTCACCGCCGGCACCAGCACCCCCTTCACCATCGCCGTCACGCTCGACTCCTCCGCCGGCAACACCTACCAGGGCCTGTCCGCCTCGCTCCCCCTCACCTGGACCTTCGCCAGCTGATCGAGCCTCCCCGGCTCACGCCGAGCGAGATGCACGCGCGGTTCATGCTGATCGAGTAGCCCGCAGAGCGGGCGTATCGAGATCCACCACCGAAGACCGCTTCCCCCGAAGCACCGCCCCACCCCGAGAAACGCCCCCGCAACACCCGACACCCGCACCCCGGGGGCCGCCGCCCAGGCGGCCCCCACCCCGCCGAGGAGGTGGACCCGTGACCACGCTGCAGACCCGCCCCGCCCCCGCGCTCCCCGGATCCACCGCCGTCCCCGCCGGCACCGCCTCCCCCCTCACCCCCGCCACCACCGCCACCCCCGTCTCCACCCCCGAGCCCCGCTCCCCCCGCTCCCGCCTGCGCACCGTCGCGACCTGGACCGTCACCGCCCTCGTCGCCGCCCTGGTCGTCGCCGCCTTCCTCTTCCACGCCTCCGGCGGACGCTGGTTCATCGTCCAGACGCCGTCGATGGGCACCGCCGCTCCGGTCGGCACCCTGGTCCTCACCGCCCCGACGCCCCTCGAGGACATCCGGGTCGGCGACGTCGTCAGCTTCCACCCCACCACCACCCCCGACGAGACCTACACGCACCGAGTGGTCGACCTCGCCGACGACGGCACCTTGGTCACCCGCGGCGACATCAACGGCGCGACCGACCCGTGGGCGACCGGCGCCGAGCAGCTGATCGGCAAGGTCGTCGTCGCGCTCCCCGGCGCCGGCTGGCTCGCGAAGGGCCTGCCGATGCTCCTCGCCGGCACCGTCCTCGTCCTGCTGCTCACCCGCCTGCTCTCCTCCCCCACCCACCGCGCCGCGATGCGGGTGCTGGGGATCTCGCTCGTCGCCTCCTTCACCGTGTTCGTCCTCCGCCCGTTCGTCGGCATCGTCGTCCTCGAGGCGACCGTGGAGGACGGGCAGACGGACGCCTCGCTCGTCTCGGTCGGCATGCTCCCGATCCGCGTCACGGCCGTCGGCGGCACGAACGTCGACCTCGTCTCCGGCCAGGTCGGCAGCATCCAGGTGCCGGCCAACGGCGAGGACTTCTACAACGTGTCCTCGGCGCTGCACCTGCCGCTCTGGGGCTGGATCCTCTTCGGCGCGGTCTGCGCCACCCCCGTGCTCTGGACGATGCTGGTCGGACTCCCCGCCGAGGCCGAGCCGCGCGGCGAGCACGGCCGCCGGGCCCGCGCCGCCGAGACCGAGACCACGCCCGCCGAGACCGCCGAGACCGCCGAGACAGAGTCGGCCGCCCGATGAGCCGCCACCGCCGCACCCGCTCCGGCCTCCTGGCCCGCCTCCGCTCCGCAGCACCGCGCACCCCGCGCACCACCCTCGCCGCGCTGCTCGTCGCCGCCCTCTCGGCCGTGCTGTTCCTCGCCCCCGCCACCTCCGGCGCCTACGTCGCCTCCATCCGCAACTCGAACAACACGGTCGGCAGCGCGGCGGCCTTCTTCACCTGCGACTCGGCGCTCGCCGCCGACAGGGGCGACGCACTGTTCTCCTACACGCTCGCGCAGGCCACCGGAGCGACGACCGCCGTCGACACCGACTCCGGCGCCTACCCCGGCACCTACCGTCCGGCGATGACCAGCTCCGCGACCACCCCGAAGGCCTGCCCGCGCGACGCCGGCGGCTCCTGGCTGCTGAACGGGACGAACGGCTACCTCAGCACGCCGCTGCAGCTGGCCAACCCGACCACCTTCAGCACGGAGATCTGGTTCAAGACCACCGTCGCGGGCGGCAAGCTCTTCAGCTTCAACAGCAGCCGCGACACCGCCGGCAGTCAGTACGACCGGCACACCTACATCGGCGCGGACGGCCGCCTCGTCTTCGGCATTTACAACAACGGCGTCCAGTCGATCACCAGCCCGAACCCGGTCAACGACGGAGCCTGGCACCACGTCGTCTCCACCCTCTCGCCGACCGCCGGGACGAGCCTCTGGCTCGACGGCGTGAAGGTCGCCGGCAACACCGCCTTCCGCAGCGCGGAGAACACCACCGGCTACTGGAAGATCGGCTACGACACCCTCGGCGGCTCCTGGACGAACGTCGGCCCCGCCTCCTTCTCCGGCAGCCTGCGCTACGCCGCCGTCTACTCGACCGCGCTCACCGCGACCCAGATCCAGAACCACTACAACGCCGGTCGCTGAGTCCCTGCTCCGCACCCGCACCGCTCCGCCCTGCACCGCCTCGCCCGCTCCCCTCCGCACCCGAACGGATCCCGCCATGACCAGCACCCCCGCGCCCGGACTCTCCCGCCGCTCGCTCACCACCACCGCCCTCTGGACCGTCCCCGTCGTCGCCATCGCCACGGGCGCGCCCCTCGCCGCCGCGTCGACCACCCCCTGCACGAGCGTCACGCAGTTCGCCGCGACGAACGCGAGCGGCAACCCCGCCGTCCTCGGCGCGACCTCCGCGTCCGGCCGCACCTCGACGATCCGCATCACCTCGACCCTCGCCGCCGGCACGACCGACCTCTCCGGCGGCACGCGCTACAACATGAGCCAGAACGGCTCGGGCTGGGCCGGGAACGCTCCCGGCGGCGTCCCCTCCGAGTACTCCTTCGCCGGCTTCGGTCCGGCGGGAGCGCTCGTGCTCAATCAGCGTCGCGAGGGCGACCTCGCCGTCCTGCCCACCCCCGGAGCCGACGCGCAGACCCTGACCTTCGAGTTCCGCGACGCCGACGGCGCGCTCTTCGACCCGGTCGACTTCCAGCTGACGATCTTCGACATCACCTCGAACACCGACGCGAACTCGTGGGTGCCGACCTACTGGGACGCCGTCGGCTTCAGCACCGAGCCGACCTCGATCGCCACGTCCGGCTCGCTCCCCGGCGCCGGCGCCGGCACCCTCGCCGACCCCTTCCGCCGCGCGACCGGGAACGAGTACACGACGGACGGCGTCACCCGCTCCGACACCTTCCGCTTCGGCGTCTTCCCCTCGGGCAGCACCCTGACCTACACCCAGCACGACGGCCGCCAGGGCTGGCACTTCGTGTCGCTCACCGACCTCCGCTTCGGCGCCGACGACTGCTGACTCGCTGCCAGGATGAGGGCATGCGCGCTCTCGTCCTCGACTCCGTCCGCGGCGAGCCGGAGGTCCACGACGTCCCGACGCCGGTCGCCCCGGCCGACGGCGTCGTCGTGCGGGTGCTGGCCACCGGGCTCTGCCGGAGCGACTGGCACGCCTGGGCCGGGCACGACGACATCGCCTTCCCGCATGTCCCGGGGCACGAGCTCGCCGGAGTGATCGCCGAGGTCGGGCCCGAGGTCCGGAACTGGGCGGTCGGCGACCGGGTGACCGTGCCCTTCGTCTGCGGCTGCGGCCGCTGCGAGTGGTGCCTGCAGGGCGACGCCCAGGTCTGCCCGGACCAGGAGCAGCCCGGCTTCACGCACTGGGGCTCGTTCGCCGAGTCCGTCGCGCTGCACGCGGCCGACACCAATCTCGTCGCGATCCCGGAGGGCGTCGACTTCGCGACCGCCGCGAGCCTCGGCTGCCGCTTCGCCACGGCCTACCGCGCGCTGGTCGGGCGGGCCCGGGTGCAGCCCGGCGAGTGGGTGACGGTGATCGGAGCGGGCGGCGTCGGCCTCAGCGCCGTGATGGTCGCGCACGCGCTCGGCGCCCGCGTCATCGCGGTCGACCGGAACGCCGCGGCCCTCGAGGTCGCCGCGAGCGTCGGAGCCGAGCACGTCCTCCTCGCCGACGGCCGCGATCTGCCGGCCGCCGTGCACGCGCTCACCGGCGGCGGGAGTCACGTCGCCGTCGACGCCGTCGGCAGCGAGCAGACCTGCGCCGACGCCCTCCTCAGCCTGCGCCGCCGCGGCCGGCACGTGCAGATCGGCCTGCTGCCGCCGGTCGAGGGCCACCCGCGCGTGCCGATGGCGCGCGTGATCGCCTGGGAGCTCGACGTCCTCGGCAGCCACGGGATGGCGGCGCGCGACTACCCGGGGATGCTCCGGCTGATCGAGCAGGGCGTCCTCGCCCCGCAGCGCCTGATCGAGCGCACCATCGGACTCGAGGAGGCGGCCGAGCTGCTCCCCGTCTTCGACCGCTCGAACCCGGCGGGCATGACGATCATCGACCCCACTGGTCACCGGTAACCACTTTCCGATACGCTGGCCGGATCATGCAGAGCAGACGAGACGACCGCAGCCGCCCGCTCTCCGGAGTCCGACCGTGATCCCCCGGATCGGGCTCGTCGGCATCGGCGGCTACGGCGCCTCGCACCTCGGCGCCGTCCTCGCGGCGCACCGCGACGGCCGCGTCCGGCTCGTCGGCGTCGCCGACCCCCGGCCGCCGGTCGAGGGGCTGCTCCCCGACGGCGTCGCGCACCACCCCGACGCGACCGGCCTCTTCGCCGCCGGCGGCACCGACGTCGTCATCATCAGCACCCCGATCCACACCCACGCCGCGATCGCCCTCGCGGCGATGGACCACGGCAACGACGTCCTGCTGGAGAAGCCGCCGGCCGCCTCGCTCGCCGAGTTCACCGCCATCACGGGGCGCGCCGCGGCGACCGGCTCGCTCGTGCAGGTCGGCTTCCAGAGCCTCGGCTCCTCCGCGATCCCGGCGATCCGCGCGGCCGTGGCCGACGGCGAGATCGGCGACGTCCTGCGCTACGGCGCCTCCGGAGTCTGGGTCCGCGACGACCGCTACTGGTCGCGCTCCCCCTGGGCCGGCCGCCGCACGCTCGACGGCGCGGTCGTCGCCGACGGCGTCCTGACCAATCCCTTCTCGCACGCGACCGCGACCGCGCTCGCGATCGCCGGCGCCGACCGGCTCGAGGACGTCGTCGACGTGCGGCTGGACCTGCGCCGCGCGAACGACATCGAGGCGGACGACACCTCGGTCGCCGTGCTGACCCTGGCCGACGGCCTGCGGGTCACGACCGCGGTCACCCTCTGCGCCGAACGACCGGAGGAGCCCTCCGTCGAGATCGTCGGCACCCGCGGGACGCTCCGCTTCTACTACACGCTCGACGTGGTGCAGCTCGTGCGCGAGGACCTGCCGCCGCGCACGCTGCAGTACGACCGGATCACGCCGTTCGAGGGGCTGCTCGCCGCTCGAGAGCTGGGCACGCCGCTGCACGCCGGGATCGAGCGCACCGGCGGCTTCCTCCGCCTGCTCGACGCGGTGATGGCGGCTCCGTCGCCGCGGGCTCTGCCTGCGGACGCCTGGCGCGAGGTGCAGGACGTCGAGGGGCGCCACCGCGTGGTCGACGGCGTCGAGCACGCACTGCAGGAGACGCTGCGCCGCGAGACGACGTTCGACGCGCTGGATCTGCCGTGGAGCTAGGCGCGTCGCATCTCTAGAAGGCCCCTTTAGGAGAAGGAGCCCGGTCCGCCGCTCACCCTCCAGCGACGGCGGACCGGGAGTTCAGGGGTGCGCCGCTCAGAGGTACGGCGACACCGTCTCGGCGAAGGCCGCGACGACGCGCTCGGCCACCTCGGGGTACGCCGTGTCCCAGACCTCCTGGTGGAAGATCTCGACCTCGACGTCGCCGGCGTAGCCCGCCTCGACGACCGCGCGGGTGAGCGATCCGAAGTCGATGACGCCCTCGCCCGGGTAGCGGCGGGCGAGCAGCACGTCGGCCGGCAGCGGGGTCGCCCAGTCGCAGACCTGGTAGCTCGCGATCCGGCCCTCCACTCCGGCGCGGGCGATCTGCGCGAGGACCTGCGGGTCCCACCAGACGTGGAAGGTGTCGACGACCACGCCGACCGCGGCCGCGTCGAACGGCGCGGCGAGGTCGAGGGCCTGACCGAGCGTCGAGACGACAGCGCGGTCGGAGGCGTACATCGGGTGCAGCGGCTCGATCGCCAGCTGCACGCCCGCCGCCGCGGCGTCGTCGGCCAGCTCTGCCAGAGCCTCCTGCACGCGGGCCCGGGCGCCGATCACATCGCGCGAGCCGGCCGGCAGCCCGCCGGCGACGAGCACGAGCGCGGGGGCACCGAGCGCGGCGGTCTCCTCGATCGCGCGGCGGTTCTCGTCGATCGCCGCCCGCCGCTCCGGCCCCTCGGGCGCGGTGAAGAAGCCGCCGCGGCAGAGGGAGGAGACGCGCAGGCCGGAGTCGGCGACGAGGCGCACGGCCTCCGCCAGCCCGACCTCGGCGACCGGCTCGCGCCAGAGGCCGATCGCGGACATCCCCGCCGCGACCGTGGTGTCGAGCGCCTCGGCGAGCGAGGCGTGCTTGATCGTGGCCTGGTTCAGCGACAGGCGCGGGTCGGCGCTCATGCGGGCACCGCCTCGACCAGGTGCAGCCCCTCGACGGCGCGGGTCACGTCGACCCCGTTCAGCGCGAGCAGCCCGGTCCAGCGGTCGGCCGCGAGCTCCGGCCGCTCCAGCGCGCCGGACGCGTTCGCGAGCCGGACGATCTCGGACAGGTGCGGCAGCGAGCGCGCGGAGTGCAGGCCGCCCACCATCGAGAAGGCAGGCTGGTGGCCGTTCAGCCAGGAGAGGAACGCGACTCCGGTCTTGTAATACTGCGTCGGCGCGGCGAAGACCTGGCGCGAGAGCGCCTCGGTCGGGCCCAGCACACGGCGGTACTCGGCGGTGTCGCCCGCGTCCAGCGCCTGGATCGCGGCGGAGGCGCTCGGCGCCAGCGCGGCGAAGGCGCCGAGCAGCGCGTCCGACCAGCGCGGCGTGCCGTCGGCGTCGGGGGCGCCCTCGATCAGGCCGACGTAGTTGAAGTCGTCGCCGGTGAAGAGGGTCGCGCCCTCGGGCAGCCGCGAGCGCAGCGCGATCTCGGCGTCCGCGTCCAGCAGCGACATCTTGATGCCGCGCACCGAGTCGAGGTTGTCCTCGATGATCCGCTGGACGACCGGGAAGGCGTCGACCGGGTCTGCCGCGCCGAAGTAGCCCTCGAGCACGCCGTCGAAGGCGGTGCCGAGCCAGTGCAGGACGACCGGCTTCGTGGCGCGGGCGAGCACGGCGGCGTAGACGCGCTCGTAGTCGGCGGCGGTCTCCGCGGCGCGGGCGAGGTGCCGGCTGGCCATCAGCACGACCTCCGCCCCCGCGTCCTCGGCGAAGGCGAGCTGCTCGACGTAGGCGTCGATGACGGTGTCCAGCGGGACGACGTCGTCGGTGAGCTGGTCGGTGTTGATCCCGACCACGAGCGCCCCGCCGACCGACGCGGCCTCGGCGGCGCTGCGGCGGATCAGCTCCTGGGTCGCAGTCCAGTCCAGGCCCATGTTGCGCTGCGCGGTGTCCATCGCGTCGGCGACGCCCAGGCCCCAGGACCAGACGTGGTGGCGGAAGCCGAGCGTCGCGTCCCAGTCCATCTGGGCCGGGTGGCCGGGCCGGTTCTCGCCGTGCACCAGCGGCACGACGTGCGCGGCGGCGTAGGCGGTGCGCGAGCGCAGCGGCGCGGTGGGCCTCGCGTGCGCGGGCGCCGGGAGCAGCTCGATGGAGCGGGTCGCGCCGTCGGCGCCGAGGAGGGTCAGCCCGCTCACTGGACGGCGCCCGCCTGCACGAGCACCTCGGCGTCGGCGGCGGCGTCGAGCGCGGCGACGTCGATCCGGCGGCCCTCGCGGGAGGACTCCAGGCCCAGCTCGGCGAGCCGCACGCCGCGCGCACCGGCGAAGAAGTCGTACTCGTGCGGAGCGTCCTCGACCACGTGGCGGATGAACTGCTCCCACTGGGTCTTGAAGCCGTTCTCGAACACGTCGTTGACGGGCAGCTCCTGCCAGTCCTCGGCGTAGTCGTGCGTCTCGGGCAGGTCCGGGTTCCAGGTGGGCTTGGGGGTCGCGACGCGCGGCTGGATCTTGGCGCCGAACAGGCCGACCACGGCCGAGCCGAGCGTGCCGTCGACCTGGAACTCGACGAGCTCCTTGCGGTCGACCCGCACGGCCCAGGAGGAGTTGAGCTGCGCGGTGATGCCGCCGGCGAGATCGAAGATCGCGTAGGCCGCGTCGTCGGCCGTCGCGGTGTAGGGCGCGCCGTTCTCGTCGACCCGGGTCTCGATGTGGGTGGTCGCCTTGGCGTAGACGCCCTCGATCGGTCCGAAGAGGTTCTCGAGCACGTAGTTCCAGTGCGGGAACATGTCGACGATGATGCCGCCGCCGTCCTCGCTGCGGTAGTTCCAGCTCGGACGCTGGGCGGCCTGCCAGTCGCCCTCGAAGACCCAGTAGCCGAACTCGCCGCGGACGCTGAGGATGCGGCCGAAGAAGCCGGAGTCGATGAGGCGCTTGAGCTTCTGGAGGCCCGGCAGGTAGAGCTTGTCGTGCACGACGCCGTTCTTGATGCCGGCCTCCTTGGCCAGCTCGGCGATCTCGAGCGCCTCGGCGTAGGACTCCGCCGTGGGCTTCTCGGTGTAGATGTGCTTGCCGGCGGCGATCGCCTTCTTGATCGCGGGGACGCGCGCCTTCGTCACGAGGAAGTCGGCGTAGACCTGCCACTTCGGGTCGGCGAGCGCGGCGTCGAGGTCGGTGGTCCAGTTCGTCAGGCCGTGCTTGCCGGCGAGCTCGGCGAGCTTCGCCTCGGAGCGCCCGACCAGCAGCGGCTCGACCTGCACGCGGGTGCCGTCGGAGAGCAGCACGCCGCCCTGCTCGCGGATCGCCAAGATCGAGCGGACGAGGTGCTGGCGGTAGCCCATCCGGCCGGAGGCGCCGTTCAGGATGATCCCGAGGGTGGGGGTGGTCGACTCTGACACGGTGCGCCTTTCGAGGAGTGGGAAGCGTTTTCCTGATGGTAGCCGCGGAGCGGCCCGGCGGGCAAGCGCTTTCCCATCCAGCGGAGGAACGGTGGTGGCCGGGTCTCGATACGCCCTTCGGGCTACTCGACCAGCAAGGGACGGCCCACGTCGACGCGTTCGCCGCGCACTCCATGCTGATCGAGTAGCCCGCGCAGCGGGCGTATCGAGATCCACCCCCGTCAGAACAGGCGTCTGCAGACCTGCCCTTCGGGGGACGGCGGGTCTCGATACGCCCCTGCAGGGCTACTCGACCAGCACGACGCGCGCTACGCGGGCGGCGCGGCTCGCGGCGGGGTGCTCGCGCGCAGGACGACGCGGGTGGGCAGCTCGACCGAGGCGCCGTCGGCCTCGTCGCCGAGGGCCGCGGCGACGGCGCGCTCGCCGAGCGCGGCCAGCGGCACCGCGACCGTGGTCAGCCCCGGGTGCACGTCCTCCGCGATGGGCGCGTCGTCGAAGCCCGCGACGCCCATGCCCGCGCCGGGCTCCACTCCGGCCGCGCGCATCGCGGAGGCGACGCCGACCGCCATCAGGTCGGTCACCGCGAAGACCAGGTCGATGTCGGCGGAGCGCCCGGCCAGCAGCGCGGCCGCCGCGTCGAACGCGCCGTCCCGGGTGAGCGGCGCCTCGACGATCAGATCCGGATCGACGCTCACACCGGCCGCGGACAGCCCCTCGAGGAACCCCGCGACCCGGTCGGACGACGTCAGCACCGCCTCCGGACCGCGCACGATCGCGCAGCGCCGGTAGCCGGCCTCGGCGAGCGCCGCCGCGAGCGCACGCGCTCCGGCGCGGTTGTCCACCTGCACCGAGGGGAACGGCAGCCCGCCCTGGCTGATCATGGCGACCCGCCCGCCGGACGCCTCGTAGGCCTGCAGCTCGGCGATCAGCGCGTCGCGGTGCCGGTCGGCGGCGAAGCGGCTGCCGGCCAGGACGATCGCCCGCGGCCGGCCGCCGCGCAGCGAGCGGACCAGGCCGAGCTCCTTGTCCGGGTCGCGGTCGGTGACGGCGATCCGGACGTCCAGCCGCGACGCGTCGGCCGCGCCGATCACTCCGGAGGCGATGCCCGAGAAGTAGGGGTCGGTGATGTCGCTGACGAGCAGCGCGATCGTCGAGGTGGTCCCGCGCGCGACGGCCTGCGCCGCCGGGTTCGCGGAGTAGCCCAGCTCGGCCGCGGCCGCCTCGACCCGCTCGCGGTACTCGCCCTGCACCTTGCGCGCGCTGCCGTTGAGCACCCGCGAGGCGGTGGCCAGGGACACCCCCGCCGCCCGGGCGACGTCGTGCAGCGTCGCGGCGGCGGTCGTTCGTCGTGCTGCCACGGTGCTCCTCGGGGTCCGGCGGCGGCTTCCCGCGCGCTCGCCAGTGTACGGAGGAGCCGGGATCGGGCGGGAGCGGGTGTCCTCGACGGGCGGTCGCGCTCAGCTCGCGTCGAGCGGCGACACCCCGGTCAGCTCGACGGCGCGGTCCCAGAGCCGGCGCGCCGTGTCCCGGTCGCGGGCGGCGCGGTTCGGGTTCACCTGGCGCGGCGCCCCGCGGACCTCGCCGAGGCCGCCCGGTCCGTAGTAGGCGCCGGAGCGCGCGTCGGGCGAAGTCGCCGCGAGCAGCGTCGGCAGCGCGCCGTCGTCACCGCTCTGCCCGACCGTGCGCATCAGGGCGCCCATGATCGCGCCCTGCCCGTCGCCGGTGTGCGTGTGCAGCTCGGTGACCGACATCCCCGGGTGCGCGGCCATCGAGCCGACGCTCGAGCCGGCCCGGCGCAGGCGTCGGTGCAGCTCGAACGCGAAGACGAGGTCGGCCAGCTTGGACTGTCCGTAGGCCGGCCACGGGCTGTAGCGGCGGCGCTCCCAGTTCAGGTCGTCGAAGTCGAGCGCGCCGAAGCGGTGGGCGAGGCTCGAGAGCGACACCACGCGGTCCGCGATCCGCGGCAGCAGCAGCCCGGTCAGCGCGAACGGCCCGAGGAAGTTCGTGCCGAACTGCAGCTCGAAGCCGTCCGCGGTGCGCCCCTCCGGGACCGCCATGATGCCGGCGTTGTTGACCAGCACGTCGATCGGCCCGGTCGCCTCGGCGAACTCGCGCACCGAGGCGAGGTCGGCGAGGTCGAGCCGCCGGACGACGACGTCGCCGCCCATCCGCTCCGCAGCCCGCTCGCCCTTCTCGACGGTCCGGCAGGCGAGGACCACGCGGGCGCCGTGCTCGGCGAGCGCCCGCGCGGTCGCCTCCCCCAGTCCGCTGTTCGCGCCGGTGACGACGAACGTCCTGCCGGTCTGGTCGGGGATGTCTGCGGCGCTCCAGGAGGTCATCCGCCCACCCTAGATTCCGGGCGTGCACGCCACCTGGACGCCGGTCGGTCCTCGGTCCACCGGTACCAGTGCGCCAGGACGACCGGGCCGAGCTCGAGAAGAGGAGAAGCGTCCCGTCGCCGGCGCTCCTCGGCGCTCCCGGTCAGGCCGATCCGCGCGTCGGGCGACATCGGCAGGATCTCCAGGACGACGTCCCCGGAGCCCGCGTTCAGCTCGTCCAGGTCGAGCACCCACGGCCCACCGTCCCAGAACTGATCGGCGACGACCTCGCCGCCGACGAGGATCCGGGCGACGTCGCCGGCCCAGTGGATCTCGAGCTCGCGGCGCTGCGCCGCCGGATCGGTCTCCGGCAGCTCGAGCCGGTGCGCGGCCGCGGCCGCGAAGTCGGCGTCCCGGGGTGCGGAGGCGCGCCCCGCGGACTCCCCGTAGGACACCGGCACGGCGTCGCTCGCGCGGAGCAGGGGCGCCTCGACCGCCTCCGTCTCCGGCCGCATCGACGCCGCCGATCCGGCGACCGGGACGAAGCGCCGCCCTTCCGGGTCGTAGTCGCGCGGCAGGCGGCTCCCCGCGCGGACGTCCCCCGCGATCCGCCCCGCTCCGTCGAGCCAGACCGGGTCCTCCGACAGCACGAGGCGGCGCTTCCCCGTGCCGGCGGCGATGAGCACCGACGCCTCCTCGCCCGCCTCCGCGGACAGGACCAGCACCGAGCACGCTCCGCCGTCGCCCTCCGCCCGCACCAGCACCGGCTCGTCGACGTCGAGGCGGAGGAGCGCGCCGTCCTGCCGCTCCCCGTCCACCTCCAGCCGCGTGCCCTCGGCGAAGGCCAGCTCGGCGACGACGCCCGCGGCCGCCACCAGGACCAGCGTCGGCTCCGCCCCGTCGAGGAGCGTCAGCGGCGTCGCGGTCGCCCAGTCCAGCCGGACCCCGCCGACCGTCAGGCGCACCGGCCAGACCGCCAGCGTCCCGGCCGGCACGGGCGTGCTCACCGAGGGGAACCGCACGACCTCGTCGTCGAGACCGATCTCGAGCACCACGCCCGGGTGCTCCGGCAGCGGCTCGTGCGGCTGGTGCCAGGTGACGAAGACGAAGCCGCTCGCCCCGTCGCTCCGCAGCGCCCAGCGGAGCGTGTCCGTGTCCTGCTGATCCGTCGGCAGCTCGTCCGGGAGCGTCGACGGCATCTGCGCGAGCCGCTCGCCGAAGGCCTCGAGGAAGGCGTGCTGGCGCCGCAGCAGCGCGAGGGTCGGCGACGGCCGGCCGCTCGCCCCGATCGGCGCGCGGAAGTCGTAGTCGAACCGCGGCAGGTCGTTCGGGTAGCCGGTCGCCTGCGACTCCTGCAGCCCGTCGGCGACGGAGCCGCGCGGGTTCGTGCCGCCGGCGTACATGTAGTAGCCCTGCCAGGCCGAGCCGTTGCCGATCTTGGTGTGCGCGACCGCCGCGATGTCGAGCGGCTGCACGGCCGGGCGCCGGTGGTAGGCAGTGGCCATGCCGCCGCCGAGCTCGCAGGTCGCCGGCGGGTAGTCGAGCGAGGGGGCGCGGGGCGTCACCGCGTCCGTCGTCGCGCCGCGGACGTCGGCGCCGATGCCCGGGTCGTCCCACTGGTGACTGAAGAAGAAGTGGTCGCGGAACGTCGAGTCCCACGGCGAGTCCGACTCGACCCAGAAGCCGTCGGCGTAGCCGCCGAACAGCGGCAGCACCTCGTCCAGCGGCAGATCGGCGCCGCCCCAGCCGGTCGACGTCCAGATCGGCGCCGTCAGCCCCGCCTCCCGGACCAGGCCCTTCAGGGTCCGGATGTGCTCGGGCTGGTCGTAGATCTCGTTCTCGATCTGGATCGCCACCACGTTGCTGCCCGGTCCGCACCGCCACGCCAGCTCGCCACCCAGCGCGCCGAACCACTCCCGGACGAGCGCGAGGTACCCCGGGTCGTCCGTCCGGTGCTCCACCTCGGCGGCCTGCACCCAGTCCGGGAAGCCGCCGTTCCGGACCTCGCCGTGGCACCACGGCCCCACCCGCAGCACGACGTCCAGGCCGATCTCCGCGCACAGGTCCACGAACGCGCCGACGTCGAGGTCGCCGTCGAAGCGACGCTGCCCGCGCACCTCCTCGTGGTGGGTCCAGATCGTGTAGAACGCCACTACGCTCACGCCGCTCGCCCGCATCAGCCGCAGGCGCTCCTCCCAGCGCTCGCGCGGCACCCGGCTGTAGTGCAGCTCACCGGAGACCGGGATGAAGGGCCGGCCGTCGCGCAGCACCGAGCGGCTGGTCAGCCGCCAGCGGTCGTGGCGGTCGACCGCGGTGCTCATCGCGGGCTCCCGCGCGGGCGCGGCCCACGGGAGGTGCCGCACAGTGGCGGTGCTGACGGTGTCCTGGTGTGCTGCGGTCATCGAGATGCTCCTTCGGATCCGGTCGACGATCCCGTCCACGCTAGCGGGAGCCCGATCCGCGGCCGCCGCCTCAGCGCCGCGCCCGCGTCGACGCCCGCGCGACCAGCTCCGGCAGGAACACCGTCTGCCGCGGGATCAGCTCCGGGTCCGCCGCCTCCTCGAGCAGCACGCGCAGCGCCGTCCGCCCGATCACCGAGCTCGGCTGCCGCATCGAGGACAGCGGCACGGCGGCGGCCGCGGCGAAGGAGATGTCGTCGAAGCCGATCAGCGCGATCTCGTCCGGCACCAGCATCCGCCCGTCCACGGCGAGCGCCTGCAGCAGCCCGAGCGCGACCAGGTCGTTGGCCGCGAAGAGCGCATCGGGGCGGTCGCGCCGCGGCCGGGCCAGGATCCGCATCCCGGCGGCGACCCCCTGCGCGACGGTCAGCGCCGTGGTCGCCACCACCTCGAGATCGACCGACGCATCGCTGTTCTCCACCGCGACCCGAGCGCCCGCCAGCCGGTCGGTGACCTGGCGGATCTCGAACGGCCCGCCCACGAAGGCGAGCCGGCGCCGCCCGGTCTCGATCAGGTGCTCGGCCGCCATCCGCCCGCCGGCGACACTGTCGACCGAGACCGAGCTGTAGCGGCCGTCCCCGCTGAAGCGGTCGACCAGCACGACCGGCACCCCGCGCCCGCGCAGCTTCTCCAGCCGCTGCGAGATGTCACCGTACGGCGCGATCAGCACGCCGCGCACCTGCTGCTCCTCGAACAGGTCCAGGTACTGCCGCTCGCGCGACGGGTCCTCGTCGGTGTTGCCGTAGAGCACGGCGATCTGGTGGCGGGACGCCTCGTCCTCCGCCCCGCGGACCACGTCGTTGAAGAACGGGTTCTGCCCATCGAGCACCACGAAGCCGACGGTCGAGCTCACGCCGTTGCGCAGCTTCCGGGCAGCGTCGTTGCGCACGTAGCCGAGCGACTCGACGGCGGCGTTCACCCGGGCGAGCGAGTCGTCGGAGACCTCGTCCGGCCGGTTGAGCACGTTGGAGACCGTGCCGACCGAGACGCCGGCGCGCAGGGCGACGTCGCGGATGCTCACTCGCGCCACATCGCCTCCCCTGGGACGCCGAGCCGCATCTCGCGTTGACCGCTCCGGCTCGGCGTCCCTATAGTAGCGATGAAGCTGGATGAATCGATTCAGGTCCTCTTCATCCGAAGCCGGGACCTGACCGCGATTCCCCTCGATGAGGAGGTACCACCCGTGGCATCAGATCCGCCACCCGCACTCGAGCTCGCCCGCGTGGTCAAGGCGTTCGGCGCCGTCGTCGCGCTGCGCTCGGGCACCATCGCCGTGCACCGCGGGTCGATCCACGCGCTGGTCGGCGAGAACGGCGCCGGCAAGTCGACGCTCGTCAAGATCATCGCCGGAGTCCACCAGCGCGATGCGGGCGAGTTCCTCCTCGACGGCGAGCCGGTCGACTTCTCCTCGACCTCGCAGTCGAAGGCCGCGGGGATCGCCGTGATCTACCAGGAGCCGACGCTCTTCCCCGATCTCAGCGTCACCGAGAACATCTTCATGGGCCGGCAGCCCCGCGGTCGCCTCGGCCGCATCGACCGCAGGGCGATGCGCACCGAGGTCGTCGGCCTCTTCGAGCGCCTCGGCGTCCGGATCGACCCCGACCGCCCCGCCGAGGGCCTCTCCATCGCCGACCAGCAGATCATCGAGATCGCCAAGGCCATCTCGCTCGACGCGAAGGTCCTCGTGATGGACGAGCCGACCGCCGCGCTCTCCGGCGTCGAGGTCGAGCGCCTCTTCACCGTCGCCCGCTCGCTCCGCGACGAGGGCCGCGCGCTGATCTTCATCTCGCACCGCTTCGACGAGGTCTTCTCGCTCTGCGACACCATCACCGTGATGCGTGACGGCGCCTACATCTCCACCACCGCCACCGAGGACGCCACCGTCGACGGCATCGTCCGCGAGATGGTCGGCCGCGACATCACCGAGCTCTTCCCCAAGCAGGCGACCGAGATCACCGACGTCCTGCTCGAGGTGAGCGGCCTCACCTCGGCCGGCGTCTTCCACGACATCTCCTTCACCGTCCGCGCCGGCGAGATCGTCGGCCTGGCCGGCCTCGTCGGTGCCGGCCGCAGCGAGGTGGCCCGCGCCGTCTTCGGCGTCGACCCCTACGACTCCGGCTCGGTCACCCTCGTCGGCGGCCGGATCCCGGCCGGCAGCCCCTCGGCCGCGATGCGCGCCGGGCTGGCGCTCGTCCCCGAGGACCGCCGCAAGCAGGGCCTCGTGCTCGACTCCTCCGTCTCGCGCAACATCACGATGGCGATCCAGAAGTCGCTCTCCAGGGGCGGCCTGATCACCGGCCGCCGCGAGAACACCGCCGCGCGCGACTGGGCCGCGCGCCTCGAGGTCAAGACCGACGCGCTCGACACCGTCGCCGGCACGCTCTCGGGCGGCAACCAGCAGAAGGTCGTGCTGGGCAAGTGGCTCGCCACGGATCCGAGGGTCCTGATCATCGACGAGCCGACCCGCGGCATCGACGTCGGCACCAAGTCCGAGGTGCACCGGCTGCTCTCCCAGCTCGCCGGGGAGGGAATGGGCATCCTGATGATCTCGTCCGAGCTGCCCGAGGTGCTCGGCATGGCCGACCGCGTCCTGGTGATGCGCGAGGGGCGGATCACCGCCGAGCTCGACCGCTCCGACGCCACCAGCGAGACCGTGATGCTCGCCGCCACCAGAGGGGCAGCCGCATGAGCACCGCCCAGGCGCCGGCGCAGAAGCGCGTGCCGGCCGCGAAGCCCAACGCCTTCTCCTCCGGCTTCGGCTCCTTCATCCGGGCCCGCGAGACGGGAATCCTGCTCGCGCTGGTCCTCGTCGTCATCGCGACGACCGCGAAGAACCCGACCTTCCTCTTCTCCCCCGACGGCTGGCGCGACCTGCTGCTGACCCCGTCGATCCTGATCCTGATCGCGGTCGGCCAGGCCATCGTGATCATCACCCGCTCGGTCGACCTCTCGGTCGGCTCGATCCTGGGGCTGACCGCCTACCTCACCGGCCGGCTGTTCCTGGACGTGCCGGGGATCCCGATCCTCGCGGTCTTCGCCGCCGGCGTCGTCTTCGGCGGACTGCTCGGGCTGATCAACGGCGCGCTCGTCGCGTTCGCGAAGGTCCCGGCGCTGGTGATCACCCTCGGCACGCTCTACGCCTACCGCGGCATCAACGTCGCCTGGACGGGCAGCGACCGGATCAACGCGTCCGATATGCCCAAGGACTTCCTCGCCCTGGGCACCGGCCAGTTCCTCACCATCCCGTACCTCACGATCATCGCCCTCGTCGTGCTGGTCGCCGCGGGCTGGTACCTGCGCAACCAGCGCGCGGGCCGCGAGTTCTACGCGATCGGCTCCGACCCGGACGCCGCGCGGCTCTACGGCCTGCCCGTCACCCGGCGCATCCTGGTCGCCTTCGTCGTCTCCGGCGCGCTGACCGGCCTGGCCGGCGTGCTCTACGCCGCCCGCTACGGCACCGTCAACTCGCAGGCCGGCTCCGGCTACGAGCTCGACGCGGTCGGCGCCGCGGTGATCGGCGGCGTCGCGATCTTCGGCGGCTCCGGCACGGTCTGGGGCGCGGCGATCGGCGCGGTGCTGCTGCTCACCATCAACCGGGCCCTGCCGATCCTGGGCGTGCCCGACTTCTGGCAGCGCGCGGTCGTCGGCGTGCTGATCATCGGCGCGATCGTGCTCGACCGCGTGCTCTCCCTCCGACAGTCCCGCAAGCTCCTCGAAGAGAGGGACGACTCCTGATGAGCCTCGTCACCGACACCACCGCCGTGCGCACCGCGCGCGAGTACCGCGACTACGCCCGGCCGGCCTGGCAGCGCGTCCTGTTCAGCCGCGAGACCGCGATCGTCGTGCTGCTGATTCTCGTGATCGTCGTCGCCTCCGCCTCGGTGAAGAGCTTCGACAAGCCGATCACCATCACCTACCTGTTCCTCGACATCGCGCCGACGCTGCTGATCGCGCTGCCGATGACGCTGATCATCATCACCGGCGAGATCGACCTGTCGGTCGCCTCCACCGTGGGCCTCGCGAGCGTGCTCACCGGCACGCTGCACCAGGCCGGAGTGCCGTTCGAGGTCGCCGCGCTCATCGCGATCGTGGCGGGCGCCGTCGGCGGAGCGCTGAACGGCTTCCTGGTCACCGTCGTCGGGCTGCCCTCGCTCGCCGTCACGATCGGCACGCTCGCGCTCTACCGCGGGCTCGCGGTCGGACTGCTCGGCACCACCGCGGTCACCGACTTCCCCGAGTTCTGGACCGACCTCGCGAAGGCGAAGCTGGTCGGCCCGGTGCCGCTGGTGGTGCTGCCGTTCGCGATCCTGGCGATCGTCTTCGCGGTGGTGCTGCACTCCACCCGCTTCGGCCGCGGCGTCTTCGCCATCGGCCTGAACGACGAGGCGGCGATCTTCTCCGGCGTGAACGTGAACCGCACCAAGTTCATCCTCTTCGTGGTCTCCGGCGCCGTCTCCGCACTGGCCGGCATCTACTACACGCTCCGCTACGGCTCCGCCCGCGGCGACAACGCGACCGGGCTCGAGCTGCAGGTGATCGCGGCCGTCCTGCTGGGCGGCGTCTCGATCTTCGGCGGCCGCGGCGCCCTGCACGGCGTGATCGCCGGCGTGATCCTGATCGGCGTGATCGCCTCGGCCCTGCGCCTCGCGAACGTCACCTCCGACGTCATCAACATCATCACCGGAGTGCTGCTCGTGCTCTCGGTGGTGTCCACCAGCTTCCTGGCCTGGCTGTCGCGACTGCGGCGCTCGGCCAGGAGACGCCCCTGATCCCGGATCACCGGCACAGCACCCGCACCACCCCGCACCACCCCCACAGCACCTCGACGAAAGGCAGACGATGATGTTCTCCTCCCGTGGGCGCCGCTTCGGCACCCTCACCGCACTGGCCGTCTCGGTCGCGCTCGTCGCGACCGGCTGCTCCGCCTCCGACGGCGACGCCGGCGGCGACTCCGGTGGCGACGCCGGCTCCGGCTCCGGCGACTACTCGATCACCTTCCTGCCGAAGAACCTCGGCAACGCGTACTTCGACACCTCCGACGCCGGCGGCGAGAAGGCCATCGAGGAGTTCGGCGGCACCTACGCCGAGGTCGGGCCCGCCGAGGCCTCCCCCGACGCGCAGGTCTCCTACATCAACACGCTCACCCAGCAGGGCGCCGGAGCGATCGTCGTCTCGGCGAACGACCCGAAGGCGATCTGCGACGCGCTGAACGAGGCGCGCGACAACGGCACCAAGGTCGTCACCTTCGACTCCGACACCAACGCCGACTGCCGCGACCTCTACATCAACCAGGCCACCGCCGAGGGCATCGCCAAGGCGCAGGTCGACCTGATCACCGAGCAGATCGGCGACAGCGGCGAGGTCGCGATCCTCTCCGCCTCCGCGAACGCCACGAACCAGAACGCCTGGATCGAGCTGATGGAGGAGGAGCTCACCGCGAACCACCCGGACGTGACGCTCGTCGACACCGTCTACGGCGACGACGACGACCAGACCTCGTTCGACAAGACCGCGGCCCTGCTGCAGACCCACCCCGACCTCAAGGGCATCATCTCGCCCACGACGGTCGGCATCGCCGCCGCCGCCCGCTACCTCTCCACCTCGGACTTCAAGGGCAAGGTCGCGCTGACCGGTCTCGGCACGCCGAACCAGATGCGCGAGTTCGTCGAGGACGGCACCGTCACCGCGTTCGCGCTGTGGAACCCGGGAGACCTCGGCTACCTCGCCGCCTACGCCTCGAAGGCCCTGATCGACGGCGACATCACCGGCGCCGAGGGCGACACCTTCGAGGCCGGCGACCTCGGCTCCTTCACGGTCGACGCCGACGGCACCGTCCTGCTCGGCGACCCCTTCACCTTCACCGCCGACAACATCGCCGACTTCGACTTCTGACCCGTTCCGCAGCCATGCTGATCGAGTAGCGCCCACAGGGCGACCCCGTTCATGCTGATCGAGTAGCGCCCGCAGGGCGCGTATCGAGATCCACCGTCCCTGAAGCGGTGGGTCTCGATACGCCGCTCCGCGGCTGCTCGACCAGCGAGGCTGCATGCCGCTCGAACAGCTTCCGCAGGGCGACGCTGTTCATGCTGATCGAGCAGCGCCCGCAGGGCGCGTATCGAGATCCCCCACCGAGAGGCCCCACCCCATGCAGCGCGTCTGCTTCCAGCTCCAGGTGCGACCCGAGCGCATCCCCGAGTACACCCGCCGGCACGCCGCGATCTGGCCCGACATGGCCGCCGCCCTGAAGGCCACCGGCTGGAACAACTACTCCCTCTTCCTCCGCCCCGACGGCCTGCTGATCGGCTACTTCGAGACTCCGTCGCTCGAGGCCGCCCGCGCCGGGATGGCCGCCACCGAGGTCAACGCCCGCTGGCAGGCCGAGATGGCCGAGTTCTTCGTCGAGCTCGACGGCGCTCCCGACACCGGCTTCCTGCAGCTGACCGAGGTCTTCCACCTCGAGGACCAGCTGCCCTGACTCCTCCCCTCCTCCCCGACACCCATCGGACAGAGCCGCGGCTCCGAATGATGCACGGGGCCGATCGAGGAGGTAGTGCGGAATGTCGTTCAACAGCCGCCGCTGGCAGGTCCGCACCATCGTGGCGCGGGTCCAGGCCACCGCAGCACTCAGCACGTCGACGCTGGACACGGCCGGCCGCGCCGACCGCAAGCTCGAGATCCTCCGGATCGCGGACGGCGTCGACGCCGGGCGGGTCAGCAACGACGAGGCCGTCGCCGCATTCGAGCGCCTGGCCCAGGACGTCGGCCACACTCCCGAGGCGCGGCTCGGTTGACGCCTCCGCACCCGGGCGCACCGTGACGGACGGCGCCCCGTCCGCGCAGGACGACCTCGTCCCGACGCTCGCCGACGGCGACCACGCCGCGTTCCGCCGGCTCTACGAGCGCACCGTCCGGCGCGTCCGCTCGATCACCGTCGGCATCCTGCAGGACCACGCGCAGGCGGAGGAGGTCGCGCAGGAGACCTACTTCGAGCTCTGGCGCTCAGCAGCCCGGCACGCGGTCCTCGAGGAGCAGCAGCACCTCGTCGCCGTCATCGCCCGCCGCCGCGCCATCGACCGGGTCCGCGCCGCGCAGTCCTCCCGCGAGCGCGACCACCGCTACGCGATCCACAGCTACCTCCGCGAGATCGACGAGGCGGAGTCGCACGGCGAGATCGTCGGCGAGTTCCGCCGCGCCGCGGCCGAGATCCGCCGCCTCGCCCCGAAGCACCGCGACCTGCTCTTCCTCGCCTACGTCCGCGGCCTGACCCACGCCGAGATCGCCACCGAGCTCGGCCTGCCGATCGGCACCGTCAAGACCCGCCTCCGCGACACCCTCGCCCGCCTCCGCCGCGAGCTGACGCCCCCGCCCCCCTGACGCCCCCTGCACGCCGGCCGAGCACCCTCGCAGCGCCCCTGCATGCTGGTCGAGCACCCGCGCAGCGCCCCTGCATGCTGGTCGAGCACCCGCGCAGCGCCCCCTCCAGGCTGGTCGAGTAGCCGCGCAGCTGCCCTGCATCCTGGCCGAGCACCCGCGCAGCGCCTCCTGCATGCTGGTCGAGTAGCCGCGCAGCAGCCCCTGCATGCTGGTCGAGTAGCCGCGCAGCGGCGTATCGAGACCCACATCCTCAGCCCTACGGCCCTGCAACCTCCCCTCCGACGTCGTCATCGTCCGACGCGGACGCAGAACATCAGCCAGGAGTCCGTCTCATCGCCCATCAGCGATGACACGCGACTCCAGCGGATGTTCTGCCGACGTGGCCGCGCAACGGCCCCACCCCTGCTGCTCGAGCACCCGCGCAGCGCCCTTGCATGCTGGTCAAGTAGCCGCGGAGCGGCGTATCGAGACCCGCCCACGCCGAAGCCCCCGCCCTCCGAGAGTGGAGAGCGGGGGCCACGGCGAGACCGTCAGCGCGTCAGAGCGTCTGCGCGAACGGGTCGAAGTCCACCGGCACCGCGGGCACCGGCGCGGAGAGCGTGCTGTCGATCGCGACGAACTCGCCGCTCTCGGCCGACTCCTGCGCCGACAGCATGACGTCGAGCACGTGGAAGCCGAGCTCGCCGGTGGCCACGTGCGGGCGGTCCTCGGCGATCGCGCGGACCATGTCGAGCAGGCCGAGGCCGCGGCCGACGACCGTGCCCTTCTGCTCGATCTCGGTCCACTCCTGCTCGCCCCACTGGCCGTCGGCGATCGAGGTGCGGGCCTTCACGTAGGCGGTGCGCCCCTCGAACTGGTTCGGGTCGGGGATCACGATCGACCCCTCCGTGCCGTGGATCTCGAAGACGCCGTGGCGCTCGAGCGCGGAGTCGAAGCTGAGCAGGCTCGACGCCTGCTGCCCGGCCGCGAACGAGGTCAGCACCTGCAGCGAGGTGGGCACCTCCACCGGGAACGTCGTCCCCGCGTCGGGGCCGGAGCGGATGACCCGCTCCTCGAGCTTCTTCCGCCCGAGGGCCGCGACCCGCTGGACCGGTCCGAACAGGCTGACGAGTCCGGTGAAGTAGTACGGACCCATGTCCAGCAGCGGGCCCGCGCCCTCCGCGAAGAGGAAGGCCGGGCTCGGGTGCCACAGGTCCGGTCCGACCGTCTGGAAGACGGTGGACGCGAACATCGGCTCGCCGATCACGCCGTCCGCGATCGCGCGCTTCGCGGTCTGGAAGCCCGGGCCGAGCAGCGTGTCCGGCGCCGAGCCGACGCGCAGCCCCTTGGCGGCGGCGTCCTGCAGCAGCTGCGCGGTTCCGGCGCGGTCCAGGCCCAGCGGCTTCTCGCTCCAGACGTGCTTGCCCGCGGCGATCGCCGCGGCCGAGACCTCGACGTGCGCGGCGGGGATGGTCAGGTTGACGACGACCTGCACGCCGGCGTGCGCGAGGACGTCCTCGGCGGAGCCCCAGGCGGGGACGCCGTGCTTCTCGGCCTGGCTCTTCGCCCGGTCGAGCAGCAGGTCGCCGACGATCAGGACCTCGACGTCCGGGAAGGACGCGAGGTTCTCGAGGTAGGTGTCGCTGATGACGCCGACGCCGATGACGCCGATCCCGATGGGCCCGCTCATGCCGCGTACCCGCCCTTCACGAGGAAGTCGTAGCTGGCCTGGATGTCCGCGAAGACGTCGCCGGGGGCGTTGTCGTACTCGATGACGGCGTACTTGATGGCACCTTCGCCGGCCTTGAGCGCCTCGACGAGCGGCACGTCGCCCTCGCCCGGGCGGCGCTGGTCGAGGGTGTCCGAGCCGAAGGCCGCGGCGCCGGGGGCGAACGGGTTCTCGGCCGGCGCGATGCCGTCCTTGACGTGCACCGCGACCAGGCGCGAGCCCAGCTTCGACACCAGTGCGGGGCCGTCCTGGCCGCCGGTCAGCGCCCAGAACAGGTCGAGCTCGATCTCGACGCGCTCGTCCGTCGTCGCGACGAAGCGCTCATAGGCGGTCTGGCCGTCGAAGGAGGCGATGAACTCCTGCGCGTGGTTGTGGTAGCCGACCTTCAGGCCGAAGGTCGCGGCGACCTCGGCGGCCTTGTTCAGGCGGTCGGCGATGTCCGCCACGCCGTCCTCGGTCAGCCAGCGCTCGGCCGAGACGAACGGGTCGATGACGGTCTGGATGCCGATCTGCGCGGCCGCCTCGAAGACGACCTCGGGGGCGGGCGTGGGGATGGAGCCGTCCGGCGTCCACAGCTCGTCGGAGAGCAGCGGAGCGTGGCCGGTCGGCGAAGCGAGACCGCTCGCGTCGAGCGCGGCGCGGATCTCGGCGGGACGGCGGACGAAGTCGAACGCCTCGACGTTCTTCAGTCCGATCGCCGCGAGCTTCTCGAGCGAGCCGTTCGGGTCCTCGGAGAACTCCTTGGCCAGCGTGTAGAGCTGGATGGAGGCCAGGGGCAGAGTCATGATCGATGTCGCTTTCACTGGTGATGGTGGTGCGGGCAGGACTGTCGTCTCCGACCAGCCTGTCCTATGGACGTCCGAGAAAGGCCTATCGGACTTTCTTGATGGGGAGGATGACGAGTGCGCCGACCACTGCGGCCAGTGCGCAGACCGTGAACCACAGCCCGTAGTTGTTGCCGGTCGGGTCGCTGACGTAGACGAGGATGCCGCCGACCAGCGGCGCGAGCGTCTGCGGCAGCGCGTTGGCGATGTTGAAGACGCCGAGGTCCTTGCCGGAGTCGTCGGGGTTCGGCAGCACGTCGACGACGAGCGCCAGGTCCACGCCGACGTAGATGCCGTAGGCGAGTCCGAGGACCGCCTCGAGGACGTAGAAGGCGCCGATGTCCTGCACGAAGATCAGCGCGAAGGTGCCGACCGCGAAGAGCGCGGTCGAGCTCCAGACGAACACCTTGCGGCGCCCGATCCGGTCGGAGAGCCAGCCGGCGAAGTAGCTCGCGCCGACGAGGGTCACCGTGTAGATCAGCACGCTGGTGGTGATCACGGCCGGGATGCTCCCCTCCTCCACGCCGATGTGGTTGAGGAGGTAGAAGAAGCGGAAGGTGGTGAAGCCGAAGCTCGCGAAGATGATCAGGAAGCGCGACCACCACGCGAGCGCGTAGTCGGGGTTCTTCACCGGGCTGACCCAGAAGGTCTCGGCCCAGTCGCGCAGCGTCGCGCGCGGCGGCGCCTGCGGCAGGCGCTTGTCGGGCAGCACGACCGCGAAGACGACCATGGCGACGATCGCGAGGATCGACGGGGCGACGAACATCACGACCAGCTGGCCGGCGAACGCCTGGGCGACGTAGGTGCCCCCGAGGATGCCGACGTTCTGCGCGATGCCGAGCGCCGCGGTGATCTTGCCGCGCTGGAACTTCGGCACCTGGTCGGCGAGCGTCGCGGTGAAGGGGGCGAGCGTCATGTTCGCGCCGAGCTGGGCGAGCGACCAGCCGACGGTGGCGACGAGCAGGGTGGGGGCGAGCGCCATGATCGCGAAGGCGACCGTCATCAGCACCGTGCCGGTCACGATCCAGATCCGGCGCCGGCCGAAGCGGCTCGTCGTGCGGTCGGAGAGGCGGCCGACGACGACGTTCGCGATCGTGGCGAAGAGGGCGCCGAAGCCGCCGAGCACCGCCACGGCGCCGGTCGCGCCGTCCTGCGCGATCTCGCCCGACTCGACGAGCGACTGGATCTTCAGGCCGATGCCGACGACCGCCGGCCCGAGCAGGGCGATGAAGAAGATCAGCTGCGCCGCGAGCAGCCAGAAGACGTAGCCCTTGGTCGCCGGCTCGGTCGGCTCGGAGAACGCGTGGTGCCCCCGCACCGTCGCCGTCGCGGTGGTCATGCCCGAGGGCATCCCCGCGGCGGATCCGCTGGACGTCGTCATGATCGTTCCCTCTCGTCATCGAGTGTGCAGAATCGAGCGGTCGTGCCCAAAACCTTGCGTCGTGTGGTTTTGAGTATGCAGGGCGGCTCACCTCGCCGCAACCGTCGGCCGCCCGAGACGCCGGTCGGGAGTTGCGCAAGATTCTGCCCCCACGACGCTAGCCCTCCCCCTCGCGCCCCCGCCGCCCCTCACCCGAGCTGGCGCGCGACGTCCCGCGAGCAGACCCCTGACGTCGGACTGCACACCCCTCCGCGCCGAACCGCAGACGCCCCAGCGGCCGAACGTACGCTCGAAGCATGCCGACCATCAGCGTCACCGACGCGTGCGCGAACTTCTCCGAACTGATCGTCCGCTCACGCACCGAGGCTGTCATCATCGTGCGCCAGGGACGTCCGGAAGCCGTGCTCATCAGTCCCGAGCAGTACGAGCGGATGAGAGACGCTCTCGAGGACGCGGAGGAGGTGAAGGCCTTCGACGCGGCGCTGGCGGAGGACGGCGACAACATCCCCTGGTCAGAGGCGGAGGCGGAACTCGGCCGTCTGCGAGCGGACGAACGACCTCAGTCCGGAGATGCGGAGGCTGCACCCTGAACCAGGCGTTGAACCAAGAACGGCCCGCCGAAGCGGGCCGTCCTGTTCTGTCTCAACCAGAGTGCGCCCGGAGGGATTCGAACCCCCAACCTTCTGATCCGTAGTCAGATGCTCTATCCGTTGAGCTACGGGCGCAGTCCATCGCGTGGCCTTGGGGGCGCACGCAACGAGGTACGACTATACACATCGGGGAGCCCCTCCGCGAATCGAGCGGGCGCCCGCCCGGGCCCGCGTACCGTGGCAGTCATGGAGGCCGCCGCGATCGAGCTCGTGCGCTTCGTCGTCTCGCCGCTGCACCGGTTCGAGGGGCGGCCGGCGGACGGCCCGATCCCCTCCGAGGGCAACGAGCAGCCCGAGCGGATCGAGATCCGCGCGGGACTCGGCATCGTCGGCGACCGCTACTTCGCCCAGCGCGCGCACCGGACGGCCGCGGTCACCCTCTTCGCGATCGAGTCGCTCGAGCACGTCGCGGCGGAGCTCGGCCGTGCCGCGTTCGACCCCGCCGACACCCGCCGCAACATCATCGTGCGCGGCGCCGACATCGACGCGCTCGCCGGCCGCACCTTCGCGGTGGAGCAGGGCGGCGAGCGGATCGAGTTCCAGGGCGGCCGCCCGGCCAACCCCTGCGCCTGGATGGACGTCTCGCTCGCGCCCGGAGCCTTCAAGGCGATGCGGCGCCGCGGCGGCGTCCGCTGCGCTCCGCTCACCAACGGCGTCCTCCACATCGGGCCCGCCCGGCTGATCCTCCACCGCTCCGAGGACATGCTGATCTGAGCGGATCGGCCAGCGCCTAGGCTCTCCCCCGACCCGTTCCCGCCAGGCCGCTGCGCCGCGACACCCGAGGAGGCGCCCGTGCCCTACCCCGGCCGCCCCCTGCGCGCCCTCGCCTCGAGCGTCCGCCACGGCCTGCGCGACGCCTTCTCCACCACGCCCTCCCGCCGGCGCGACCCGCGCCGCCGCTACAAGAACACCGACGTCTCCGTCCTCCGCGTCCACCGCCGCGACGTCTACGCCCGCGTCAACACCGTCGGCCACACCGGCGAGCGCACCTTCGTCCTCGTCCCGGGCATCGGCGTCGCCGCCACCTACTTCGAGCGGCTCGCCCCGGCGCTCAACGAGTTCGGACCCGTGCACGCCCTCGACCTGCCCGGCTTCGGCGGCGTCCCGCACCCGCCGAACGCCCGGCACATGACCATCGGCGACTACGCCGAGCTCGTCGGCGCGGTCATCGACGACCTCGGCCTCGACGACCCGGTCGTCCTCGGCCACTCGATGGGCACGCAGGTCGTCGCCGAGCTCGCCGCGCGCCGGCCCGAGCTCACCACGATCGTCCTGCTCGGCCCGGTGATGAACCCTCACGAGCGCCGCATCCCCGTCGCCGCCTGGCGGTTCCTCCAGTCGAGCGTCCGCGAGCCGGTCCAGGTCGCCGTCCTCGCCGCCGCCGCGTACCTGCTCTGCGGCCCGCGCTGGTTCTCACGGGTGCTGCCCGAGATGATGCAGTACCGGATCGAGGACGTCCTGCCCCGGATCCGCGCCTCCACGCTGGTCATCCGCGGCGAGTTCGACCGCCTCGTCCCGCGGGAGTGGGCGGAGGAGGTCGCCGAGGCGATCCCGCACGCGCGCGCCTGGGAGATCCCGGACGCCTCGCACTCGGTGATGCACGCCCACGCGGAGGAGGTCGCGCGGCTCTGCGTCGAGCACGCCCGCGCGCCGCAGCCCGACCGCGACGAGGCCGAGCTGCGCCGCTTCCCGGACGACGAGGTCGACCGCTCGCAGGAGGACGCCCCGATCGAGGACCCGCTGGGCGCCGTCCGCGGCCGGGTGACCGAGCTCGCCGGCATCCTCGTCGACGACGACTCGCTGATCGCCGAGGGCAAGACCCAGCACGCGGAGGCGACCGACCCGGCCGCCCTGCAGGAGTCCGACACCGATGCCGGAGACGGCGACTCCGGGCCCGGCCTCTTCGACACGCCCGCCGCACGCTGAGCGCGGAGCCCGCTCAGGACTCCTCGCCCACGATCTCCTCGCGGATGCGCCGCAGGTCCTCGGCGAGCGCCCCCAGCAGGATCCAGTGCTCCGGGTGCGGGGTCACGATCACCAGCGGGGCGGTCAGCGCCGGCAGCTCATCGGTGATCGGCTCGGGTTCCGGCACCGCGACCGAGGACTGCACGAGCAGCCGCAGGTCGTGCGCCGCCCGGTGCAGCTGCACCGCGATGTCCCCGATCGTCGGCTCGCCCACCAGGTCCTGGTCGTAGAGGTCGTGCACCGTGCGGGTCATCCCGCGCACGCGCGTCACGATGCGGGCGAGCCGCGGAGTGACGGAGTCCAGCGCCAGCAGCCGGTCGCGGTGCGCGGAGCGGCGCGGGTTGAGCCGCAGCGACTCCTCACCGGTCGCGATCGCCTCCTCCGCCTTCGTCTGCATGGTCTGCAGCAGCCGCGCGTTGATCAGCAGCTCACTGAGGCGCTCCCGGCCGACCCTCGTCTCGAGCACGTCGGCCAGGTCGTCGAGCGCCGCGGCGAGCTGCGCGGTGAGGTCGCCGACGGCCCGCTCCGCCGGCGCGAGGGTGATCGGCGGGACGATCAGCGCGTTGACGACGATCCCGACGGCCGCGCCGATCAGCGTCTCGAGGATCCGGTCCACGGCGTAGTTCGGCGTCACCGAGCCGACCGAGAGCACGAGCATCGCGCTGATCGGGATCTGCACCGCGGAGGCGGGCGTCAGCCGGACCGCCCAGCCCACGGCGATCGCGGCGACGATCGCGCCGAGGACGATCGCGCTGTCGTCGCCGAAGAGCGTCCCGATCAGCGAGCCGACCACGACGCCGATGATCACGCCGACGCTGCGCTCGAGCGCCTTGGAGAACGACTGGTTCACGCTGGGCGCGACCACCAGCAGCGCCGCGATCGCGCCGAAGACGGGCAGCGTCCCGGGGAAGATCAGGGCGGCGATGATCCAGGTGACGACGGTCGCCGCCGCCGTCTTGACCAGCTGGAGCACCGGCGGCCGCGTGTCCACGGTGAAGCTGGACGTGAGGCGCATGGCTCCACGGTAGCCGCGGCGTGCGGGCGCGGTCACCGCTCCGGCGCCGCCTCGATGCTCGCGAGCACCGCGCGCAGCCCCCGGGCGGCGTCGTCGCGGAGCGCGTCGGGCACCGCGGCGAGCAGTTCCCGCTCCACCTCGAGCACCTCGGGGAAGGCGGCGTCGACCAGCGCGGTCCCCTCGGCGGTCAGCGCGATCAGCGCGCCGCGCCCGTCCGCCGGGTTCGCGGTCCGCAGCACCAGACCGCGGCGCTCGAGCGCGTGCAGCCGCTTCGTCACGGCCGGGGCGGAGGCGAGGCCGATCGTCCGCAGCGTCGTCGGCGACTGCGGTGCGGCGAGCCGGCGCAGCGTCGTCAGCACGTCGAACTCGCCGCGGGTCAGCTCGAAGGCGGCGAGCCGCTCCTCGGTCGCCCGCACGAGCAGGGCGGAGGCGCGGATCAGCCGACCCGCGACGTCCACCGCCGAGGTGTCCAGCTCGGGCCGCAGCCGGCGCCAGCCCGCACGGATCTCATCGACGGCGTCCGGAGCCGCGCCGGGGTCCGGATTCGACGAGTCGCTCGACAGAAGATGATTCACGAGTAAAGTATATCTGGTTCACCCGTGAACGACCTCTCCGGCCGGTGCCGCTCGGACCCGCCCGCCGACCCGAGGACTCCGATGCCCGCCACCCCCTCCCTCCGCAGCGCGCTGCCGCACCCCCCGCGAGCTGGTCGCCTTCGGCCCGCACGACGGCGCCCACCGCGTCGCCCTGCGCGCCGGGATCTCGATGGCGGTGCCGCTCCTCCTCCTCTGGGTCTTCGGCCGCACCGATCTCGCCCTCTACGCCACCTTCGGCGCCTTCACCGCGCTGTACGGACGCCGGCACACCCACCGCCCGCGCCTGCTGATGCAGGCCTCGGCCGCCGCCTACCTGGTCGCGATGGTGACGATCGGCACCGCCGTCGCCCTGTCGCCGCAGCGCGACTGGCTGATCATCCCGGTGGTCACGCTCGCCGCCATCGGCGCCGCCTACCTCAGCGACGCCCTGCACTGGCACCCGCCCGGCCCGCTCTTCCCGGTGTTCGCCGTCACCGCCTGCGCCTCGGTGCCCGTCGAGGCGACGCGGATCCCGGAGGCGTTCGCCCTCGCCGCCGCCTCCGCCGCCTTCTCGCTGCTCATCGGAGTGAGCGGGATCGCCGCCCCGCGCGCCCGGCTGCTGCCCGCGACGCCCTGGCGCCCCTCCTTCCGCGCCGCCGCCGTCCGCTCCACGACCCGCGCCGGGATGCTCCGCTTCGGCGCCGTCGTGCTGATCGCCGGCGCGATCCCCACCGCGACCGGCCTCGGCCACCCCTACTGGGCGATGGTCTCCGCCGTCGCGGCGGTCTCGGGCGCCGACGCGACCGCCCGTCTCGTCCGCGCCGGCCACCGGATGCTCGGCACCGTCATCGGCGTCGCGATCGCCGCGGCGCTGCTCGCCCTGCCGCTGTCCCCGCTCGCCACGATCGGCGTCGTCGTGCTGCTGCAGATGCTCGCCGAGCTCGTCGTCGGCCGCAACTACGGCCTGACCCTCGCCCTGATCACCCCGCTCGCGATCCTGATGGTCGAGCTCGCCCACCACACCGACGAGTTCATCCTTCTGCGCGACCGCGCCCTCGAGACCGCGATCGGCGTCGCCGTCGGCGTGGCCGCCACCCTCCTGTCCCACGCGATCGCCACCCGCACGCACAGCGGAACCGCCGCCACCCGCTGACCGCCGCGCGCCTGCGGAGCACATCGCCCAACTCCAGATCTGCTCCAGATTCAGACACGATCTGGAGCAACGGGGCGCTCGGGTGGGGACCACAAGCGGACTGTCGTGCGGCTCCCCCAGCAGAGCGATCGCGCGTCCGGGCACGACGGAACCCCCGGTCGGCTCGCGCTGACCGAGGGCTCCACGGCGGGGGTCGGCGGGCGCCGGACCCGATGGGCCCGCCCGCCCCCGCACGAGGCGCGGAGTCGCGCGGCGGTTCCCCCCACCGCGCGACCCTCACGCCTCAGCTAGGCGACAAAGCTCCACTTCTGGTGGTTGCCTCCGTTGCAGGACCAGGTCCCGAGCTGACGACCCGCGGTCGTGCTCTCGTCGGGCACGTCGAGGCAGGCGCCGCTCGCGCGGTTGACGATCGTCTGACCGCTCACCTGCCACTGCGCCGTCGATCCGGACGTGCAGGGCGCCTGCACCAGCGCGCCGCCGGACCCCGACGTCCCGGACTGCGCGAGGCAGAGCCCGCTGTGCTGCGTCTGGAACTGCACGTAGCCACCGGCCGACGCCCGGGCGAACACGGCGTTCGACCCGTTGCCGCAGGTCCACTGGACCACCTTCGAGCCGGTCGCGGTCGAGTCGTCCGCGACGTTCACGCAGAGTCCGCTCGAGGCGGACTTGATCGTCGACCGCGGCAGCGCCGGGGCGGCGTTCACCGTTCCCGCCGCGGTGTCGATGACGACCCCGTCCACCTCAGGCATGGCGACCGATGTGTTCGACGGGAACTGCAGCGGCTGCCAGACGTAGCTGGAGTCGTTGACCGCGCCGTTGTTGGCGCCCGCCCAGCGGTCGCCCATGTAGAGGTAGGACGTGCCGGCGCTGCCGCTGATGGTCGCGACGTAGGTCGGCTGCGAGCGGTTGCCGGTCGGCCCGCCGAAGTCGGTCGGCGTCGACCACGGCCCGGTGATCTTCGTGGCCGTGGAGTACTTGTTCTGGTTCGGGCTCCAGCCGGTGGTCCCGGACGAGAGCGCGAAGTAGACGCCGTTGCGCTTGAAGATCGTCGGCGCCTCACGCGACTGGTTCTCCCAGTGCAGGCCCTGGAACGACTCGACGTTCGTGTACGACGCGTTGAGCTTGAAGATCGCCGTCGACGCGTTCGTCGTGGGGATGGCCGTCGACGAGAAGAGGTACGCCGACCCGTCGTCGTCCTGGTACACCGTCATGTCGCGCGACTCGTAGCCCTGCGGCCGGAAGCTGCCCTGGTAGGCGTAGGAGCCGTCGATCGTGCTCGAGGTCGCGACCGCGACCCGGCCCTCCCAGTAGTTCTGCCCGTTCTCCCAGTGCATCCAGAGCACGTACTTCTGCGTCGCCGCGTTGTAGACGAGCTTCGGCCGCTCGATCGTGGAGACGTTCAGCTCCGGCGCCGAGTTCTTGGTGAGGATGTCGCCGCGGAACTCCCAGTTCTTGAAGTCGGTGGAGCGGTAGAGCGGGACCGAGATGAACCGGTTGTCCGCGTCGGTGCTCTGACCGACCCAGTAGTAGTACTGCCCGACCTTGAGCAGCCCGGCGCCGTGCCCGTGGATCGGCTGGCCCTGGGTGGTGAGGAACTGCGTGCCGTTGGTGACGGTCTGCGGCGCCGCCGTCGCGGGCGCCAGGCCCGTGACCGCGACCAGCGCCGCCGTGGCGAGCGCCATGAGCGCCAGCCTGATCCGTCCTCGTCGTTTCGTCATTGAAACTCTCCTTCTAGTTGAGGGTCATCGAGGGGACGACCCACGTGGTGGTCGACATCGCGGGAGCGGATGCCGTGAACCGGTTGCCGGCGAGCGCGGCCGAGGGCAGCGCCGCGAGGTCCTGGGAGCCGCTGGTGCGCACCCCGGAGGCGGTCGCGGTGGCGGGAGCGAATCGGGTGAGGTCGTAGGTGACCGTCGCGGCCGTCGAGGTGGTGTTGACCGTGACGAGGACGACGCGCCTGCCGGCCTCGTCGTGGAAGGCGACGGTGTCGTTGTCGCTCACGCCGATCACCCGGTAGCCGCGGCGGATGTAGCGGCTCCACTGCGCCATCGCCCAGAACTTCTTGTTCCGGGTGTAGCTCGACAGGTCCGCGGAGGCGTTGTTGAGGTCGGTGTCGAGCATCCCCCAGCCCCCGGAGTCGACCGCCTGCCAGTAGGCGAACGCGCTCGCGCCGAGCCACTTCACGTCCCAGAGGATGTTCTGCGAGAGGGTCGTGCCGCTGGCGTCGCCGTTGCCGTGCTCGGAGTCCCAGATCCGCGTGCCGCGAGCTGCGGTCTTGAAGCCGGTCCGGTCGGAGCCCTCGTAGCTGTGCACGTTGTACTGCCCGACGAGCGCGCGGGTCTGCGCGGACCAGCTGTTCACCGTGTCGCGGCCGACGTCGATGCTCGTCTCGTCCGACGCCGCGATCCGCGTCGGCGACCCCTGCCGCGCGAGCTCGTCCGCCAGCGCCTCGAGCATCGTCGCCTGGTTCGCCGGGAGCATCCGGTTGCCCTCCTGGCGGTTGCCGAAGGTCCAGTAGGCGGCGCTCGGCTCGTTCACCGGCGACAGGGTGCGGAACGGGACGCCCCACGTCGTGCGGAAGCGCTCGTTGACCGTCACGAGGTAGCGGGCGAAGGCCTCGTAGCTGTCGGGGCGCAGGTTCTCGGCGGCGTTCCTGCCCCCGGTGACACTGCCCGAGATCGTCATCCACCAGGGCGGCGAGTTGGCGAAGGACTCGGCGAGGAAGTCGCTGGCCGGGATCCGCGACTTCGCGGCCTGGAGGAACCAGCGCTGATTCGGATCCGCCGACCAGTCGTAGGCCGCCGAGGCGGACGCGAGGTAGCCGGGGATGCGGGCGCGCAGGTCCATGTGCCCGGGGTAGGCCGGGTTCTCGCCGCCACCGATGTTGTAGCGGACGATGTTCAGCCCGAGACCCTTGTCGCGGTCGAAGAGCAGATCGGCGTAGGTGTCGCGCACGGCCGCCGTGCCGCCGATGCGGTGCGCGAACCAGCAGAGCGCCGTGCCGAAGCCCTCCCACACCGGTCCCCGCTGCGCCGGGTCGACGACCGCCGTGCCGGTGGCGGCGTACGCGGGTGCGGCGCCCGGCCCGGCCACCGCCGTGACCGCGCCCGTGAGCGCTGCCGTGCCTGCGAGGGCGAGAAGCCCTCTCCTGTCCATCGTCATGGGTACCTCCTTGTACCGTGGTGCTCGTGCAGCGGCGCTCGATCGGCGTCTCCACTGCGCGGATGTCCACGTCAACATCACTTCGGTGAACGTAGCATGGCAGCGCAACCATGGCCAGCACGATGCGCGCCACGATGGTCAGGAGCCTCGGACGGGGGTCACTCACGTCCAGGGAGGATCGTCGTCCCCGAGCACCAGGAGCGACGCACCCGGGAACGACAGAACCCCCGGTCGGCTCTCGCTGACTCGGGGGTTCTGACTGGCGGTACCGGTGGGATTTGAACCCACGGTGGACGCAAGCCCACACATGTTTTCGAGACATGCTCCTTCGGCCGCTCGGACACGGTACCGAGGACGAGTGTACGCGAGGCTCAGGAATCCCGCCAATCGGCGCGGGAACCGCGGCCGAGCGCGGGCGTGCGGCCGGCGCCGAGGCGTCAGGCGGGCTCGGGCAGGAGGAAGGCGAGCACCCGGTCCCACTCGGAGACCGCGAGCAGATGGCCTCGGCCGGGCACGACCTCGAGGCGCGAGTCGGGCAGGCGGGCGGCGTACCACTCGCCGTGCTGGCGGCCGACGGTCGCGTCCTCGCCGCCGTAGAGGAGGAGCGCCGGGGCGTCGACCGTCTCGACCGCGAAGCCCCACTCCTGGAGGGTGTAGCCCACGATGTCCGCGGCCTGGCCGAGGTTGCCCTGGGCGACGGCGCGCTCGAGCATCACCAGGAGCCGCTCGCGGACGCCGGGCGCCTCGAGCACGTCCGTGTCGGCGGCGTCCCCTCCGAGCACGCCGAGCAGCGACTCGGGGGTGGGTGACGGACCGAACGCCGTGTCGAGCGCGGCGGCGAGGGAGCGGACGGCCTCGTCCACCGGCAGCTCGCGCAGCTGCTCGAGCATCGCCCGGTTCTGCTCGCCGACCCACGGCACGGCGTCATCGGGCGCGGGAGTGCCGAGGACGGCGACGCGCCCGACCAGGCCCGGGTAGTTGGCCGAGAGGGCGAGGGCGACGCGGCCGCCCGCCGACCAGCCGGCCGCGGTGACGGAGGCGATGCCCGCGGTGGCCAGGTACTCGGCGATGTCGGCGGCGGCCTGCTCCGGGCTCGCCCCGGCACCGGCGCCGGCGGGATCGACGTCGGTCAGCAGCTCCGAGGCGCCGTAGCCGGGGCGGTCGAACGAGAGCAGCCGCACGCCGTGGCGGGCGGTGGCCGCGGGGTCGGGGTCGAGTCCGGCGGCGCCGGGTGCGGGGTGCACGAGCACGACGACGTGCTCGGCGCCCTCCGAGCCGGACCAGGCGACTCCGAGCGCGCGGCCGGACTTGAGCGTGTGCACCGTCGAGGTCATGGGCCCAGTCTCCCGCAGACGACCGACACCGCCGGCGCGCCGCTCGGGTGCCGGCCGGACTCCTCCCCAGCGAGTCACTCGGCCGGCTGTCCACCGTCCGGGCGCGGCGCGTCCGGGTGTCGGCGGTGGCCGCTAGGGTCGAAGACACGTTCGAAAGAACTCTCCGATGTCGGAGGCCGGCCGTAGCGTCGCCGGTGCTCCCGCACTCCACCCCTGCCCCGCACTCCCCCGGCCCGGAAGGACCCCATGGCCTCCTCGAAGACGCGCACCGCCGCCTACCGCTGCTCCGAGTGCGGCTGGACGACCGCGAAGTGGGTCGGCCGCTGCGGCGAGTGCCAGCAGTGGGGCTCGGTGATCGAGAGCACCGAGCGCACCGGCCTCGTCCGCGCGGTCGCCGCCGTCGCCCCCACGGCGGCGCGGCTCGCCAAGCCGATCACCCAGATCGAGACCACCTCCGCCGCGCACCGGCCCACGGGCGTCGGCGAGCTCGATCGGGTGCTCGGCGGCGGCATCGTCAACGGCGCCGTCGTCCTCCTCTCCGGCGAGCCCGGCGTCGGCAAGTCGACGCTGCTGCTCGAGGTCGCCTCGCGCGCCGCCGCCGAGGGCCAGCGCGTCCTCTACGTCAGCGCGGAGGAGTCCGCCGCCCAGGTGCGGATGCGGGCCGAGCGCACCGGCGCCATGCACGACAGCCTCTTCCTCGCCGCCGAGACCGACCTCGCCACCGTCCTCGGCCAGATCGACGAGGTCCGCCCGGACCTCTTGATCGTCGACTCCGTGCAGACCGTCGCGAGCGACACGGTGGACGGCCTGCCCGGCGGTCCGAGCCAAGTCCGCGAGGTCGCCGCGACGCTGATCCGCGTCTGCAAGGAGCGCGCGCTGCCCCTCGTGCTCGTCGGCCACGTCACGAAGGACGGCTCGATCGCCGGCCCGCGCCTGCTCGAGCACCTCGTCGACGTCGTCTGCCACTTCGAGGGCGACCGCCAGACGGCGCTGCGCTTCGTCCGCTCCCTCAAGAACCGCTTCGGCCCGACCGACGAGGTCGGCTGCTTCGAGATGACCGCCGAGGGCATCGCCGAGATCCCCGACCCCAGCGGCCTCTTCCTCAGCCGCACCCGCTTCCCCACCCCGGGCATCTGCGTCACCGTCGCGATGGAGGGGCGCCGCGCCCTGCCCGTCGAGATCCAGGCCCTCGTCATCGCGAACGACGGCGACCACCCGCGCCGGGTGACCAACGGCGTGGACGCCTCCCGCGTCGCGATGATCCTCGCGGTGCTCGAGCGCCAGGCCGGGATCCCGCTCCGCCGCTGCGACGTCTACGTCTCGACCGTCGGCGGAGTGAAGCTGATGGAGCCGGCCGCCGACCTCGCCATCGCCGTCGCGATCGCCTCGGCCCACGCCTACACGCCGCTGCGCCCCGGCATCGCGGCCTTCGGCGAGATCAGCCTCTCCGGGGACATCCGCCCGGCGTCCGGCGCGAAGCAGCGCGCCAACGAGGCCACCCGGCTCGGCCACCCCTCCCACCTGGACTCGAGCGCCTTCACCCTCTCGAGCGCGATCACCCACGCCCTCGTGCCGGTGCCGACCCGCATCCCCGTCGGCTGACGGCCCCCGCGCCGGACCGCCGCCCTAGGCTGACCCCGTGAGCAGCGACACCGAGCGGGCCGGCACCGACCAGGACCGTCCCGCCACCGACGGACGCTCTGCCCCCGCCTCCGCACCGGCGGTCCGCCGCCGCCGCCGCTTCCCGATCCCCGCGCTGCTCGACCAGGCCTTCTTCGTCCTCGGCGGCGTCGCGGCGACGCTGCTGGCCGTCGTCCTCGTCACCGACGGCGTCCGCTCCGGCTGGGCCCAGATCGGCTTCTACGTCGCCGTCTGGGTCCTGGTCGCCTACCTCGTGCTGCCGCGGCTGCACCGGATCCTCACCCGCCTGTACGTGCCCGACTACTTCATCGGCCGCGCGCGCACCAGCGACGGCCTGCTCGGCGACCCGGTCAACCTCGCCTTCCAGGGCAGCGACGCGCAGCTGGTCCACGCGATGACCTCCTCCGGCTGGACCCGCGCCGACGAGGTCACGGTGCGCAGCAGCCGGCGGATCATCACCGCCACGCTCACCCGCCGCAGCTACCACCGCGCCCCCGTCTCGCCGCTCTTCGTGTTCGGGCGGCAGCAGGACGTCGCGTTCCAGCAGGAGGTCGCCGGCAACCCGGGCAAGCGCCACCACGTGCGCTTCTGGCGCTGCCCCGAGAACTGGTTCCTGCCCGGCGGGTTCCCCGTCGAGTGGGTCGCCGCCGGCACCTTCGACCGCAGTGTCGGACTGTCGCTCTTCACCCTCCAGGTCACGCACAAGATCTCCCCCGACACCGACCAGGAGCGCGACCACATCGTGGCGAGCCTCCGCGAGCACCACCCCGAGGTGACGGTCGACGTCATCCAGGACTTCTCCACCGGCTACCACTCCCGCAACGGCGGCGGCGACTCCATCGTCACCGACGGCGATCTGCCGGTCGTCGACCTCCGCGCGATCCCCCTGCCGTCCGGGGCCGCCGAGCGCGACGCGATCGCCCCCGTCGCCGCCACCGAGCTCGCCGGTGCACTCGGCACCTCGTCCGCGACGGTCCTCCGCCGGCCCGTCACCACCCACGTCGGGGCCCTGATGCTCGTCGCCCGCGGCCTCGCGTACGCGCTCCAGGCCGTGCTGCTGCTCGCCGGCGCCGCCTCGCTCGACGACCTGACCTGGCTCGACGGCGGCACCGCCACCGCGGGCGGCTCCACACTCGACGAGGCCTCGACCCGGCCGATCGCCGCCGCCCTCCTCGGGGCGGCGACGCTCCTCTGGCTGCTCCTCGGCGCGCTCGTGCTCCGCGGCTCCGGGACGGCCCGCCTGCTCGCCCTCTCCTCCAGCCTGCTCAGCACGATCACCGCCTTCGCCGCGGTGCTCCAGGGCGGCGCGGCGATCAGCCTGCAGACCAACCTCGGCAGCGTCGCCTTCGACATCCTCGTGCTGCTCGCCCTCTCGAGCCGCAGCTCCCGCGACTACGCGGCCGCGAAGAGCCGGCTCCGCGCCGACCGCCGTGCCGAGAGCAGGTCGAGACGGGCCGCGCGCAGCCGGACGGGCTAGACCCCGCCGCCTCCGCCGCCGCCCCCGCCGCCGCCGGAGCTGCCGCCGCCGCCCGCGCCGCCGCTCGACGAGCTCGACGAGGAGCCGACGAAGCTCGACGCGGTCGAGGAGAACGAGGAGATGCTCCCCGCGAACGCCGCGGCGTGGAACCCCGTCGACCCCGAGTACCAGACCGGGCTCTCACCCGTCTGCTCGTAGGCGGTCGCGAGCGCCGCCGACCACTCCTTCTCCAGCCCGAGGAGCACCGCCCACGGCAGCAGCCGCTCGGTCACCTCGACGACCTCGACCGGACCGACGCTGCGCCGGTCGGCACCGCGGGGCGACTGCAGCATCGCGAACCGGTCCGCCTCCGCCAGCCGCAGGTACAGCTCGAGACCCTTCAGGTGGTCGCGCAGCTCCGCGCCGGCCGCAGTCAGCGGCACCTTCGCGAGCAGGACGCAGACCAGCGCCCCCACGACCAGCGCCGAGAGGAGCAGCACGATCGGCAGAGCCCCGCCGAGCGCCGCCCCGAGCAGGAGCGCCCCGGACAGCACGACGCCGACGACGGCGACCACCGCGAGCACGACCAGGAGCACGGAGCCGCGCACCGTCCCGGAGCGCCGCAGTCCCTCCTCCACGACCCGCGCGGACATCACCGTCTGGAAGGACGACACCGCCTTCCCGAACTCCTTGTCCTTCCCGCTCAGATCGCGGACGGCGCCCGGCGAGGGCGAGGGCCCGAACGCGATGTCGAAGAACTCCCGGTCGACGGGAGGGACGACCCGCGGTCGGCCGGCCCGTCGCGGCGCGGCCATCGCCGGATCGAGCACGCGGAGGAGGAAGCCCGGCTTCCTCCCCGAGTCCTTCTCCTCGACCCGGACCAGACCGCGGACCGCCGCGTCGAGCAGCGCCGCGGCCGGAGCGCGCGAGGACCGCCCGCGCAGCGCCGCGGAGAGGAAGAGCCCCTGCGCGGGCGGCTCGTACTCGGCGATCACCGTCGGGCGCCCCGGAGCATCGCGCAGCACGGTGGCACGCCGACGGATCGCCGCGACGAGCACGCCGAACAGCACGAGCATCGACGCCAGCTGCACCCAGGCCCAGCCCGAGGCGAAGTAGCCGTCGTCGCGCGGCGTGAAGGTCCCCGGCGCGAATCCGACGGCGACCGTCACGTTCTCGTACGCCGCCAGGTCGGTCCCGCTCGCAGTCAGCACGGCGCCGTCGCGGCCGATCGAGCAGCCGTCGGTGGAGCCGGCCGCGCCACGGTAGCAGGACGCGGTCCCGGTCGCCGCCTCGGCCAGGCCGCCGGTGAGCCGGACCCGGACGTCGTAGCGGTCGAAGGGCTGCCGCCACTGCGTGCCGTTCGCGTCCCAGTAGAACTCGTCCTCGCCGCTCCTCGTGCCGGAGCCGGGCAGCGTCACGTCGTGCTGGGTGTAGGTGAAGACGTAGGTCTGGCTGCCGCTGACGAAGCCGTCCGCGGCGCTCGTCACGAGGAGGATCCCGTCCTCGGTCTCGGTGTCGACGGGCCGAGCCCGTCCCGTCTCGTCCGTCACCGACACCAGGTCGACGCCGGTCGGGTAGCCCTGGTATTCGAGCGGGATCGCCCGCTGCATCCCGCGGTTCTGGTCCTCGGGGAACTCCGCGACGAAGGTCTCGACCGTCGTCAGCGTCGAGCGCCCCTCGGCGTCGCGGCCGAGGTCGTAGTCGACGGCGTAGCGGGAGAAGCGGAAGTCGTCGACGGCGCGTGCTGGTCCGCCGATGGCGGCGGCGCCGACGGCAGCGGCGGCGGCCGGCTCGCCCGCGTGGACCGCCGGCAGTGGCCCGGCCGCCGCCGTGGGCGCCCCCGCCAGCACGGCCGCGAGCAGCATCCCCGCCGCTCCCGCGGACAGCCCGGGTCCGCGCGCTCCGGAGCCCCGCCCCCTCGGCGTGATCGCGGACAGGAGCCGGCGGAGCGTCCTCATCATGTCCGTGAGCGTACGCGCGCGTGTTCCGCGCCACCTCCCCCTGATGGGCGACAGGCGGGACGGACTACTGCAGCAGGAACTGCGTCGTCGACCCCGACGGGATGCCCGCGACCGAGACCGACAGGTTGTAAGCCGCGCCGCCCCCCTCGACCGCCTCGCGCCCGCCGGAGCAGGTGTCCGGCGAGGAGCGGGTGCGGTCCCAGGTGATCGAGCTGCCCGTCACCGAGGTGCCGGCCGGGAGCAGGATCTCCAGGGACGACGCACCCGTCTGGCAGTCGGTCGAGGTCCAGACCGGGTCGGACCCGCTGGTGATCGTGAAGACCTGTCCGCTCGTCCCGGCGTCGATCACGCAGTCGGTGCTCGAGATGTTCGCGAGCGACAGCGAGAGCTGCGGCGCCTCGTCCGGCCCGTAGCTCGTCGCGTCGGTGACGGCCGTGACCGCGACGGTGTCGGTGGTGCAGGCGGCGGCGTCGGCGGGCGGCGAGCCCTCCGGCGCCGTCGAGGGGTAGAGCGTCGGCAGCGACGAGGCCGTCGGGCTCGCGCTCTCAGCGGCTCCGCGCGCGCCCGCCCACGGCTGCAGCGAGACCAGCGCGGCGATCCCGGCGATGATCACCAGGAGCGCGAGGATCAGGCCGGCCCTGCGCCGCCGGTAGACCCGGGAGGGCAGGCGGCGGGGAGGCGGAGTCACCGACACAGGCTACGACGCGCGAGCGCTCAGAGCGTCTTGAGCATGCGGGTGTTGCCGAGCGTGTTCGGCTTCACCCGGGCGAGGTCGAGGAACTCGGCCACGCCCTCATCGGGAGAGCGCAGCAGCTCGGCGTACACCTCGGGGTCGACGACCTTCTCGCCGATCGGCGCGTAGCCGTGGCGCTCGAAGAAGCCGACCTCGAAGGTCAGGCAGAACAGGCGCTTGAGCCCGAGCTCCCGCGCGTCGTTCTCCAGGCGCTCCAGGATGTGGTGGCCGACGCCCCGGCCGAGCCAGTCCTTCGCGACGGCGAGGGTGCGCACCTCCGCGATGTCGTCCCACATCACGTGCAGCGCGCCGCAGCCGATGGCGGTGCCGTCACCGGACTCCGCGATGCGGAACTCCTGCACGGCGCCGTAGAGCACCACGCGGTCCTTGCCGAGGAGGATGCGCTCGTTGACGAGCGGCTCGCTGAGCTCCTGGATGAAGGGGACGTCGCTCGTGCGCGCGCGGCGCACCGGGTACTTCCAATCGGCCATCCGACAAGCGTACGGCCGAACGACGACGAGCCCGTCCCTCCGCGAGGAGGAACGGGCTCGCTGTCGTGCTGTGCGGGTGCTACGCCATCAGGTCGGGCGTCGCCGGACCGGCGGTCGCCGCTCCCGCCGTCGCACCGGCGCTGATCGAGATCAGGCGCGGCGTCGTCGTGAAGACGAACTTGCCCTCCGCGAAGTCCACGTGCACGTGGTCTCCGGCACCGAGCTGGCCGTGCAGGATCTGCTCGGACAGCTGGTCCTCGATCTCGCGCTGGATCGCGCGGCGCAGCGGGCGGGCGCCGAGGGCCGGGTCGAACCCGACCTCGATCAGCCGCTCCTTGGCCGACTGCGTCAGCTCCACCGTCATGTCGCGGTCCAGCAGGCGGTCGCCGAGGCGGCCGATGAACAGGTCGACGATCTGGAGCAGCTCGGGCTTCGACAGCTGCGGGAAGACGATGACGTCGTCCACGCGGTTGAGGAACTCGGGCTTGAAGTGCTTCTTCAGCTCCTCGTTGACCTTGCCGCGCATGCGGTCGTAGCCGGTGGCGTTCTCGCCCTCGATCTGGAACCCGACGGGACCACCGGCGATGTCACGCGCACCGAGGTTGGTGGTCATGATGATGACGGTGTTCTTGAAGTCGACGACGCGCCCCTGGCCGTCGGTCAGACGACCCTCCTCGAGGATCTGGAGGAGCGAGTTGAAGATGTCGGGGTGGGCCTTCTCGATCTCGTCGAAGAGGACCACGCTGAAGGGCTTCCGGCGGACCTTCTCGGTGAGCTGGCCGCCCTCCTCGAAGCCGACGAACCCGGGAGGGGCACCGAACAGCCGCGAGACGGTGTGCTTCTCGCCGTACTCCGACATGTCGAGCGAGATCATCGCGTTCTCGTCGTCGAAGAGGAACTCGGCGAGCGCCTTGGCGAGCTCGGTCTTTCCGACGCCGGTGGGGCCGGCGAAGATGAACGATCCCGAGGGGCGCTTGGGGTCCTTGAGCCCGGCGCGGGTGCGGCGGATGGTCCGCGAGAGGGCCGCGATGGCCTCCTCCTGGCCGATGACGCGCTGGTGCAGCGCCTTCTCCATGAAGACGAGCCGCGAGGACTCCTCCTCGGTCAGCTTGAAGACCGGGATGCCCGTCGCCTGGGCGAGGACCTCGGCGATCAGGCCCTCGTCGACGACACCGGTCGCCTTGACGTCGCCCGACTTCCACTTCTTCTCCAGGCGCAGGCGCTCACCGAGCAGCTGCTTCTCCTCGTCACGGAGCGACGCGGCCTTCTCGAAGTCCTGGTCCTCGATCGCGGCCTCCTTCGCGGTGCGGACGACGGCGATCTTGTCGTCGAACTCGCGCAGCTCCGGCGGGGCCGAGAGGATCGAGAGGCGCAGGCGGGCGCCGGCCTCGTCGATCAGGTCGATGGCCTTGTCGGGGAGGAAGCGGTCGCTGATGTAGCGGTCCGCGAGGTTGGCGGCCGAGACGATGGCACCGTCGGTGATGGACACCTTGTGGTGCGCCTCGTAGCGGTCGCGCAGGCCCTTGAGGATGTTGATGGTGTGGGGCAGCGACGGCTCCGCGACCTGGATCGGCTGGAAGCGGCGCTCGAGCGCGGCGTCCTTCTCGAAGTGCTTGCGGTACTCGTCGAGCGTGGTCGCGCCGATGGTCTGCAGCTCGCCGCGGGCGAGCAGCGGCTTGAGGATCGAGGCGGCGTCGATCGCGCCCTCCGCGGCCCCTGCGCCGACGAGGGTGTGGATCTCGTCGATGAAGGTGATGATGTCGCCGCGGGTGCGGATCTCCTTCGTCACCTTCTTGAGGCGCTCCTCGAAGTCTCCGCGGTAGCGGGAGCCGGCGATGAGCGAGCCGAGGTCGAGCGTGTAGAGCTGCTTGTCCTTGAGCGTCTCGGGCACGTCACCGCGCACGATCGCCTGGGCGAGGCCCTCGACGACGGCGGTCTTGCCGACGCCGGGCTCGCCGATCAGGACGGGGTTGTTCTTGGAGCGGCGGGAGAGGATCTGCATGACCCGCTCGATCTCCTTCTCGCGCCCGATGACCGGGTCGAGCTTGTTGTCGCGCGCCGCCTGCGTGAGGTTGCGTCCGAACTGGTCGAGGATCTGCGAGCCGCCCTGAGGCTGCTGCTGCTCACCACCCACGGCGACCTGCTCCTTGCCCTGGTAGCCCGAGAGGAGCTGGATGACCTGCTGGCGCACCCGGTTGAGGTCGGCGCCCAGCTTGACGAGCACCTGTGCGGCGACGCCCTCGCCCTCGCGGATGAGGCCGAGCAGGATGTGCTCGGTCCCGATGTAGTTGTGGCCGAGCTGCAGCGCTTCGCGCAGGGACAGCTCGAGGACCTTCTTCGCACGCGGCGTGAAGGGGATGTGGCCGGTGGGCTGCTGCTGCCCCTGGCCGATGATGTCCTGGACCTGCTCGCGCACCGCGTCGAGCGAGATGCCGAGGGATTCGAGCGCCTTGGCGGCCACTCCCTCGCCCTCGTGGATCAGGCCGAGCAGGATGTGCTCGGTCCCGATGTAGTTGTGATTGAGCATCTTGGCCTCTTCTTGGGCCAGGACGACGACGCGCCGTGCGCGATCGGTGAATCTCTCGAACATGCTGTCACTCCCTACAGAACCCGCAGGGGTGGGCTCCGATAGCTCGACTGTAGCCAGCGCTCCCCCCGGTCGGACCCCCTGTTCGCCCTGGGCGTGAGGACCGATTTCTATGCACAGACATAGACTTCCGCTATGAGCAATCTGGAGGAGCATCCGGACGAGCACGCGGTCGCGTCCGAGCCGGTCGCCGCGTCTCCCGTCGAGATCCTCGAGGCGCGACTCGTGCCGCTCGGCGGAGCCCGCGCCATCGAGGTGCGGCGCACCCTCCCCCAGCGCTCGCGCTCCACGATCGGCGCCTGGTGCTTCGCGGACCACTACGGTCCGGTGCGCCTCGGCGAGGAGGCGGGGATGGACGTCCCGCCGCACCCGCACACCGGACTGCAGACGGTCAGCTGGCTCTTCGAGGGCGAGATCGACCACCGCGACAGCGTCGGGAGCCACCAGCTCGTGCGTCCGGGCGAGCTCAATCTGATGACCGCCGGGCGCGGCATCTCGCACTCCGAGGTCTCCACCGGCGCCGAGCCCGTTCTGCACGGTGTGCAGCTCTGGGTGGCGCTGCCCGAGGAGGCGCGCCTGGGCGAGCCGTTCTTCGAGCACCACCGCGGCGTGCGGGTGGAGCTGCCCGGTGCGACGGCGCAGGTCTTCGTCGGCGAGCTGCTCGGCGCCTCCGTGCCCGCGAGCGTGTTCACCCCGCTCGTCGCCGCGCAGCTCGACCTCGAGCCGGGCGCCCGCGTCGAGATCCCGCTCGAGACCGCGTGGGAGCACGGAGTGCTGGTCGACGCCGGCCCGCTCGAGGTGGACGGCGTCGACGTCCCCCGCTCCGACCTCGCCTACCTCGCGCCGGGTCGCGACGTGCTGGTGCTGGCGGCCGGGGACGCGGGCGCCCGGGTCGTGCTGATCGGCGGCGAGCCGTTCCCGGACCAGCTGGTGATGTGGTGGAACTTCGTCGGCCGCAGCCACGACGACGTCGCCTCCGCGCGCGAGCGCTGGCAGAGCGACGTCATCGCGGGCGGTGACGCGGACGGGCCGTTCGGCACGGTCGCGGACTACCCCGGCCTGGCACTGCCGGCGCCGACCCTGCCGACCGTCCGGCTGAAGCCGCGCCGACGCGCCTGAGCGCGCCGGCGCCGGTCCGGCTCAGGAGGTTCGGCTCAGGAGGCTCCGGCCGCCTTCTCCTTCTCCTTCGCCGCGCGCTTCTCCGCCGCCTCGCGGTCGGTCGCCTCGGCGGTCTCGCGGAACGCGCGGCGCGGATCCTGCAGCGCGCTCATCGGCGACAGGTCGCGGCGCGAGACAGCGTCGACGACCCAGCCGGCGATGATGCGCCACTTGCGGTCGAACGTCGGCACGGCCGCCCCGTGGTACGCCCGGTGCGCGAGCCAGGCGGGCACTCCGCGGAGCTTCACGCCCTTGATGACCCCCGCGCCCTTGCCGATCCCGTACTCGGCGACCGTGCCGACGGACACGTGCCGGTACTCCTCGACCAGGCCGCCGGTGATGTCGGCGATGATGTTGCGCGCCAGCAGCTTGGCCTGGCGGACGGCGTTCTGGGCGTTCGGCGGGTAGTACGCGGGCTGCTTCGCGGCGGTGAGGTCGGGCACCTGCGCGCCGTCGCCCGCCGCCCAGGCCGAGCCGACGGGCTCGCCGTCCTCGGTGATCACCCGGAGGCGAGCGTCGGCCATCACGTGCCCCTTCGGCCCGCGCGGCGCGTCGGTCGCGTCGAGGATCGGGTTGGGCTTCACGCCCGCGGTCCAGACGATCGTCGCGGCGGGGATCCGCTCACCGCTGGAGAGCTCGACCACGCCGTCCTCGCAGGAGGGCATCGTCGTCTTCAGGTGCACGTGCACGCCGCGCTCGCGGAGGTGGTCGAGCGTCCAGACCGAGAGCTCCGGGCCGACCTCGGGCGCGACGCGGTCGAGCGCCTCGACGAGGTGCCAGGTGACGTCGCCCATCGACAGCGAGGGCTGCGCGGCGAGGGTGCGGCGGCTGAGGTCGAGCAGTTCGCTGAGCGCCTCGACCCCGGTGTAGCCGCCGCCGACGAAGACGAAGGTGAGCAGGCGCCGGCGCTCGGTCGGATCGGTGGTCAGCGCGGCCTTCGCGATGTTCTCGATGACGCGGTCGCGCAGGTGCGCCGCCTCCTCGACCGTCTTGAAGCCGATGGCGTGCTCGGCGAGACCGGGCGTCGGGAAGGTGCGGGTCACCGCGCCGAGCGCGAAGACGACGTGGTCGAAGGGCAGCGTGCGGCTGGTGCCGTCCATCGCTGCGACGGTGGCCGAGCGCTCGGCCAGGCTGACGCCGGTGATCGCGCCGCGGACGATGCGGGTGCGCTTCAGCGCCTGCACCAGCGGCACCGTGACGTGGCGCGGCTGGACGTGCCCGCCGGCCACCTCGGGGAGGAGCGGCTGGTAGGTCATGTAGGGGTTCGGCTCGACGACGGTGACGTCGATCGGCGTCGCTCCGCGGAGCTTCTCGAGGCCCCAGGCCGTGTAGAGGCCGACGTAGCCGCCGCCGAGGATGAGGATGCGCATCGTTCTGCTCGCCGCCATGACGTTCCCTTCTGAAGTGCCGGCCCCGGAAGGACCGACGGCCCACCGTGCTGAGGACGCTCCGACGCTACGCCGGGCGCCTCGGACAGCACAGGGCCTTGCGCGAGCCGCCGTCACCCGCAAGCGCCGAGGGCGGGCGACGATCGGCGGAACCGCGGGCGAGGGCCGGCTCAGCCCGCGGCGAGGTCCTCCCCGTTCAGACGGCGGCGGTACTCGCTCGGGGACAGTCCCGTCTCGGTCGCGATCGCGCGCCGCAGCCGCTCGGGCGACGAGAAGCCGGAGCGCCGCGCGATGTCGCTGAGCGGGAGGATGCTCGACTCCGGTGTGCCGACCAGGCGCAGGGCGTTCTCGGTGCGGACGTCGGAGATGAGCCTGCGCAGGGTCGAGCCGCGCTCGTCGGCCACCGCGCGCTGCAGCGTGCGCAGGCTGACCCGGCAGCGCCGCGCCACCGTGCTCGGGTCGAGCGTCGGGTCGCTGTAGTCGGCCTGGATGACCTGCAGGGCGGCCTCGACCATCTCGTGCAGACCGAGGCGCTCGCGCGAGCCCTCCTCCCGCTCCGAGCCGAGCAGCCGGGCGAGTCGCAGGACGGTGCCCTCGAGGTACTCGGCCTGCACCGGGTTCTCGGGGTCGAGCTCGGCCAGGAACGCCCGCAGCATCGTCCGCGCGGTGTTCGTCGTCGAGGTGGCGGGGACGAGCCGCACCGGATCGGCGCGACGGCGCTCGGAGACGCCGTTGTCGGCGCAGAGCACGAGGAAGCGGGCCGGACGGGACGTGCGGACGACGACCGGATCCTCCGAGGAGAGGGCGAGCCCGCCCTCCTCGACCTCGAGCAGGCCGGACGACGTGTCGACGGCGAGGACGCCGTCCATCGGCAGGAGGAAGACCGAGGAGCCGTCGACGGCGCTCGCTCCGGGCCAGCGGACGGCGAACGGCGTCGAGACGACGTGGACCACGCGGACGCGCTCGGTCGCGGCGATGGCGAGGTCCATCCGGAAGCCGGACGTCGTCGGCACGGAGACGTCCACCGTGCGGCGCAGTGCCACGGCGCCCGCTGAGCCCCGGAGCCGCACGGCGCGGGCTCCGGCACTCAGCGGGACGCAGAGCGGATTCAGATGGGAGGGACGAGGGATCACGAGGGCGACTCCGATCGAAGAGGAGCGGACGTCGAGGAACGTTCGCCTTCGGAGCGTAACAAGAAGTGAGAGAGTCTCGCCATTCCTGAGCGAAGCTCGAGCCTCCCCTATTGGAGGGCCGAGGTGAGCCGCGCCAGATTGTCGAGGATCGTCGAGCGCAGCGGCTGCTGGCGCCACTCGCGCAGTGTCAGTTCGCGGGAGTGCTCCCGGTAGTCCTGCTGCACCTCGCGCAGGTCCTCGACGAAGTCGGAGCCGCGCACCATCAGCGACACCTCGAGGTTGAGCGTGAAGGAGCGCATGTCCATGTTGCTCGAGCCGATCACGGCGACGTCGTCGTCGATGGTGAAGTGCTTCGCGTGCAGGATCGTGGGCTTGCGGTACATCCAGATCCGCACGCCGGCGGTGAGCAGCGTCTCGTAGTAGGAGCGCTGCGCGTGGTAGACGACGGCCTGGTCGCCGATCTCGGAGACGAAGAGCTCGACGTGCACGCCGCGGCGGGTCGCGGTCGTGATCGCGTAGAGCATCGCCTCGTCGGGGACGAAGTAGGGGCTCGTGATGATGATCGACTTCTGCGCCGAGTAGAGCAGCGCGAGGAAGAGCCGGAGGTTGTTCTCGCCGTCGAAGCCCGGGCCGCTCGGCACCACCTGGCAGTCGATGGTGTCGCGCTGCTGCAGCGCCTCCATCGGCTCGGACTCGCGCAGGAGCAGCTCGTCCGTCTCGCTGTACCAGTCGGTGATGAAGATCGCGTTGATGCCCTGCACCACCGGGCCCTCGAGGCGCACCATCAGGTCGTGCCAGTGCAGGCCGCGGCGGATGTTGCCGCGCTTGTTGTAGCTCGAGTCGACGACGTTCTGCGAGCCCATGAACGCCGCGTTGCCGTCCACGATCAGCAGCTTGCGGTGGTTGCGGAGGTCCGGGCGCTGGTACTGGCCGAGCCACGGGCGGACGGGGAGCATGTACGACCAGCGTGCACCGGCTCGCTCCAGCGCCCTCAGGCGGCGGTGCGTCCCGGTGTAGTAGCCGGGGACGCGGATCGACGCGATGTGGTCCAGCAGGATCCGCACCGTCACGCCGCGGGCGACGGCGCGGTCGAGCGCGTCGAAGAACGGGGCCGTCGTCGCGTCGGCGGCGAGGATGTAGAACTCGCAGTGCACGTAGCGGCGGGCGCGGTCGATCTCGTCGGCCATCGCGCGGATGGTCTGCTCGTAGCCGCCCTGCAGGCGGGCGTCGTTGCCGCCGACGAGGGGCATCGCGCCGAGGTTGCGGTTGAGGGTGACGACGGACTCGAGCCAGAGCGGCCAGGGGTGGTCGCGGGCGACCCGGTCGATGCCCTCGGTCGACTCGAGGATGAAGCGGTTGATCTCCTCCTGCTTGCGCCGGCGCTTGCGCGGCAGCCGGTAGCTGCCGATGAAGAGGAAGAGCAGGATGCCGACGTAGGGGATCAGGAAGATCGCCATCAGCCAGGCGAGGCCGGTCGTCGGGCGGCGGTTGCGCGGGACGACGACGACCGCGATCACGCGGACGACGAGCTCCACGACGATCGCGCCGACCGCGAGGACCAGCGACCAGTCGGGGGAGTTCACGCGGGCTCTACGCCGCGTCGCGCGGGGGCAGACCGCGGCGAGCCCGCTCCTGCGCCTCGATGCGGTCGTAGGCGCGGCGCTCGTTGCGGTCCGAGCGGATCAGCGCGCGCATGATGAACCAGAAGAGGAGTCCGATGGTGACGGTCGGCACGAGTGCCCACAGTCCTTGATTCCACAGCTCCCAGTCCATGGAGGCGATCCTACCCGGCCCGGCCGGGAGCGGGCCCGGAGCGGCCGCTCAGCGAACGGGCCGGACGGACCGGTCCCCCGGCGGCCCGGCGCGGCTCAGCTGCTCTCGATCGACTGGTTGAGGGCCGACGCGTCGGCGTTCAGCCCCTCGAGCTCGGCGCGCAGGCCGTCGTAGATCGCGACGTCGGTGTCGATCGCGGCCCGGGTGGCGTCGATCGCCTCGCCCCGCGCGAGCAGGTCGGCGCGCTCGGCGTCGAACGCGGCGTCCGAGGCGAAGTCGCCGCTGTCCGCCCGGGCGTTGAAGGAGTCGATCTCGGCGTTCAGCGCGTCGTACTCGGCGTTGTTGGCGTCGATGCGCGCGGTGAGGTCCGCGTACATCGCGTCGATGCGGGCGACCAGCTCGGTGATGCGGTCCTCGAGGTCGGTGAAGACCGCCTCGTACTGGGCGTTCAGGCCGACCACGACCGAGCGGTCGGCGAAGTACTCGGCGTAGTGCGCCTCGAGCGCGGGCGGCAGGTCGGCGACCTCGGTGCCGAGGATCGAGTGCAGCTCGTTGACGCGCTCGCCGAGGCCACCGGTGCGGTAGAGCTCCAGGCGCTCGGCGATCGGGCCGTCCTGCGGCAGGGCGGCGTAGGCCGCCTCGAGCTGCGCACCGACCTCGGCCTGCTCGGCGGCGTCCATCCGGACCCACGCGGCGTGCAGCATCTCGTGCGCGGCGGTCACGTCGCGGATCCCGTCGAGGTCGGGGTTCTCGACGTCCGAGATGTAGATGTCGCTGCCGGTGTAGCAGCCGAGCACGATCTCGTCCGAGGCGCCGTAGCCGCAGAGCGCGTTGAAGCCGGCCGTCGGCTCGACCGAGGGGTTCGAGGCGTAGTAGAGGGCGCGGCCGCGGGTGGACATCGCGGTGCGGTCCGCGAAACCGGTGATCGTGGCGTCGGGGGTGAACGACTCCGCCGCCCGCTGATCCGCCAGCGCACGGCCGACATCGGCGGAGTCGACGAGCACCGAGCCGGCGACCGCCGCGCCCACGCCGAACTGCGCGAGGGTGAGGACGCCGGCGACGACCGTCGCGACGATGCTGGATGCCCTGACCACGCCTCGAACCTACTTGACCAGCGGGAAGAGGATGGTCTCGCGGATCCCGAGACCGGTGACGGCCATCAGCAGCCGGTCGATGCCCATGCCCATGCCGCCGGTCGGGGGCATGCCGTGCTCGAGCGCGCGGAGGAAGTCCTCGTCGAGGCGCATCGCCTCGTCGTCGCCGGCCGCGGCCTGGAGCGCCTGCTCGACGAAGCGCTCGCGCTGGACGACCGGGTCGATCAGCTCGGAGTAGCCGGTCGCCAGCTCGAAGCCGCGGACGTAGAGGTCCCACTTCTCGACGACGCCCGGGACGCTGCGGTGCGCGCGCACCAGCGGCGAGGTGTCGACCGGGAAGTCCATCACGAAGGTCGGGCGGACGAGGTCGCCCTTGACGAAGTGCTCCCAGAGCTCCTCGACGTACTTGCCGTGGGTGGGCACGTGCACCTCGACGCCCTCACGCGCGGCGAGCGTCTCGAGCTCGACCAGCGGGGTCTGCGGGGTGATCGCGATGCCGGCGGCCTGCGAGAGGCTCTCGTACATCGAGAGGCGGTCCCACTCGCCGCCGAGGTCGTACTCGGTGCCGTCGGCCCAGGTGACCACGTGGGAGCCGGCCACGGCGAGCGCCGCGTTCTGGATCAGCTCCTGGGTGAGGTCGGCGATGCTCGAGTAGTCGCCGTAGGCCTGGTACGCCTCGAGCATCGCGAACTCGGGCGAGTGCGTCGAATCGGCGCCCTCGTTGCGGAAGTTGCGGTTGATCTCGAAGACGCGCTCGATGCCGCCGACGACGGCGCGCTTGAGGTAGAGCTCGGGCGCGATGCGCAGGTAGAGCTCGGTGTCGAAGGCGTTCGAGTGCGTGGCGAAGGGGCGGGCCGAGGCGCCGCCGTGCATCACCTGGAGCATCGGGGTCTCGACCTCGAGGAAGCCGTGGTCGACGAAGGTCTTCCGGAGGGACGCGTTCACGGTCGAGCGGGCGATGACGGTCTCGCGGGCCTGCGGCCGCACGATCAGGTCGAGGTAGCGCTGGCGCATCCGGGTCTCGTCGCCGAGCTCGTTGTGCAGGTTCGGCAGCGGGAGGATCGCCTTGGCCGCGATGCTCCACTCCGACACCCAGACGGAGAGCTCGCCCCGCTTGCTGGAGAGCACCTCGCCGGCGACGAAGAGGTGGTCGCCCAGGTCGACGAGCTCCTTCCAGCTCGCCAGCGACTCCTCGCCGACGTCGCCGAGCGAGACCATCGCCTGGATCCGCGAGCCGTCGCCGGCCTGCAGCGTCGCGAAGCAGAGCTTGCCGGTGTTGCGCTGGAAGACGACGCGGCCGGCGAGGCCGACCCGCTCGCCGGTCTTGACGTCGGGCTCGATGCCCTCGTGGCGCGCGCGCACCGCGGCGATGGTGTCGGTGACCGCGACGGACACCGGGTAGGCGCCGCCGCCGAGGTCGTCGCCGGCCAGCTCGATCAGGCGCTCGCGCTTGGCCAGGCGCACGGCCTTCTGCTCGGAGGCCTCCTCGGGCGTGGGCTCGGACGGGGGCACGGGGGCGCCGGGAGTGTCGACCATGTCAGAACGCGGGTGCTTTCGGTTGGAGGCGGCGGGCGCGATCAGGCGAGCAGGATCGGGCCGTTGTCGAGGAGCCGGGTGGAGCCGACGACCGCGGCGACGAGCACGAGGGCCGGGCCGCGGTGGTCGTCGTCGACCGGCAGGAGCGTCGCCGGGTTCGCGACGACGAGGTAGTCCAGCTTAACCAGCGGCTCGCCCATCGAGGCGGACTGCGCGGCGGCGATCACGGCGTCGATCCCGCGGTCCGCGGCGGAGGCCGCGGCCTCGAGCAGCAGCGGGATCGTCCGGGCGGCCCGGCGCTCGCGGGCGTCGAGGTAGCGGTTGCGGCTGGAGAGCGCGAGGCCGTCCTCCTCGCGGACGGTGTCCACGCCCTCGATCGCGACGGGCAGATCGAGGTCGCGCACCATCCGGCGGACGAGGAAGAGCTGCTGCGCGTCCTTCTGCCCGAACATCGCGACGTCCGGCTGGACGATGTGCAGGAGCTTCGAGACGACGGTCAGCATGCCGTCGAAGTGGCCGGGGCGCGAGCGGCCCTCGTAGAGCGAGCCGACGTTCCCCGCGACGACGCGGGTGGAGGAGGGGCCGTCCGGGTACATCTCGGCGACGGTCGGCGCGAAGACGTACGCGACGCCGCGCTCCTCGAGCAGGGCGACGTCGGCCGCGAGGTCGCGCGGATAGCGGTCGAGGTCCTCGTTCGGGCCGAACTGCAGCGGATTCACGAAGATCGAGACGACGACGACGTCCGCGATCTCCCGCGCCCGGTCGACGAGCGCGAGGTGCCCGTCGTGCAGGGCGCCCATCGTCGGCACGAGGGCGATCCGCGCCCCGGCGCGCCGCGCCTCCTGCAGGGTCTCCCGGAGCTCGCCGATGCGTTCGATGGTGCTGATCACCCGAGAACCCTACCGGCGGTGCGGAGTCCGGTGATCGAGGAGCCCGCGCCGCGGGCGCCCTCCCCTCTATGCTGATCGAGGAGCCCGCGCCGCGGGCGTATCGAGATCCACCAGCGTCAGAGCAGGAGTCTGCAGACCCGCACTGCTGATGACGTCGGGTCTCGATACGCGCCTCCGGCGCTACTCGACCAGCATGGGGCGCGCCTCCGGCGCTCCTCGGCCGGAGGGCGGCGTCAGCCGGCCGCGCGGCGGAGGGCGTCGTCGACGGAGGAGCGGACGAGGCTGGAGAGGAAGAAGCCGGGCTTGTCGACGCCGATGCCGGCGAGGAGGCCGGCGGCCTGCTCGACGATGGCGGTGGAGAACGTGGTCGCGGTCGAGACGGCCTCGGCGTAGGCGGGGCGGTCCGCCTCCGCGACGGTGACCGGCTCGCCGCCCATCTCGACGACGAGGGCCTGCGCGATCGGCAGCACCGGGCCGGGCGCGGTCACGGCGAAGTACGTCTCCGCCAGGCGCGCCAGGTCGAGGCTGGTCCCGGTGAACGTCATCGCCGGGTGCACGGCGAGCGGGATGACGCCCGAGGCCAGGGCGGGCGCCAGCACGCCGAAGCCGTGCTCCGCCGCGGTGTGCAGCACGAGCTGCCCGGGCTGCCAGGCCCCGGTCGCGGCGAGGCCGGCCACCAGCGCCGCGATCTCGGCGCCGGGGACGGCGATGATCACCAGCTCGCTCCGCTCGACGAGATCGGGGATCGCGAGCACCGGAGCGCCGGGCAGCAGGGCGTCGACGCGCTCGCGGCCGGTGTCGCTCGTCGTGGCGACGCCGACCACGGCGTGCCCGGCGTTGGCGAGCGCGGCACCGAGCACCGGGCCGACGGGTCCGGCCCCGATGATCCCGACGCCGAGGCGTCCGTCGCGGCGGGTGTCAGGCATACGGGTCCCCCTCGGGTGCGGCCCACGCGTCGCGGGGCGTCGGAGCGGCGGCGGCGCGCCGCCCCCAGTGGTGGCTGGCGTCGCGCTCGGCCGCAGCGGTCCCGGCTCGACCCACGCTCTCGAAGAAGGCGACTCCGTCGGCGACGCTCATCACCGGCACCAGCGGCGTGACCGGGCCGGCGACCGTGTGCACGCGCGCCGAGGCCAGCCCGAGCATCCGCTGCAGCGGCCCCTGCTGCACGCCGACGCTCTGCATCCGTGCGAGCGGGACGACCGTGACGCGGCGCCAGACGGCTCCGCTGCGCAGGACCACGACGTCCTCCGCCAGCCGGAAGCCGGTGCGCCGCCAGGAGAAGGGCCGGAGGAGCATCGCCGAGCGGGGCGCGCTCGTGAAGCCGGGGGCGTCCCGGCGGCGCAGCGCGTCGCCGACCGGGGTCGCCTCGGCGCCCTCGTCGTCTCCGGGCAGCAGCAGCGCGAGCACGCGCTCGACGGCGGCGAGGTCGCCGACCGGGAGGATCGTGGTGTTCGGCTCGCCGTTCGCACCGCGGGACGCCGCATGGCCGGCCCGGTCGATCTTCACCTGCCACCAGCCGAACGGCCGCCAGAGCAGCGGCTGGGTGATCTCCACCGCGTGGATCCGGCCGGGCGGCAGGGTGTCGCTGCTGGTCGAGAGCACGCCGTAGCCGACGCGCACGCCGTCCGGCGTCGCGGCGATCGAGTAGCGCAGCGAGCGGACGAACTGGCGGATGTAGTAGCTGCCGGAGCCGATCAGGCCGGGCAGGATCGCGATCAGCACGTAGGGCGAGCCGTAGACCGAGGTGAGGACGACGGCCACGATCGCCACCACCAGGAAGACGGTGAAGCCGCTGAACACCAGGGAGCCGAGCAGCCGCCCGGGCGGGATGGAGACGACCGACTCGGGCGGAGCCTGCTCCTCCGGCTCGGCGAACTCCTCCAGCCGGCGCGCGAGGAAGCCGCCGGCCGGCGCCTCCCCCGCGACCGCCTCCCGCTCGCGCACCCCCGACGCCAGCCGCAGGATGTCGCGACGCAGCGCATCGACCAGCCGCGAGCCGAGGTAGGAGAGCTGCACGTTCGCGTCCTGCCCGGCGACGCTGACCTCGAGCTTGGCCGCGCCGAAGAGCCGGGCGAACAGCGGGCGCTGCACGGCGATGCCCTGGATGCGGTCGAGCCGCGCGCGTCGGTTGGTGCGGAACAGCACTCCCGAGCGCACCTCGACGATCTCGTCGGTGATGCGGAAGGTGTGCATCCGCCAGGACAGCCAGAAGGCGAACACGGCGACGGCGAGACCGGCCGCCACGGCGAGGAGCGCCCAGCCGATCAGCCCGCGATCGATCAAGGCGTCGACCGGGTCGCCGCTCTCGTAATCGCCGGGGCCGGGGAGGAAGAGCTCGAGCAGGCGCTCGCGGAGGTTGGTGATCAGGATGCCGAGGACCACCAGCAGGCCGATCCCGCCCTTGAGCACGGGCGTCGCGGGGTGCAGGCGGTGCCACTCGCCGTCGGCGAGGTCGGTCTCGATGCCGCGGACGGCCGCAGGAGCCTCGCTCACAGGCCGGCCCGGCGCGACTCCGCCAGTTCGACGAGCCGGTCGCGCAGCTCCTCCGCGTCGCCGTCGACGAGCCCGGGGATGCTGACACCGGTCGCCGCGGCGGCCGTCACGAAGCGCAGGTCGGCCAGGCCGAGGGCGCGGGCGAGCGGGCCGCGGTTGACGTCGATCAGCTGCATGCGGCCGTAGGGCACCGAGACGAAGCGCTGGAACATGATGCCGCGGCGGAAGAGCAGGTCGTCCTCGCGCAGCCGGTAGCCGTACGCGCGAGCGCGGCGGGGGGCGACGATCAGCAGCGTGACGGCGAGGATCGCCGCTGCGAGGACGAGGATCCAGGCCCAGTCGACGCCGATCAGCAGCAGGAAGGTCGGCACGGCGAGGAGCACCACGCTGGAGACGACGGCCGAGACGACCTCGACGGCCACGTACTTCGGCGAGACGCGCCGCCACGGACCGGCCAGGTCGAGGCGGCCACCGATCGCGCGCTCGGGACCGACGGAGTCGAGCCGGACGCCCTCCGGGTGGACCGCCTCACGCTCGGACTGAACCGCGTCCGGCTCCGGCTGAACCGCGTCCCGCACGGGCCGGACCGACTCGCGCTCCTGCTCGAGCGCCGCCTCGCGGCTCCGCGCCTCACGCCGGCTCAGCGGCTCCGGGCTCAGCGGCTCCGGAACGGCCGCGGGGGTCGCCTCCTGGTCGTCGGCCATGATGACGTCCTCCCTGCCTGCGTCCGAGCGGGCGTCGGCGTCAGGCGTGGTTCACCTCGCCGACAGCGGGGTCGTCGTCGTCGGTCGGCGGGATGGTGCACAGGTGCTCGGCGACCAGACCGGCCACCAGCAGGACGATCGCGCCGACGATGGCGGCCACGTCCTGCCACACGGAGCCTAGCGAAGGCACCACGGGCCGGCTCAGCAGGTAGACGAGCACCCCGCCGGAGGCCCCGAGGAGCAGAGCGCCGACGAGACTCGACGCCTTCGCCAGCACGACGACGCGCATCGCGCGGAACGGGTCGATGGGGCGGCGGAGCGTCCCCTTGGTCGCGCGGTGGATCGGGATCGCGAAGCCGATCACGAGCGCCGCGACCACCACGAGCGTCAGCGGGACGGTGAGCGGCGGGATCAGCACCGGACGTCCGGCGGAGGCGATGGCCAGGTCGATCAGGAAGCCGGCGACGGCGCCGACGAGGGCCAGGCCGAGCAGGGAGCTGATGCGGGTGCGCTTCACGGAGTGCTGCTCTCGGGGTCGGTGCGGCCGGGGGCGGGGGCGGTCTCGGAGGTTCGCGGGCGCCGCCACGCTATCGCCTCGGGCCGGTCGGTCACCCGGTCCGTCGCGCGGGCGCGCAGCTCGGCGATCGGGCCGCGCCCCGGCAGGACGGCGTGCGGCTCCACGTCGAGCCACGGCTCGAGCACGAAGGCACGCTCGCCGGCCCGGGGGTGCGGGAGCGTGAGGTGCGCGTCGTCGCGGACGACCCCGCCGACCGCGATCAGGTCGATGTCGAGCGTGCGGTCGCCCCAGCGCTCCTCGCCGTCGCCGCGGATCCGCCCGCCGGCGCCCTCGATCGCGGCGGTGGCGGCGAGCAGGTCGTCGGGCTCGAGCGTCGTCGAGCCGATCACGACGGCGTTGAAGTAGGCGGGTGCTTCCTCGTCGGCGCCGTCGAGCTTCCAGGCCGGCGACTCGACCACCTTCGAGACCGCGTCGAGACGGAGCCCGGGCGTCGTCGCGAGCGCGCGGACGGCGGCCTCCAGGTGCGCGAGCCGGTCGCCCAGATTGCTGCCGAGGGCGAGGACGACGCGGCGCTCGGGCAGCAGCCGCTGCTGCCGCGGCCTCACGGGCGGACCCGGGTGATCTGCACCGCGACGTCGTCGAACGGCAGCGGGATGGGGGCGTCGGGCTTGTGCACGGTGATCCGCACCACCTCGGCGGCGGCGAAGCTCAGCGCGACCGCGGCCAGGCGCTCCGCGACGGTCTCGATCAGGTCGACCGGATCGCGGGTGACGGCGTCGGCGAGGGCGATCGCCAGCTCGCCGTAGTGCACCGTCTCGGCCAGCGCGTCGCCGCTCGCCGCGGGAGCGAGGTCGAGCCAGACGGTGGCGTCGATGACGAAGTCCTGGCCGTTCTCGCGCTCGAAGTCGAAGACGCCGTGGTGCGCGCGCACCCGCAGACCCGTGAGGGTGATCGAGTCGCGCAGCGCGAGCGCGGCGGCGTCGAGCGTCGGCGGAGTGGCGGCGGAGCGGGCGGGGTCGGTCACGGGAGCTCCTCCTGGAGGCGGGCGCCGAGCGCGAGGGCGCGGGCGCTCGAACGGACGTCGTGCACCCGGACGCCCCAGGCGCCGCGGTCGACGGCGGCGAGGCTCAGCAGCGCCGTCACGTCGTCGCGCTCCGCCGCGGTCGAGCCGGCCGGCGCGAAGGGCGCGAGGAAGCGCTTGCGGGAGTGGCCGACCAGCACGGGCAGGCCCAGCGAGACGATCGCGTCGAGGTGCGCGAGCAGCGCCCAGTCGTGGCCGCCGTCCTTCGCGAAGCCGAGTCCGGGGTCGAGGATCAGGTGCTCGTCGCGGATGCCCGCCGCGCGGGCGGCGTCCACGCGGCGCTCCAGCTCGGAGCGCACCTCGGCGACCACGTCGGCGTAGGAGGCGAGCTCCGTCATCCCGGCGCTGTGACCGCGCCAGTGCATGGCGATGTAGACCGCACCGCGCTCGGCGACCAGCGGCAGCATCGCCGGGTCGGCGAGCCCGCCGGAGACGTCGTTGACGACGACCGCGCCCGCGTCCAGGGCGGCCTCCGCCGTCGCGGCGCTCATGGTGTCGATGCTGACCCGGACGCCCTCGGCCGCGAGAGCGCGGACGACGGGCAGCACCCGCCCCTGCTCGGCAGCGGCGTCGACGCGCGCGGCGCCGGGCCGGGTCGACTCCCCACCGACGTCGACGAGGTCGGCGCCGAAGGACGCGGGGCCGTCGCCGGCGGGGCGGGTCATCCCGAGTCCGTGCTCGACCGCGTCGTCGACGGACAGCCAGCGACCGCCGTCGCTGAAGGAGTCGGGGGTGACGTTGAGGATCCCGAGGAGCGCGGCGCGGTGGCCGGGTGCGAGATCGGTGACGGCGAGACCCACGTCAGGCCTCCCGGGCGGCGCCGATCAGCGCGATGATCTCGGCGCGCGCGGCGGGGTCGGCGAGGGTGCCGCGGGCGGCGACGGTGACGGTCGAGCTGGCCCTCTGGCGCGCGCCGCGCAGCCGGACGCAGCCGTGCTCGGCGTCGACGACGACCAGGACGCCCTCGGGCGAGAGGCCGGCGTCGAGGACGTCCGCGATCTGCTCGGTGAGCCGCTCCTGCAGCTGCGGCCGGGACGCGACGGTCTCGACGACCCGCGGGAGCTTGCCGAGGCCGACGACCCGCTCACCCGCGCGGTAGGCGATGTGCGCGACTCCGGCGAAGGGCAGCAGGTGGTGCTCGCAGACGGAGCGGAAGGCGAGGTCGCGGACGACGACCGTCTGGGTCGCCGGCGGCTGCTCCCCCTCCTCGACGACCGCGAAGGTCTCGGCGAGGTGCGAGGCGGGGTCGAGGTCGAACTCGCCGAAGAACTCCTCGTACGAGTCGGCGAAGCGCTGCGGGGTCGTCGAGAGGCCCTCGCGGCCCGGGTCCTCCCCGATGGCCGCGAGGAGCTCGGCGACGGCGGCCTCGATGCGCGCCCTGTCGACCGGCACGGTGCTGCTACGCCGTCGTCGGGCGCGGGTTGATCAGCGGCGGCCGCTGCGGGGCGGCGGGCTCGGAGCTCTCCGAGACGACCGCGCCGTCGGTGGCGCCGGCGTCGATCGGCGCCTTGGCCGGCGGCATGGCGATCGGCGGGAGGTCGGAGAGCGGGCGCTTGTCGCTCGAGAGCCACTGCGGGCGCTCGTCGATCTTGCGGACGTCCTTGAAGATCTCGGCCAGCTGGTCGTGGTCGAGCGTCTCCTTCTCGAGGAGGTCGGCGGCGAGGCGGTCGAGGATGTCGCGGTTGGCGTTGATGACCTGCCAGGCCTCGTCGTGCGCCTGCTCGATCAGCTGCCGGGTCTCGAGGTCGACGCGCTCGGCGACCTGCTCGGAGTAGTCGCGCTGGTGGCCCATGTCGCGGCCGAGGAACATCTCGCCCGAGGAGGAGCCGAGCTTCACGGCGCCCACGTTCGAGGACATGCCGAACTCGGTGACCATCTTGCGGGCGATCGAGGTCGCCTTCTCGATGTCGTTCGAGGCGCCGGTGGTCGGGTCGTGGAAGACGATCTCCTCCGCGACACGGCCGCCCATCGCGTAGGCGAGCTGGTCGAGCAGCTCGTTGCGGGTGGTCGAGTACTTGTCCTCGAGCGGCAGCACCATCGTGTAGCCGAGGGCGCGGCCGCGCGGGAGGATCGTGACCTTCGTGACGGGGTCGGTGTGGCGCATCGCCGCGGCGGCGAGGGCGTGGCCGCCCTCGTGGTACGCCGTGATCAGCTTCTCCTTGTCGCGCATGACGCGCGTGCGGCGCTGCGGACCGGCGATGACGCGGTCGATCGCCTCGTCGAGCGCGCGGTTGTCGATCAGCTGCGCGTTCGAGCGGGCGGTGAGCAGCGCGGCCTCGTTGAGGACGTTCGCCAGGTCGGCACCGGTGAAGCCCGGGGTCTTGCGGGCGACGACCTCGAGGTCGACTCCGCCGGCCAGCGGCTTGCCGCGGCCGTGCACCTCGAGGATCTTCTTGCGGCCGAGCATGTCCGGGGCGTCGACGCCGATCTGGCGGTCGAAGCGGCCCGGGCGCAGCAGCGCGGGGTCGAGGATGTCGGGGCGGTTGGTCGCCGCGATCAGGATGACGTTGGTCTTGACGTCGAAGCCGTCCATCTCGACCAGGAGCTGGTTGAGGGTCTGCTCGCGCTCGTCGTGCCCGCCCCCCATGCCGGCGCCGCGGTGGCGGCCGACGGCGTCGATCTCGTCGACGAAGATGATGGCCGGCGAGTTCTCCTTGGCCTGCTGGAACAGGTCGCGGACGCGGCTCGCGCCGACGCCGACGAACATCTCGACGAAGTCGGAGCCGGAGATCGAGTAGAAGGGGACGCCCGCCTCACCCGCGACGGCGCGGGCCAGCAGGGTCTTGCCGGTGCCGGGAGGGCCGTAGAGCAGGACGCCCTTCGGGATCCGCGCGCCGACGGCCTGGAACTTGGCGGGCTCCTTGAGGAACTCCTTGATCTCGTGCAGCTCCTCGATCGCCTCGTCGGCGCCGGCGACGTCGCCGAACGTGACCTTGGGCGACTCCTTCGAGACCAGCTTCGCCTTCGACTTTCCGAACTGCATGACGCGGTTGCCGCCGCCCTGCATGCCCGAGAGCATCAGCCAGAAGAACGCGCCGATCAGGAGGATCGGGAGGAGGAAGCCGAGAGCGGAGAGGAACCAGTTGGTCTGCGGGACCTCGTCGTCGTAGCCGTCGGACGGAGCAGCGGTGGTGACCGCGTCCACGACCTCGGCGCCGCGCGGTGCCACGTAGTAGAACTGCACCTGCTTGCCGTTGTCGCCGTCGTCCTGCGCGAGGGTCAGGTCGACGCGCTGCTCGCCGTCGACGATCTTCGCGGAGTCGACCTTGCCGTCGGAGAGGAGCTGGAGCCCCTCCTGCGTGCTGATCTGCCGGAAGCCCGACATCGTGATCAGCGAGGAGCCGATCCAGACCGCCACGATCGCGAGGACGACGTAGAGAATGGGACCCCGGAAGATGCGCTTGACGTTCATGAATGTTGCGGGCGCAGGCCCGGCACCTTTCTGACGAGGAAATGTGAGTGTCAGGCTACCTCCCGCTCTCTGAGCGCGCGCCACGCGTTCGCCCTGGGCGGAGGAAGCGCGGGCTGGGCGCGGGGCGGCCGCGTTCGGCGCGCGGAACGGGCTCCCGACACTGCCTGCCTGCTGATCGAGTAGCCCGCGCAGCGGGCGTATCGAGATCCACCAGCGTCAGAACGCGAGGCTGCAGACCCGTCCTGCTGAGGACGGCGGGTCTCGATACGCCGCTGCGCGGCTACTCGACCAGCATGCTGGGCGCCACCGCCGCAGGCGTCCTCCGGTCACGCCGTCTCGCAGCATGCTGCGCGCCGCCGCAGCCGGCGGCCTCCGGTCACGCCGTCTCGAGGAGGGGCTCCGGGTCGCGCAGCGCCGGCGTCAGGCCGCGGCGGCGGCGGGCGGCGGCCAGCACGGTGACGGCGAGGGCACCGAGCAGCCAGAGCGAGAGCACCAGCACGGCGTTCGCGACGCCGATGCTGCCGCCCGCGATCAGGGAGCGGAACGCCTCGACCGTGTAGGTCAGCGGCAGCACCCCGTGCACGGCCTGGAAGAAGGCGGGCGCCGTCTCGATCGGGTAGGTGCCGCCCGCCGAGGAGAGCTGGAGCACGATCAGCAGCAGCGCGAGGAAGCGGCCGGGCGCGTCGAGCAGGGCGATCAGCGCCTGGTTGATCGCGACGAAGGTCAGGCTGGTGAGGACCGCGATCCCCATCAGCGCCGGGAGCTGCGCCATCTCGACGCCGACGCCGAAGCGGATCACCAGCGCGGCGAGCACGCCCTGCGCCACCGCCATCAGCGCGCCGGGGAGGTAGCTGCGCAGCGCGATCACCCAGGCGGGCCGGCGGGCGGCGAGCAGGCGCTCGCTCAGCGGCGCGCTCATCAGGTAGAAGGCGAGGGCGCCGACCCAGAGCGCGAGGGCCATGAAGTACGGCGCGAGTCCGGAGCCGTACTCGGGCACGCGGTTCAGGCGCTCGGTGTCGAGAGCGACGGGGGCCGCGGCGACGGCGCTGAGCGCGTCCGCCTGGTCCGACGTGTAGGACGGGACGTCGGCCGCCCCGTCGGCCAGCTTCCCGGACAGCGTCTCGGAACCGGAGGCGAGGGAGTCGACCCCTGAGGCGAGGCTGCCCGCGCCGGTCGCGGCGTCCGCGCTGCCCTGCGCGGCGGAGTCGGCGCCGGTGGCGAGGGCGTCGGAGCCGGAGGCGAGCGAGGCGGTGCCCGAGGCGAGTGCTCCGGCCCCGCTCGCGGCGGAGTCGAGGCCGGTCGTCAGCGGGCCGACGCTGCCGGCGAGGGTGCCGGTGCCGGCGGCGACCTGCGCCGCTCCGGAGTCGAGGGACGCGGCGCCGGTCGCGAGGGACTGCGCCCCGGTGCTGAGCGACTGCGCGCCGGAGTCGGCGGAGGCGGCTCCGGAGGCGAGCGACTGCACGCCGGTCGTGAGGTCGGCGGCGCCGGAGGACACGGAGGCGGCGCCCGCGGCGAGCGCGGTCAGCCCGCCCGAGGAGTCGCCGACGAGCGCCGAGGACCCGGCGGCGAGGCTCTGCGCGCCCTGGTCCGCGGCGGTCGCTCCGGACGAGACCCCGGCGGCTCCCGACTCGAGCTGCGTGAGGAGGGCGAGGCGCTCGGTGTCGGTGAGGGTGCCGTAGCCCGCGATCAGCGACCGGAGGCCGGTGTCGACCGTCGCCGCTCCGGTGGCCAGGGCGGGAGTGCTCGCGGCCAGCGCCGCCGAGCCGTCGCGCAGCGTCCCGGCGCCGGCGAGCGCCGCCGTCGCGCCGCCGGAGACGGAGGAGGCTCCCTCGGCGAGGGACTGCGCGCCGGTCGCGGCTGTCGCCGCTCCGGAGGACAGAGCGGCGGTGCCGTCGGCGAGGGTCGCCGCTCCGGTCGCCAGGTCCGCGGCTCCACCGTCGAGCGACTGCGCACCCGTGGCGACCGACTGCGCACCGGCGTTCAGCGCGGCGGCGGACGACGGCAGCGCGGACGTCCCGTCGGCGAGCTGCTGCAGGCCGGAGGAGAGAGTCGCCGCTCCGTCCGCAGCGGAGTCGGCCCCGGTGCGGAGCGAGTCCGCCCCGGTGGCGAGCTGCGCGGTGCCGTCCTGCAGCTGCTCGACGCCGACGACGAGCTCGTCCGAGCCGCTCGACGCGGTGGCCGCGCCGTCGGCGAGCTGCGTCGCGCCGTCGGCGGCCTGCTCGAGGCTGTCGTGCACGTCCGTGAAGCCGACGTAGACGTTCTTCAGGTACTCCTCGCCGACCTGCTTCTCGAGGGTCTGTGTGACCGTGCTGCCGATCGTCGCGGCGATGTTGCCGACGATCAGGTTGGCGCCGTCGTTCGTCGCGATCGACAACCGGGCCGCGGTCGCCGCCGACGGGTCGTCCCCGCCGACCGAGGCGACGTCGGCCGAGAAGCCGGCCGGAACGGTCAGCACTGCGTAGACGGCGCCGGAGGCGAGCTCGCTCGCGGCCTCGTCGGCGTCGGTCCGCGTCCAGTCGAAGTTCGAGGCGGAGGTGCTCGTCGTCAGCTCGTCGGTCAGCGCGTCGCCGAGCGCGAGGGCCGAGCCGTCGGCGGCGGTCGCGCCGGTGTCCTCGTTCACGATCGCCGCGGGGACGGTGTCGAGGTGGTGGGTCGGGTCGAGGTTCGCCGAAGTCAGCAGGCCCGCGTAGATCAGCGGGATGAGCGCGATCGCGGAGAAGACGACGACGAGCCGCGGGGAGACGGAGCGCAGACGGTGGAGGAGCCGGGGTGAGCGGCGGGTGGCGGAGGCGGGCATGGTCCTTCTACTTCGAGGAGTCGGTGGCGGGTGCGGTGAGCCGCGGCGATGCGACTCCGGTGACGAGGAGCTCGGCGATCTCGGCCGAGGCGGCGGCGACCGGGCGGCGGTCGTCGCCGTCGAGCAGCCAGCCGACGACGAGCCAGACGGTCCCGGCGGCGAGGAAGACGGCGAAGCGCTCGACCCGGGCGCGGTCGCCCGCCTCCTGCGCGGCCAGCGGCGAGAAGGCGAGCAGCCGCTGGGCGAGGAAGGCGACGACCGACTCCTGGACGGAGCGGGCGGTGCCACCGCTCAGCGCGCGGCGGTAGAAGTCGGCGTGCTCGAGCAGCCCCGAGAGCAGGCCGCGGACGACGCGCGGCACCGCGGTCTCCCAGTCGTCCTGCGGCGAGGGCGGCACGACGGCGGCGAACAGCGCGTGCATGCGCTCGAGCGCGGCGGCCTCGACCAGCGAGGGCACGTCGCCGAAGTGCTGGTAGAAGGTCGGCCGGCTGACGCGGGCGGCCGAGCAGAGGTCGGTGATCGACGGCTGCTCGTCGCCGGGGTGGTCGAGCGCGACCGTGATCGCGGCGATCAGCTGCTCGCGCGAGCGGGCGAGGCGGGGGTCGGCCATGGTGCCTCCTTTACGTTCGTAATCTACATTACAACCGTAAAGGAGCGGGAGGAAGCATTGCGGTGGAGCGAGCAGTTCGCGCCGCCTACATGCCGATCGCGGAGCACCCCTTCATGCTGATCGAGTAGCCCGCGCAGCGGGCGTATCGAGATCCACCGTGGTCAAGAGGGAAGTCCGCAGACCTTCCTGCTGACGACGCCGGGTCTCGATACGCCCCTCCGGGGCTACTCGACCAGCATGAGAGGGAGACAGCAGCACTCCCGTTGCATGCTGATCGAGTAGCCCGCGCAGCGGGCGTATCGAGATCCACCGTCACCGGACGTCGAGTCTGCAGACCTCCCTGCTGACGACGCCGGGTCTCGATACCCCCCTGCGGGGCTACTCGACCAGCATGGTGGCGCTCGGAGCGTCAGGTGGTCGGTGCCGCTCCGTCGGGCTCGGCGGCGAGGATCGTCGCGATCTCGGTGGTGTCGATCACGAGGGTGTCGTGCGGGGTGAGGCCCGGGCTCTTCGGGGTGGGCACGGGCAGGCGGACGAGCAGCGCGCCGGGGTCGACGCTGAAGCGGCCGCTCGTGGTGCGGCCGATCGGGTCGCCGTCGAGCTCGGCGAGCACGGGCTGGTCGAGCGAGAAGGAGAACTCGCGCCCCGGCCACTGGTGCAGGGACGCGAGGCCGTTGCGGTTGCCGGTCGCGACGTCGAGAGCGAGGCCGAAGCGGCGGCGCAGCAGCACCAGCTCGAGGTCGCCGTCGTCGAGGACCGCGCCGGCGGCGAGCTCGATGTTCGCCACGACCGAGCTGCAGTTGCAGGCCAGCACCATCAGGGTGCGGGTCGGCGGCTCCGGCTTCCCGTCGATCGTCAGCGTCACCTCGAAGCCGGCCTTGAACATCACCTCGGCGCCTGCCGCCACGTAGGCGCCCCAGCCGACCCGTTTCTTCAGCTCGTCGTCGGTCTTGTCCATGATCTCCGCGTCCAGGCCCACGCCGCCCATCACCATGAAGACGCGCTCCTCGCCGTCGTCGAAGGTCGCTGTGCCGACGTCGATCGCCCGGTCCTGCCCGAGCAGCGCGATCTCGACCGCGTCGGCGAGCGCACCGAGCGGGATCCCGAGGTTGCGGGCGAGCAGGTTGCCGGTGCCGCTGGGCAGCAGTCCGTAGGGAACAGAGGTGCCGCGCAGCACCGAGGCGACAGCGCGCACGGTGCCGTCGCCGCCCATCGCGCAGACGAGGTCGGCGCCCGACTCGAGCGCGGCCCGCGCGGCTCCGGCTCCGGAGTCGTCGGCGCTGGTCTCGAACCAGAGCGGCTCGCGCCAGCCGGCCCGGCGGGCGACCGTGGCGACCACGTCCTGCGCCGCGCCGACGTCGTCGAACTTGCTCGGATTGATGACGACGGCGACCACGGGTCGCGCGGCCGTGGATCTCGCGGAAGGGGCTCTCACGCACTCAGTCTGCTGTGCCGCGCGCCGGCTCCCGCACCGTGCGCCGCTCGAGGGTCGCCGCCGCCTCCGTCGCGAGGACCGCGCCGAGCTCGGCCGAGAGCGTCGCGGGCAGGGTCGGCGGGGCGTCCCAGCGCGGCCCGGCGAGCAGAATCCCGCCGCGCTCGCTCGAGCGCCAGAGGGCGTCGACGCTGCCGGTGACGAAGCGGCGGATCCGCGTGGCGGACGCGGCGTCGACCCCGTCCGCCGTCGCGAGGTCGACCAGGTGCCGGTAGGCGATGCCGCCGAAGAGCGCGCCGTCGCCCGCACCCTGGTCGACGAAGACGCCGTCGGGTGCGAGGCGCGTGAGCAGGTCGTCGGCGGTGCGGGAGGCGTGCGCGAGCAGCCGTCCATCCGGACGCAGCCGGTGCAGCGCCAGCGCCGCGCCGATGTAGACGCCGTGGTTGTAGCTGAACGCCCAGTCGTCGCGGGCCGAGCCGCCCTCGCGGCCGATGCCGTCGGCGACGAAGCCGGTGTCGTCGTCGCGCAGGCGCACGTGCAGCCAGTCGAAGGCGGCGCGGGCCAGCTCCTCGCGGCCGTCCGGGCGGAGGCGCTCCAGCCGGGCGCCGAGGATCGCGAACGGCCCGTTCGCCGGCGCGTTCTTGTAGTCGAGCTGGCGGCGGCGCCAGGCGAGGCTCGCGCCGTGCCGGAGGTTCCAGCCGCGTGCGACCGCGAAGCGCCAGAGCCGGTCCGCGCGGTCGAGCCAGCGCCCCTCCCCGGTCGCCTCGCCGAGGCGGGCCAGCGCGCCGCCGAGCCACATCATGTCGTCGAAGTAGCCGTTGACCAGCCGGCCGCCGTTGCGGAGCCGGACGGCACGGTGGATCCGCGCGGCGCGCTCGAGGTGCCCGGTGTCTCCGGTGCGCTCGAACGCGTCGACGGCGGCGTCGATCGCGTGCGCGAGCCACCAGTAGTCGAACTCGAGATCCGCGCGCAGCGACGTCGGGTAGCTCACGTGGTAGCCGAGCACCGGCACCGCGAAGAGCCGCTCGAGGCTCGACTGCGCCGCGTCCGCGCGGGCGACGGCCACGGACCGGTCAGGCGTAGACGTGGGGAGCGAGGATCGCGACATCGCGGAGGTTGCGGTAGCGCTCGGCGTAGTCGAGGCCGTAGCCGATGACGAAGTCGTTCGGGATGTCGAAGCCCACGTACGCGACGTCGACCTCGACCTTGGCGGCGCGGGGCTTGCGGAAGAGCGCGCAGATCTCGACGGACTCCGCGCCGCGGCTGCGCAGGTTGCCCTGCAGCCAGGAGAGCGTGAGGCCGGAGTCGATGATGTCCTCGACGATCAGCACCTTGCGGTCGGTGATGTCGGTGTCGAGGTCCTTGAGGATCCGCACCACGCCGGAGGACTTGGTGCTGCTGCCGTAGGAGGAGACGGCCATCCAGTCCATCACGATGTCGAGCTTGAGCTCGCGGGCGAGGTCCGCCATCACCATGACGGCACCGCGGAGCACCCCCACGATGAGCAGGTTCTCGCCGGCGTAGTCGCGCTCGATGGCGCGGGCCAGGTCGCGGATCCGCTCGTGGATCTCGGCCTCGGTGAAGAGGACCTCGGTGATGTCGTCGGCGATGTCGGCTGCTTCCACCCGGCCACTCTACGGGCGGGGACGCCCTGCTCCCCTCCGCGAGATGCCACTTGTGCACGCCTTCCACGGCGTGTCGCGTGCACAAGTGGCATCTCGCGGAGGGGAGATCACACGGGGGCGAAGACGAGGGTTGCGGAGACCCGGGTGGCTCGGACGCCCGGGAGGTCGACGCCCTTCTGGCCGTGCCAGTCGGTGACGAGGGCGGCGACGGCGAGGGTCTGGGCGCGGGAGAGGGCGACGCCGAACTCGTTCTGCACGACGAGGCGGATGATGCGCTGGCGCAGCGCCGGCGGGTCGGCGGCGAGGCCGCGCGCGTCGACCGTGACGTGGCCGTCGTCGTTCTGGCCGACGAGCTCGAGCGCCCAGTCGAGCGCCATCGCGTCGAGCGCGTCGCCGTCCTCGCGGAGCTGGTCGGCCGTGCGGGCGAGCGCCTCGGCGACTCCGGGGCCGAGCTCGTCCTCGAGCACCGGCAGCACCGAGCGGCGCACGCGGACACGGGTGTAGCGCGGGTCGTCGTTGTGCGGATCGCTCCAGGGCTGCAGCCCGGCGTCCGCGCAGGCGGCCATGGTGCTCGAGCGCCGGATCCCGAGCAGAGGGCGCCGCAGCACCCCGCTCACCGCCGCCATGCCGTGCAGACTCGCGGCGCCCGCGCCCCGGGCCAGCCCGAGGAGCACCGTCTCGGCCTGGTCGTCGAGGGTGTGCGCGAGGAGGACCGCCGCGGCACCCGTCGCCTCGACCGCGTAGTCGAAGGCGCGGTACCTCGCCGTGCGGGCCGCCGCCTCCGGCCCATCGCCATCCGGCAGCACCGACACGACCTCGCGCAGCACGGGGGCGAGACCGAGGGTGTGCGCCTGCTCCGATGCGTGTCGCGCGACCTCCGCTGATCCGTCCTGGAGACCGTGGTCGACGATCACGGCGCCGGCCCGCCGACCGCCGCGCTCGGCCTCGAAGGCGACCGCCGCCGCGAGGGCCAGCGAGTCGGCTCCGCCGCTCAGCGCGACGAGCACCAGAGCCCCCGGGTCGAGCTCGTCGAGGCTCGCGCGCACCGCGCGCCGGATGTCGGCGACGGCGGGAGTCAGGCGGGGGCGATCGGGCACATCAAGTAACGTTAGGCCAGCGATCCGGCCTGCGAGCGCGCGCGTCCGCACGAACTCCCCCGGCCGGTCCGACCCGCCGATGCGCCGCCCGCGGCGCCACCGACTCAAGGAGCGAACATGGCCGCATACGACGTCGTCGTAGAGATCCCCAAGGGCAGCCGCAACAAGTACGAGGTCGATCACGAGACCGGTCGCGTCTACCTCGACCGCGTGCTCTTCACCTCCTTCGTCTACCCGACGGACTACGGCTACTTCGAGAACACCCTCGGCCTCGACGGCGACCCCGTCGACGCGCTGGTGCTGCTCGAGTACCCCGTCTTCCCGGGCGTGGGCGTCTCCGTCCGCCCGGTCGGCGTGCTCAACATGAGCGACGAGGCCGGCTCCGACGCCAAGGTGATCGTGGTCCCCGCGAAGGACCCGCGCTGGCAGCACATCCAGGACATCTCGGACGTCCCGGAGCAGACCAAGAACGAGATCAAGCACTTCTTCGAGCGCTACAAGGACCTCGAGCCCAACAAGTGGGTCAAGGTCGAGGCCTGGGGCGACGCCGCCGAGGCCGAGCAGATCGTCCAGGACGGCATCAAGAAGCTGGCCGAAGAGGGCCACTGACCCTCACGGGTCTTCTCACGACGGAACCCGCCCCGTCGAGTCGACCGGCTGCTGCCGGCGCCTCGAGGGGGCGGGTTCTCGTGTCTTCGGGCGGTGCTGCCCGGGCGGCGCTACGCCGTCGGGCGGCCGACCATGCCGGTCGGGGTGCCCCAGATCGAGTGCACGCGCACGGGCGAGTTGGGGTTCGGCGCCTCGATCATCTGGCCGTCGCCGAGGTAGATCGCGACGTGGTAGTAGTCGCCGGGCGAGTCGGACCAGAAGAGCAGGTCGCCGCGCTGACGCTGGCTGTAGGGGACGAGCTTGCCCTCGTTCGCCATGGTGTTGTACTGGTTCGTCGCGGAGTGCGTGCCGATGTACTCGCCGGCGCTCGCGTACGACTGCTTGGTGAGACCCGAGCAGTCCCAGACGTCCGGGCCCATGCCGCCGAGCACGTAGCGCTCGCCGAGCTGCGCCATCGCGTAGGAGATCGCGGTCTCGACCTGGTCGACCTGCGGCTCCGGGTTCGCCACCGGGACCGGCGCGGGCTGCGGTGCGGCCGGCTGCGGGAGCTGGACGGCGGGCTGCTGCGCGGGGGCCGCCGGCGCAGCGGGCTGCTGCGGTGCCGGCTGCTGCTGCGGCGCCTCGGGCTGGGGGGCGACCGGCTGCTGTGCGATCGGGGCCGAGGGCTGGTTCGCGGCCGGCGCGGCCGGGCGGGAGCCGGACGAGGCGGAGCCGGACGACGAGCCCGACGAGGGCTGAGCGGCGGCCGGTGCCGCGGCGACGGGCTGGGCGGCCGCAGCGTCGGCCTCGGCCTTCGCGGCGGCTGCGGCAGCGGCCGCGGCGGCCTTGCGCTCCTGCTCGCCGGCGAGGAACGCGGTCTCGATCTCGACGGTGGAGTCCTTGAGCAGGGCGAGCTGCGCGATGAGCTCCTCCGACTTCGCCTCCTGCGCCGCGAGGGCACTGCGGGCGGAGGCGGCGGCGTCGTCGGCGCCCGTGCGGGCTTCGTCCGCGGCGTCGGACAGCTTCTGGTGCTCGACGACCGCGACGTCGGCCTGCTCGGCGAGCGACTCCGCGGTCTGCTTGTCGGCGAGGGCGTCGGCGTAGACGCGCTGCGACTGCTCGGAGAGCTGCGACATGGCGCCGAGCTGGTAAAGCAGGTCGCCCGCGTCCTGGCCCTTCGCGACGAGGCTCATCGAGAGGTCGCCGCCGGCGGAGCGGGAGAGGTGCGCGGCGAGGAGGCCGGCCCGCATCTGCGACGTGTGCGCCGTCGACGCCGCCGCGTTCGCGCGGTCCTCGAGCTCGGTGACGGCGGCGGCCGCGGCGTCGAGCGCCTCCTGGGCCTGGCGCCAGGCCTCCGCCTTCTTCATCGCGACGAGCGAGGCGTCGTCGACCGAGGTCTGCAGCCCGCCGATCAGCGCGGTGATCGAGTCGATCTCGGCCTGCTTGCTCGCCTCGTCGGTCTTCGCGTTCTGGACGTCGTCCCACGAGGGGTACGACGGGTCGTCGGCCTGGGCCGGCACGATGCCGAGCGACGCCGTGACGGCCGTCACCGCGAAGGCAGCCGAGACCGCCAGCGGAAGACGGCCCTTCCAGGCCCGCTCACGCGGGGCGGGGGTGAAGCTGCGGGCGGTCTTCTGCGCGTCAACCAAGTGTGACTCCTCGTGCGGCCATGAAGGGCTGAGCGTCGACGGCGGTGCCGTTGACGCGGGTCTCGTAGTGCAGGTGGCAGCCGGTGGACGCGCCGGTAGTGCCGACGGCGGCGATCTGCTGGCCCGCCTCGACCCGCTGGCCGACGCTGACGTAGATGCCGCCGGGCATGATGTGCGCGTAGCCGGTGCTGATGCCGTCGCCGTTGCTGATCTCGATCCAGTTGCCGTAGGTGCCGAACCAGCCGGCGTAGGTCACCGTTCCGCTGTGGGCGGCGAAGATCGGAATGCCGCAGCCGCCGGCGATGTCGGTGCCGCGGTGGTAGGAGCTGGTCGAGCCGCCGCCGGTGGAGAGGCTGCCGCGGGGGCCGAAGGTGCCGGTGATGCGGCCCGCGGCAGGACGAACCCAGCCGGAGTCGCTGACCGCGGTCGAGCCGCCGCCCGGGGACGGGGCGACCGGGGCGCTGTAGCCACCGCCGCCGCCGGATCCGCGGGAGGGAGCCGCTGCCGCCGCGGCAGCCGCGGCCTCTCGGGCGGCCGCCGCCTGCTGGCGGGCGAGCTCGGCCTGCGCCTGACGGGCGGCCTCCTGCTCGGCGAGGATGCGCTGGCGCTCGGCCTCGCGCGCCGCGACCCCGGCCTCGTACTCGGCGACGGTCGTCGACTCGGTGTCGCGGAGCGCGGCCAGCTGCTGCTCGAGCACGATGCTCTGGTTCTGCTGCTCGGTGAGCGCGGCCTCCGAGGCGGCCTGCGCGGCCGTGGCCTCGGCGAGCTTCGCCTCGGCGGCGACGCGGAGCTTCTCCCGCTCGGCCTGCGCGACCTTCGCCTGGTCGCCGAGCGACTCGGCGGTGTTCTTGGTGGTGCTGGCCTGCTCGTAGATGGCGTTGGAGCGCTCGACGAGCTTCGTCATGTTGCCGATGCGGCCGAGGAGGTCGTCGGCCTTGCCGCCCTCGCCGTCGAGGAAGATGTTGACCGAGAGGTCGGTGCCGGTGGTGCGGTAGAGCTGAGCGGCCAGGAGGCCCGCCTGCTGCGTCGCGGCGTCGGCCTGGTCGGCACTGGCGGTGGCCTTGGCCTCGAGCTCGGTCGCCCGATCCGAGGCGTCGTCGAAGTCCTGCTGAGCCGCGAAGTACTCCTCGCCGCGCTGCTCGGCGACCTGCTGCGCCGCCGCGACCTCGCTCTGCAGGCCGTCGATCAGCGAGAGGATGCTGTCCACCTGCGCGGCCGCCGCCTGGGTGTTGCCCTTCGCCGCCTCGACGTCGGCCCAGCTGGGGTACTCGACCGCCTGCGCGGGAGTGGCGACCAGCAGACCCGCGACCAGGGCCACCGCGGCCGAGACGAGGGCGGTGCCGCGGAGACGGCCGATCCGCGGCGCGCCGGAGCGGCGTGCGGGGCGGTTTCGGCGCGAAGAGTGGATCATGGGACCTCGGTGCTGGAGACGGACTACTCCCCCGACGGCGGTGCGGCTCCGTCGCGAGGAAGTGGCGATTCCGACCCACACTAGCCAAGCCCTCCCCGTACGCCTAGGGATCGGCGTCGCCCGTCCGGGGCACAGGCGCGCATCGACGTGCGGGGGCCGACCCGCGATCGGCGCCCCTCGAGGGCCGATTTTGCATATCCGGCCGGCTGTCCCTATGCTTGCGTGTCGGTAGTCATGGTGGGTCGGCCGCAGGGTCGCCCCGGCGAGCTTCCGGCCCCATCGTTTAGTGGCCTAGGACACCGCCCTTTCACGGCGGCAGCACGGGTTCGAATCCCGTTGGGGTCACGGATGAGGACTACCACCGCAAGAGAAGTGCACCACCGCAGAACGGCCGGAGACGGACGGGATGTGAAAATCGAACAGCCTCGAAGGCAGTATGCTTGTCTTCGCAACGAGGCCCTGTAGCGCAGCTGGTTAGCGTGCCGCCCTGTCACGGCGGAGGTCGCGGGTTCAAGTCCCGTCAGGGTCGCAGAGAGGCCCTTCCGAGAGGAAGGGCCTTTTCCAGGAGACGACTCGTTCGTCTCCTCGCGGCATCGATGTCCTCGGACATCCTCGGCTGCAACGGCTCTGTAGCTCAGTTGGTAGAGCGCACGACTGAAAATCGTGAGGTCACGGGATCGACGCCCGTCGGAGCCACGGAAACCCTCGCCTAGCTTCTACATGGCGGGGGTTTCTTCCGTTAACGGGTCGTTCCCGAGCCCCACCGATCGGGCCGCGCCTCACTCCGCAGAAGTCGTCGTACTCGATGCAGGAGTACGACGGATCTCGCGCAGCAGAGTTCGAGAGCGGCTGCTCGGCTCGTCGGATCGGCCTCGGCTCGCGAGAACGGCTCGATCCTGCGAGCCGGACGTGGTTCTGCGAGCCCGAGGTGCGCTCCGGGCGCTCAGCTGGGCTGCGTAGCCTGAGCGGGCCATGAATCCCGCCGCCTTTCCGCCGCCCGATCCGTCGACCGTCGCTCCTGAGCAGCCTGCCGTCGCCGCCGCGCCGCCGCACGGTGGGCCCGTCTTCGCCTGGGCGCCGCCGCCCGAGCCGCAGCCGTCGGTCGACGCTCCGTACTCCTCTCTCCTCTATCTGCCGGATCCGCGGGTGCGCTGGGGACTGCCGACGGCGGCGCTGACGATCGCCGGGATCGTGCTGCCGCTCGCGCTGCTGATCGTGCTGTTCGGCTTCGGGGTGCTGCCCTACTCCCCCGGGCTCGTGTTCGCGGGGTCGTTCGCCAGCTACCTGGTCGCGCTCGTCATCCCGTTCGCGGCGTCGAGGCTCCGCGGGCTGGGGTCGCTCGCCGCGGACTACGGGCTGCGGTTCCGCTGGATCGACGTGCCGATCGGCATCGGGCTGGGGATCGGCGTGCGGATCGCGATCGTCGCCGTGCTCATCGTGTTCTCGCCGCTGCTGGGCGAGGCGGAGAGCAACCTCGAGCTCGACCCCGACCCGCTGTGGTTCGTGCTGAGCTCCGTGATGATCCCGGTGCTGGTCGCTCCGATCGTCGAGGAGATCCTCTGCCGCGGGGTCGTCATGCGGGCGGTCCGCAACCGGATGCTGCGGACGAAGGGCGACGCCGCGCCGCCGACCCGCGGACGGCGCGTCTGGGCGGCGGTGTTCAGCGTGATCGCGTCGACGCTGGTCTTCGCTCTGCTGCACGGGCACCAGATGGTGAACCCCGCGACGGTCGTCACGCTGGGGACGACGACGGTGATCGCCGGGCTGGCGCACGGTTGGATCTCCACGGTGACCGGGCGGCTCGGCGCGGCGATCGTGTCGCACGCGACGCTGAACGGGTCCGCGGTGCTGCTGCTGGTGCTGGTGACGGCGCTGGGGTAGTCCCGGGGACGGCGGATCTCGATACGCCCGCTGCGCGGGCTACTCGATCAGCATGAACGGTGCCGCGGGTCAGACGTCGAGGATGCGGAGGACCGGGTCGAGCGGGAGCTCGCCGCGGACCTGGCGGTGCAGGCGCTCCATGTCGGCGTCGAGGGCGGCCGCGGTGCGTGCGGCGTCGGACAGGCCGTCGAGCAGCTGCTGCGGGACCTGGCGGTCGTACTTGTAGTAGATCTTGTGCTCGAGGCTGGCCCAGAAGTCCATCGCGATGGTGCGGAATTGGACTTCGACGCAGACGTCGACCGAGCCTCCCGAGAGGAACACCGGCACCTCGACGATCGCGTGCAGGCTCTTGTAGCCGTTCTCCTTCGGAGTGGCGATGTAGTCCTTCACCTCGAGGACGCGGACGTCGGCCTGCGTGGTGAGCATGTCGAAGACGCGGTAGACGTCGGAGACGAAGCTGCAGGTGATCCGGACGCCCGCGATGTCGGTGACGGCGGCGGCGATGCCCTCGAAGGAGGTGTCGCAGCCCTTGCGCTCGATCTTCTCGATCAGGCTGTCGGCCGACTTCAGCCGGCTCGACACGTGCTCGATCGGGTTGTACTCCCGCATCTCGCGGAACTCCTCCTGCAGGATCGTCACCTTCGTGACGATCTCGTCCATGCCGAACTTGTACTGCAGCATGAACCGCGCGAAGTCGTCGCGGAGGGCGCGGATCTCGGCGACCGTCCCGGCGTCGAGCGCCTGCGCGACCTCGTCGCTGAGCGGGGGGACGGCGGGCGCCGCGCGGTCGGGAGATCGGGGTTCCACGGGGAGTCACCCTACGCGCGGGCACCTCGGGCCCGGATGTGAAGCGCCATCGGGGTTCCGAGGAGTCGCTGCTCCGTCACGCGGGGGACGACCCGCTCGATGTCCGCTGGCTAGCGTCGGAGGATGTTCTCCGCTCTGAACGTCTTCGGCATCCTCTACATCGTCGCGGCCATCGCGGTCGTCGTGATCGTGCTCGTGCTCGCCGTGCTGCTCTGCCGGCTCGCGATCGCCGCGCGCGAGAACCAGCTGGCGACCGTGCGCCTGCGCGAGCTGCAGATCGAGCGGCTGCTCCTCGACGAGGAGTGAGCACGGCGGCCTGCGCGGCGCTCGGGCGAGCGCGCCGGCCGGAAGCACCGGTCAGGGCAGCGCCGGACGCACCTCCGGGCGGGACACCTTCGGGATCAGCAGCCCGAGCACCACGGCCACCACCGCGCCGATCGCGCCGATGACGAACGTCGTCTCGAACGCCTCCGAGCTCGGCAGATCGACGGCGCCGACCGAGACGGTCAGCTGCGCCAGCACGGCCGCGGTGACCGCGGAGGAGAGCGTCGTGCCGAGCGTGCGCATCAGTGAGTTCAAACCGTTCGCCGCCGCGGTCTCGGAGGCCGGGACCGCGTGCATGATCAGGGTCGGCATCGCGGCGTAGGCGAGGCCGAGGCCGACGCCGATCAGCGCGTTGATCACGAGGATCTGCCAGACCTCCGCGCCGAACGGGAGGATCAGCAGGTAGGACACGGCGATCAGTGCGGCTCCCGACACCAGCACCAGGCGCGGTCCGGACTGCGCCGAGAGCCGGGCGGCGAGCGGCGAGGTCGCCATCATCGCCAGGCCCGAGGGCGCCAGGACCAGGCTCGCCACGATCAGGCTGAGGCCGAAGCCGACGCCCGACGCGGCCGGCAGCTCGAGGCGCTGCGGCAGGGTGATCTGCGCGCCGAAGAAGGCGAAGCCGACGGCCACCGAGGCGAGGTTGGTGAACAGCACCGCGGGGCGGGCGGCGACCCGGAGGTCGACGAGCGGGCTCTCCTGGCGCAGCTCGTACCAGCCCCAGATCAGCAGGACCGCGACGCCGCCGAGGCCGGAGCCGAGGATGCCGGGGCTCGTCCAGCCCGCGTCGTTGCCGCGGGAGACGGCGATCAGGATGCCGCTGAGTCCGATCGCGAGGCCGATCGTGCCGACGACGTCGAAGCGGCCGGGCGAGCGCAGGGTCGAGACGGGGATGACGAGGAGCACGAGGACGATGTCGAGGACGCCGAGTCCGGCGGACATCCAGAACAGCACGTGCCAGTCGAGGTTCTCGGCGACCAGGGCGCTGAGCGGCAGGCCGAGCGCGCCGCCGATGCCGAGCGTGGCGCTGACGAGGGCGATCGCGCCGGGCAGGCGGTCGCGGTGCAGCGTGTCGCGGAGGATCGAGATGCCGAGCGGGATGACGCCCATCACCGCTCCCTGGAGGGCGCGGCCGACCACGAGCGTCCAGACGTCGTCCGCGAAGGCGCAGACGATCGAGCCGAGCACGAGGACGACGAGCGCGGCGAGGGCCATCCGGCGCTTGCCGTAGAGGTCGCCGAGACGCCCGGAGACCGGGGTGAGGATGCAGGCGCTGAGCAGGGTCGCGGTGATCACCCAGGCGGTCTCGCTCCGGTCGGCGCCGAGAAGGGTGGGGAGCTCCGACTGGATCGGGACGACCAGCGTCTGCATGAACGAGGCGCTCATCCCCGCGAAGGCGAGGACGGCGGTGATCAGGCGGGGGCTGGGCGAGCGGGTGAGCGAGCGTCTGTCGGAGTCGGGCACTGCGGTCCTTCGTGTCGGCGGCGTGCAGGAGCGGGACGCCGGTGGTCCGGCGTCCTGCAGGGCGGGTCGTATTGCTCAGCTTTGCATCGCCGGGCCTCTGAGCCGAACCGACCGATGCTCGGAAACCTTCCCGATCGCTCTACCGGGCTGCCCCGGGCGGGACGAGGATGGGCGCATGATCGAGATCGAGAGCTGGATCGCCGGCTACGAGAAGGCCTGGGCGACGGACGACCCCGCGGATGTGGCGGCGCTCTTCACCGAGGGCGCGGAGTACTTCACGGCGCCGTACGCGGAGGCGATCACCCCGCGGGAGGCGATCGTGGAGTGGTGGGTCGCGGAGAGCGAGCCGGACGACCCGACGTTCGCGTGGGGGCTCGTCGCGCTGACGGAGACGACGGCGGTGGTGGAGGCGCGGACCATCTACCCGTCGGACCGCACGTACTTGAATCTGTGGGTGATCCGCTTCGCGGAGGACGGGCGGGCGTGCTCCTTCACGGAGTGGTACATGGAGGAGCCGAGCGACTCGGTGAGCTGAGGGGGGTCTCGATACGCCGCTGCGCGGCTACTCGACCAGCATGAACGCGGGGCCGCTCCGGGGTGGGGTCAGAGGGCGGAGCCCGCGACGGCGAAGGTGTCGCAGGCGGTGGCGTCGGCGTCGAAGCCGGCCTGGAACCAGCGCTGGCGCTGCTCGGCGGAGCCGTGGGTCCAGCCCTCGGGGTCGACGGTGCCGGTCGCCTGCTCCTGGATGCGGTCGTCGCCGACGGCCGCGGCGGCACTCAGGGCGTCGCGGTACTGCTCCTGCGTCACGGGCTTCAGATAGGGAGTCCCGGTCTCGTCGGGCACGGTCGAGGCGTCGCCGACCCAGGCGCCGGCGTAGCAGTCGGCCTGCAGCTCGAGGCGCACGGAGTCGGAGTCCGGGCCGGTGCCGCTGCGGTCGGCCGACTCCATCGCTCCGGTCAGGCTCTGGATGTGGTGGCCCCACTCGTGGGCCAGAATGTACATCTGCGCGAGCGAGCCGCCCGAGGTGTCGAAACGGGTGCGCAGCTCGTCGAAGAAGTCGGTGTCGAGGTAGATCGTCTGGTCCGGCGGGCAGTAGAACGGGCCCACCGCGGCGGTGGCGTTGCCGCAGCCGGTGCTGGTCTGGTCCTCGAAGACGATCACTCCGCCGGTCGTCGTGTAGGTCGCCCCGACGGAGCCCGCCGCGCCGGCCCAGTAGCGGTCGAGCGACTCCGCCGCGCCCTCGAGCCGGCAGTCGACCTCGGCGTTGGCATCGGCGCCGCTGTCGCAGGCGACGGCCGTGCTGGTGATCTGCTCCGGCGAGGATCCGCCGCCACCGCCGACGAGACCGCCGAGCCCGGACAGGTCGACGCCGAGCAGCTGCGAGAGCAGGGCGAGGACGACGACGCCCACGGCGCCTCCGCCGACCGCGATGCCGGTGGTGCGGCCGCGCCGACGGACCTTGCCGCCGCTGAGCTGGGAGTCGTCGTTGAAGGTCATGCGGTCAAACTAGCGCCGACCGAGGACACGCTGCCCGGGGTTGCGGACGGCCCCCGCGGCTCGGCCGGATCAGCCCCAGCGCGACTCGCTGGCGTCGCGGATGATGTCGAGCAGCGCCTCGCGCAGCGGACCGTGATCGAGGGTCCCGGGCAGCATGTCGACCTCGAGCCGGTGCGCGCGCTGCCAGGCCTCGCGGCCCTTGTCGGTCAGCGACACGAGCTGCCGACGGCGGTCGGCGGAGTCGCTCACGCGGGAGACGTGCCCCTCGCGCTCGAGGCGCTCGATCGTGCGCGACATGGTCTGCACCTCGACGTGCGCGGAGGCGGCGAGCTCCTTCTGCGCGGCCGGCCCCGCCTGCAGCAGGTGCAACACGACCAGGCCCGCGTGGGTGAGGCCGATCTCGGCGAGCGCGCCGTGCCAGGCGTGCTCGACCATCCGGGACGCCGTGGCGAGGAGGCGGCCGGTGGGCCAGCCGTCCATCCCCTTGTCGTCGTCCGCGCGCATCCGCCCAGGCTAGTCCGCCCCGCCGGCCGGGCGGGACGGAGCCGCTGATCGGCTCAGGAGGCGAAGCGGTCGGTCGCCTCGATCAGCGCGTCGAGAATGCCCGGCTCGTCGAACGCGTGGCCGGCGTCCGGGATCAGGTGGAAGTCCGCCTCGGGCCAGGCCCTGTGCAGGTCCCACGCGGTGAACGCGGGCGTGCACATGTCGTAGCGGCCCTGGACGATGACGGCCGGGATGCCGCGGAGCACGCCGACGTCGCGGATCAGCTGCCCCTCCTCCAGCCAGCCCTTGTGCACGAAGTAGTGGTTCTCGATCCGCGCGAAGGCCAGGGCGAAGGCGGGGTCGGACCACGCCTCGATCATCTCCGGCTTCTGCAGGAGCGTGATGGTCGAGGACTCCCAGGTGGTCCAGGCGACGCCGGCGGGGCCGTGCACGGCCGGATCGGCGTCGTGCAGCAGCCGGTAGTAGGCCTCGATCAGGCTGCCGCTCGTGCCCGCCGGGATCACCGAGGTGTAGCCCTCCCAGAGGTCCGGGTAGACCGCGGCGGCGCCGCCCTCGTAGAACCACTCGAGCTCGGCCCGGCGCAGGGTGAAGATGCCGCGGAGGACGATCTCGGTGACGCGCTCGGGGTGCGACTCGGCGTAGGCGAGGGCCAGCGTGGAGCCCCAGGAGCCGCCGAAGACCTGCCAGCGCTCGATGTCGAGGTGCTCGCGGAGCTTCTCGAGATCGGAGACGAGGTACCAGGTGGTGTTGGTGGAGAGGTCGGCGTCCGGCTCGCTCGCGTGCGGGGTGGAGCGGCCGCACATCCGCTGGTCGAGGAGCACGATCCGGTACTTCTCCGGGTCGAACAGGCGGCGGTGGGTGGCCGAGGCGCCGGCGCCCGGTCCGCCGTGCAGGAAGACGACGGGCTTGCCCTCGGGGTTGCCCGAGGCCTCCCAGTAGATCTCGTGGCCGTCGCCGACGTCGAGCATTCCGGTGTGGAAGGGCTCGATCTCGGGGTACAGAGTGCGCATGGGCCGCACACTACTGACGATCAGGGTCGGGGGAGGCGATTTCACGCGGCCCGGCCCCGGATGCGCCCGGGGGTTGCGCATCCGGGGCGGCGTCAGGCCTGCTCGAGGACCGCCTCGGCGCGCTCGGCGTCGCCCTCGGCCAGGCCGCGATCGATCGCGCGGCGGGAGGCGAGCCAGAGCACGGCTCCGGCGACGAGGACGAGCACCTCGGTGGCGGTCAGCGCCCAGATGATGCCGCCGAGACCGAACCAGAGGTTCCCGAGCAGCACGACCGGGACGAAGAGGACGCCCTGGGTGAGCGACATGGTGGTCGCCGCGAGAGCGCGGCCGGTGGCCTGGAACAGCGAGGTGAGCAGCCCCGCGAAGCCGTTCGCGATCATCGCCACGAGCTGCGCCGCGAGCACCACGGCGCCGAGGGTCAGCACGGCGGGGTCGTCGGCGAAGACCGCGAGCACCGGCTCGTGCAGCAGCCAGAGAGCGGCGGCCGCGAGCACGGTGATCGTCCCGACCGCGACGGCGGCCCCGCGGACCGCCGCGCGCAGGCGCTCGCGGTCGCCCTTGCCGTAGGAGTAGGCGAGCAGCGGCAGCACGCCGAGGGTGATGCCCATCACCAGGAACTCGGGGACCTGGGCGATGCGGACCGCGACACCCATGGCCGCGAGCGGTCCGTCGCCGTAGGCCGCGGCGAGGTTGTTGAGCACGAGCGCGGTCACGATCAGGAAGCCCGACTGCAGCAGCTCGCCGGCGCCGACGCCGAAGACGGGCTTCAGCACGCTCGCGCGCAAGGTGAACCAGCGCGGCGAGAGGTCGATGTGCTCGCTCCGGCGCTGGAGCCAGAGGGCGAAGTAGCCGACGACGAGCAGGTTGGCGAGGCCCACGGCGAGCGCCGCCCCGGCGACGCCGAGGTGCAGCACCAGGATGAAGAGGACGTCGAGGAGGAGGTTCGCGACGGTCGAGAGGAGCAGGCCGATCATGACCTGGCGGGCCGCGCCCTCCGCCCGCACCAGCTGCTCGAGGCAGAAGGAGGCGGCGAGCACGGGCACGAAGGCGAGCGTGACCGCAGTGAAGGCGCCGGTCGCGGCGGCCGTGGTGGAGTCGGCGCCGAGGAGGGCGACCAGCGGGCCGAGCAGGAGCAGGCCGAGGCCGCCGAGGACGGCGCCGGTGATGATCGAGCCCCAGAGCGCGAAGGAGGCGACGTGCTTGATCTCGCCCGCCTTCTCGGGGTCGCGCTCGGAGGCGCCGAGCAGGCGCGAGATGAGCGCGCTGCCGCCGACCCCGAAGACTCCGCCGACGGCCATCACCAGCCCGAGCAGCGGGGAGCCGAGGGTGATCGCGGCGAGCAGGGTCGCGTCGTGCAGCGAGCCGACGACGCCGGCGTTGATCACGCTGTAGACGGCGGAGACGATCATCGCGGCGGCCATCGGCACGCAGAGGTGCACGAGCGCGCGGACGATCGGGGCGGAGGAGAGGTACCAGCGGTCGGTGCCGGGGGCGGCGGGGGGCGGGGTGGTGGTGGGCGTGGTGTCGGCGGGGGTGGTGTCGGTGGGGGTGGTGTCGGTGGGGGTGTCGCTGCTGGACATGGCTGGGCTTCTTCCGGGCAGGGTCGAGCGCGCGCCGAGGGTCGCCGGCACGGCGCGAGGAGGGAGGGCGCGCCGAGGAGGGCGCGGTGAGGAGGCGCGCGAGGAGGGCGGAACGGGAGGCGGGGGCGGAGCGCCCGGACGCCTAGCGGGTGGGGGGCGGGAGGACCGCGGTGATCTTGGTCAGGAGCGCCTGCAGGGTGGCGCGCTCCTCGGGGTCGAGGGGGGCGAGGAGGGTCTCGTCGGCGGCGAGCATGGCCTCCTCGAACCCGGCGATGAGCTCGGCGCCCGCGGGAGTCGCGTAGACGCGCTTGCGGCGGTCGTCGCCGCCCTCGGTGCGCCGCTCGACGAGACCGCGGCGCTCGAGCCCCTGCAGGAGGCTCGTGACGCTCGCGGGACTCGTTCGGCTGACCTCGGCGATCTCGCGCTGGATGACGCCGGGCGTCTGCGCGAGGTAGCCGAGGACGAAGGCCTGCTCGTGGCTGAGCTCGCGGGCGCGGATCCAGTCCTCGCCGGCCTTGCGCTGCGCCCACGCGAGCCAGCGGACGAGCTCGAGTCCGGAGGTGGGGCGGTCGCGGGGTTCCTGCATGCTCAGAAGACTAATGGTTAGAGGTCTAACGGTCAAGGGTCGAAGGGGTGGGGTCTCGACACGCCGCGTGCCGCGGCTGCTCGACCAGCATGCACGGGAGCGCGGCGGCGAGGGAGAGCGACGGCACGCACGGGCGCGGGAGGGAGAGCGCGGCGACAGCCGCTCCTTGTGCGGGTCGAGCAGCGCAGCGCGTCTCGGGACCCCGCTTCCGATGCGGCGCGCAGGCGGCCGGACTAGCGTCGGCCGCATGAGCATGCAGCGCACCCCCGTCACCGTCGCCGTCACGGGAGCGGGAGGCGCGATCGGCTACGCGCTCCTGTTCCGCATCGCCTCCGGGCAGCTCCTCGGGCCCGACGTCCCGGTCCGGCTGAGCCTCCTCGAGATCCCCGCCGGCCTGCGCTCCGCGGCCGGCACCGCGCTCGAGCTGCAGGACGGCGCATTCCCGCTGCTGCGCGGCATCGAGGTCACCGACGACCCGGCCGCCGCGTTCGACGGCGCGAGCGTCGCCCTGCTCGTCGGCGCCCGCCCGCGCTCGGCAGGCATGGAGCGCGCCGACCTCCTCGCGGCGAACGCCGGCATCTTCGGTCCGCAGGGGGCCGCGCTCAACGGGCACGCCGCCGACGACATCCGCGTGCTCGTGGTCGGCAACCCGGCCAACACCAACGCCTGGATCGCCCGCGCGAGCGCCCCGGACATCCCGGCCGGGCGCTTCACCGCGATGACCCGCCTCGACCACAACCGCGCCGTCGCGCAGCTCGCCGCGAAGCTCGATGCTCCGGTCGACGCGATCTCCGGCGTCACGATCTGGGGCAACCACTCCGCCTCGCAGTACCCGGACGTCAGCCACGCGGTCGTCGACGGCCGGCCCGTCACAGACCTCCTCGACACCGCCTGGCTGCACGAGGAGTTCGAGCCGCGGGTCGCCAAGCGCGGCGCCGAGATCATCGAGGTGCGCGGTGCCTCCTCCGCCGCCTCGGCCGCGTCCGCCGCGATCGACCACGTGCACGACTGGGTCACCGGCACCGAGTGGACCTCCGCGGCGGTCGAGTCGGACGGATCCTACGGTGTGGAGGAGGGCCTGATCTCCTCGTTCCCCGTCCGCTCCGTCGATGGCGAGTGGCGCATCATCCCGGGCCTGGAGATCGACGCCCACTCGCGCGCCAAGATCGACGAGTCCGTCCTCGAGCTCCGCGCCGAGCGCGACGCCGCCCTGGCCTTCCTCAAGCGCTGACGCAGGCCGCGAGATGCCACTTGTGCACACTTCTCACGGCGTGTCGCGTGCACAAGTGGCATCTCGCGGAGGGGGTCAGCGCTTGGGCGACTTCTCGGGGGTGGGGAGGGTGCCGTCCGCGCGGGCGGCCTCGTACCAGGCGTGCGCCTCCTCCTGGCGGGTCGCCTCGGCGCCGCTCGCGATCGACGCGCGGATGTGCTCGGGGCGGTAGCCGAACGCCGCGACCAGGTCGCCGGCGTGCGGGCGGAGGCGCGCGAGCAGGCGGTCGATGTAGGAGGTCACCGCGAGCGCCCGCTGCGACGAGAGCCGGCCGTGCAGCAGGTACCAGGCGAGGTGCTTCTCGATCAGCTCGAGGCCGAACAGGTCGCGGAGCCAGGTCAGCACCGTGCGCGTCCCGTCGTCCTCGATCGTGGCGAGCGCCTCGGTGAACGCCTCCCACTGCAGAAGCTCGGCGTGCGCGCGGGCGGCCTCGATCAGCTCGCTCTGGTGCGCGTTGAAGAGGCGGGCGGCCTCGTCGGCGGGCAGCTTCGACGCCGAGCGCAGGTGGGACGCGACTCCCGAGACCATGCTCTCGACGCGGTCCGTGAGCAGCTCGCGCTGCTCGTCGCGGAGCTGGCCGACGGAGCGGGCGGTCGAGCCGCGGTCGGCGACGACCTGCGCGAGCCGCCGCAGTCCGGAGTTGTTGACCGTCGCTCCGGCGACCTGGCCGACCGCGTAGCGGGCCAGCTCCCCCGGCTGCGCGTTCTTGAACCGGCGGCCGACGTCGGTCAGCAGTCGCTTGGCGACGAGCTGCAGCAGCACGGTGTTGTCGCCCTCGAACGTCGCGTAGACGTCGAGGTCGGCGCGGAGCTGGGTCAGCCGGTTCTCGGCGAGGAAGCCGGCGCCGCCGCAGGCCTCGCGCGCCTCCTGCAGGGTGTCGAGGGCGTGCCAGGTGGACAGCGCCTTGAGACCCGCGGCGAGCGTCTCGAGGTCCTGCCGCGACTCGTCGGTGTCGTTCCTGCCGGAGAAGACGTCGTCGAAGGCGCGCAGCAGCCTGTCGTGCGCGAAGCCCGCCGCGTAGGTCGTGGCCAGGCGCGGCAGCAGTCGGCGCTGGTGCCGCTGGTAGTCGAGCAGCACCTCCTCGCGGTCGCCGCCGCCGGTGAACTGGCGGCGCTGGTCGCCGTAGGTGATCGCGATCGTCAGCGCGATCTTCGACGCGGCGACCGAGGCGCCGTCGAGCGAGACGCGGCCCTGCACGAGCGTGCCGAGCATGGTGAAGAAGCGACGCCCCGGGCTCGCGATCGGCGAGGAGTAGCTGCCGTCGGCCGCGACGTCGCCGTAGCGGTTGAGCAGGTTCTCGCGCGGCACGCGGACGTGGTCGAAGTGCAGGCGGCCGTTGTCGATGCCGTTCAGCCCGCCCTTGAGGCCGTCGTCCTCGCCGCCGACGCCGGGGAGGAACGCGCCCTCCTCGTCGCGGATCGGCACGTAGAACGCGTGCACGCCGTGGTTCACGCCGCGGGTGACGAGCTGCGCGAAGACGACGGCGGCCCGGCCGTCGACGGCGGCGTTGCCGAGGTAGTCCTTCCATGCGGCGCGGAACGGGGTGGTCAGGACGAAGTCGCCGGCCTCCTCGTCGAAGGTCGCCGAGGTCGCGATCGAGGCGACGTCGGAGCCGTGCCCGGTCTCGGTCATCGCGAAGGCGCCGGGGATCTCGAGGCTCATGATGCCCGGCAGCCACTTCTCGTGGTGCGGCTGCGTGCCGAGGTGCAGGACGGCGGCGCCGAAGAGCCCCCACTGCACGCCCGACTTGATCTGCAGCGACGGGTCGGCGGTGACCAGCTCCTCGAAGCCGGCGATGTTGCCGCCGTGATCGGCGTCGCCGCCGAGCGCGACCGGGAAGGCGCGGTGCACGCCGCCCTCCGCCGCGAGGATGCTCATCTGCTGCGTGACCCGGGCGCGGTGCTCGGCCATCGGCAGGCCGTCGGTCCGGTGCAGCTCGGGGCGGGAGGTGAGGGCGCGGGTGGCGAGGCGCTGCTCGCGCCACTCGCCGAGCAGCAGCTCGCCGAGGGCCGCGACGTCGACGCCGGGGGCGCCGTCCTCGTCGAGCCGGGCGTCGACCTCGCTGCCGAGCACGTCGACGGGCGGCGGCGGGGTGACCGGGCCGGAGCGGGAGCGGCGGACCCGGGAGCGCGATCCGGCGCGGTCGGCGGCGTCGGCGGCGGAGTGGGGGCGGGGCGCTGTGGTGCTCATGAGGAGGATCCCTTCGACCGTCTTCGGCTCGGACCGCTCGCGATCGGCCGGAGCGGAGGATCGAGCGGTCGATCCCGTCGCTGCAGTGCGTCGGGAGGCGGTGCTCCTGCACGGTAGGTCGGGTCGGCGGATCGCGGAAACGTTCCGTCGCGCGGCCACAAAGGGCGGCGGGAGCGGGCGGGGGCGGGTTGTCGGAACCGGCCAGCGGAGCGGGACGCGGATCCGCCGGTGGTGGGGCTCGGGTCTGCGGAGCCTCAGTGCCTGGGCGGGTGGGTCTCGATACGCCCCTGCGGGGCTACTCGACCAGCATGGAAGCGGGTGGGTCTCGATACGCCGCCTGCGGCGGCTACTCGACCAGCATGAGTCGGATCCGACCCTTGTCGATCGGCAGGCTCACGAGGGACGTGCTCCGCTCGTCTCCACCGCTGCCCTGGGGTGGCGGGAGGGGCGTGGCTAGGCTCGGGGCATGAGCGAGCCGCAGCTGCCTCCGCCCCCGCCGCCCCGTCGCGAAAGTCGGCCGGACTGGCGGCCGCCCACCTCGATGGAGTCGGTGCAGGCGCTGGAGTCGGCGCGGCCCTCGGGGCCCGGTACACCGTGGACTGCGGCCCGGCAGCGGCGCCCGGTGCGGGTCTGGGACCTCGTGCTGACGATGGTGCTGATCCTGTGCGCGCTCGGGGCGACGCTGCTGCTGTCCTACTTCGGACTTTTCTTCGCGATGGCGAGCGACGCCTGCGGGGGCTCGAACGACTGCGACGGCGACCTGATCGGCTGGGGCGTGCTCGTCGCGGCCGGCGGGGTGTGGGTGCCGTTCCTCGCGGCTGTCGCAGTCTCCATCGTGCTGCTGGTGGTGCGGCGGATCGCGTTCTGGGTGCCGATCGCGGGGCTCGCGCTGTCGTTCGGCTGCACCGTGCTCGGCGGCTGGATGGCGACGGTCGGCTCGGGGACCTGAGCGGCGCAGCTCGGCCCGACAGCCGATCAGGCGCCACCGCGGGGAGGCCTCGCGGAGCCGGCGACGACGCGGGGTCGGCGCCGCGAGGTCAGCCGTTCATGAGATCAGCGTCGCCGCGGGCTCAGCGCCGCGGCGGGCTCAGTAGGTGTCCCAGCCGGGGTCCTCGTCGGGCTCCTCCGGCGGGACCCAGTCGTCCTCCGGCGGGGCCGAGGACACGGGCGGGCCGGACCGCTCGCCGCCGAAGGACGGGCGGGCGCCGGACGACCGGCCGGCCGTCGACCGCGCTGCGGGCTGACGCCTCGCGGGGGCCGCCTCCTGGTTCTCGTCGGGCTCGGCGATCGCGGGAGTCTCGCCGGCGACGACGGCGAGCACCGCCGCGCCGTAGGTGATCAGCTTCTTCTGGCCGACGCCGCCGATGACGCTGAGGGCGTCGATGGTGGTCGGCTCGACCGTGGCGATCTCGCGGAGGGTCGCGTCGTTGAAGACGACGTAGGCCGGGACCGACTGCGCGCGGGCCTGGGCGACGCGCCACTCCCGGAGCCGCTCGAACAGGGGCTGCGCCTCGGCCGAGAGGTCGGACACGGTGGAGCGGCCGGAGCGCGACGATCCGCTCGAGCGCGCGGGGCGCTCGGGCTCCTGCCGCAGCTCGACCTTGCGCTCGCCGCTCAGCACGGACGACGACTCGGGGGTCAGCACGAGCGTGCCGAAGCCGTCGTCGTTCACGCCGAGCAGGCTCTGCGCGAGGAGCTGGCGGGCGACTCCGCGCCACTGGGTGTCGCTGAGGTCGGCGCCGATCCCCCAGGTCGCGATCGAGTCGTGCTTGTGCTGGGTCGTCCGCGGGGTGGTCTTGCCGCGCAGGATGTCGATGATGTGGCCGGCGCCGAACTGCTGGTTGCGCTCGCGCTTGAGCCGCACCACCGTCGAGAGGAACTTCTGCGCGGCGACCGTGCCGTCCCACGAGGCCGGCGGCTCGAGGCAGGTGTCGCAGTTGCCGCAGGGGGTGCTGTCCTGACCGAAGTAGGCGAGGAGGTTCATCCGGCGGCACTGCACCGTCTCGGAGAGGGCGAGCATCGCGTCGAGGTGCGCGGACATCCGCCGCCGGTGCGCGAGGTCGCCCGGCGACTCGTCGATCATCCGGCGCTGCTGGACGACGTCCTGCAGGCCGTAGGCGAGCCAGGCGGTGGAGGGCAGGCCGTCGCGGCCGGCGCGACCCGTCTCCTGGTAGTAGCCCTCGACCGACTTCGGCAGGTCGATGTGCGCCACGAAGCGGACGTCGGGCTTGTCGATGCCCATGCCGAAGGCGATGGTGGCGCAGACGATGACGCCCTCCTCGCGGAGGAAGCGCGACTGCGCGGCGGCCCGGACCCGGGCGTCGAGACCCGCGTGGTACGCGACCGCGTCGAAGCCGGCCGCGCGCAGGGCCTCGGCCGTCGCCTCCACGCTCTTGCGGGAGAGCGCATAGACGATGCCCGCGTCGTCGGCGTGCTCGCGCTTGAGGAAGTCGATCAGCTGCTTGCGCGGCTCGACCTTGTTGACGATCCGGTACTGGATGTTGGGACGGTCGAAGCTGGAGATGAAGTGGCGGGCCGCGCCGAGGTGCAGGCGGGTGGTGATCTCGCGGTGGGTCGCCTCGGTGGCGGTCGCGGTGAGGGCGATGCGCGGGACGTCGGGCCAGCGCTCGGCCAGCTCGCCGAGGGCGAGGTAGTCGGGGCGGAAGTCGTGGCCCCACTGGCTCACGCAGTGCGCCTCGTCGATGGCGAACAGGGCGATGCGGCCGCGGGCGAGGAACTGCTTGGTGCCCTCGTTGCCGAGGCGCTCGGGGGCGACGTAGAGGAGGTCGAGCTCGCCGTCGAGGTAGGCGCGCTCGACGCGCTGGCGCTCGCCCATGTCCTGGGTGGAGTTGAGGAACTCGGCGCGGACGCCGTTCGCGCGCAGGGCGTCGACCTGGTCCTGCATCAGGGCGATCAGCGGCGAGACGACGACGCCGGTGCCGGGCCGGACGATCGACGGGATCTGGTAGCAGAGCGACTTGCCGCCGCCCGTGGGCATCAGCACGACCGCGTCGCCGCCGCCGATGACCTGCTCGACGATGGCCTGCTGCTCGCCGCGGAACGAGCCGTAGCCGAAGACCCGCTCGAGGATCTCCTGGGCCGCGGCGGAGGAGCCGGCCGGGGCGTCCGCGGTGGGGCGCTCGGCGGTTGAGAGGGCGGTCGCGGTCGGCTCAGTCACCCGTGGAACTCTACCCGCCGCCTCCGACGCGGCCCCGGGCGAGCGGCGTTCTGGGGAGGGTCGCGGCAGGTGCGGGGCTGGGGAGGAGGGACGGGCAGGCGGAATGGCGGGCGCCGGGGTGCCTCCGGCTCGCGGAACGGCCTCGGGCACGCGGGAATCGGTCGATCCCGCGAGCCGGAGGTGGAATCACGAGCCGGAGATGGGCGGTACGCGGCTTCGGCACGCGGAAGCATCTTCGGCACGCAGGAACCGCCCGACTCCACGAGCCGGGGGTGTAATCACGAGCCGGAGGTCGACGGGAGCGGGCGGGCCAGAAGCCGGCGGGCGGGGCGCGGGGCGGCGGGGTCGGCGAGGGGCCGGCGGGGTCAGAGGTCGGTGATCGTCTTGGTGTCGCCGTCCCAGAAGCGGATGCTCGCGAGGCCGACGGTGAAGGGCTCGCCGAGGAGGGGGACGGCCCGGCCGAGCTGCTCGGCGCGGAGGCGGCGGGAGACGCTGATGTGCGGCGTCCACGACTCGGGCAGCGAGGTGGGCACGGCGCCGGGCATCAGCTCGGTCGCGCGGGCGTGCAGGGCGTCGAAGGCGGGCGAGCGGACGGCTCCCCAGGCCAGCACGAATCGGCCGGCGTGCGGGAACAGCAGCACGGCGCCGAGCTCGACGGTCGCCGGGAGCTCGCCGAGCGCGCCGGGCGGCGGCGGGGTCAGCTCGGGGCCGGCGAGGAGGGTGAGGTGCGGGCGGTTGCTGGCGGACGTGTGCAGCGCGAGGCTCGGGATGCCGGCCGCCTCGAGCGCCTCCCACTGGCCGCGGATCCGCGCCTCCGACTCCGGGTCGAGGAGGACTTCGAGGCTGCGCATGCCCCCATCCTGCCGCGCAGCCCGTCCCGCTCTCGGCCGCCCGCCCGGTCCACGCCCGCGCGCCCGCGCGACCCTCCAGAAGTTGCGGTGGTCGACGGCGACTACCGCAACTACTGCGTTGTCGACGGGTCCCCGCGCACGGGGAGGCTCGCGAGCATCCAGGAGTTGCGGTAGTCGGGCGCGACTACCGCAACTTTTGGAGAGTGGAGAGAGGGGTGGCCGGGGGCGGGGTGGGTCAGCCGATGGTCACCAGGGCGGAGAGGAGCTCCGGGGCGCGGCGGTCGAGGATGCGGCCGCCGACGCGGATGCCGATCAGGGCGAGCACGGCGCCGAGGACCACGGCGGCGGCGAGCGCGCCGAGGCCGACGCCGAGGCTGCCGCCGACCAGCGAGATCGTGCCGAGGATCAGCGAGGGCAGGGAGAGCACCACGGTGGCGCCCATGCTGCCGAGCATCACGACGCTCGAGATCATCCCGGAGCCGGGCGGGGTCTTCAGCGGGCTGTCGCCGGGGGCCGGCACGGGGTAGACGACCAGCGCGGACGCCACGCTCGAGACGCCGAAGCCGCTGAGCACCAGCGCGAGCGCCATGCCGAGGACCGCGGGGATCGACTCCGGCCTACCCCCGTAGAGGCAGGTGCCGACGGTGACGATCAGCACGGCCGGCACGCCGATGAGGCCGGCGGCGATGACGCGGCCGGCGCGGTCGGCCGAGCCGGCGACTCCGGAGCTGACGTGCGCGGCCCAGGCGGTGCCGTCGTAGGAGACGTCGGCGCAGAGGGTCACGCCGAAGATCAGCGCGATGAAGAGGGAGGAGAGGACGACCAGCATCGAGCCGCCGCCCTGCAGCGCGCTGTAGAAGACGGCCAGCACGACGACCGCGGGGATCACCAGCAGTCCGCGGCTGTAGCGCGGGTCGCGCCACCAGTAGCCGAGGGCCCGCGCGGCGATCGCGCCGGTCGGGGTGCCGGGGAAGCGGCCGAGGAGACCGATGCCCTGCGCGCCCGAGGCGACCTGCGAGGAGGACGCGGCCGGCTCGGCCAGCGCGTGCCGCAGCGCCCGGGCCCAGAGCCAGACCACGGCGGCGAGCGTGGCGACGCCGATCGCGAAGCGGCCGACGGCGACCGCCCACTCCCCCGCGACGATCGCGCCGGGGACGCCCCAGATCGCGCCGAGCGGCGACCAGCCGAGGGCCGAGGCGACGACGGGGAGCATGTCGAGGCCGTCGCTGATCACGGTGGTGAGTCCGATGAACAGCGGTCCGAGCAGGATCACGACGACCAGGACGACGCCGCCGATCACCTCGCGGTAGCGGCGGCTCGAGCCGAGGCCGGTGGTCAAGGCGCCGATGAGGCGCGAGGCGACCACGCAGGTGGCGACGCCGATGACCGCCGAGACGAGTCCGGGCAGGATGCCGACGGGGTTGCTCCACCAGGCCGCCGCGGCGGCGAGCGCGCCCAGCGAGGTGACGATCCCGGGGAAGCCCGCGAGGCCCGCGGCGGCGAGGCCGAGCATCAGCGTCCGGAGCGGGATCGGGAAGGTCGCCAGGGTCGGCAGGTCCAGGCTCTGGTCCGAGCCGGAGACGAAGATCGGACCGAGGACCCAGCCCAGCAGCAGCGCGGAGCCGCCGAGGATCAGGGCGACGTTCGCGAACGCCGGGTCGGAGGCGCCGAGCGCGATCAGCCCGACGACCACCAGGCCGAGCACGCCGACCGCGTAGAGCCCGCCGAAGATCACGCCGATCAGCTGCCAGACGTTGCGGGTGAGCGTGTTGCGCAGCAGCAGCAGGCGCAGCCTCAGGAGATGCGCAACCATGCCGGGCCCTCCTGGTGGGTGCGGCCGCCGACGAGGTCGACGAAGCGCTCCTCGAGGCTGGAGCCGGCGCGGACCTCCTCCAGCGTTCCGGCGGCGAGGACCCGGCCGTCGGCGATGACGGCGACGCGGTCGCACATCCGCTCGACGAGGTCCATGGAGTGGCTGGAGACGATGACGGTGCCGCCGGAGGCGACGTAGCCGGTGAGGATGTCGCGGATGTTCGCGGCGGAGACCGGGTCGACGGACTCGAAGGGCTCGTCGAGCACCAGCAGCCGCGGGGCGCGGACCAGGGCGCAGGCGAGCGCGATCTTCTTGGTCATGCCGGCGGAGTAGTCGACGACGAGGGTGCGGTCGGCGGGGTCGAGGCCGAGCAGGGCGAGCAGGTCGTCGGCGCGCTCGAGGACGGTCGGGCGGTCGATGCCGCAGAGCAGGCCGTAGTAGGTGATCAGCTGCAGGCCGGTGAGGCGGTCGAAGAGCTTGACGCCGTCGGCGAGCACGCCGATCAGCCGCTTGGCCTCGAGGGTGTCCCGCCAGACGTCGACGTCGTGGATGGTGACGGTGCCCGCGTCGGGGCGGAGCAGGGCGGTCGCCATCGAGAGGGTGGTCGTCTTGCCGGCGCCGTTGGGGCCGACGAGGCCGAAGAAGGAGCCGGCCGGCACATCGAGGTCGATGCCGGCGACGGCCTCCTTGTCGCCGAAGCGCTTGCGGAGGCCGCGGATGCGGAGGGCGATCTCGTCCTGGCGGCCGGTGGCGTCCGGGGCGGCCCAGGCGGGGGCGGGGGTGGCGGTGGCCGGGGTCGCGGTGCTCGGGCTCGCGACGGCCGCGGTCGCGTCGTGCCGATCGACGCCGTCCTGCGGGGAGTCGGTCGCGTGCTGCGGGGTGCCGGTCGGCGTCGTGCCGTTCGTCCCGTCCATGGGAGTCCCTTCGGTGCATGTGTCCTCGGGGCCGCGGTGGGCGGCCGCTCCTCCACGGTAGCGAGGGGCGGGCCGCGCGGCATCAGTCGCGGGGAGGAGGGGGCGGGGCCGCGCGGAGGGGGTGCGGAGGGGGCGTGTCTAGGCTGAGCCGCATGCCCACGCTCCTCCTCGTCCGTCACGGGCGCACCACGGCCAACACCGCCGGGATCCTCGCCGGACGCACTGCCGGTGTCCGGCTCGACGACGTCGGGCGCACGCAGGCCGCGCGCACCGGGGAGCGGCTGGCCGCGGTCCCGCTCGCCGCGGTCGTGTCGAGTCCGCTCGAGCGCTGCCGGCAGACGGCGCGGTACCTGCTCGAGCGGCAGGACGGCTCGCCGGCGATGCCGATCGAGAAGGGGATCACCGAGTGCGACTACGGCGAGTGGCAGGGGCGCTCGCTCCGGGACCTCGCCAAGGAGCCGATGTGGTCGGTCGTGCAGAACCAGCCGTCGGCGGCGGTGTTCCCCGGGGGTGAGGGTCTGGCCGGGATGCAGGCGCGCTCGGTCGCCGCGATCCGGCGGCACGACGCGGCGGTGGCGGCGGAGCACGGGGCGAACGCGGTGTGGGCGGCGGTCAGCCACGGCGACATCATCAAGGCGGTGCTGGCCGACGCGCTCGGCATGCACCTCGATCTCTTCCAGCGGCTGTCGGTCGGACCGGCGTCGGTGTCGATCATCCGCTACGGCGCGGGGCGGCCGGACGTGATCGCGATGAACACGGAGGCCGGCGACCTGGGCTGGCTGCGGGCGCCGGCGCCGGCCGAGGCCGAGGCGCCGGTCGGGGGCGGGGCGGGGCACGAGTAGCGGCGCAGAACATCAGCTGAGAGGGGTGGGCCTCGGCTGTGGGGGGAGGGACACCGCTCTCAGCTGATGGTGGGCGGGGTGGATCTCGATACTCCCGCTGAGCGGGCGACTCGATCAGCATGGGGCGCCCGCTGCGCGGGCTGCTCGATCAGTGGGAAGGGGCGGCGCCCGCAAGGGCGGCTCCGTCGGCGTGCAGGGGCGGGTCAGGCGGGCGCTCGTAGACTGGGGGCATGCCCATCGTGCACGGATTCGACTGGCCGGACCGCGTCGTCGTGGGGACGATCGGCTCCCCCGGCTCCCGCTCCTTCTACCTGCAGGCCCGCACCGGGCCGCGCGTCGTCAGCGTCGGGCTGGAGAAGCAGCAGTCGGCGCTGCTCGCGGAGAAGATCGACGAGATCCTCGACCAGCTGATGTCCGCCGAGGGCAACCCGGCGAGCGTGCCGCCCGGCACTCCGCCCGAGCTCGTCGACAACGAGCCGCTCGACCAGCCGGTGGCCGCCGAGTTCCGCGTCGGCAGCCTCAGCCTCGGCTGGGATCCGTCGACGGCGCAGGTCGTCATCGAGGCGTACCCGGTGGTCGAGGGCGACGACGAGGACGACCTCAGCATCGACGACTCCCCCACGCTGCCCGACGAGATGCTGCAGGTGCGCATCCCGGTCGGCACCGCCCGCGCCTTCGCCAAGCGCACGCTCGAGATCGTCGGCGCCGGCCGTCCGCTCTGCCCGCGCTGCGGCGAGCCGATGGACCCCGACGGGCACGACTGCCCGCTGACATGACCGACGCGTCCGAGCCGGCCGCCGGGCAGCCCGGCATCGAGCTGCCCGCCGACTCCGAGCTGCAGAGCGGCGAGCTGGAGCTGACCGGCCGGATCACGGTCGCCTCGAACGCGACGTTCCTCGGCAGCATCGGCGGCACCTCCGTCGTCTACAAGCCGGTCGCCGGGGAGAAGCCGCTCTGGGACTTCCCGGACGGGCAGCTCGCGGGCCGCGAGGTCGCGGCCTACCTCGCCTCGGAGGCGCTGGGCTGGAACGTCGTGCCGCGCACCTGGCTCCGCGAGGGGCCGCTGGGCGTCGGCATGGTGCAGCTCTGGCAGGACATCGATCCGGAGCAGGACGCCGTCGACCTGGTGCCGGCCGACGCGGTGCCCGAGGGCTGGCGGCACGTCCTCGACGGCAGCGACGCCGAGGACCGCGACATCTCGCTCGTGCACGAGGACTCGGCGGCGCTGCGGCGGATGGCCGTCTTCGACGTCGTGGTCAACAACGCGGACCGCAAGGGCGGTCATGTGCTCGAGATGCCGGGCGGCCACCGCTACGGCGTCGACCACGGGCTGACCTTCCACGTCGAGCACAAGCTGCGGACGGTGCTCTGGGGCTGGGTCGGCGAGCCGCTGACCGAGGGCGAGCTGTCCGCGCTGCAGCGACTGCGCTCGGCGATCGACGGGCCGCTCGGCGCGGCGCTGTCCGAGCTGCTGCTGGACGAGGAGATCGCGACGTTCGCCAAGCGCTGCGACCGGCTCCGCTCCTCCGGCCGCTTCCCGGCACCGCGCGGCAGCATGCCCGCCGTGCCGTGGCCGCTGTTCTAGCCGCGGACGGCGATCCGGGCGCCCGGGAGCACCGGGCGCCCGGACACCCGACGCTCTAGAAGCCCCAGCCGCGGCCGAACAGCTCGTCGCCGGGCGGTCGCCCGCCGGGAGCCGCCCCGCGCGCGCCGAGGTACGACGACACGACGGCCGCACCGAGGTCGTCCGCCTCGGGGTTCACGACCGAGCCGCCGACGCGGCGGGCCAGCGAGTCGATGAAGCGGGCGAGCCCCGGGTCGTCGCCGAGCCGGAAGAACGTGGTGTGCGCGCCGAGGCGGGTGGAGGCGTCGAGCTCGCGGACGGAGACGGCGACGGTCACCGGGTCCGGCGGGTAGTCGAAGTAGATCTGCCCGTCCGGCTCGAGGTGCGCGGTCGGCTCGCCGTCGGTGACGATCAGCAGGACCGGCTGCGCGCTCGGGTGCTTGCGGAAGTGCCGGTTGGCCAGCAGCAGGGCGTGGTGCAGGTTGGTGCCCTTCTCCCACTCCGCGTCGAGGCCGACGAGCTGCTCGACCTCCATCACCTCGGCCTGGCGGCCGAACGCGATCAGCTGCAGCTCGTCGCCGCGGAACCGGCTCGAGATCAGGGTGTGCAGGGCGAGCGCGGTGCGCTTCATCGGCACCCAGCGGCCGTCCATCGCCATCGAGAACGAGGTGTCGACGAGGAGGGCGACGCACGCCTGGGTCCGCGCCTCCGTCTCCTGCACCTCGACGTCGCCGATCTCGATCCGGACGCCGGCGCCGGTCTCGCGGCCCTCGCCCGCGGTGCGGGTGAGCGCGTTGGTGAGGGTGCGGGTGACGTCCCAGGCCTCGGTGTCGCCGAACTCCCACTGCCGGGTCGCGCCGGAGCGCTCGCCCGCCGCGCCGGCCCGGCGCACGTCGCGCGCGCCCTGCCGGCCGGAGATCGTGTCGGCGATGTCGCGCAGCAGCGCCTTGCCGAGCTGGCGCATGGCCTTGGGAGTGAGGGTGAGGGCGCCGTCCGAGCCGCGGCGCAGGGTGCCGGAGTCGCGCAGCGCCTTCTCGAGGCGCTTGAGGGTCTGCGCGTCGACCGCCGCGTCGTCGCCGAGGCGGCGGGCCAGCAGATCGAGGTCGAGGTCGTCGAGGTTCGAGCGCTCGTGCGGCTGCGCGAGCTGGTCGGCGAGCGCGTCGAGGTCGGCGAGCTCCTGGAAGACGCCGGTGCCGTCGCCGAGGCCGAGGCCCTGCTCGCCGTCCATCCGCTCGGAGCCGCCCCAGTCCTCGCCGGGCCGCAGGCCCCGCAGGGTCTCGTCCAGCTGCCCGAGCGACTGCATCAGCTCGGGGGTGCCGAAGGCCTGCTGGGCGAGGGCGTCGAGCTCGTCGCGCTGCTGCTGGGTCATCGAGTTGCGCATCCGCTGGGCCGCGGCGGCGCGGGCGGCCAGGGCGTCGATCAGCTCGTCGACGGTCTCGGGCCGCTCGGGGAAGTACTCGCCGTGCTGCGCCATGAAGGCGTCGAACTGCTCGGGGGTGTCCTCGCCGCGGGCGTGCGCCTCGAGGAGCTGGTTGAGGTCGCGGAGCATCGCGTCGATCGCCGCGCGGTCCTCGTCGCTCGCGTTCTCGAGGGCCTGCTTCATACCCTCGAAGCGCTGCTCGAGCATCTCGGCGCCGAGCAGCTCCTTGATCTTCTCGAAGTCGGCGCGCGCCTCCGGGCTCTGCCAGCGGTAGTCCGAGAGCTCGGACACCGCTGCGGCGGGCGAGGGCGGCAGGCTGTCGAGCTGGATCTCGGCGAGGGCGCGGTCGCCGTCGTCCATCTGCGTGTCGCGCGCGAGCTGCTTGCGCTCGGAGAGGACGGCGCGGTCGAGCAGCTCGCGGACCTCGCGGAGGGTGCCGTCGAGGCCGTGCTTCTGCGTCAGCTCGCGTCGGCGCTCGGCGACCCGGGCGGCGAGGTCGTCGAGACCCTGGCCGTCGCGGCCGCCGCGGCGGAGGAACTCGCGCATCGCGCGCTCGGGCGAGGTGCCCGCCATGACGTCCTCGCCGATGGCGTCGAGCGCCTCCGCGAGGTCGACCGGCGGGGCGAGCGGGTCCGGGCCGCCGTCGTAGCGGGAGTAGCGGGCGTCGCGCCCGAGCCGGCGGTTGCCCCTAGGCACGCGAGCGCCCTCCGGGCAGCGGGCGTCCGGCGGACAGCGGGAGTCCGGCGGGCAGCGGGAGGCCGATGGCCAGCGGCTCAGCCATAGACGGCCTCGCCCCCGCCCGTCTCCTTGCTGAGCTTGCGGGAGAGGTAGAGGCCCTCGAGCGCGAGCTCGACGGCGCCCGCGCGGCGGCCCGCGCCGACGGCCTCGAGGCGGTCGGCGATGTCGCCGTAGAGGGTCGACTCACCGAGGACGGGCAGGGCCGCGAGGAACTCCTCGGCCGTCACCTGCTCGCCCGTGGTGATCATCGCACCGTTCTCCACTGCGGTGACGAGCGGGGTGAGGTCCAGCCCGCGCAAGTGCGCGCGGACCGTCTCGGCGGTGGCCTGGCGGAGGAGGTGGTCGAGGATCTCGTCCTCGCGGCCCTCCTCGCCCGACTCGAACTCGATCTTGCCGCCGAGGACGTCGACCGCGGTCTCGAGGTCGATCGGGCGGGCGACCGCCTCCTCCTCACCGCGCCGGGTGGCCCGGTGCAGCGCGGCGGCGGCGATGGTCTCGGCGCCGGCGATGGCGAAGCGGGCGCTCACTCCGCTGCGCTGGTCGACCGAGGACGACTCGCGCAGCGCCCGGGTGAAGCGGGCGAGGATCTCGATCAGCGCGTCCGGGACGGTGGCGACGAGGTCGGCCTCCTGGCGGATCACGGCGACCTCGTCGACGAGCGCGGTCGGGTAGTGGGTGCGGATCTCGGCCCCGAAGCGGTCCTTCAGCGGTGTGATGATCCGGCCGCGGTTCGTGTAGTCCTCGGGGTTGGCGCTGGCGACGACGAGGACGTCGAGCGGGAGCCGCAGGACGTAGCCGCGGATCTGGATGTCGCGCTCCTCCATCACGTTGAGCATCGCGACCTGGATGCGCTCGGCGAGGTCGGGCAGCTCGTTGATCGCGACGATGCCGCGGTGGCTGCGCGGGATCAGGCCGAAGTGGATGGTCTCCGGGTCGCCGAGGCTGCGGCCCTCGGCCACCTTCATCGGGTCGACGTCGCCGATGAGGTCGGCGACGCTCGTGTCCGGCGTGGCCAGCTTCTCGACGTAGCGCTCCTCGCGGCCGCGCCAGGCGACGGGCAGCTCGTCGCCGAGCTCGTCCGCCCGGCGCCTGCTGATCGAGGTGATCGGCTCGTAGGGGTGCTCGCCGAGCTCGGAGCCGTCGATGACGGGGGTCCACTCGTCGAGCAGGCCGTTGAGCGTGCGGAGGAGGCGGGTCTTGCCCTGGCCGCGCTCGCCGAGGAGCACGATGTCGTGCCCGGCGATCACCGCCCGCTCGACCTGGGGGATGACGGTGTCCTGGAAGCCGTGCAGGCCGGGCCAGGGGTCGCGGCCCTCGCGGAGGGCGTCGAGGAGGTTGTCGCGGATCTCGGTGCGGAGGGTCTTCTGCGCGTGCCCGGAGGCGCGCAGCTGGCCGAGGGTGCTGATCTGGGGGCGCATCACCTCTGCAACGCTACGCCGCAGGGGCGACATGCGGTGGGGGTGCGCGGGATCCGCGGGGGTGCTAGCGGCGGCGGCGGCGGCGCCGGGCGATGATGCGGCCGGTGCCCGGCAGAGCTCGGGTCTCGATACGCCCCTTCGGAGCTACTCGACCAGCATGTAAGCCGCCGGTCGTCGGCGAGGGAGCAGCCCGCGCAGCGGACCTTCTGGAGAAAGAAGCAGCCCGCGCAGCGGCCCCTCATGTTGATCGAGCAGCCCTCGCAGAGGGCGTATCGAGATCCACCCACCGAGCGACGGCGGGTCTCCATAGGCCCCACCGGGGCTGCTCGACCAGCATGGAAGTGAGAGTTCTCGAAGGTTGAGCGGGCAGCCTGGGGGGATGACCGGTCCCGTCCTCCGCTCGGCCCTCGTCGGCGCGACGCTCGCGCTCGGCGTGGGGCTCGCCTCCTGCAGCACGACTCCGGCCGCTCCCGGCCCCGAGGCGCGCGCGCTCGTCGGGGCGGGCAGCGTCGCGGAGGGACTCGAGGCGCCGTGGTCGGTCGCCTTCGTCGACGGCGGCACCGCGCTCGTCAGCGAGCGCGACAGCGGACGGGTGCTCGAGCTCGCGGCGGACGGCAGCACCCGTGAGGTCGGCGTGGTCGAGGGCGTGGTCGCCGAGGGCGAGAGCGGGCTGCTCGGGCTGGCCGTCGAGGACCGGACCCTGTTCGCCTACTCGACCGCGGCCGACGGCAACCGGATCCAGCGGTTCGCGCTCGAGGGCGAGGCCGGGGCGTACGCGCTCGGCGAGCCGGAGACGATCCTCGACGGCGTCCCGGCGGCGCGCACCCACGACGGCGGACGGATCGCGATCGGCCCCGACGGCATGCTCTACGCGACCGTCGGCGACGCCGGGCGGCGCGAGGCGGCGCAGGACCTGGGCGAGCTCTCCGGCAAGATCCTCCGGATGACGCTCGACGGCGCCGTGCCCGACGACAACCCCTACCCGGGATCGCTGGTCTGGAGCAGCGGCCACCGCAAGCCGCAGGGCCTCGCCTGGGCGGAGGACGGCACGCTCTTCGCGAGCGAGTTCGGGCAGGACACCTGGGACGAGCTGAACGTGATCGAGCCCGGCGCGAACTACGGCTGGCCCGAGGTCGAGGGGATCGCCGGCGAGGACGGCTTCGTCGATCCGGTGCAGCAGTGGGAGCCGGGCGCGGCCAGCCCGAGCGGGATGGCGCAGCTGGACGGCGTGCTCTATCTGGCGAACCTGCGCGGCGAGGTGCTGCGCGCGGTGCCGGTCGCCGATCCGTCGGCCTCGACCGACTACGCCGTGGGCGAGTACGGACGGCTGCGGGACGCGGTCGCGGCGCCGGACGGATCCTTGTGGTTCGTGACGAGCAACACGGACGGGCGCGGGTCGCCGGGGTCGGACGACGACCGCATCATCGGCGTCGCTCCGCCGGCCTCCGACTGACAGGGCGCACGAAGAAGGCCGAGCGGCCGGATCTCGAGGATTCTCGACGATTCCGGCCGCTCGGCCTCACTCGTGCAGGACGCGCTCGGGCGTCCTACTTGATCGAGCCGCGCATCACGCCGCTGACGACCCAGCGCTGGGCGAAGAGGTAGACGATCAGCAGCGGGGCCATCGCCATCAGGTACGAGGCGAAGGCGACGGTGTAGTTCGTGTTGAACTGCCCCTGGAAGACGTACTCCGCGAGCGGCAGCGTGCGGGCCGACGGGTCGGAGAGCACCACCAGCGGCAGGATGAAGTCGTTCCAGGCCCAGACGCAGGTGAGGATGCCGACGGTGGCGTTCATCGGTCCGAGCAGCGGGAAGATGATCTGCCAGTAGGTGCGCCAGGTCGAGGCGCCGTCGGTGCGGGCCGCCTCCTCGAGCTCGATCGGGATCGAGCGGATGAAGGCCGTGTAGATGAAGGTGTTGATCGAGAGGCCGAAGACGGCGTAGAGCAGGATCAGCCCGACCTGGTTGTCCAGGCCCAGCAGTGCCGTCTCCTTCACCACCGGCAGCATGATGATCGGGAACGGCACGAAGACCGCGGCGAGCAGATAGAAGTAGACGCCCTTGAAGAACGGCTTGTCGAGATTGCGGGCGACGGCGTAGGCGACCATCGAGTTCGAGAAGAGCGTCAGCGCGACCGCTCCCACCGTGATCAGCGCGGTGTTGACGAAGGCCTGCGGGAAGCGGGTCGCCTGCCAGGCCGTGGCGAAGTTCTCCCAGGAGATCGAAGTCGGCAGCTCGAAGCCGGTGCCGCCGAGCTGGTCCGGGGTCTTCAGCGCCGTGACGACGGCGAAGTAGAGCGGCAGCAGGATCGTCAGGGAGCATACGGCGATGAGCGCGGTGGCCCACCAGTTGATCCGGTAGGAGTCGCGGGAGGGGCGGCGCGGGCGCTTGCCGTCCTGCGGCTCGCCGAGGGCGATGGCGGTGGTGGGGGTGATGGTCGCGGTCATCAGAAGGACGCCTCTCTGCGGCTGAGGACTCGGAACTGGATCAGCGAGACCACGATGATGATGAGGAAGTAGAGGACGGCGTTGGCCGTCTGATAGGCGTACTCGCCGCCCTGGAAGCCGCCGCGGTAGATCAGCAGCGTGATCGACTCGGTGGAGGTGCCCGGCCCGCCGTTGGTGAGGGCGACGATGTGGTCGAAGACCTGGAGGAAGTTCTTCATCGACAGGACCATGTTGATCGTGAAGAAGGAGGCGATCAGCGGGAAGGTGATCGAGGTGAACTGCCGCCAGGGAGTCGCGCCGTCGAGCGAGGTCGCCTCGTAGAGCTCGCCCGGAATGGTCTGCAGACCGGCGAGGTAGATGATGATCGAGAAGGCCGAGGCCTGCCAGACCGCCAGGATCACGATCGCGACCCAGGCCCAGTCGGCGTTCGCGAGGATGTTCTCGCCGAGCACCGGGATCGCCCCGACGATCTGCGGGAGCGAGTTCGCGAAGAGGTACTGGAAGACGTAGCCGATGACCAGGGTCGAGAGCACGTAGGGGATGAAGTAGATCCCGCGGAAGGCGGTCTGGAACTTGATCTTCGCGTTCAGCGCGATGGCGATCCCGAGCGAGATCACATTGACGAGGATCGTCGCGACGATCGCGAAGCCGAAGGTGAAGCCGTAGGCCTTCCACACCCGGTCGTCCTGGAGCAGGGCCAGGTAGTTGGAGAAGCCGATCAGGTCCCACGAGCCGTAGCCGGCGTAGTTCGTGAAGCTGAAGAAGATGCCGGTGAGGACCGGCACGGTGTGCAGGACGAAGAAGAGCAGGACGGCGGGGACCGTCATCCAGTAGAAGGTCTTCGAGGTGCGGCCGAGGGTCCGCTTGCGCGGGGCGACCGGAGGCGTGGTGGCCGGCGTCTGGGGCGCCGCCGTGGTGGTCGTGGTCATGTCCTGCTCACTTCCGGGTCGTGCGTGCCGCGACCTTGCGCCACTCACTGTCGAGGGTGCGGAGCGCGGCGTCCGCGTCTCCGCTGGCGAGGAACGCCTGGAGGGTGGGGTTGAGCGGGATGCTCGCGGGGATCTGGTGGTCGACGAAGCCGATCAGGCGGCCCTGCTCGAAGTAGGGCTGCAGCTCGGCGAGCGTCGGGTCGCTGTTGGGGGCGGCGCCGACGAGCGGCGAGAACGCGGCCTGGCTCTGCACGTAGGGCTCGACCACGGCGGGGTCGAGCAGGAAGGCGACGAAGCGGCGGGCGGCCTCGAGCTTCGGAGTGCCGCGGCCGATCGCGACCGCGACGTCGACTCCGGAGGTGACCTTCGTGTCGGCGGGGTCGTCGAGCACGGGGTAGGGGAAGACGCCGAGATCGATGTCCGGGTTGTTCGTGCGGACCGGGTTGATCGCCCAGATGCCCTGCGGGTACATCGCGGCCTCGCCGGCGGCGAAGGCCTGGTTGCCGTCGTCGTAGCCGCGGCCGAAGGAGCCCTCCTGGGTGTAGGAGAAGAGCCGGCCGAGGCGCTCCATCGCCAGCGCGTAGTCCTTCGAGAAGGAGACGGGCGAATCGGGGCCCAGGTCGGCTCCCTCGGCGCGCATCGCGTCGAAGAAGCCCTCCGGCTGCAGCTGGCCGGCCAGGGCGTTGAAGGCCGGGGCGCCGGTCCAGTTGTCGAGCAGCGCGCCGTAGAACGGGGTGATGCCGGCGGCGACGAGGGTGTCGCAGACGGCGATCAGCTCGTCCCAGGTGGTCGGCACCTCGATGCCGTTGTCGGCGAAGATCGTGCGGTTGTAGAGGATGCCGTCGGCGTTGTTGGCGAAGGCGAGCGCGTTGATCTCCTCGCCGTTGAAGCTGCCGAGGGCGTCGATGATCTCGAGCGCCGCCGGGTTCACCCGCTCGACGAGCTCGTCGCCGGTGAAGTCGTGGAAGACGCCGGCCTTCGCCAGATCGGCGTAGTAGCCGGAGCCGTTGAGGGTGAGGACGTCGGGGATCTTGTCCTTCACGAGCAGCGTGCGCAGGGCGGTGTCCGGGTCGGGCACGTTGTTGGCGATCACGCGGATGTCGGGGTTGGCGGCCTCGAACTGCGCGATGATCCGGGCGAAGTCCTCGACGGCCTCGGCCTTGAACTGGAAGAAGTCGAGCGTGGTGACGCCGCTCTCCGCGCCGGGCGAGGCGCAGGAGGCGAGGGCGGCGATCGAGGCGGCGGACGCGGCGGCCGAGAGGAAGAGGCGCCGGGACAGGGCGCCGGGCGGCGGGACGTGGCGAGGGGTCATGGGTGGGGCGCCTCCTTGCGCGGGGGGGGTGAGGGACTGCAGGACGGTGGATCTCGATACGCCCGCGGAGCGGGCTACTCGATCAGCAAGAGGGGGGCCGCGGTGCGGGCTGCTCGATCAGCAAGAAAGCGGGTGCGGCCCGAGGAAAAAAAGCGGGTGCGGCCCGCGGAGCGGCACCCTCTTGCTGGTCGAGTAGCCGCGGAGCGGCGTATCGAGACCGCGCGCCTGCAGGACGGTGGATCTCGATACGCCCGCGGAGCGGGCTACTCGATCAGCAAGAGGGGTGCGCGGAGCGGGCTGCTCGGTCGGCGAAGGCGGCCCGCGGAGCGGGCTGCTCGATCAGCAAGAAGCGGAGCGGGCCGCTCGAGCGGCGCGGGCTACTCGACGGCGGTGGCGGTCAGGACGACGAGGGACTCCGGGTTCAGGACGGGGGTCTGCAGGCCGACCGTCGCGAGGACGCGGCCGGTGAGGACGGTGTCGTGGAGGGTCCAGTCGAGGGGCGACTGGCCGGGCCCGCCGAGCGGTGCGGACACCGGGGCGAGTCGGACGGCGTAGGCGGTGTCGGGATCGAGTCCCGGGAGAGTGAGCCGCCCGGGCGGGTAGCTCTCCCCCGTGCGGAGCTGGGCGAGGACGAAGAGGGCGGACGCGCGGTCGGCGGCGACGACTCCGGAGAGCGAGGCCGCGTCGTCGGCGAGGTCGGCGCGGACGACGGTGCCGCTGTGCAGCAGGTCGCGGTGCTCGCGGTGGAAGGCGACCCAGCGGGTCAGCTCCTCCTCCACGGCGGGCTCGAGGGCCGAGACGTCCCACTCGATGCCGAGGTGGCCGGTCAGCGCGGTGCCGGCGCGGAACGCGAGCGAGTGCGTGCGCTGGGTGGAGTGCGCCTGCGGTGGGCCGATGTGCTGCCCCATCAGCTCGGGCGGGACGACCAGCTGCGTGTACGGCTGGATGGTCTGCCGCTCGAGCGGGTCGTTGCAGTCGCTGGTCCAGATGCGGTCGGTGCGGGCGAGGATCCCGAGGTCGACGCGGGAGCCGCCGGACGCGCAGGACTCGATCTCGAGGCCGGGGTGCCGGGCGCGGAGCTCGTCGAGCAGCCGGTAGAGCGCGAGGACGTTCTCGTGCACGGCCGCGCGGCCGGTGGCGGGCGAGACCGCCTCGATCAGGTCGCGGTTGTGGTCCCACTTGAGGTAGGCGATCGGGTACTCCGTCACCAGCGCGTCGAGGGCGGCGAGCACGTGCTCGTACGCGCCGCGCTGGGAGAGGTCGAGGACCTGCTGCTGGCGCGCCGAGTGCGGGAGGTGGCCGGCCGGGCCGAGGATCCACTCCGGATGCGCGCGGGCGAGCTCGGAGTCGGGGCTGATCATCTCGGGCTCGACCCAGAGGCCGAACTGCATCCCCAGGCCGGTGACCGCCTCGATGATCGGCGAGAGGCCGCGCGGCCAGACGTCCGGGTCGACGGTCCAGTCTCCGAGGCTGGTCGTGTCGTCGCGCCGGCCGAGGAACCAGCCGTCGTCGAGCACGAACCGCTCCACTCCGATCCGCGCGGCGCTCTCGGCGAGCGCGGTGAGGCCGGCGAGGTCGTGGTCGAAGTAGACGGCCTCCCAGGTGTTGAGGGTGACGGGCCGCGGAGTGACGGGGTGCTGCGCGCGGGTCCGGAGCGACGCGTGGAACCGGGCCTGCAGGGCGTTCAGCCCGTCGCCCCAGGAGCCGTAGGCGACCGGCGTCTCGTAGCTCTCGCCCTGCGCGAGCTCGATCTCGGCGGGGCGGAGCAGCTCGCCGGTCGCGACCAGCGAGACGCCCTCGACGGTGCGCTCGGCGCGGATCGCGGCGTTGCCGCTCCAGCCGAGGTGCACGCCGTGCACGAGCCCGCGCTCCCAGCCGAAGCCCGGAGTGCCGACGGCGAGGAGGAGCGTCGCGTCGGCGCCGGGACGCCCGCGGCGCGTGCTGCGGGTGTGCTCGCCGATGGTGAGCGGGCGGCGCTGGGGGTGGCGCTCGCGGAGGTGGTGGCCGGTGGTGTCCAGGATCTCGCGGGCGGTCGCGGGGAGGGGGAAGCCGAGGTCGAGGCGCTCGAGGCGGAAGGGGCGCTCGTCGAGGTTCTCGACGCGGGCGCGTTGGGTGAGCAGTCCGGAGCCGTCGACCTCGACGTCGATCGTGACGCGCAGGCGGGCGCCGACGGCGACGACGCGGAGGGCGGCGCCGAGGCTCTCGAGGCTCTCGACGACGAAGCGCTCGCTCGCGGTCTCGCGCTCGTGCGTGCCCTCGAGGGTCGGCGCGTGCTGCCAGCCGTCCGCCTCGACGGCGACGAGGCCGAACGGGGCCGGGGCGTCGAGGCCGCCGGAGACGCGCTGCGGCACGGCGGCCGCGGCGAGCGCCGATAGTTCAGCGGCGGAAAGATGGCCGAGGTCGGCGCCCCAGTGCACGATCGCCGGGAAGGCGGCGGTGCGGGCGTCGACGACCACGCTCGTTCCTCCGCTGCGGAGGTGGAGGACGCGGTCGGCGGCGGATCCGAGGGACTCGGGGGTGCTCGTCGGTGCGGTGCTGCGCTGCATGCGTTAGTTCTACGGCAGAAGTAATAGGGCTGTCAAGAGGGCGGATGTGGTCGATGAGACCCGTTCGCGGGGTGGCGGTCGAGTAGCTTCGTGTCGGAACGGAAAGAAGGGCGGCAGCATGGCGATGACGGACACCGTCGCGGCGGAGGACGGCGCCGGCACCTCGGCGGAGCTCCTGGCCCGCGAAGTGCTCATCCACGGGCCGATCTCGCGCGCGGACCTCGGCCGGCGGCTCGGCCTCTCCCCCGCCAGCCTCACCCGGCTCACCCGCCCCTTCCTCGAGAGCGGCCTCTTCGTGGAGGGCGCCGAGCAGAGCGCGGGGGTCGGCCGGCCGGCCCGCCCGCTCGACATCCGCCCGGAGGCGCTGCGCTTCGCGGGCGTGAAGATCACCGGCACCGAGGTGCTCGCCGTCCGCACCGATCTGCGGGCGCAGACCGAGCGCGGGCTGGTCCGGACGCTGCCGGGGACCTCGCCGCGGGAGGTGATCGCCGCGGTCGTGGCCGTGGTCGAGGAGCTGGGCGGGGCCTCCGCCTTCGCCGGGCTGGGCGTCACGATCGGCGGAAGCGTGGACGCGGCGGGGCGGGTACGGCGCGCGCCGTTCCTCCGCTGGCGCGACGTCGACCTCGCCGGGCCGCTGTCGGCGGAGCTCGGGCTGCCGGTGGCGCTGGAGAACGACGTCGTCGCGCTCACCGCGGCCGAGCACTGGTTCGGGCGCGGGCGCGGGCTCTCGCACTTCGCGGTCCTGACGATGGGCGCGGGCGTCGGCTACGGACTCGTGGTGCACGACCGCGTCGTCGCGCCGCCGGCCGCGGGCCTCGGGCTCGGCGGCCACTTCCCGCTCGACCCGGGCGGGCCGGTCTGCGAGGCGGGGCACCGCGGCTGCTCGACGGCGATGCTGACGCTGCCGTCGCTGACGCGGCAGCTCTACGTGGCGACCGGGCGCGAGCTGACGCTGGCCGAGGGCTTCGCGCTGGCGCGCGAGGGCGACGAGGCGGCCGCGCGGATCCTCGAGGACTCGGCCCGGGCGCTCGGCACGATGATCTCGGCGATCGCGAACCTGGCGATGGTCGACACGGTGATCCTGGCCGGCGAGGGCGTGGCGCTCTACTCGGAGCAGTCGGCGCTGGTGGACGCGGCGATCGCGGCCGTCCGCGATCCGGACGCCGACGCGCCCACGCTGCTGGTCGACGACGGCGGCCTGATCGAGTGGGCCCGCGGCGCCGCGGCGACGGCGATCCAGCGCCTGCTCCCCCGCATCGCCGGCCCGGTGCAGTAGCGCGCGAGACGTCCCGCTCCGGTCGAGGCGTCCCGGTGCTGCGGGACGCCTCGACGGTTCAAGGACGCCTCGGCGGGCGCGTCAGGCGCCGGGGGTCAGCAGGCCGCTCTCGTAGGCGGCGATGACGAGCTGGGCGCGGTCGTGGGCCGAGAGCTTGGTCATGATGCGGTTGACGTGGGTCTTGGCGGTGTGCGGGGAGATGACGAGGTCGTCCGCGATCTCCTGATTGGAGCGGCCGCGCGCGACGAGCAGCAGGACCTCGCGCTCGCGGTCGGTCAGCTGGGCGAACTCCGGCGGCTCGACGAGCGGCGGCGACGCCTGCGGGGCGAGGACGTAGCGGGTGATCAGGCTGCGGGTCGCGGCGGGCGAGAGCAGGCTGTCGCCGGCGTGCACGGCGCGGACGGCGGCGGCGATCTCCTCCGGCTCGGCGCCCTTGCCGAGGAAGCCGCCGGCTCCCGCGCGCAGGGCGGCGATCAGGTACTCGTCCTCCTCGAAGGTCGTGAGGATCAGGACCTTCGTCGCCGCCAGCTCCGGGTCGGCGCAGATCAGGGCGGTGGCGCCGATGCCGTCGAGCTCGGGCATGCGGATGTCCATCAGGACGACGTCGGGGCGCAGGCGGGTCGCCAGCTCGACGGCCTCGCGGCCGGTGCGCGCCTCGCCGACGACCTCGATGCCGCTCTCGCCGCCGAGGATGTCGGTGACGGCCTGGCGGATCAGGGGCTGGTCGTCGACGACGAGGACGGTGGTCATCGCGGGTCCTCCGCTGGGGACGATGGGGTCGGCGGGAGTGACGCCGCCGGCACGACCGCCGCCTGCGGCAGCGGCAGCGACGCCGCCACCCGGTAGCCGACCGGCGTCGCTCCCGTCACCACCGTGCCGCGGACGGAGGCCACGCGCTCCCGGAGTCCGAGCAGCCCGTGCCCGCTGCCGCGCTCGGGGTCCGCACCCGCGACGGCCGCGACCGGGTTCGCCACGACGATCTCGACGCGCTCGTCCGCCACCGCGACGAGGACGTGCGCGCGGTGCTCGGCGCCGTGCTTGTGGGCGTTGGTGAGCGCCTCCTGGACCACGCGGTAGGCGACGAGATCGACCGCCCCCTGGACGCGCTCGAGCGCGCCCTCGGTGCGGACGGTGACCTGCAGGCCGTCCTCGCCGAAGCGGCGGACGAGCTCGTCGAGCCGGTCGAGGCCGGGCTGCGGCGCCGTGCCGGCCGCCTCGTCGGTGCGGAGGACCTCGAGGAGGTCGCCGATCTCGCCGAGCACCGACCGGGCCGCACTGCGGATCGTGCTCAGCGCCTCGCGCGCCTTCTCGGGCCGGGAGTCGAGCGCGGAGCTCGCGACCCCTGCGTTGAGGCTGATCACCGAGATCTGATGCGCGACGGCGTCGTGCAGATCGCGGGCGATGCGCAGCCGCTCCTCGCTGACGCGGCGCCGCGCCTCCGACTCCCGGGTCTGCTCGGCTCGCTCCGCCCGCTCCGTCACCGCGACGATGTACTCCCGGCGCGAGCGCGTCGCGTCGCCGGCTGCCGCCGCGAAGAGGACCGTGACGGCGTACTGCACCGCCCGGGCGTCGAGCGGGCTCACCGCCGCGCCGACGACGCTCAGGAGCACCACCGCGACCACCGTGACCCCGGTCACGACGAGACCGACCCGGCGGGAGCTGCGGTTCGTCACCGCGAACATCGCGATCGCCGTCGCGAGGACGACGCCCGGCGCGAGCAGGCCGAGGATCGCCGCGGCGGCGGACAGCGCGACGATCGCCGCGAGCACCGGGATCGGCCGGCGCCGCCGCAGCGTCAGCAGGACCGCCGGCGCGAGCACGATCGCGAACTCGAGCAGGCCCGAGGGCCGCTGAGCGGACCCCTGGAACGGCGCGAACGCCGCGGCGACGATGATCGCGGCCGCGAGGGCGTCGCCGAGCCGGGACCGCAGCCGCGGGTGGGCCTGCATCCGCGGCGTCATCCCCACATCCTGGCGGAGTGCGCGCGCAGCGGCGTCACCCCGCCGCGGTGCTCCGCCTACCGCGACCGCGGTACGGCGGGGACACCCTGCGAGGGACGCGCGATCGGGCGGCGCCGCCCAGGCTGGAGGGGCCGCCCCGGAACCCGCCGGGCGGCGGAGGGAGTCCCATGAGCACGCCCATCATCTCGGTGAGAGACGTCCGCAGGTCGTACGGCCGAGGCCAGAACCGCTTCGAGGCGCTGAAGGGCGTGAGCTTCGACATCCAGGAGGGCGAGAGCGTCGCCATCGTCGGCAAGAGCGGCTCGGGCAAGTCGACCCTGATGCACCTGCTCGCGCTGCTCGACGCGCCCAGCACCGGCGTGGTCGAGCTCGAGGGAGTGGACACCGGCACGCTCAAGGGGCGCCGGCTCGACGTCACCCGCAACCGCACCTTCGGCTTCGTGTTCCAGCAGTTCTTCCTCACGCCGAACGCGTCGGTGCTCGACAACGTGGTGCTGCCGATGAAGATCGCCGGGATCGGCCGGGCGGAGCGCAAGCGCCGCGGCCTCGCCGCGCTGGCCCAACTCGAGCTCGACGACAAGGCCGGCAGCAGGGCCGTCGACCTCTCCGGCGGGCAGAAGCAGCGGACGGTCATCGCCCGCGCGCTCGTCAACAACCCGCGCATCCTGTTCGCGGACGAGCCGACCGGCAACCTGGACACGACGACCGGCGGAGTGGTCGAGGACATCCTCTTCGCGCTCAACCGCGAGAACGGCATCACCCTGATCGTGGTCACCCACGACGAGGAGCTGGCCGCGCGCTGCGACCGGCGGCTGATGATCCGCGACGGCCTGCTGGTCGAGGACTCCGCGGCGGTGGCCGCATGAAGGCCGTCGACCTGATCGGGACCGCGATCGCCAACACCTTCCGCTCCCGGACGCGCACGCTCCTGACGATCCTCGCGATCTTCGTCGGCGCGTTCACCCTGACCCTCACGAACGGGCTCGGCACCGGCATCAACGCCTACATCGACGACACCGTCGACGGAGTCGGCGCCTCGGACGTGATGACCGTGTCGAAGACCTCCGAGTCGGCGACGGGCCTCGGCTCCGGGCCGGTCGAGTACGACCCCGACGCGGTCGCGAGCGGGGCGGCGGGGCCTCCCGGGCAGACCGTCGTCGCGCTGACCCCGGCCGACCTCGACACGCTCGCCGGAGTCGAGGGCGTGCTCGACGTGCAGGCGGTGAAGTCGATCTCGGCCGACTACGTGGCCGCCGGCGACGACGGCGCGAAGTACGTGATCGGGATCGGGAGCCTCGTGGAGGGGCAGACCGTCCAGCTCGCCGCGGGGGCCGGCCTCGACGACGCGTCGACGCAGCTCCAGGCCGTGCTGCCGGTGTCCTACGTCGAGCCGCTCGGCTTCGCGGACGACGCGGCGGCCGTCGGGACGACCGTGTCGATCGGCCTCACCGACGCGCAGCGGACGCCGCACGTGGTCGAGGCGACGATCGTCGGCGTCGCGGAGGAGAGCATCGCGGGAGCGGGCGGGGGCCTCGTCACCAACGACGCGCTCACCGACGCGCTGTTCACGACGCAGAGCATCGGCGTGCCGGCGGACCAGGTCGATCGCTTCGCCCAGGCCAGCGTGCGCTTCGACGCCGCGGCGGACGACGAGCAGGTCACCGCGCTGAAGGACCGCCTCGCGGACGCCGGCTACACCGGCACCACGGTCGCGGACCAGCTCGGCACGATCAAGGCCGTCGTCGACGGGATCGTGCTGGTGCTCAACGCCTTCGCGGTGATCGCGCTGCTGGCGGCGAGCTTCGGCATCGTCAACACGCTGCTGATGAGCGTGCAGGAGCGCACCCGCGAGATCGGCCTGATGAAGGCGATGGGGATGGGCAGCGGACGGGTGTTCGCGCTCTTCAGCATCGAGGCGGCCTTCATCGGCTTCCTCGGCAGCGCGATCGGCGCGCTGCTGGCGGTGGCGGCCGGGACCGGGCTGAGCGGGGTGCTCTCGGGCTCGCTGCTCTCGGACCTGCCGGGGCTGACCCTGATCGCGTTCGACCCGGTGTCGATCCTGACGGTGGTGCTCGTGGTGATGCTGATCGCGTTCGTGGCGGGGACGCTGCCGGCCGCGCGGGCGGCGCGGGCGGATCCGGTGCAGTCGCTGCGGTACGAGTAGCACCCCGGGGCCTGCCGCTGCAGAACATCGGCTGAGCGTGCGGCTCATCGCTCAGGGGCGATGAGGAGGCGTCTCAGCCGATGTTCTGCGTCCGTCAGCGGCCTCCGGCTCCGCTGCCCTCGTACTCCGCGTCGGTGATGTGCTCGGCCCAGGCCGTGGTCGTCGACGGGTCGTCGGCGGCCTCGAGCACGGCGAGGTGCTCCATGAAGACGCCGGGCGCAGAGGCGTGCCAGTGCTCCTCGCCGGGCGGGGTGTAGAGGGTCTGGCCGGCGTGCACCTCGAGGATCGTGCCGTCGCGTCCGCCGAAGCGGGCGACGCCCGAGGTCACGTGCAGGTACTGGCCGCGGGCGTGCGAGTGCCAGGCGGTGCGCGCGCCGGGGGCGAAGCGCACCCGGGCCATCGTGGTGCGCTGCTCGGCGTCGTGCGGCACGACGATGGTGTCGAGCCAGACGTCGCCGGCGAACTGCTCGGGCGGGTTCTTGACGGTGGGGGTCGTCGGTTCGATGTTCACGGGGTCCTTCTTCCGGGACGGACGGGCGGGGCGGGCTGGCGTCTCCGTCGCCACGCTAGGCCGGAGTCGGAGCACGGGACAGGCCCTGGCGGTACACGTTCCGGCAGGGCCTCGCTCGCGCGTGCACAGCGGTGTGGAGTGGTCGGGATCCCCCTTCCCCCAGCCCCGAGGAGACCCCGTGCCCGAGACCACCCCCAGCCCGCTCCGCGCCACCATCGGCGACCTCGCTCCGAAGATCGTCCAGCTCACCGAGGACGTGCTCTTCGGCGACGTGTGGGAGCGCCCCGAGCTCGCCAAGCGCGACCGCAGCCTGCTCACGCTCTCCTCGCTGCTCACCGGCGGGAGCACGGTGCAGCTCGACGCGCACATCCGCATCGGCCGCGACAACGGGCTGACCGAGGCCGAGATCGTCGAGGCGTTCACCCACCTCGCCTTCTACGCCGGCTGGCCCAAGGCGCTCTCGGCGATCGACGTCGCGAAGCGCGTCTTCGCGGAATGAGCACGCGCCGCAGCACGCGCCGCAGCACGCGCCGCTCCGTCTCGGAGCCGCTCGTAGGGTGGTCCCGGAACGACCTCGACGAGCGGAGACGACGATGACGAACGCGCAGGACGACGAGCGCCGCCAGGCGGTGGCGGGGCCGACCCGCTTCTTCGGCGACGAGGCGTTCGAGGACGACGGCGGCACGACGCTCCGCTGGCTCGGCATGGCCGGGTTCCTGCTCACCTCGCGCGGCAGCTCGCTGATGATCGATCCGCTGCTCGGCGGCTTCGACATGCCGGTGCTGATCGACTTCCCGATCGCCGCCATCGCCGTGCCGCGGCTGGACGCGGTGCTGGTGACGCACAGCGACAACGACCACTTCAGCCGGCCGACCTGCCGCGAACTCGCGCCGGTGACGACCGCGTTCCACTCGACGCGGTACGTCGCGTCGGAGATGACCGCCGAGGGGCTGCCGGCCCACGGGCACGGGATCGACGACGCGTTCGAGGTCGGCGGTGTGAGCGTCCGGCTCACCCCGGCCGACCACGCCTGGCAGAACGCGTTCCCCGAGCCGGGGCAGCGCTTCTTCGAGGAGGAGGACGCCTGCGGCTTCTGGCTCGAGACGCCGGACGGCACGGTCTGGGCGCCGGGCGACTCGCGGCTGATCCGCGAGCACCACCTGACCGGGCCGAGCCCCGACGTGATGCTCTTCGACTTCTCGGACAGCGAGTGGCACTTCACCTTCGAGGGCGCGATCGAGATGGCGGACGCGCATCCGACGTCGCAGCTGCTGCTGCACCACTGGGGCTCGGTGGACTCGCCGGACTTCGCGCCGTTCAACGGCGACCCGGCCGACGTGCTGCGGGCGGTGACGCATCCGGAGCGGGTGCACGTGCTCGCTCCTGGCGAGCCCTTCCGGCTGGGCTGAGAGGCCGGGCTGGGCTGAGGAGTCCGGCTGAGCGGCCTGGCGGACGGGCCGGCGGTCCCCGAGCTCAGACCGCCGGCTGCGCCGCGGGGAGCACCAGGGCCGAGCGGCGGCCGAGAAGCCAGACCGTGAGCGCGAAGCCGCTCAGCACGGCGCCGGCGATGCAGACCGCGCCCCAGCCGCCGTGGGTCCAGAGGAAGGACGCGAGGGCCGAGCCGAGCGCGCCGCAGACGAAGTTGGTCGTGACGAACGCGGTGTTCAGCCGGCTGCGCGCCGACGGGTCGACCTGGAACATCCGCGACTGCACCAAGATGTTGTGGCCCTGGATCGCGACGTCGAGCACCAGGATCGCGACGATCACGGCCACGATCGAGCCGCCTCCGATGCCCGCGATCACGAAGGACAGCAGCACCGCCGCCCAGGCGACGCCGATCGCCGGGAGCGCCAGGCCGCGGTCGTGCAGGTGCCCGGCGCGCTGCGCGGCGATGGCGCCGGCGAGGCCGATCAGGCCGAAGAGGCCGATCGTGCCGACGTCGAAGGAGAACGGCGGGGCGCTGAGCAGGAAGGTCAGCGAGGTCCAGAACATCGTGAAGACCGCGAAGGACGTGCCGCCGAGGGCGAGGCTCCAGCGCACCGAGCGCTCGCGGCGGACGATCGCGAAGACGGAGGCGATCAGGGCCGGGTAGCGCAGGCGGGTCCGCGGCGGGAGCGACGGGATGGCCCGGGCGAGCAGGACCGCGAGCACGACGCCCGCGACCGCCGCGACCACGTAGACGGTGCGCCAGCCGGCGGCCTGGGCGATGAGGCCGCTGATCGTCCGCGAGACGAGGATGCCGGTCAGGATGCCCGAGACGACGGTGCCGACGACCCTGCCGCGGGTGGCGTCGTCGGCGAGGTCGCCCGCGAGCGGGGCGAGGATCTGGCCGGCGACGGTGGTCAGGCCGACGAGGGCGAGGGTCGCGACGAGCACGGCGAAGGTCGGGGCGAGCGCGCAGGCGAGCAGGGCGAGGGAGGCGCAGAGCATCGCGGCGGGGACGAGGACGCGGCGGTCGAGCACGTCGCCGAGCGGGACGAAGAGGAGCACGCCGAGGGCGTAGCCGAGCTGCGTCGCAGTGACGAGCCAGCCCGCGGATCCGGTGCTCGTGCCGAGGTCGGTGGCGAGGAAGTCGAGCAGCGGCTGGGCCCAGTAGAGGTTGCCGACGGCGACGCCGCCCGCGATCGCGAAGAGGAGGGTGGTGCGGCGGTTCACTCGGCGGTCCTGTCGGCGGGGGCGGGGTGCGCGGCGGGGGTGTCGGCGCTCTGGGTCGCCGACCAGCTCGCGAGCAGCTTCAGGGCGTCGTCGCTCGGCGAGCCCGGCTCGGCGCTGTAGATGAGGAAGTCGAGGCCGGGGTCGCCGAGCGGCTCGAAGGCCTCGTAGCTGAGGTGCAGGTCGCCGACGATCGGGTGGTGGAAGAACTTGCTGCCGCTGGCGTGGTGGCGCACCTCGTGGGCGCCCCAGCGGGTGCGGAACTCGTCGCTCCGGGTGGACAGCTCGCCGACGAGGGCCTGGAGGTCGGCGTCGTGCGGGGCGCGGCCGGCCTCGGTGCGGAGGATGCCGACGGTGATGTCGGCGGCGGTGCTCCAGACCGGGTAGAACGCCTCCGCCAGCTCGCGCTGCAGGAAGGCGAAGCGGGCGAGGTTGACCGGGCGCTCCGGGAGCGCGTAGAGGTCGGCGTAGAGCGCGCGGAACAGGTCGTTCTCGACCAGGACGTCGAGCCGGCCGTTGCGGACGAAGGCGGGGGCCGAGGTGATCGACTCGACCGCGAGCCGCATGCTCGGCCGGACGGCGGCGGGCGCGCGTCGGCGGGAGCGCAGCGGCGAGCGCTCGGCGGTGCGGGCGAGATCGAAGAGGTGCTCGCGCTCGGCGCGGTCGAGGCGCAGGGCGTCGGCGAGCGCCGTCAGCACCGACTCGGACGCGCCGCGGAGGTCGCCGCGCTCGAGCCGGGAGTAGTACTCGATGCTCACGCCGGCCAGCTGGGCCACCTCGCTGCGGCGCAGGCCCGGCACGCGGCGGTGGCCGCCGGCGGGCAGCTCGACCTGCTCGGGGGTCAGCCGGGCCCGGCGGGAGGTCAGGAAGTCGCGCGCCTCGGGGTCGTTCGTCATGCCAGTCACGCTACGGCGCGGTGGCGCGCGGAGGGATGCCCTGCGGGGGCACCTCCTGCTGATCGAGGTGCGCGCGGAGCAGCCGAAGCATGGGCCGCTGGAGGACGTGGGTCTCGATACGCCCCTTCGGGGCTACTCGACCAGGATGAGCAGGGCTGCGGGGCTGCTCGACCAGCAGGCAAGGGCCCATGGCCTGCTGCGCGTGGCGATGCATGCTGATCGAGTAGCCCGCGGAGCGGGCGTATCGAGATCCACCACCGTCGGACGGCGACTCTGCAGAATCGCCCTGCTGATGACGGCGGGTCTCGATACGCCCCTGCGGGGCTACTCGACCAGCATGCACGGGCCGACGTCGTGCGACGGCGAAGGCGTCAGGGGCGGTCGAGGCGGGGGGCCGCGGCCAGCAGGCGGCGGGTGTAGGCCTCGCGCGGGGCGCCGAGGACGGCGGCGGCCGGGCCGGACTCGACGAGGCGGCCGTCGCGCATGACGGCGATGCGGTCGCTCATGTGCGCGATGACGCCGAGGTCGTGCGAGATCAGGAGCAGGGCGAGGCCGTGGCGGCGCTGGAGGTCGTCGAGGAGGTCGAGGATCTGCGCCTGCACCGAGACGTCGAGGGCCGAGACCGGCTCGTCGCAGATCAGGACGTCGGGGCGGGTGGCCAGGGCGCGCGCGATCGAGACGCGCTGGCGCTGCCCGCCGGAGAGGGTGCGCGGCGAGCGCCGCTCCAGCGACGCGGCGAGGCCGACGCTCTCGAGCAGGGCCGGCACCGACTCCGCCCCGGCGTCGCGGAGCAGCCGGCCGACGCTCCAGCGCGGATCGAACGACGACAGGCTGTCCTGGTAGACCGCGCCGATCCGCGGGCGGAGGGGTCGCCGCGCGCGCTCGGTCGCCGCCGACCACGGGCCGCCGTCGAACTCGACCGAGCCCGCGTCTGGGCGGCGCAGTGCGAGCAGCAGCCGGGCGACCGTGCTCTTGCCCGAGCCGGACTCGCCGACGAGGCCGAGGGTCTCGCCGCGGCGCAGCTCGAGGCCGACGCCGTCGACGGCGGTGCGGGTGCCGCCGCCGGGGCGGGGGAATCGGGTGACCAGGTCGGCCGCGCGCAGCAGCAGCTCGCCGGGCGGCGCGGGCGGGACGACGGGTGCGTCCGGATCGGTCAGCCGCGAGCCGCGCGGCCGCCCGGCCGGGACCGCGGCGACGAGCGTCCGCGCCTGGACCGACTCCGGCGCGCGCAGCACCCGCTTCGCCGGGCCGTCCTCGACCACCCGGCCGTCCGCGAGCACCAGGATCCGGTCGGCGAGCCCGGCGACGACGGCGAGGTCGTGCGAGACCAGCAGCAGCGCCCGGCCGCGCGCCTTCTGCTCGGCGAACAGCTCGAGCACCCGCGCCTGCACGGTGACGTCGAGGGCGGTGGTCGGCTCGTCGGCCACCAGCAGCGGCGGGTCGAGCGCGATCGCGGCGGCGAGCAGCGCGCGCTGGCGGAGTCCGCCGGAGAGCTCGCCGGAGCGGTCGCGCATCCGCTCCTCCGGGTCGGGCATGCCGACGCTCGCGAGCACCTCGGCCACCCGCGCCGACGCCTCCGCCGCGGACAGCCGGGAGTGCAGGCGCAGCACGTCGCCGATCTCGCGGCCGACCGGGCGCAGCGGATCGAGCGAGAGCAGCGCGTCCTGCGGCACGAAGCCGACTCCGGCACCGCGGAGGCGCCGGAGGGTCCGCGCGCCCGCGCCGATCACCTCCTGGTCGCCGACCCGGACGCTCCCGGTCGCCACTCCCCCGCTCAGACCCAGGAGCGCCCGCGCGGTGACGCTCTTGCCCGAGCCGGACTCGCCGACGATCGCGACGCACTCCCCCGGCTCGATCCGGAAGGACACCCCGTGCACGACCTCGACGCCGTCGAAGGCGACGCGGAGGTCCTCCACCACGGCGGCACTGCCCGCGCGCCCGGCGCTCATCGCGCACCCCGCAGTCGGCCGCCGAGGACCGTCGTCGCGAGCGTGGTCAGCACGATCGCGAGACCCGGGAAGACCGTCAGCCACCAGGCGCTCGAGAGGTAGGTGCGGCCCGCGGAGAGCATCGCGCCCCACTCCGGCGCCGGCGGCTCGGCCCCCAGGCCGAGGTAGCTGAGCGCCGAGGCCCAGACGATCGCCTGCCCGACGCCGAGCGTCGCCAGCACCGCGAGCGGGCCGAAGGTGTTCGGCAGGACGTGCGCGAGCAGGATCCGCGGCGCGGAGTGGCCGAGCACGCGCGCCGCCTCGACGTAGCCGGAGTCGCGGATGCCGAGCAGCTGGGTCCGGAGGATGCGCGCGTAGCCGGGCGCGGTCGAGAGGCCGACCGCGACCGTCGCGGGGACGACTCCGGGGCCGGTGACCACGATGACCAGCAGCGCGAGCAGCAGCGCGGGGAAGGCGAAGAGGACCTCGAGGACCCGGTCGATCACGCCGTCGACGAAGCGGCCGCCGAACGCCGCGGCGACGCCCAGCACGGCGCCGAGCACGAGGCCGATGGCGGTGGCGCTGACGCCGATCAGGAGGGAGGCTCCGGCGCCGGAGATCAGGCGGCTCAGGACGTCGCGGCCCGACTCGTCGGTGCCGAGGAGGTGCGCGGCGGAGGGCGGGTCGAAGGCGTCGCGCGGGGCGATCGCAAGCGGGTCGAACGGGGCGAGGAAGCCGGGGGCGACGGCCGCGAGCAGCAGGAGGACGACGAAGGCGAGGGCGAGCAGCTCGCCGACGCGGAGGCGGCCGGCGGCCCGGCGCGCGGGGCGGGCGGCGCGCAGCTCGAGCTCGCTCATGCGCGGGCCTCCTGCGGGCGGGCGGCAGCGAGGCGCGGGTCGACGAGGCGGGCGACGAGGTCCGTGGCGAGGGTGACGACGATGTAGGCGAGGGCGGTGACGAGCACGACGCCGGTGACGACGGGCACGTCGCGGACGGTCACCGCGGCCAGCAGCGTCCGGCCGAGGCCGGGTCGGGCGAAGATCGTCTCGACCACCACCGCGCCGCCGATCAGGTAGCCGAACGCCCAGCCCGAGAGCGAGACGCCCGGCAGCACCGCGTGCCGGAGCGCGTGCCGGAGCCGGATGCCGAGCTCGCCCTCGCCGCGGGCGCGGGCCGCGAGCACGAACGGCGACTCCAGCGCGTCGAGGAGGGAGCGGCGCATCACCTGGCCGAGGAAGCCGGCGAGCGGGATCGCGAGGGTCAGCGCGGGCAGCACGAGGCCGTTCGCGGAGCCGGTGCTGACCGGCGGGAACCAGCGCAGCGCGGTCGCGAAGACGGCGATCAGCACGGTCGCGAGCCAGAAGTGCGGGAGGGCGGCGGCGGTCAGCTCGAGGCCGGAGCCGATCGCGGCGGCGACCCGGCCGCCTCGGGTGGACCAGAGCGCAGTGGCGAGGGCGAGGATCCAGGCGAGGGTCAGCGCGAGCGCGGCCAGCAGGAGGGTGCCGGGCAGCTGCTGGGCGAGCAGGTCGGCGACGGGGGTGCGCAGGGAGTAGGACGTGCCGAGGTCGCCGCGGGCGAGGCGGCCGAGCTGGGTGAGGTACTGCACGAGGAGCGGCTGGTCGAGGCCGTACTGCTCGCGGACCGCGGCGAGCGCCTCCGGCGATGCCTGCGAGCCGGGGCCGCCGAGGATCGCCTGCGCGGGGTCGCCGGGGATGAGGCGGATGAGGAAGAACACGGCTGTCGCGACCGCCCAGAGCACCACGAGCGCGCCACCGAGGCGGAGGAGGAGGCGGCGGATCATCGGGGCTCCTCTCGGGGTGCGGGTTCTGGCGGGTGGGTCTCGATACGCCGCTTCGCGGCTACTCGACCAGCATGAAGGAGGAGGCTGCGCCGCTGCTCGACCGGCAGGCGACCCCTGCTGATCGAGTAGCCCGCGGAGCGGGCGTATCGAGATCCACCGTGCTGGACACGGCGGGTCTCGATACGCCCGCGGCGCGGCTACTCGACCAACATGGGGGCCGCTGCGGGGCTGTCCGACCAGCACGGGGGCCGCCGCTCGACCGGCGTGCGGATCATGCTGATCGAGTAGCTCTCGCAGAGGGCGTATCGAGATCCACCGTCCGACGGGCGCCGAGCGTCAGAGCCAGGCGTCCGCGAACCAGGGGGTCGAGACGGTGGCCAGGGCGGCGACGCCCTGGACGGCCGAGCGGTGCAGGTAGTGGTTCTGCTGGTCGTAGAGCGGCAGGATCCAGTAGCCCTCGAGCACGATCCGCTGGGCCTGCGAGTAGAGGTCGGCGCGCTCGGTCTCGTCGACGGTCGCGCTCGCCTGCTCGAGCAGGGCGTCGAGGGCGGGGTCGTTCACCTGGGCGTGGTTGGCGAAGTAGCCGCTCGGAGCCGGGGTGATGCCGGAGGACGCGTAGAGGGTGCGCAGGACGTCCGGTCCGACCTTCGTGTACGGCGCGCTGACCAGCTCGTACTCGTTCGCCGCGAGCGCGGTGTACCAGCTGGAGAGGTCGAGCAGGCTGATCTGCACGTCGAAGCCGGCGACCTTCGCCGACGCCTGGATCTGCTCGAACAGCGACTGCTCAGCCGGGATCGACTGGTTGGTGCTGACCGGCAGACGCAGGACGAGCGGAGCGCCGTCCTTCTCGCGGATGCCGTCGCCGTCGGAGTCGACCCAGCCCGCGGCCGTGAGGAGGTCCTCCGCGGCGGCGATCTCGTCGTCCGAGCCGGCGTCCTCGAAGAGCGACGGATCGGAGTAGGCGGTCGCCTCGCTGCTCGACAGCGGCGAGTACGAGCGCTCGGCGGTGCCGAAGAAGAGGGAGTCGATGGCGTCGTTGACGCCGACGGCGCGGATGAACGCCTCGCGCACGCTCTGGTCGTCGAACGGCGCCTGGCCGGAGTTGAGCTCGAGGCGGTTCACCGAGCCGGGGCGGGGCGCATCGATCTCGACGAGGTCGGAGGCGTCGGTGGCGGCCGCGAGCGTGTCGGGCTGGGCGTTGTCGATCACGTCCACCTCGCCCGCCTGCAGTGCCGCGTAGCGGGTGGCGGAGTCGGGGATGAAGCGCCAGGTGATGCTCGAGAGGTAGGCGGGGCCGTCGTGGCCCTCGCCGGTCGGGCCCGTGGCGGCGTCGTAGTCGTCGTTGCGGGTGAGGGTCACGTGGTCCTGCTTGACCCACTCCGTCACCGTGAACGGGCCGGTGCCGACGGGCGCCTCGCAGTTGGCCTCCTCGCCGCGGGCGATGCCGGTGGGCGACTCGATCGCGGTCCACGGCTGCGAGAGCGACTCGAGCAGCGCACTGTCGGGGGCGCTGAGGGTGAAGCGGGCGACGGTCGGCGAGACGGCGGTGACCGACTCCACCTTCGCGACGGCGAGGTAGCCGGTGGAGGACTTGGTCGCCGGGTCCTGCAGGTGCTCGATGTTGGCGGCGACCGCGTCGGCGTCGAGCGGGGTGCCGTCGGTGAAGGTGAGGCCCTCGCGGAGGGTGAAGTCGTAGCTGAGCGCGTCGTCCGAGACGGTCCACGACTCCGCGAGCCACGGGGTGATGGTGCCGTCGTCGCTGCGCGAGACGAGCGACTCCAGGACCTGGGTCGCGAGCAGCGCCTGCGGGTAGTTGCCGCCGACGTGCGGGTCGAGGCAGGTGGGCTCGGCGTCGCCGGTCGCGTAGGTGAGGACGCCGTCGGCGACCGGGGTGCTGGAGTCTCCCCCGGCGTCGCCGTCGGAGGCGGCGGTGCAGCCGGTCAGCAGGAGGGCGGAGGCCGCGAGGGCGGCGAGGGCGGAACGGCGCAGAGTCATGGCGGCTTTCGTCAGGAGGGGGAAGCCGCGTTTCTTGGACCCGGCCCACTAAACGCTACCAGCGCGCTCAGCCTCTGGGCGGAGGTCCCCCCGTTCTGCCCGTCTCCGCGAGATGCCACTTATGAGCGCGACACGCCGTGAGAAGTGCACACAACTGGCATCTCGCGGGGAGGGGCGGACGCGGGGGTCAGCCGGAGGTCGAGGCGCGGACGACGAGCTCGGGCTGGAAGACGACCTGGCGAGGCTCGGACTCGAGGAGCAGCTCGACGGCGGTCGCGCCGATCAGGGCGCTCGGCTGCCGGATGCTCGACAGCGGCACGATGGTCGCGGTCGCGAAGGCGATGTCGTCGTAGCCGATCAGCGCCACGTCCTCCGGCACCCGCACCTCGCCCAGCAGCATCAGCCCCTGCAGCACGCCGACGGCGAGCAGGTCGTTCGCGCAGAAGACGGCGTCGGGGCGGTCGGCGGGATCGCGCTCGGCGAGCGCCCGGCCCGCGGCCCGGCCGTCCAGCACGGTCAGTCCCGGCGTCGGCAGCACCTCGAGCGTCGCGCCCGGCACCGCCGCCACGGCCTCGCGCGCGCCTGCGAACCGGTCCGCGACCTGGCGGATCGACTCCGGCCCGCCGACCACCGCGATCCGGCGCCGCCCGAGCCCGAGCAGGTGCTCGACCGCGAGCCGCCCGCCGGCGACGTCGTCGACCGCGACCGACGAGAACGCGCTGTCCCCCGACTCCCGGTCGACCAGCACGCAGGGGATGCCGTGGGCCCGGAGCCGGTCGAGCCGCGCCGACCCCTCCCCCTGCGGCGAGATCAGCACCCCGCTCACCCGCTGCTCCTCGAACAGATCGAGGTAGGAGTCCTCGCGGTCGGCCTCGGCGTCGGTGCTCGCGAGAAGCACGGAGAGCCCCGCCTCGGCGGCGCGGGCCTGGGCTCCGCGGGCGAGCTCGGCGAAGAACGGGTTGCCGGCGTCGAGCACGACGAGGCCGATGCTGCGGCTGCGCCCGGCGCGGAGCTGGCGGGCCGCGTCGTTGCGGACGAAGCCGAGCTCGGCGATCGCGGACTGCACCCGGCGGACGGACTCGGCGCCCACCTTCTCGGGGCGGTTGAGCACGTTCGAGACGGTGCCGACCGAGACACCGGCGCGAGCGGCGACCTCGCGGACACTGATGGACGGCACATCGTCTCCTCGGGTCGTCGCGGGTCGCAGGGCTGCGCGCGATCCGGGAATCATCTCATCCGGCGGCACCGCAGGCGTGCCCCCTCTCTGCAGGCCTTTGACAGCCCGGGAAGCGGAGCGATACGCTCGGCCCACGGCGCTGTGAAACGATTCATACGGTGCCGCCCGGTCGGCGTCCGCCGCACGGCCGGATCGCCCCGCACAGAAGGACCCCGCCGTGACCGACCTCAGCCCCGACATCCTCCGCCAGCTCGAGCAGCAGGCGATCGAACTGCCCTCGTGGGCGTTCGGCAACTCCGGTACCCGCTTCAAGGTGTTCAGCACGCCGGGCACCCCGCGGACCATCGAGGAGAAGATCTCGGACGCGGCGAAGGTCAACGAGCTGACCGGCCTCGCGCCGAGCGTCGCGCTGCACATCCCGTGGGACAAGGTGGACGACTACGCGGCGCTGGGCGAGTTCGCCGCGTCGAAGGGCGTCGCGCTGGGCACGATCAACTCGAACACCTTCCAGGACGACGACTACAAGTTCGGCTCGCTCACGCACTCCGACCCGGTGATCCGCCAGAAGGCGATCGACCACCACCTCGCCTGCATCGACATCATGGACGCGACCGGCTCGCGCGACCTCAAGATCTGGCTCGCCGACGGCTCGAACTACCCGGGCCAGCAGGACATCCGCGGCCGTCAGGACCGCCTCGCCGACTCGCTCGCCGCGATCTACGAGCGCCTCGGCACCGAGCAGCGCCTGGTCCTGGAGTACAAGTTCTTCGAGCCCGCGTTCTACCACACGGATGTTCCGGACTGGGGCACCTCCTACGCTCACGTCGCCGCGCTCGGCGACCGCGCGCTGGTCTGCCTCGACACCGGACACCACGCGCCGGGCACCAACATCGAGTTCATCGTCGCCCAGCTGCTGCGCCTTGGGAAGCTCGGCTCGTTCGACTTCAACTCGCGCTTCTACGCCGACGACGACCTGATCGTCGGAGCGGCCGACCCGTTCCAGCTCTTCCGCATCCTCTACGAGGTCGTGCGCGGAGGCGGCTACGGCCCGGACTCGCCCGTCGCCTTCATGCTCGACCAGTGCCACAACGTCGAGGACAAGATCCCCGGCCAGATCCGCTCGGTGCTCAACGTGCAGGAGATGACGGCGCGCGCGCTGCTCGTCGACCGCGCGGCCCTCGAGGAGGCGCAGCTCGCCGGCGACGTGCTCGGCGCGAACGGGATCTTCATGGACGCCTTCTACTCCGACGTCCGCCCGGCCCTCGCGGCCTGGCGCTCGGAGCGCGGGCTGCCGGCCGACCCGATGGCGGCGTATGCGGGGTCCGGCCACGCGCAGGCCATCGCGGAGGAGCGCGTCGGCGGCACGCAGTCGAGCTGGGGCGCGTAGGTCTCGGCGGGAACGCGTGCACAACTGAGGATGGAAGGGCCGATCCGACCGTTTCTCGAGGGATTCGGGGCTTTCAGCCTCAGTTGTGCACGGCGGCGGGGTGTGACCGGCCGGCGAGCCGGGTCCTTAGCGCCGTCGGGTGCGGGATCCGGGGGGCCGATCGGGCCGTCCGGCTGACAGAGATGAACTCCGGCTCGCGGAACGAGCTCCGGCACGCTCCTTCGCGGCGTTTCGACGAGCCGAAGGTGCTTCCGCGAGCCCGACGTCGCTTCCGCATGACCTCCGGCACGCGGAACGCGCTCCGGCACGCGAAGTCGCGGCGTTTAGACGAGCCGGACGTGTTTCCGCGAGCCTGAGGTGGCTCCGGCACGTTCCGGCACGCGGAACGAGTGCCGGCACATGGAATCGCGGCGTTTCGACGAGCCGGAGGTGTTTTCGCGAGCCCGACGTCGCTTCCGCATCCTCCGGCACGCGGAACGAGCCTCGGCACGCAGAATCGGCCCGTTTCGACGAGCCGGAGGTGTTTCCGCGAGCCCGACGTCGCTCCGACGCCTTCCGGCACGCAGAAGCAGCTCCGGCTTGTGGAATCGCGGGATTCTCGCGAGCCGGAGGCGATTCCGCGAGCCGGAGGTCGTGCCCGGGGTCAGAGTGCCGCCCGGAGGCCGTCGACCAGGTCGTGCTGCGCCTCCCGGCCCGCGCGGGTCGGCACCAGCGGGTACACGTGCAGCTGGCCGACCGCCTCGTGCAGCTCGAACGGCACACCGGCCGCCGCCGCCTTCTCGGCGAGGACGTGCGCGTCGGGGTTCAGGACGTCGCGGGTGCCGGTGTAGACGCTCAGCGGTCCGAGGCCGGCGAGGTCGCCGAAGAGCGGACTGACGATCGGGTCGAGCAGATCGAGCTCGCCGCGCCACTTCTCGGCGAGCACGCGGCCGCCCGGCGTGCCGAGCCACGGATCGCTCGGCTGCACCTCCGGGATGCGCGGGTTGCTCCAGGAGAGATCGAGCGCGGGCGAGATCAGCGTGGTCGACGGCAGGACGACGCCCTCGTCGCGGAGGGCGAGGGCCGTCGACAGCGCGATCTGGCCGCCCGCCGAGTCGCCGGCGAGCGCCGTCGCGCCGTACCGGTCGAGACTCCGGTGCACCAGCGCGCGGACGCCGTCGCGCGCCTCGAGGGCCGTGCCGAACGGGACCAGCGGGTAGATCGGCAGGGTGACCGCCGCAGAGGCCTCGTCCGCGATGCGCGCCGCCAGCCACCAGTGCTGCGGCGCGATCTCGTTGACCCAGCCACCGCCGTGGGCGTAGACGACCCCGCCGCGGATCCGCTGCGGGCGGATCGTGTAGACCGGCCAGCCGCCGACCTGCTCGACGTCGACGCGCACTCCGGGCCGCAGCCGCGGGGGCGGGCCGAAGCGGGCCGGCCGGAGGGCGTTCTGGCGGATCCGGCGGCGAGCGCCGTCCGCGCTGACGAACGTGCGGTTGGCGCGGGCCAGGCGCAGGGCGAGCGGGACGAGGGCGTCGGGGACGGCGAGGGGCATGCCCCAGCATCTCCCGCAGGGATCAGCGGAGCCTGGGCGCTCCGGCGAGCGGCGGATGCGGGCGCGGGTCCCCTCGGGGCGGGAGCACTGTCCGGCACGGGTGACGAGCGTCGGCTCGGAGGAAGCGGTCGGAACCACGAGCCGGAGGTGATCTCGCGAGCAGGAGGTGGGGAGGACTCCGGTGTCGACGACCGGTGCCACGCCTCAGTCGCCGCCGCCGTCCGCGCCGCCGCCGTCCGAGGAGCCGCCGTCCGAGGAGCTGCCGTCGTCGGCACGGCCGTCGCGGGTGTCCGACCCGCTCGAGGTGCCGTCGGCCGTCGCGGCGGTCGAGCCGCCGTCCCGTGAGGCCGGGCGCGTTCCCGGTGCACCCGCGCGCATCCGCAGGACGGTCGCGATGACCGATCCGACCACCGCGATGGCGACGACGAGGGCGACGAGCGCCGCGATCTGCTGGTTCTCCACGTCCGGCTCCTGACTGCGTGAGTGAATCCTCAGCGTCACCGTAGCGAGCGGGGCTGGACGAGGGCGACGGGACGGAGGCCGCGCAGAACATCAGCCAGGAGTGATTCTCGTCGCCGATGGGCGATGACGGACGCTCTCGGCTGATGTTCTGCCGAGCGGCGGGTCTCGATACGCCCCTGCGGGGCTACTCGACCAGCATGCAGAGGCGCCTGCGGGGCTGCTCGACCAGCATGCGGAGGCCGCTGCGGGGCTGCAAGACCAGCAGGGTGGGCCGACGCGACCGACTGCGCCGGGCGCTACGGTGACCCCATGCCGAGACAGCCGACGATCCGCGACGTCGCGGTCAGCGCGGGCGTCTCGTATCAGACGGTGTCGCGCGTGCTCAACGACAGCCCGCAGGTCCGGCCGCGCACCCGCGACAAGGTGCTCGCGGCCATCGACGACCTCGGCTTCCGGCGCAGCGCCGCAGCCCGGGCTCTCGCGGCCGGCCGCTCCGGGCTGATCGGCATCCTCGCCGCCGAGAGTCACAGCTTCTACGGCACCGCCACGGCGATGGCCGCGATCGAGCAGGCCGCGCGCGACGCCGGCTACCGGGTGCCCGTGGTCAACGCGGCGCCCGACGCGGAGTCGCTGGCCGCCGCGCTCGAGCACCTCCAGCGCGAGGCGGTCGAGGCGATCGTCGTGCTCGCCCCGCAGGAGCGCGCGCTCGAGGCGATCGAGAGCCTCGCGATCGGAGTGCCGTTCGTCACCCTCGGCGCGGCGGGGCGCGGCGCGGATCCTCGGCTCCTCGTCGACCAGGCCGCGGGTGCGCGGCTCGCCGCCGAGCACCTCCTCGCGCTCGGCCACACCCGGATCGCCCACCTCGCAGGCCCGCAGCACTGGGTGGAGGCGCACGCCCGCCTCGACGGGTTCACCGCACGGATGGCGGAGGCGGGGCTGGAGCCGGCCGCGGTGATCGGCGGCGACTGGACGGCGGAATCCGGCTATCGGGCGGGACTGCGGCTGCTCGACGAGGTCGCCGACCTCACCGCGGTCGTCGCCGGGAACGACCAGATGGCGCTCGGGCTGCTGCACGCCTGCGCGGACCGCGGCGTGCGCGTGCCCGAGGACCTGAGTGTCGTCGGCTTCGACGACGTGCCCGAGGCCGCGCACTACCGGCCGCCGCTGACGACGATCCGGCAGGACTTCGCCGAGGTCGGCCGCCGCACGATCGGCGTGGTGCTGGCGGAGCTGCGCGGCGAGCCGGCCGCCGTCGACCGGCCGGTGCCGCCGGTGCTGGTGGAGCGGGACTCGACGCGGGCGGTCTGAGGCGGAGCGCCGGCGACGCCGGGTCTCGATACGCCCCTGCGGGGCTACTCGACCAGCATGAGCACGCCGGGTCTCGATACGCGCCCTGCGGGCGCTACTCGACCAGCATGAAGACGGCGGATCTCGATACGCGCCCTCCGGGCGCTACTCGATCAGCGTGGGACGCCGGGCCTCCTGGGAAAGCTCACCTACTGCGGAGGGGGAAGCCATGTTGATCGAGTAGCCCGCACAGCGGGCGTATCGAGATCCACCCGCGTCAGAAGACAAGTCTGCAGACCGCCCGGCCGGCGACGCCGGGTCTCGATACGCCCCTGCGGGGCTACTCGACCAGCATGACTGAAGACCGCCGCGTGCTTTCCCTCACCGCCGAGACGCGAAGCGGCTTCGCCGGACGGTGGATCTCGATACGCGCCCTGCGGGCGCTACTCGATCAGCAATGGACGCGCCCTGCGGGCGTCCGCTACCGGCGGGCGAGAGCTCCGCGCTTGCCGTCCGCAAGACACTTCGCCTACGCTGGCCCGTGGCTTTGTGAACGGTCACATGGCCCTCAGCGAGGAGTGCAATGGACCAGCGACGGCCCCCCGCCGAGGCGATCACGAGCGGCGCGACCGCCCTCGGGATCGAGCTCGGCTCCACCCGCATCAAGGCCTGCCTCGTCGACGCGGCCGACCCGTCCGTGGTCCTCGCCGTCGGCAGTCACGAGTGGGAGAACCAGCTCGTCGACCGCCGCTGGACCTACTCGCTCGACGCCGTGCACGAGGGGCTCCAGGCCGCGTACGCCGACCTCGTCGCCGACGCCGAGAAGCGCCACGGCGCGCGCCTCACCACGGTCGGTGCGCTCGGCGTCTCCGCGATGATGCACGGCTACCTCGCCTTCGACGCGGACGGCGAGCTGCTCGTCCCGTTCCGCACCTGGCGCAACACCAGCACCGGCCCCGCGTCGGCCGAGCTGACCGAGCTGTTCGGCGCGAACATCCCGCTGCGCTGGTCGCTCTCGCACCTGCACCAGGCGGTCCTCGACTCCGAGCCGCACGTCGAGAGGATCGACTTCCTCACCACTCTCGCGGGCTACGTGCACTGGCGCCTCACCGGCGAGAAGGTCCTCGGAGTCGGCGACGCCTCCGGCATGGTCCCCACCGACCCGGCGACCCGCGACTACGACGAGACCGTCCTCGAGCGCTACGACGCCCGCGTCGCCGGAACCCTGCCGCCGCTGCGCGAGCTGCTGCCCGCGGTCCTCCCCGCGGGCGCCGCGGCCGGCGAGCTCACCGCCGAGGGCGCGCTCCTGCTCGACCCGACCGGCGCGCTCCAGGCCGGCGTCCCGTTCTGCCCGCCCGAGGGCGACGCCGGCACGGGCATGGTCGCCACCAACTCCGTCGCCCCGCGCACCGGCAACGTCAGCGCCGGCACGAGCATCTTCGCGATGGTCGTCCTGGAGCGCCCGCTCGAGAGCGTGCACCACGAGCTCGACCTGGTCGCCACTCCGGCCGGCGACCTCGTCGCGATGGTGCACTGCAACAACGGCGCGAGCGAGCTCGCCACGTGGGTCGGGCTGTTCTCCCGGTTCGCCGCGGCCTCGGGCGGACCCTCCGACAGCGACGCCGTCTACGGCACGCTCTTCGTGGAGGCGCTGGCCGGCGAGCCCGACGCGGGCGGGCTCCTCGCCTACAACCACCTCGCGGGCGAGCCGATCGCCGGGCTCGTCGAGGGCCGCCCGCTCGTCGTGCGCACCCCCGACTCGCGCCTCACGCTGGCCAACTTCATGCGCGCGCAGCTCTACGGCGTGTTCGGCACGCTCGCGCTCGGCATGCGCGTGCTGGCCGGCGAGGGCGTCGTGATCGACGAGATGTTCGCGCACGGCGGCATGTTCCGCACGGCCGGAGTCGCCCAGCGCTTCCTCGCCGGTGCGCTCGACGCCCCCGTCTCGGTCGCCGCGACCGCCTCCGAGGGCGGCCCCTGGGGCATGGCGGTGCTCGCCGCCTTCCGCCTGCAGGAGGGGACGACCCTCGACTCCTACCTGACCGAGCAGGTCTTCGGCGACGCCGGCTTCGAGACGGTGGCGCCCGACAGCGCCGACGTCGCCGGCTTCACCGCCTACCTCGAGCGCTACCGCGCCGGCCTCGCCGTCGAGCAGACGGCCGTCGACACCCTCACCACGCAAGGAGACACCGCATGACCGACAGCACGACCGCTGCGCCCACCGGGTTCGGCCCCGAGGTCGAGGCGGCGATCGCCCGCGTCCGCGAGGACGTCGCCCGCCTGCACGCCGAGCTCGTCCGCTACGGCCTCGTCATCTGGACCGGCGGCAACATCTCCGGCCGCGTGCCCGGCGCCGACCTGTTCGTGATCAAGCCGAGCGGCGTCTCCTACGACGACCTCGCGCCCGAGAACATGATCCTCTGCGACCTCGACGGCACCGTCGTCCCGGGCAGCCTCGGGTCCGAGCGCAGCCCGTCCAGCGACACCGCCGCGCACGCCTACGTCTACCGCGAGATGCCCGAGGTCGGCGGCCAGGTGCACACGCACTCCACCTACGCCACCGCCTGGGCCGCTCGCGCCGAGGCGATCCCCTGCGTCATCACCGCCATGGCGGACGAGTTCGGCGGCGAGATCCCGCTCGGCCCGTTCGCGATCATCGGCGACGACTCGATCGGCCGCGGCGTCGTCTCGACGCTCACCGGGCACCGCTCGCGCGCCGTCCTGATGCAGAACCACGGCGTCTTCACCATCGGCAAGGACGCGAAGGACGCCGTCAAGGCCGCGGTGATGACGGAGGACGTCGCCCGCACCGTCCACATCGCGCGCCAGGGCGGCGAGCTCGTCCCCATCCCGCAGGAGTCGATCGACGCCCTGTTCGACCGCTACCAGAACGTCTACGGACAGAACCCCACCGGAGCACTCGCATGACCCGTTACCAGAGCATCGTCCCCGACCTCGCGACCCGCACCGTCTGGTTCCTCACCGGCAGCCAGGACCTCTACGGCGAGGACACCCTCCGCCAGGTCGCCGAGCAGTCGCAGGCCGTCGTCGCGCAGCTGAACGAGTCCAGCGACATCCCCGTCACGATCGAGTGGAAGCCGGTGCTGAAGAGCTCCGACGCGATCCGCCGCACGATGATCGAGGCGAACTCCGACGACTCCGTCGTGGGCGTCATCACCTGGATGCACACCTTCAGCCCCTCGAAGATGTGGATCCACGGCTTCGACGCGCTCGCCAAGCCGCTGCTGCACTTCCACACCCAGGCGAACGTCGCCCTGCCGTGGCAGGACATCGACTTCGACTTCATGAACCTCAACCAGGCCGCGCACGGCGACCGCGAGCACGGCTACATCCTTAGCCGGATGAGCGTGCCGCGGAAGACGGTCGTCGGCCACGCCAGCGACGCCCGCGTCACCGAGTCGATCGGCGTCTGGTCGCGCGCCGCGGCCGGCTGGTCGGCCTCGCAGAGCATGAAGGTCGCCCGCTTCGGCGACAACATGCGCAACGTCGCCGTCACCGAGGGCGACAAGACCGAGGCCGAGATCCGCCTCGGCGTCAGCGTCAACACCTGGGGCGTCAACGAGCTCGTCGAGCGCGTGGACGCGGCGACGGACGCCGACATCGACGCGCTGGTCGCGGAGTACGTCGAGAGCTACGACGTGGTGCCCGAGCTGCTCCCCGGCGGCGAGCGCCACGAGTCGCTCCGCTACGGCGCGGCGGTCGAGATCGGCCTGCGCTCCTTCCTGGAGGAGGGCGGCTTCGAGGCGTTCACCGACAGCTTCGAGGACCTCGGCGGGCTGCGTCAGCTCCCGGGTCTCGCCGTGCAGCGCCTGATGGCCGACGGCTACGGCTTCGGCGGCGAGGGCGACTGGAAGACCGCCGTCCTCATCCGCATCGCCGCGGTGATGGGCGCCGGCCTGCCCGGCGGCACCAGCCTGATGGAGGACTACACCTACGACATGACGCCCGGCGAGGAGCTCATCCTCGGCGCGCACATGCTCGAGGTGTCGCCGTCGCTGTCGTCGAAGCGCGCGTCGCTCGAGATCCACCCCCTGGGCATCGGCGGCCGCGAGGACCCGGTGCGCCTGGTCTTCACCGCCGACGCCGGCGACGCGGTCGTCGTCGCGCTGAGCGACGTGCGCGAGCGCTTCCGCCTGGTCGCGAACAAGGTGACCACCGTCGAGCCGCCGCAGACACTGCCGCACCTGCCGGTCGGCCGCGCCGTCTGGCAGCCCGCCCCCGACTTCGGCACCAGCGCTGCGGCCTGGATCACGGCCGGCGCCGCGCACCACACCGTCATGACGACGCAGATCGGCCTGGAGGCGTGGGAGGACTTCGCCCGCATCGCCGGCGTCGAACTCCTCGTCATCGACGAGTCGACCACCCTCCGCGGCTTCGAGGCCGACATCCGCTCGAACGCGGCGTACTACCGCCTGGCTCAGGGGCTGTAGCGACACTGCACGACCGACGGCCGGCTCCCCGCGGGGGCCGGCCGCTCGTGTGTCTGCGACGGCTCGCGCCAGACGCCGCCGGAGGATGCTCGGCTGGTACCGTCATCGCAACAGTTCAGCCCGCCCGGTGCATCCGGTGCGGGCTGGATCTCTTTCCGGGGGCGGAACGGGACACACGACGTGGCGACAGAGCAGACGATTCCGGAACAGATCGACACCCTGGTCAGCAGAGGCATGACGATCGACGACGATGCCGATCGATGGCTCCGATATGTCGGCTATCACCGCCTCAGCGGCTACTGGCTCGTCTACCAGCGGCTTGCCGACTCCGCGTGCTCCCCGCAGCGGTCGGAAGAGTTCGATCCCGGCTGTCGCCTGTCCGAAGTCGTCGCGCTCTACGAATTTGACCGTCGACTCCGGACGCTCACGCACGATGGGATCGAGCGGGTCGAAGTGGGGCTGCGTCGGATGATCGTCGAGGTGGTCGTCCGGCGCGATCCACTCGCTCACCGTGACCCGCTCTTCTTCCGGCCCGGCTTCGATCATCAGAGCTGGATGCGCCGAGCCGAGTCCCGGATCGATCGGTCCGCGCGCCGCTCCCGGTCGCTCCAGTCGGAGCTCCGGCATCACGACCGACGCGTGCCGATCTGGGTGCTCGTCGAGCTGCTCGACTTCGCAGATCTGTCTCTGCTCTTCCAGGGGATGAGGGCTGAGGAGCAGTGGGCGATCGCCGGCGAGCTCGGGATCGCGATAGCACCGGAACGTCTTACCGGCAACCAGCGAGCAAAGGCTCTGCGGCACCACCCGCTCGCCAATTGGCTCGAACAGCTCACCCTTGTGCGCAACATCTGTGCGCACCACGCGCGACTGTGGAATCGGACTCTCATCCCTGCGGGGACTTCGGCGATGCGCACCGTCCCCGGGCTCGAATCACTGCCCACTGGCCAGACCGAGAAGGTCTACGGGTCACTCCGTCTGATCGCGTCGGTACTCGCGACTGTCTCGCCCGGCTCGCGGTGGTGGAGCACGATCACTGAGCTCGTCGACTCTCGTCTCGTACTGGCAGCGAGAAGAGCACCGGAAGAAATGGGTTTCCCTCGCAGGGGCGCGGCAAAGCAGTGAAGACGACGCAGATCGGCCTGGAGGCGTGGGAGGACTTCACCCGCATCGCCGGTGTCGAACTCCTCGTCATCGACGAGTCGACCACCCTCCGCGGCTTCGAGGCCGACATCCGCTCGAACGCGGCGTACTACCGCCTCGCGCAGGGGCTGTAGAGACACTGCACGACCGACGGCCGGCTCCCCACGGGGGCCGGCCGTCCGTGCGTTCCCGGGGTCGCCTCATCAGCGGAGGCCGCCCTGCATGCTGGTCGAGTAGCCGCGGAGCGGCGTATCGAGACCCGACGTCGTCGAGAGGGCGGGTCTGCCGGCCCGCGTCCTGATGACGGTGGATCTCGATACGCCGGCTGCGCGATCAGCATGAAGGACCCGTTGCGCGGGCTGCTCCGTCCGCAGGGAGCCTGCGGCGCTGCAGAACATCAGCTGAGAAGGGGTGGCCTCCGCTGTCAGACGAGGGACCCTGCTCTCAGCTGATGTTGTGCGGACCGCATGCTGGTCGAGCAGCCGCGGAGCGGCGTATCGAGACCCGACGTCGTCAGCTCGGGGCTGCAGACCGAGGTCTCGGCGATGGTGGATCTCGATACGCCCGCTTCGCGGGCTACTCGATCAGCATGGAGTGGCCCGCGGCGCGGGCTGCTCCATCAGCATGAGAAGAGGGGCGCGGCGTCAGCCGCTCGATCACCGGCGCCGGCCGCTCGATCACCGGCGCCGCGCCACTCAGCGGGAGGTGGAGAAGGCCGCGTCGAAGGCGTCGGCCGGGGGCGTGATGGCGTTCAGCTTGCGGACGAAGGCGAGGGCCTCCGGGGCGCCGTCGAGACGGTCCATGCCGGCGTCCTCCCACTCGACGCTGGTCGGGCCGGTGTAGCCGATCGCGTTGAGGGCGCGGAAGACGGGCTCCCACGGGACGGCGCCGTGGCCGGTCGAGACGAAGGTCCAGCCGCGGCGCGGGTTGGCCCAGGGCAGGTGCGAGCCGAGGACGCCGTTGCGGCCGTCGAGGTTGGCGATCGACTCCTTCACGTGGACGTGGAAGATGTGCTCGGCGAAGTCGAGGATGAACGCGACGCTGTCGAGCTGCTGCCAGACGAAGTGCGACGGGTCGAAGTTGAAGCCGAAGGACGTCCGGTGGCCGATCGCCTCGAGGGTGCGCTTCGCGGTCCAGTAGTCGTAGGCGATCTCGCTCGGGTGCACCTCGAGGCCGTAGCGGACGCCGACCTCCTCGAAGACGTCGAGGATCGGGTTGAAGCGGTCGGCGAAGTCCTGGTAGCCGGCGGCGATCCACTCGTCGGACGCGGGCGGGAACATCGCCACGCCCTTCCAGATCGACGAGCCGGAGAAGCCGTTGACCTGCTTCACGCCGAGCGCGGCGGCGAAGCGGGCGGTGTCCTTGAGGTCCTGCGCGGCCCGCTGGCGGACGCCCTCGGGGTCGCCGTCGCCCCAGACGCGGTCGCTGAGGATGTCGCGGTGGCGCGCGTCGATCGGGTCGTCGCAGACGGCCTGGCCGGTGAGGTGGTTCGAGATCGCGAAGACCTGGAGGCCGTTCTTCTCCAGGATGTCCTTCCGGCTCTGCACGTACGCCGCGTCGTCCCAGCGGGCGACGTCGATGTGGTCGCCCCAGCAGGCGATCTCGAGGCCGTCGTAGCCCCACTCGCCGGCGAGACGGGCCACCTCCTCGAACGGGAGGTCTGCCCACTGGCCGGTGAAGAGGGTGATCGGTCGCGTCATCGCGGAGTCCTTACTCTCGACTCCCGTGCGCCGTCGCACCGGGAGAGGTAATTTGAAGTTCCAGGCAACATATCAGGCGCTCCCTCGAGCCCGAAAGGAACCGATCATCTCCTCGATCGACAGCGCATCGTCGCGCACCGACCTCCTCGTCACCGCCACCGCCGCTCCCACCTGGGAGGAGGGGCTGATCGTCGGCAGCGGCCGCGTCGGCGCCGTCATGCACGGCCCCGCCGACGCGCTCACGGTCTCGCTCGCGCACGAGCGGTACTTCCTGCCCGTCAATGCGCGGCCCGCCGCACCCGATCTCGCCGGGGTGCGGGAGGAGCTGCGCAGCGCCCTGCTGGCCGGCGACGCCGATGCGGCGAGCGAGGCGCTGACCCGCGGCGCGCGCTCCAGCGGCTACGACGGCGGACTGATCTGGACCGATCCGCTCGGGATCTGCGCGACCGTCTCGATCCGCACGGACGGCGGCGTCGCGTCGAGCCGCCGGCTGATCGACCCGCGGCTGGGCGAGGTCGCGGTCGAGTGGACCGACCTCGACGGCGGGCGGCACGCGGTGCGGCTGCTCGCCCCGCACGGCGGCGAGAGCGTGCGGCTGTGCGTGGAGTCCGACCGGGACGGCCAGAGCGTCGTCGAGCTCGGGCTGGGCGCGGGCGACGCGACCTCGTTCGACACCGGGGTCCCGGACGCGTCGGCGGTCGTCGAGGCGAGCATCGAGGGCGGGGTGGTCGGGCGGCTCGTCGCCCTGGCCGGCACCGGCAGCGCGGAGGCCGGGGGCGAGCGCGTCCGCGCGGTCGTGACCGCCGCCACCGGGGCGCCGTGGGAGGTGGAGGGAGCCGTCACGCGCTCCGTTGCGCCGGTCGCGGCCGGGGCGCCCCGACTCCTCCGCCTCGACCTCTCGCTCCCGGGCGGGGAGCCGGTGGCGGACGACCTGTCGTGGACCGACCTGCGCGCGGCGCAGCGCGACGGTCACGGCCGACTGGTCGGCGCCTCCGCGCTCGACCTGGCCGGCGCCTCCTCCGCCGTGCTCACCGAGGACCTCTGGGACGAGGCCCGCGCCGGCGACGAGGGCGCGCGCCGCCGCGTCGTCGAGCTCGCCTACCTCAGCGGCCGGGCGAACATCGTCGCCTCGACGGGCGAGCTGCCGCCGACGCTGCAGGGCGTCTGGCAGGGGACCTGGCGGCCTGCCTGGTCCGCCGACTACACGCTCAACGGCAACGTGCAGAACGGGGCGATGGCGGGGATGATCCCGACCGGCACGCCCGAGCTGGCGCTGTCGATCCTGGAGCTGGTGCTGCCGCACCTCGACGACTACCGCGAGAACGCGCGCCTCGTCTACGGGGCGGAGGGGATGCTGCTGCCGTCGCGGATGTCGACGCACGGCCGCGCGGACCACTTCGCCGCGAGCTACCCGCACCTGTTCTGGACCGGCTGCGGCGGCTGGGTGCTGCGCCTCGCTGCCGACGCCGTCGCCGCGACGGGCGACCGCGGGATCGTCGACGACCGACTGTGGGAGCTGGCGGAGGGCGTGCTCCGCTTCGCCGAGACCGGGACGACCGTGATCGACGGTGTCCGGCGGATCGTGCCCTCCTACTCCCCCGAGAACACCCCCGGCGGGGCGCGCTCGCCGCTGGCGGTCGACGCGACGATCGACGTCGCGGTGCTGCGCGACGCCGCGCAGGCGACCGCGCTGCTCGGGCAGGCCCGCGGCGACGACTCGCTCGACGAGCGCTGGACGCGGGTGGTCGCCGAGCTGCCGGAGTACCGCGTGGCGGAGGACGGCACGCTCGCGGAGTGGATCGATCCGCGGTTCTCGGAGGAGATCGCGCACCGGCACGCCTCGCAGCTGTACCCGCTCTGGTACGGGGGCGACGCGGCCTTCGAGGGCGACGGTGCGGCTGCCGTGCGGCTGCGGGCCGCCGCGGCGGCGACCGTGGCCGCGAAGATCGCGTGGCGGGCCGAGGCGCCGACCGCTCCCCCGGGGCGGATGGAGATGGCGTTCGGGCTGGTGCAGGTCGGCACGGCGGCCGCGGCGCTCGGAGATGCGGAGTCGGCACTGACCTGCGCGGAGTGGCTCGCGGTCGAGCACTGGTCGCCGACGCTGACGACCCGGCACGACGCGGGGCGGATCTTCAACCTCGACGCGAGCGGCGGGCTGCCGGGACTGGTGGCCGCGATGCTGCTCGGGTCGGACGACGAGTCGCTGACGGTGCTCCCGGCGCTGCCGTCGGTGTGGGCGCGCGGTGCGGTGACGGGGCTGCGGGCGCGCGGCGGGCTCGTGGTGGACCGGCTGGAGTGGTCGCCGGGGCGCGCGTCGCTGACGGTGCGCCGGGTGCCGGGCGCGGAGTGGCTGGTGCTGGCGGGCGGGACGCGGCTGCGGACGCTCCGCGACGCGGTGCTGCGGGTCGACGGGCGCGAGGTGTCGGGCGGGCTGGCGATCGGCGCGGAGGCGGTGCGCGTGGACGTGGAGTGGCGCGACTGAGGGTGCTGGGGTGACCTCCGGCTCGCGGAACGCGCCTGGGCACGCTGAACCGGGCGGATCCGGCGAGCCGGACGCGGAACCGCGAGCCGGAGGTCCCCCGGAGGTCCGCCGGAGTGACCTCCGGCACGTGGAACATGCTTGGGCACGCAGGAACTGGCGGATCCGGCGAGCCGGACGCAGAACCGCGAGTCGAAGGTCCACCGGGGGAACCTCCGGCACGCGGAACACGCCTCGGCACGCCGAAACCGCCGGATCCAACGAGCCGGACGCGGAACCGCGAGCCGAAGGTCGAGCCGGAGTTCAGCCGGGATGACGTCCGGCACGCAGAACACGCCCCGGCACGTGAGAACTGGCGGATCCAGCGAGCCGAACGTGATTCCGCGAGCCGGACGTGCCTGCCGGTCGCCGCCCGGCGTCAGGCGCCGAGCCGCCCGTACCGGTCGTAGATGCGGTTGTGGGCCGCCAGCTCAGCCGGGGGCAGGCGCTGCGCGTCGGCGATCTCGTAGACGCCGAAGGTGTCGCGCAGGCGCGAGGACGGGTCGACCTCGACGAAGGTGCACCAGGGCAGCCAGTGGTGGTGGCTGCGGAGGGTCTGGCTCGCGAAGTCGCCGCTCTCGTGGCCGAGGCCGGGCATCGCGTAGCCGATGCTGCCGTCGACGTCGGTCGACTGGCGGGTGTTGCGGTGCAGGAACTCGGCGACGTCGCGATAGTGGTCGTCGCCGGTGATCAGGGACAGCCGGTAGTAGCTGTACGAGCAGGCCGCCATGTACACGTCCGCCCCGCCGCCGAGGGTGATGATGCTCTGGCCGCTGATCGAGTACCGGTTGAACGGATGCGGCCAGGGTGCGACCACCGGGAAGGACCAGGCGTAGGTCCAGGTCTCCGTGTAGTCGGCGGCGCGGACCGCGCCCTCCAGCCAGCGGTGCTCCTCGGTCAGGTCGTAGAGCGCGAGGAAGCCGAACAGGCCGTAGATGCCGGCCTCCTTGTCCTGGATGTCGGCGTTGTCGCAGGTGCCGCCGCGGTACTCCAGGGTGCGGTGGATGTTCGCGAACGACCACTCGCCGGCGCGCACGGCGGCCTCGCGGTAGCGCGCCTCCCCCGTCACCAGGTGCAGCTGCACGAGGAAGCGGATGACGCTCGGGGTGTTCGAGCGCGAGTCCATCCGCACCGAGCCGTCGGCGTTGTAGGCGCGGTGGAAGCTGCCGTCGTCGTCCTGCACCTCGAGCAGCCAGTCGGCGGTCCGCCGGCAGAACTCGAGCCAGGACGCGCGCTCATCGCCGAGGCCGCGCAGGTGCAGGTAGGCGTCGAGGATCGCCTCGACACCGTCGGCGAGCATCCGCAGGTAGTGCGGATACGGCTCGAAGCCGCCGAGGGAGGGGTTGAAGCACATCCGCGGCGGGCCCGACTCGGGCAGGGCCGTCCGCGTCCAGAAGTCGACGATGCCGACGCCCTGCTCGAACGCCTCGGGCACGCCCTCGCGGTCGCCGTAGCGCAGCAGCTGGTAGCCGATGCCGGGCTGCTGGCCGACGAAGCCGAACTGGAACGAGACGCTCGAGACGTCGAGGTCCGGCAGCTGGCAGGCGAACGGCAGCCCCCAGGAGTCGCCGTAGCGGCGGGTGAGCCGCTGCAGGATCGCCATCCCGTGGTGGAAGTGCCGCTCGTTGTCGACCTCGAACAGGTCGTCGCGGAGGCGCGCGTAGGCGCTGCGCCAGGTGGCGCGCATCATCGTCGCGAAGTCGTCGTGCCGGCCGAGGTCGACGGCCACCGCGTAGCGCTGGCGGAAGCCGACCTCGACCGGGTGGTTGACCCGCTGGAGCGACTTCGGCGCCGCGTCGTAGTCGAGCCCGGAGTAGGGGTTGTCGATCGGTCGCTCGCCGTCGGCGCCGGGGTAGACGTAGTCGATCGAGAGGCCGGCCGGCTCCTCGTCGAGCGGGGTCCGCACGCCGAAGCCGTAGTAGAGGTAGTTCAGCGTGGTGCCCTGCGGGCGGCTCAGGCCGATCGAGCCGACGGTGCACTCCGGGTCGGTGAAATTCTCCGAGCGGACCACGTCCAGGCGCGGCAGCGTGACGTCGGCCGCCCAGCGCGAGAGCGCTACGGTCTCCCCGGTGGCGAGGCTCTGCGCGGCGAACAGCGGCAGCGCGTAGTGCGTCTCGGTGCGCCAGAAGTACTCGCTGCCGGGGTCGCGGCCCATCGCGTCGGCCGGGCCGAAGGCGTTGTCGCGGTACCAGGCGCCGGGCGCGAAGCACTCGTAGTCGCGCAGGTCGGCGGACCCGGTCAGCCCGAGCGAGATCGCCGTCGAGAAGCCGAGGTCGCCGCCGGCCGCGAGCACCTCGACCTCGCGGTGCACGGAGAAGCCGGAGCCGGCGACGCGCCAGACGTCGGTGACGGCGAACGACGAGCCCGAGCGCACGGTGACCGTGCCGGTGGCGGTGAGCGCGCCGTCCGCGATCGAGACGTCGTCGTAGGGCGCGCCGGAGTACTCGCTGATCGCGGTGACGGTCTTCACCGTGACGCGCAGCGGGCGGTCGTTGGCGTAGAGGACGTGCTCGCCCGCGAGCACCTCGAGGCCGCCCGCGCGGGCGCGCAGGGTGTAGTCGCCGGAGCGGAGTTCCACGGTGGTTCCTTCCTGGAGGGTCATGTCAGTGCTTCTCGTCCGCGGGGCTGGTCGACTCCGCCGGCCCCGGCTCGTCCTCGAGCCGCCGCGCGCCCGGATCGAAGCGCCGCGAGCCCGGCCGGAACAGCAGCGCGACTCCGCCCTCGACGAGCGCCGCGACGAGCAGGAGGATCGCGAACGGGATCAGCGAGATCTCGGCCCACGCGCCCATCACCGGCATCACCAGGCCGGCCGCGGTGAAGCTGACCGTGCCGAGGATCGCGGTGACGCTGCCCGCCTCGCTCGACGGGCCCTGGAGCGAGAGGTACTGCACCGGCGCGAAGCCGAGTGAGCGGCCCGCGAGCGCGAAGGTGAGCGCGCCGACGACGACGAGCAGCGGCTGCGTCCCGGTGAGGGCGAGCACCGCGACCACGACGGCGCCGAGGCCCGTGACGATCGCGGACGCGAACATCGCGAAGCGCGGCCCGAACCGCGGCACGATCACCCGACCCGTCGTCTGCCCGACCGCGATGGTCACGAGCGAGGTGACCAGGAACAGCAGCCCGTAGAGGTCCGGCCCGACCGCGTAGACGTTGGTGTAGAGGAACGGCGCGGTCGCCAGGTAGGCGAAGCCGACCGACCAGCCCGCGGCGGACGCGGCGGCGAGCGCCAGCACCCGCGGCCGCCTCAGCATCCCGAACGAGTTCCGCAGCGACGGGCCGAGTCCGCCCTGGTGCCGCCGCTCGCGGGGCAGCGTCTCGGGCAGCACCAGCAGCGCGATCACGGTGGCGAGCGCCCCCCAGGCGGCGACCGCGAGGAAGGAGCCGCGCCAGTCGATCACCTTGGTCAGCTGCGCGCCGACGGAGGGCACCAGGATCGGGAAGACCGACACGATCACGGCGAGGTTCGCGAGCATCGTCACGAGCCGCTTGCCGCTGTAGAGGTCGCGGACGATCGCGGTGACGACGACGCCGGCCGCGGTGCAGGCGGCGCCCTGGACGAAGCGGGCCGAGAGCAGCACCGCCGTGTCCGAGGTCATCGCCGCGACGAGGCTCGCCGCGATGTGCAGCGCCGCCGAGACGCCGAGCGGCCACTTGCGGCCGACCGCGTCGCTGAGCGGACCCGAGATCAGCTGGCCGGCCGCGAAGCCGAAGGTCGCGCCGGTGACGACCAGCTGGGCGGTCGCGACCGAGACGCCGAGGTCGTCCTGCAGCGTCGGCAGGAAGGGCAGCACCAGGTCGATGGTGAGCGGCCCGAAGCCGACCAGCATCGCGAAGATCGGCAGCAGCAGCCGGCCGCGGGGCATCGCCCGGGTGGCGGAGGCGGTGGTGGCGGAGGCGGTCATGAGCGCGGAGCGCAGGTCACGGAGGGGGTCCTGTCCATCAGCTCCCGGCCGAGACCGGGAAGTAGAGCGAGAAGGGTTCGTCGACGACCTCGTGCAGAGGCCGGAAGCGGATCGCGGCAGGCTGGCCGAGGGTGCGGTAGCCGCGGAGCCACTGGGTCCACTGCCGCTCGTTGTCGGGGGCGAGCAGCGCGGGGGCGTCCTCGAGGCGGCCGCGGAGGCTCACCTCGCGGTCGACGAGGCCGGCCAGCACGACCGGCCCCTCGACGAACGCGACGGTGCCGGGCTCGTCCGGGATCGGCACGGCGCGGATCTCGGTGCCGAAGGCGAGGTCGACGCCGGTGCGGCCGCCGGGGTGCGTCAGCAGGAGCTCGCCGTCGAGGCGCTGGACCCGCTCGGTGTCGCCCGCGACGCCCGGCTCGCCGACGGTCCACTCCGGCACCCGGATCCGCACCTGCAGCGCGACCCCCTCCGCCGACTCCACCTCGATGCGGATCCGCGAGGTGGAGGGCCGGTGCGCGTCGCCCGCGGCCCCCGCGTTCGCGTCCGGCCCCACGTAGCCGGCGTTGTCGAGCACCTCGACCCGCACTGATGCCTCGCCCGCGGCGGTCGGCACGCGGACGCTCGCGTCGACGTGCTGCGCGATCGTCAGCTCGGCGTCGCCGCCGCGGTAGAAGACGAGACCGGAGTGGCGGGTGTGCGCCTGCACCAGCGTGCCGTGGCAGCACCAGAAGTCCTCGGTCGGGCTGCCCCAGTCCTTGCGGGCGCCGCCCTCCAGAGGGAGGAAGTAGGCGACCATCCCGGTCCTCGGGTTCTGCTGGGCGAGCAGGCCGTTCCAGAGGTTCCGCTCGATGTAGTCGGCGTAGGCGAGGTCGCCCGTCCAGCGCAGCAGCACGTCGGCCAGCCGGATCATGTTGTAGACCGTGCAGTGCTCCTGCGTCTTCTCGCCGCGGCGGGCGGCGAACTCGAACGGCGGCGTCCAGATCTCGCCCGAGGTCTGGCCGCCGGTGCAGAAGGTGCCGCGGTGGACGACCGCCTGCTCCCAGTAGGCCTCGACGATCCGCCGCCAGCGCTCGTCGCCGGTGACCTCGTAGGCGCGGGCGGCGCCGAGCACCTCGGGGATCGTGGTGTTGGCGTGCATGTTGGTGAGCACGTCGCGGCCCGCGAGCAGGCCCTCGAAGAGCGAGCGGCGGTCGTAGCGCTCGAGCAGCTCCGTGTAGACGGGGTCGCCGGTGATCGCGAGCAGGTCGGCCCAGACCTCGAGCATGCCGCCGGTCTCGACCTCGAGGATCTCCTGGAACGCGGCGTCGTCGAAGCCGCGGACCCACTCCAGCAGCGGGGTCGTCGCCGCCCGGGCCATCCGCAGCGCCCGCTCGTCGCCGAGGTCGAGGTGCAGGTCGACCAGGCCCATCAGCAGCTTGTGCATCGCGTACTGCGGCGCCCAGATCGGGCGGCCGGTCGCCAGGCGGTCGAGGTAGCCGCGCGGGATCGCCCAGATCCAGCCACCGCCGTTCTCCTCCTGGCAGCGCTCGAGGCCGTCGAGCACGGAGTCGATCCGGACGCGGAGCAGCGGGTCGCCGGTGACCGCGACCTCGCGGGCCGCTGCCGAGAGCCAGTGGCCGAGGAAGTGGCCGCGCAGCTGCGAGCCGGGCGTCTCCCAGCCCCAGTGCCGGTCGAGACCGCGGGCCTCGCGCGACTCCTGGGACGGGTGCAGGTGCCAGCCCTGATCGCCGATCCCGGCCTCGATGCGGAAGTTCTGCAGCAGCCCCTCGTCGGTCAGCGAGAGCAGGTAGTCGCGGTTGAGCCGCCGCCGGGCGTCGAGCACCCCGCGCTCCAGGCGGGACTCGTGCGGGGCCGGGTGGGTCAGCGGCATGGATGCTCCTCGGCGGTGAGTGGTCGGGGTGGGTGGATCGAAGCGGGGTGGATCTGCAGTGAGCGGGACGGCGACGGGATCGCCGGTGGTCGAGATCGATCTCTCACTGTACTCAGACCAGGATCGACGGTAGGAATGTCATCATGCAATCCCCGAGAGTGATCCATCTCGTCGCCGATGACGTGTCCGCCCTCCTCACTCAGTCGGGAGGTGACCTGCCCGTCCTGCTGCACTGGGGTCCGCGGATCGAGGCGAGCGACGACGACCTCGCCGGTTTCGCAAGAACCCCCGAGAGGACGGGGATGGACGGCGGTTCCGACGTGCCCTACGAGCCCGGGATCCTCCCCGAGCACTCCTTCGGCTGGGCCGGCCTGCCCGGCCTCCGGGTGCACCGCGAGGGCGCCGGCTGGTCGCCGCGGCTCACCGTGGACGCCGTCTCTGTGGCCGGCGAGGCCCTCGCGGAGGGCGCCGTCGTGCAGCCCGGGAGCGCCGCCGTCACCGTCGAGGCGCACGACGCGCAGGCCGGAATCGGGGTCGTGCTGGAGATCGTTCTCTCGCCCGCGGGACTGCTCCGGACGCGCGTCTCCGTCCGCAACGACGGCACCGGGCACCTCGAGGTGATCGGCGCCGACCCCGCCCTGCGGATCCCGAACGAGGCCCGCGAGATCCTGGACTTCTCCGGCCGCTGGGGCACCGAGAAGATCCCGCAGCGCCACCCCGTCGTCACCGGCAGCCACTCGCGCTCCTCGCGGCGCGGCCGCACGGGCCTGGACGCGACGACGGTCGTCGCGATCGGCACCCCCGGCTTCGACGCGGCCGACGGCAAGGTCTGGCTCTGCCACGTCGGCATCGGCGGCAACCACGAGCACGCCGTGGAGCGCGGCGACGGCTGGCTCGCCTTCCGCGGCGGCGAGCTGCTCCTGCCCGGCGAGGTCCGCCTCGCGAGCGGCGAGAGCTACTCCTCCCCCTGGATCTCCGGCAGCTTCGGCCACGGCCTCGACGCCGCCGCCGCCCGCTTCCACGCCTACCTTCGCGGTGTCTCCCGCTCCTCGCTCCGCCCGCGCCCGGTCACCCTCAACGTCTGGGAGGCGGTCTACTTCGAGCAGGACTTCGCGACCCTCGCCGAGCTGGCCGACCGCGCCGCCGCCCTGGGTGTCGAGCGCTATGTGCTCGACGACGGCTGGTTCCTCGGCCGCAGCGACGACCGCGCGGGCCTCGGCGACTGGACGCCCGACCCCGTCTGCTGGCCGGACGGCCTCCTCCCCCTCGCCGAGCACGTCCGCGGCCGGGGCATGGAGTTCGGCCTCTGGGTCGAGCCCGAGATGATCAACGAGGACTCCGACCTCGCCCGCGCGCACCCCGACTGGATCCTGCGCGCCCGCGAGGAGCTGCCGCCGCGCTTCCGGTTCCAGCAGGTGCTCGACCTGACGAATCCGGACGCGTTCGCGCACATCCTCGGCGTGCTCGACGGGCTGGTCACCGACCTCGGCGTCGCGTACCTGAAGTGGGATCACAACCGCGATCTGATCGACGCCGGCCACCCCGCCACCGGCGCCGCCGCCGTGCACGAGCAGACGCTCGCGCTCTACCGGCTGATCGACGAGCTGCGCGAGCGGCACCCCGAGCTCGAGATCGAGAGCTGCGCCTCCGGCGGCGGCCGCGTCGACCTCGGGATCCTCGAGCGCACCGACCGCGTGCACACCTCCGACAACCAGGACCCGCTGGACCGCTCGCGGATGCTGCGCTGGACCGGGCTGCTCGTGCCACCGGAGATGCTCGGCTCGCACGTCGCCTCGCCGGTCAACTCCGTCACCGGCCGCACCAGCGACCTGCACACCCGCTGCGCGATCGCCTTCCTCGGCCACTTCGGCATCGAGTGGGACCTCCGCGAGCTGGACGCCGAGGAGGAGCCGGTGCTGGCCGGCTGGATCGCGGCGTACCGCGAGCACCGCGGGCTTATCGCGACCGGGCGGGTCGTCGGGAGCGGCGACTCCGATCCCGACGCGCCGTCGCTGCGCGGCGTCGTCGCGACCGACGGCTCCGAGGCGCTCTACACCTTGGTCACGCCGTCGCTGACGGCGGACTCGCGCCGCCGCGTCCGCCTCCCGGGCCTGGACCCGCTCGCCCGCTACCGCGTCGAGGCCGCGCGCCCCGGCTCGCTCGGCCCGCCCTGGCAGAGCCCGCGCTGGCTGGAGGCGACCGTGCCGCTCGACTCCGACGCCCCGGCCCCCGCCTACTCGGGGAGCCTGCTGGGCGAGGCGGGCCTGGACCTGCCGACCTTCCACGCCGACCGCGCGATCGTCCTGCGGCTCGTCCGCGCCGACGCGTGAGCGCCGCCGCCCCGACCACTGCCGACTCGCCCGCCACCACCCTGGAGCACCCCGTGAACACCACCGTCACCGTCGACCTCGACCGGCCCGGCGCCACCATCAGCAAGCACGTCTACGGCCACTTCGCCGAGCACCTCGGCCGCTGCATCTACGACGGCTTCTGGGTCGGCGAGGACTCGCCCCTCCCGAACGCCGGCGGGATCCGCCTGGACGTCGTCGAGGCCCTGCGCGCCCTCGACATCCCCAACCTCCGCTGGCCGGGCGGCTGCTTCGCCGACCGCTACCACTGGACCAACGGCATCGGCCCGCGCGAGGAGCGCCCCGGCCTGATCAACACCCAGTGGGGCGGGGTCGCCGAGGACAACTCCTTCGGCACTCACGAGTTCATGGCGCTCTGCGAGCTGCTCGGCGCCGACGCCTACATCTCCGGCAACATCGGCTCCGGCACCGTGCAGGAGATGGCCGACTGGGTCGAGTACCTCACCGGCTCCGGGAAGTCGCCGATGGCGGACCTGCGCCGCTCGCACGGCCGCGAGGAGCCGTGGACCGTCCGCTACTGGGGCCTCGGCAACGAGACCTGGGGCTGCGGCGGCAACATGCGCGCCGGCGCCTACGCCGACCTCGCCCGCCAGTTCGGCACCTTCGTGCAGAGCGGCAACGACGTGCCGCTGCACCGCATCGCGGCCGGCGCCGACGGTGCGGACACGCACTGGACGCAGACGCTGATGGAGGTGATCCCCGAGATCGAGGGGCACCCCTTCTCCTCCGTGCCGTGGGAGTCGGTCTCGGTGCACTACTACACGATCGGCGGCAGCTGGCACGCGAAGGGCAGCGCCACCGACTTCGACGCGGACACCTACTGGAGCACGATCGTCGCCGCGCAGGGCATCGAGGAGCTGCTGCGCTCGCACGCCGCCGTGATGGACGTGCACGACCGCGAGAAGAAGTACGGGATGGTGCTCGACGAGTGGGGCACCTGGTGGGACGTCGAGCCGGGCACGCACCCGGGCTTCCTCTTCCAGCAGAACACCATCCGCGACGCGATGGTCGCGGGGATCCACTTCGACGTCTTCCACGCCTTCGCCGACCGGCTCTCGATGGCGAACATCGCGCAGACCGTCAACGTGCTGCAGGCGATGCTGCTCACCGACCCCGACGGCGGTGAGATGGTGCGGACGCCCACGTACCACGTGTTCGAGATGAACAAGGGGCACCAGGACGCGACGGTGCTGCCGACCACGGTCGCCGGGCCGACCCACGCGGTCGACGGGCGCGAGATCGCGCTCGCCTCAGCCTCCGCCTCGGTGAAGGACGGGCGCGTGCTGGTCTCGATGACCAACGTCGACCTGGACGAGCCGCTGGAGATCGAGCTGTCCTTCCGCGGCGGTTCCGTGACCGGAGCGACGGGGCGGCTCCTCACCGCCGACTCGCCCCAGGCGCACAACCGGCCGGGCGATGCCGACGCGGTCAGCCCGGTCCCGCTCGAGGGGCTGGAGACCACGGCGACGGGGCTGCGTGTGACGCTGCCGCCGCACTCCTTCGCGACGGTGTCGCTGGAGCTGGCCGACGACGCGGCTGGCTCGCTCGTGGCAGGGTCGGACGCATGATCGCGACACGCACCGAGGCCGCCCGCCGCCCGCCGATGGGCTGGAACAGCTGGGACTGCTTCGGCTCCTCCGTCACCGAGGACGAGGTGCTGGCGAACGCCGAGTACCTCGCCGAGCACCTGCTGCCGCACGGCTGGGACACGGTCGTCGTCGACATCCAGTGGTACGAGCCGGACCCCGGCACGAGCGACTACCAGGAGGTGTCGGAGCCGGTCCTGGACGACTGGGGCCGGCCGCAGCCCGCGGTGGGGCGCTTCCCCTCCGCGGTGACCGGAGGCTTCACCGCGCTCGCCGCGCGCGTGCACGCCCTCGGGCTGCGCTTCGGCGTGCACCTGATGCGCGGCGTGCCCCGCCGGGCCGCCGAGCTCGGGCTGCCGGTGCTCGGCTCCGACGCGACCTGCGCCGACATCGCCGACCGCGGGAACGTCTGCCCGTGGAACCCGGACAACTACGGCGTGGACATGACGGTGCCGGGCGCGCAGCAGTACTACGACTCGGTGATGGCGCAGCTGGCGTCGTGGGGCGTCGACTTCGTCAAGCTCGACGACGTGCTCTACCCGCCGATCCAGACCGACGAGATCGCCGCGCTCTCCCGCGCGATCGACGCGACCGGCCGGCCGATGGTGCTGAGCCTCTCGCCGGGCAAGCAGCTCTCGCTGGAGAACCTGGAGCTGCTCCGGGACACCGCGCAGATGTGGCGGATCTCGGACGACTTCTGGGACGACTGGGGGCACCTGCAGGAGCAGTTCCAGCGCGCCGCGCGCTGGGCGCCGCACCAGCGGCCGGGCGCGTGGGCCGACGCCGACATGCTGCCGCTGGGCCGGATCGGCGTGCGGGCGCACGTGGGCGAGGACCGCCTCTCGCGGTTCACCCCCGCCGAGCAGCGGACGCTCGTGACGCTCTGGTGCCTGCTGCGCTCGCCGCTGATGATGGGCGGGCACCTCCCGGACACCCCGCCCGAGACGCTGGCGCTGCTGACGAACGACGACGTGCTGGCCCTGCTGTCCAGCGAGGGCAGCCGCGAGATCGTCCGCGACGGCGACCTCGTCGTCTGGAGCGCCTGGCAGGGCGACGTCCAGTGGCGCGGCGTCTTCTGGCTCGGCGACGCCCCGCGCGAGTACTCCGCGCACCTCGCCGACCTCGGCTGCACCGGCACCCCCGTCGACGCCTGGACGGGCGAGCCCCTCCCGGTCGTCGACGGCGCGGTCGCCCTGACCCTCGAGCCCCACGGCGCGCACCTGCTCCGCTTCGCCTGACGCGCCGCGCCCCTCCATGCTGATCGAGTAGCGCCCGCAGGGCGCGTATCGAGATCCACCACCGCAAGCACGCGGGGTCTCGATACGCCGCTCCGCGGCTACTCGACCAGCGCGCCGCCGCCAGTGCGCAGAAGTCGCGGTAGTCGGGCGCGACTACCGCAACTTCTGAGTTCTGGGGGCGGGTCAGGACTCCGTGTCGGTGAGGGCGTCGAGGCGGGCGACGTCGTCGGCCGAGAGGGCGAAGTCGACCTGGGCGTTCTCGCGGATGCGCGCGGGCGTGGTCGACTTCGGCAGGGGCAGGACGTCCTTCTCGAGGAGGTAGCGGATGCAGAGCTGCGCCACGGAGACGCCGTTCGCCTTCGCGATGTCGGCGAGGTCGGAGTTCTCCAGCAGGCCGCCGGTCGCCAGCGGCGAGTAGCCCTCGACGAGGATGCCGTTGGTGCGGCAGTAGTCGGTCGTCTCGTCCTGAGTGTTGCCGACGAACCAGCGGATCTGGTTCGCGTGCGGCTTCACGTCGGTCGCCGCGATCAGCGACTCCAGGTCGTCGACGGAGAAGTTCGAGACGCCGATCGCGCGGGCGCGGCCGGAGTCGTAGATCTCCTCCATCGCCTTCCAGGCCGCGATGTTGCCGTCGCGGTGGTCCGAGCCCATGTCCGACCACGGCCACGGCGCGTGGATCAGGTACAGGTCGACATGCTCGAGCTCGAGCGCCGCCATCGTCGTCTCGAAGCTGTCCTTCGCGCCGGCGTGGTCCTTGACCTCGGCGGGCAGCTTCGTGGTGATGAAGACCTCGTCGCGGGGGATCCCGCTGTCGCGGAGGGCCCGGCCGACGCTCGCCTCGTTGCCGTAGCCGCGGGCGGTGTCGATGTGGCGGTAGCCGGCCTCGAGCGCCGTGGTCACCGCGTCGTAGGCGTCGGCGCCGTCCTCGATCTGCCAGGTGCCGAAGCCGATCTTGGGGATCTCGACGCCGTTGGACAGGGTGAAGGTGTCGGTCAGTGCAGGCATGTCTCTCCTCGAGAAGTCCGGCCCCGCGCGCGTCCTCGCGCCGGGGGTGCTGCTGTTCACGGTAGGCGCGCGGGGCGGCGGGCGCAGGCCCCTTGCGGAGCCGCCCCATGCTGATCGAGTAGCGACCGCAGGGCGCGTATCGAGATCCGGCGTCTCCTGAGCGGCGGGTCAGCCGCGGGTCACCGACCAGGGGGTGCGGAGAGCGCGCTCGGCGAGCACGCGGCGCGCGCCCGTCAGGGCGACGTCGGCGGTCTGCGCGGGGTCGGCGGCCGACGGGCCGGCGATCAGGCGCAGCGGGCCCGGGTCGACGCTGAGCGCGCCGTCCTCGCCGGTCGCCGCGAGCCGCGCCGCCTCGACGTGGAAGTGCACGGTGAGCGACTCCCCCGCGGCGATCGGCACGCGCGCGTAGCCGAGCAGCTGCGCGGCCGGCCGCACCACGGGCGAGGTCGGGTAGGCGGCGTACAGCTGCACGACCTCGACGGTGTCCTCGCCGCTGTTGCGGATGGTGACCGCGGCGTCGAGCGCCCCGTCCACCGCCAGCACCGAGGGCGCCGACAGCGCCTCGTACGTGATCGCGCCCCGGGTGAGCCCGAAGCCGAACGGGTGCAGCGGCGTGTTGTCGAGCGCGGTGATCCCGGGGTTCGAGAGCCCGAGCGACGGCTGCAGGTACGTCGTCGACGCCGACGGGAGCCGCGGGATCTGCACGGGCAGGCGCCCGGTCGGCGAGACCCGCCCTGAGAGCACGCCGGCGACCGCGGCCGCCCCGTCCGCCCCGGGGAAGAACGCCTGCACGACCCCGCGCGCCGCTCCGTAGGCGCCGAGCGCGTAGGGCCGGCCCGAGAGCACGACGAGCACGGTCGGCACGCCGGTCGCGAGGACCGCCGCGACCAGCTCGTCCTGAGCGCCCGGCAGCCGCAGGTCGGCGGCGTCGCAGCCCTCGCCCGAGGTGCCGTCGCCGAACAGCCCGGCCACGTCGCCGACGACGACCACGGCCGCGTCGCTGGAGCGCGCCGTCGCGATCGCCTCGGCGATCGAGGAGGTGTCCGCGGAGGTGATCGACCCGCCGGCCGCGAAGCGCACCCGCTCCTCGCCGAGCTCCGTACGCAGGGCGCTCAGCACGGTCGGGATCTCGATCCCGAGGTCGTGCCCCGGGTGCTTGGAGAGCACGTGGTTCGGGAAGGCGTAGCAGCCGACCAGGCTGCGGAACTGGTCCGCCGCGGGGCCGACCACCGCCACGGTGCCGGAGGCGAGCAGTCCGCGGACGTCGTCGTCGCGCAGCAGCACGACCGACTCCTCCGCGATCCGGAGCGAGATGGCCCGGTTGCGCGCGCTGTCGAGGTCCACCGACTCGGCGCCCTCGGGGACGAGCGGTCCGCCGTCGAGCAGCCCGGCCTCGAACTTGTGCCGGAGGTGCCGCTCGACCGAGCGGTCGAGGTCGCGCTCGTCGACGACGCCCTCGCGGATGAGGTGCGGCAGCTCGCCGTACGCCGCGGTCTGCGGCAGCTCGACGTCCACGCCGGCCCGGATCGCCAGCCGCCCCGCGTCGGCGGTGTCGACCGCGACGTGGTGCATCGCCTGGAGGAACGGCACGGCCCAGTAGTCGGCCACGACCGTCCCCTCGAAGCCCCACTTCTCCCGCAGGATCGTGGTGAGCAGGTGCCGGCTCGCGCTGCTGGGCACGCCGTCGATGTCGGTGTACGAGGTCATCACGCTGCGCGCGCCGCCGTGCCGCAGCGCGGCCTCGAACGGCGGCAGCACGGTGTCCGCGATCTCGCGCGGCCCCATGCTCACCGGAGCGTGGTTGCGGGCACCGCGGGAGGCCGCATAGCCGGCGAAGTGCTTGAGTGTCGCGATGATCCCCGCCGACTCGAGCCCGGCGACGTACGCGGTGCCGAGCTGCGAGACCAGGTACGGGTCCTCGCCGAGGGTCTCCTCGACGCGGCCCCAGCGGTAGTCCTTCACGACGTCGACCACGGGCGCGAGCCCCTGGTGGATGCCGAGGGCGCGCATGTCCGAGCCGATCGCCTCCGCCATCTCGCCGACGAGGACCTCGTCGAAGGTGGCCGCCCAGGCGAGCGGCGTGGGGAAGGCGGTCGCGCCGTACGCGGCGAGCCCGGTCAGGCACTCCTCGTGCGCGATCGCCGGGATGCCGAAGCGCTGCGAGCCGACGACCCGCTCCTGCAGCTCGCGGAGCCGGCGCACGCCCTCCGGCACCGAGACGGGCTCGGTGCCGAAGACGCGGGTGAGCTGGCCGAGGCCGCCGTCGAACGGGTCGGCCGCGGTCTCGGGGCCGCCCTCGAGCTTCGGGGCGAAGTCGTCGGCGGAGTCGGTGAGCCAGACGGAGCCGAGCTGGGCCGCCTTCTCCTCGAGCGTGAGCTCGGCGGTGAGGAGGCGGGCCCGCTCGCTCGCGGAGAGGGAGCGGTCCCGCCAGTCGCGACCACCGCTCCGATCCCCGGTCTCGTCGGTGCGGTCGGAGGGGACGAGAGTGGTGGAGGCGTCGTGCATCAGCCCTTGAACGCTCCGTCCATGATCCCGGACACCATGCGGCGGCCGACGAAGAAGAACGCGATCAGCAGCGGCAGCGTGGCCATGAACGAGCCGCCCATCGCCAGGGCGACGTCGATCGAGCGGTTAGCCTGCAGCTGCTTCAGCGCGATCTGCACCGTGAACAGCTCCGGCGACTTCAGCACGATGAACGGCCACATGAAGTCGTTCCAGACCGCGGTGAACGTGATCAGCCCGAGCACGAACGCCGCCGGGCGGACCACCGGGAAGGCGATGCGCCAGAACAGCTGCCAGGAGTTGGCGCCGTCGATGCGGGCCGCCTGGATCAGCTCGTCGCTGACCGTGGTGGACATGTGCTGGCGCATCCAGAAGATGCCGAAGGCGCTGGCCAGACCCGGGACGATGATCGCCTGGAGGGTGTCGACCCAGTCGAGGGCCGAGACGATCAGGTACTGCGGGATGATGCTCAGCTGCGCCGGCACCGTCATGGTCAGCAGCACGATCAGGAACAGCACGTTGCGGCCCGGGAACTGCAGCTTCGCGAAGGCGAAGCCGGCCATCGCGCAGAGGATCGCGGAGAGGACCGCGACGCTCAGCGACACGATCAGCGAGTTGAACAGCGACGCGATGAACGGCACGGTGTCGAACACCTTCTCCGCGATGGCGAAGAAGTTCGTGCCCGGGTACAGGCGCGGCGGGATCGACGTGACGGCGGTCGCTCCGACCGACGCGATGACGAACATGTAATAGAGAGGGAACACCGAGACGAGCACGGCGACGACGAGGAAGACGTACGTCGGCCAGCCGACCCCGCCGCCCTTGCCGCGGCGCTTCGGCAGTGTCTTCGGGGTGTCGCCGGTGGCGACGGCCCGGGCCTGCGGGAGGGCCTGATCGATCACATCGGACATCAGACGGACGCCTTCCGGGTGCGGGTGGACAGGTAGAAGTTGATCAGCGAGACGACCACGACGATCACGAACAGCACGACGCCGATGGCGGAGCCGTAGCCGAACTTGAACTGACCGAAGCCCTGCTCGTAGAGGAACAGCGCGAGCGTCTGGCACTGCCGGCCGGCGCCGCAGGTGAGGCCCGATTCGGGAGCCACCAGGAGCGCCTCCGTGAAGATCTGCAGACCGCCGATGGTCGACATGATCACGGTGAAGACGATGATCGGGCGCAGCGCCGGAATGGTGAGGTGGCGGAACTGCTGCCAGCTGGAGGCGCCGTCGACCGAGGCGGCCTCGAACATCTCGCGCGGGAGCGACTGGAGCCCCGCCAGGTAGAGGAGCGTGTTGTAGCCGAACCAGCGCCAGAAGACCATCGTCGAGATGACGATCCAGGAGCCGTAGTTGGTGGCCAGGAAGTTGATCGAGGGCAGTCCGAAGATGCCGAGGAACCAGTTGATCAGACCGAAGTTCTTGTCGAAGATCTGCGCGAAGACGATCGCGGTCGCCGCGACGGAGGTGATGTAGGGCACCAGCAGCGCCATGCGCCAGAAGTTCGCCCAGCGCAGTCGCGCGTGGTTGAGCAGGTGCGCCAGGAAGAGCGCGAAGAGCAGCTGCGGCACCGTCGAGATGATGAAGATGCCGAAGGTGTTGACCAGGGCGTTCCAGAACCGGCTGTCCGCGAAGAGCTGCTGGAAGTTCGCGAGTCCGACGAAGGTCTGCTCGCCGATCGGGTTCCAGTCGAAGAGCGAGACGTAGAACGTGAAGAGCAGCGGGAAGAGCCCGAACACGATGAAGATGAGGAAGAAGGGCGCGACGTACGCGTAGGGGGCGATCCGCTCCGAGAGGGAGTTGCGGATCTTCGCGGCCTTCTGGACCGGAACACTGGGCTGCTTGCGCTGCCTGGGGGGACGTATGGCTGTCGCCGTTGACACGTGGGTTACCTCCGTCGAAGGGGCGGCCCGGCGCGCGAGGCGCCGGGCCGCTCGGGTGGGTGGGGCGATCAGCCGCCGATGGCCTGCTTGGCCGTGTCGAGGGCCGTCGTCCACGCCTTGTCGGAGGTGACGTTGCCCGCCTCCAGCTCGACGAGGGTGTTCAGCAGGGCGCCGTTGATCGGCGTCGTGTCGGGACCGTTGTAGAAGGAGGGGAACTGCTCGACCGAGGTGGCCATGACCTCGCCGATCTTCGAGTCGCCGAAGAACGGGTCGGTGTAGTTGCGGACCTCGTCGCTCGCGACCGCCTCGGTGGCGGCGGGCAGGGTGCCCGAGGCCGCGAAGTGATCGGTCTGGCCCTCGGCGGACATCATCGTCTTGATGTACTGCCAGGCGGCCTCGGGGTGCTCGGCGCGGGCCGGGATGGCGATGACGCTGCCGCCCCAGTTGCCGCCGACGCCGGGGACGCTCGTGACGCGCCAGTTGCCGGCGGTGTCGGGGGCGTCGGTCTTGATGCCGGCGAGGATCCACGACGGCGCGATGGTCACGGCGAAGGCGCCGTTGGCGCGGCCGGGGGCCCAGCCCGAGGACCAGGCGGCGATGCCGGCGCTGATGCCGGCGTCCTTGGTGTCCACGGCGACCTGGAACGCGTCCTTCACCTGCGGGTTGGTGTCGTAGACGAGCTCGCCGTCGGGCGAGTAGTACTTCTCGGAGACCTGGTTGACGGTCGAGAAGAAGACGCTGGTCTCGATGTTGTCGACGAACGGCTTGCCGGTCGCCTCGGTGTACTTCTCGCCCATGGCGATGAAGGACGGCCAGTCTTTCCACATCTCGGCGACCTCGGCCGGGTCGGTCGGCAGACCGGCGGCTTCGAAGAGGTCGGCGCGGTAGGCGAAGCCGAGTCCGCCGACGTCGGTGGGCACGCCCACGACGGAGCCGTCGTCGGCGGTCGCCGCGGAGGCGGCCCACGGGAGGTAGGCGGAGGCGACGTCGTCGCCGCCGAGCGTGCGCAGGTCGAGGAAGTTCGAGCTGTTGGCGACGAACTGGGGCAGGTCGTCGTTCTGGATCATGACCAGGTCGGGCACCTTGCCGCCGGCCAGCGCCGCGGTGAGGGCGGTGGCGGTCTCGGTGGTGCTGCCGACCTCGGAGAGCTTGATCTTCGCGTCGGGCATCTTGGCGAGGTACTCGTCGACGCTGTCCTTGGCGTTGATGCCGGTGAAGGACCAGAAGGTCGCCTCGGCGTTCGGGTCGTCGGACGCGCCGCCACCGCTTCCGGACGAGCATCCGGTGAGGGCGAGGGCCACGGCGGCGGCTGCTGCGGCCACGGCCGTCAGTCTTCTTTTCACGATTGTTCCTCTTCGTCGGGGATTCGCGGGGGGTCTCGCTGGAGGAGACCGGGAGCAAGAGAACGATCTCTTGGACGCCAAGGTAGCTGGCCTTTCCCCCTCGTGCAAGCGCGATCTCGGAGTCGTTACCGCAGCGTGAGATATCGATCTCCCCTAGTATCTGTAAGAAGTTTCGCAAATCGGACCGCCACGGCCCCGGGGGAGGCGTCCCCGTGGGACTCTGGAGATCGAGCATCCGGCGCCCCGGCCGGCTCCCCTCCTCGTTCAGAAGGATGCAGCCATGACCCGACCCACGCTCGTGGACGTCGCACGGGCCGCGGGCGTGTCCCGCGCCACCGCCGCCCGGGTTCTCGCGGGCGGCACGAACGTCGACGTCCGCATGTCGGCCGCCGTCGAGCACGCCGCGAAGCAGCTCGGCTACGAGGCCAACAGCGCCGCGCGGATGCTGCGCGGCGGCCGCTCCGGCGCGATCGCGCTGATCGTCGCCTTCAACGAGCTCGACAGCCTCACCGGCACCTTCTTCACCTCGGTGCTCAAGGGCGCCGCGAAGGGGCTCTACGCCGCCGAGGTGCAGCCGGTGCTGCTGCCCGCGGACCACGACGACGGCGACCGCATCCCCAAGTTCCTCCGCTCGCGCGCGGTCGACGGGGCGATCGTGATCCTGCAGCACGAGATCACGCACCTCGCGCAGGCACTCGCCGACTCCCCCGTGCCGATCGCCTGGGTCGGCCGGCCGCGGGTCGCGCTGGCCGAGGACGCCATCGTGATCGACTCCGACAACTACGGCGGCGGCCGGCTCGCCGCCCGCGCGCTCGCCGACTCCGGCCGGCGCCGGCTCGGCATCATCGCCGGCCCGCACGACATGGAGCCGGCCCGCGACCGCATCCGAGGCTGGCGGGACGAGCTGACCGAGCTGGGGCTGGACCACAGCCCGATCGTGCACGGCGAGTTCACTCTCGAGAGCGGCTCGGCCGCGATGGCGCGGCTCCTGCAGCGCCACCCCGACCTCGACGGCGTCTTCGCCTCCTCCGACCTGATGGCCAACGGCGCGATCCGCGTGCTGCAGGCGTCCGGCCGGCGCGTGCCCGCCGACATCTCGGTCGTGGGCTTCGACGACGTGGTCATCGCGACCACCTCGGATCCGACGCTGACCACCATCCGCCAGCCGCTCGAGGACATGGGACGCGTCGCCGCGGAGACCGTGGTGGCCGTGGTGGCGGGCCGCGAGGTCGACCGGCAGCCGATCCTCGCGACGACGCTCGTGCAGCGGGAGTCGGCGTGATGCCGCCGCCGCACCGCGTGATCGTCAGCACCGACGCCGCGAACGAGGCGGACGACCAGTTCGCGATCGTGCAGGCGCTGCTGAGCGCGACGCTCGACGTCCGGGCGCTCGTGGCCGCGCACTTCGGCCGACCCGGCAGCCTGCGGGAGTCGCGCGCGGAGATCGATCGCGTGGTCGCCCTCGCGGGGGCCGACGTGCGGGTCGTGGACGGGGCGTCCGCGGCGCTGGTCGCCGGCGGTTCCGCGGAGTCCGTGGCGTCCGAGGGCTCGCGCGTGATCGTCGAGGAGGCGCTGCACGGCGAGGGCCGGCTGTGGATCGCCGTGCTCGGCCCGCTCACGGACGTCGCCGCGGCCCTGCTGGCGGAGCCGTCGATCGCCGAGCGCGACGTCGTCGTGGTCTGGGTGGGCGGCCCGCCCTACGAGGGCATCGCGGCCTACCACCCGGAGTTCAACCTGATCAACGACGTCGCCGCCGCGAACGCCGTGCTCGCCTCCGGAGTCGCCGTCTGGCAGATCCCGATGCCCGTCTACACGATGGTCGGCGTCGGCCACGCCGAGCTGCGCACGCGGCTGGGCGGCTCGAGCCCGCTCGGCGACTACCTCGTCGACCAGCTGATCGCCTTCAACGCGACGATCCCCTACGGCCCGCTCGACTTCCGCTCCCTCGGCGACAGCCCCGCGATCGGCGCCGTGATGAACCCCGCCGGCGGCCGCTGGCGCGCCGTCCCCGCCCCGCGCTTCACCGCCACCGGCGACCTCCAGCCCGGCGTCGGCCCGCACCCGATCCGCGTCTGCGAGTCCTTCGACACCCGCTGGCTCCTCGAGGACCTCTTCGCGAAGCTCCTCGAGTTCGGCCGCGCCGGCCGCTGACCGGCGCGTGCTGGGCCGTCCGCGAGACGTCTCCGAGGAGCCGAGGCCGCCCGTTGCACGGGGACGCCTCGGCCGTTCGAGGACCTCTCACCGGCGACGGCACCGGCTCCGGCGCACAACATCAGCTGAGAGCACCCGGCCTCCCCTGTCAGAGGAGGGACCCCCGTCTCAGCTGATGTTGTGCGCGACTTCGGCGGCAGAGCAGCAGCCGGATCGGGCGCAGACGGGGCGACGGTCAGGCGCGGGCCGCCTTGACGTACGCGACGAGGGCGTTCGCGTGCCCGTGGCCGAGACCGTGCTCGGTCTTCAGCCAGGAGACGACCTGCATGTGCGTCTCGGAGTCGAGCCGCTCGTTCACCAGGTCGAGCCACTCCTGAACGGGACGGCCGTAGGTGGTCTCGATGCTCGGGAAGTACGACGCGGGTCCCTTCGGCTTCGAGCCGTCGGCGGGGGGCTCCGGTGCGAGGACGCGCGAGGGGGTCATGCCGGTCACTGTAGCGGCGCCGGGGCGCCGGGTCTCGATACGCGGCTGCGCCGCTACTCGACCGGCATGAACGGCCCGCCCCGCCCCACGGCAGCCCGCCGGCCGCAGCATGCTGATCGAGTGGCGCCCGCAGGGCGCGTATCGAGATCCACCCCTCCGGGCACGACGGGTCCGGCCCGCGCCCGCTCCCCTGCACCCTGAGCCGCTGACGCGACGCGACGCGGCTGCGACACTCGTTCCGCGTCACGCCCTTGCCGACCCCGGCGATTCGGAGGACGCTCGTGACCATACACAGAAGGGCATGCCGATGAGGCCTGACATCGGTCGGTCCTTCTTCGACGAGGAGGAGAAGACGGATGCAGAGGACGGGCGGAGGAGCGATGAGGTCCCTGGGCGGCGAGGTGCGGAGGGAGCTGCGCGGTGCGGTCGCCTCCCGGCTCCTCCTCGTCGTCCTGCTCGCCGGTGCCGTCTTCGCGGTCTGGAGCGCGGTGACCGACGTCGGCAACGCGCGGTCGACGGCGGCGCTGTTCGAGAGGACCGCCGCGGAGTACCGCTCGGCCGGGCACTCCGTCGAGGAGGCACTGGCGGAGCCCGTGAGCGTGACCACTGACGAGGACGGGCGGACGGAGATCGACAATCCGCTGCGCTACGACTTCGAGGCGGCGACGGCGGCCTCGGCGGCGCTGACTCCGCTCGGTGCGGTCGGCACGGGGCTGAGCCTCGCGGTGTTCCTCGTGACCCCGCTCCTCGGCTACGCGACGGGGCTCTTCGCGGCGACCACGGATCTCCGCGGCGGGTCGATCATCGTGCGATGGCCGCAGGTCCGCCGGGCGCGCACCTTCGTCGCGGCGAAGGCAACGCTCCTCGTCGTGGCCGTCCTGGCCTTCGGCGCGGCGCTCGTGCTGACGGCGGCCGTCGCCGGACTCGTCACCGCGCAGCTGAGGCCGTTCCCCGTCGACGTATCGTCGCCGCCGCCGTCCGCGGATCCCGCGGCGATCGGCGCAGTGGCGGCCGCCTTCGTGCTGATCGGGGTCGCGTTCGCTGCGCTGGGCTTCCTCGTCGCCACGCTGACACGGGAGCGCGCGTTCTCGCTCACCGTCTTCGCCCTGGCCTACTACCTGCTGCCGATCCTGGGGCCGGGCGACCCGCGGAACCTCGTCCCGAGCGCCGCTGCGCCGTGGCTCGTCTTCCACGGCGGGTTCCAGCCGCGGGCCGTCGGCGACCTCGGCGTTCCGCTGAGCGCGCTCGCCCTCGGCGGCGGGGCCCTCCTGCTCCTCGTCGCGAGCGCGGCGGTGTGGTCGCTGCGCGACAAGACGCCGCGGGGCGTCTGAGCGGAGACGTCCGGTCTCGATACGCGGCTGCGCCGCTACTCGACCAGCATGCGGGGGGCGGGGGCGCCGCTCTGCGGCTCCGCTCGGGCGGCGGCGCCGCGCGTCAGAGCCAGCCGCCGTCGACGACCCAGTTCTGGGCGGTGCACATGGCGGAGTCGTCGGCCGCGAGCCAGAGGACCAGGCGGGCGACGTCCGCCGGGACGAGGCGGCCGGGGAGGCACTGGCTGCGGTCGATCTGCTGCTCCGCCTCGGGGGTGACGACCTGCTCGAGCTGCCGCTCGGTCATGATCCAGCCGGGGATGACGCAGTTCACCCGGACGCCGCCGGCGCCGAGCTCGCGGGCCAGGGCGCGGGTCATGCCCTCGATCGCGGCCTTCGCCGTGATGTAGCCGACCAGCTCGACGAGGTCGATGTGCGCGCTGATCGAGCCGAGGTTGATGATCGAGCCGGCGCCCGCGCGCAGCATCCCGCGCGAGACGAGCCGCGCGGCGAAGAACTGGTGGCGCAGATTCACCGCCATCCGGTCGTCCCAGTACACGGGATCGAGGTCCTCGACGGTGTGCCGGGCGTCGTTCGCCGCGTTGTTGACGAGCACGTGAGCCGGGCCGAGCTCGGCGGTGAGCCCCTCGATCGCGGCCTCGAGCGCCGCGACGTCGCGCACGTCGCAGGCGGCGAAGCGGACGGCTCCGCCCAGCTCGCGGGCGAGCGCCGCGCCCTGCTCGGCGTCGATGTCGAGGAAGCCGACCCGCGCGCCCTGCGCCGCGAACTGCCGCACGAACTCCGCGCCGAGCCCGGACGCGCCGCCCGTCACGACCACGGTCCGGCCGTCGAGGCTCGGGTACCGGGCGAAGGCGGTCACCGCACACCCGCCCGACCGGGGACGACGATCGAGCGCCCGACGCTCCCGTGCTCCAGCGCCTCGAAGGCCGCGCCGATGTCCTCGAGGGCGAACCGCTCCCCCACCAGCTCGTCGAGCGGCAGCGCGCCCCTGCGGTACAGCTCGAAGATCCGCGGCAGATCCAGCTGCGGGATCGAGGACCCGTAGAGGGAGCCGACCACGCGCTTCTGCTTCTGCACCAGGTCGTTCACCGGGATGCCCGCGCTCTGCCCGACCCGGCCGAGGCCCACGGCGACGGCCGTCCCGCCCGGCTGCAGCATCGCGACGGCGGAGGCCAGCGTCTCCGGCCGCCCGACCGCCTCGACCACCCAGGGCACCCCGCCGGGGACGAGGGTGAGCAGCTGCTCGACCGTGTCGCCGCCGCCGATGGAGCCGGAGGACCCGTCGATCACGTGGGTCGCGCCGAGCCGCCTCGCGAGCGCGAGCCGGTCCGCGTCCACGTCGACCGCGACGACGGTGGTCGCCCCGGCCGCCCGGGCGCCCATCACCGCGGAGAGGCCGACGCCGCCGGCGCCGATCACCACGACCGCGTCGCCGAGGCACGCGCCGATCACGTTGAGCACCGCGCCGACCCCGGTGATCACCGCGCAGCCGGCGATCGCCGCGATCTCGGCCGGCACGTCGTCCGGCACGCGCACCACGCTCCGCTCGGGCACGACCACCCGCTCCGCGAAGCAGGACACCCCGAGCAGGTGGTGCACGGTCTCGCCCGCGGCGCTGAGCCGGCTGGTGCCGTCGAGGAGCCCGCCGGACGCGGCCTGCACCGGTCCGTACTCGCACATGATCGGCCGCCCGGCGACGCACTGCCGGCACCGGCCGCAGTTCGGCCGCCAGAGCAGAGCCACCCGGTCGCCGACGGCGAAGCCCTCGCGGAGGTCCGGGCCGAGGGCGACGATGCGGCCGGCGCCCTCGTGGCCGGGCACCACCGGCAGCGGACAGCGCAGATCACCGCGCAGGTAGTGCAGGTCGGAGTGGCAGACGCCCGCCGCGTCGATCTCGACGAGCAGCTCGCCCCGGCCGGGATCGGCGACGTCGAGCTCCTCGACGGCCAGCGGCGCGCCGGACTCCCGCAGCACCGCCGCGCGCATCCGCGTGCTCATCGCGGTCCTCCTGTCGTGCCGGTCGTCGTGGTCCCCTCGTCGTGCATCGGGCGGTCCCGCCCCGCCCCGCTCAATGCGACTCCCGCAGCACGCCGGGCCCGGTCGCGCCGGTCAGGAAGTCCAGGTCCGCGCCGCGCTCGGCCTGCTCGACGTGGTCGACGTACAGCCGCTCCCAGCCGCGGACGGGCGCCGCGTAGGCGGCCGTGGTCGCGGCGGAGGGACGGCGGGCCGCGAGGTCCTCGTCGGTCACCAGCAGCGTCAGCGTCCGCGCCGGGACGTCGAGCTCGATCAGGTCGCCGTCCTGCACCAGCCCGAGCGCGCCGCCGACCGCCGACTCCGGCGTGACGTGCAGCACGATCGTGCCGTAGGCCGTACCGCTCATCCGTCCGTCGCAGATCCGCACCATGTCGCGCACGCCCGCGTCGAGCAGGCGCTTCGGCAGCGGCATGTTCGCGACCTCAGGCATCCCCGGGTAGCCGCGCGGACCGCAGCCGCGCAGCACCAGCACCGAGTCCGCGCTGACGTCGAGCTCCGGCGAGTCGATCCGCGCGTGCATGTCCTCGACCGAGTCGAAGACGACCGCCGGACCGCGGTGCCGCAGCAGCGCCGCCGTGGCCGCGGCCGGCTTGATGATCGCGCCGGTCGGCGACAGGTTCCCGCGCAGCACGGCGATGCCGGCCGCGGGCAGCAGCGGCGACTCGGCCGTGCATATCACGTCGCGGTCCCAGACCTCGTGCCCCGGCAGCTCGTCGACGAAGGGCGTACCGAGCACGGTCACCGCCGTCGGATCCAGCAGCGGCCGCACCTCGTTCATCACGGCGAGGAAGCCGCCCGCGCGGAAGAGGTCCTCCATCAGGTGCGCGCCGGCCGGCTGCAGGTTGACCAGCAGCGGGACGTCGGCGCCGATCCGGTCGAAGTCGTCGAGGTCGAGCTCGACGCCGAGGCGGCCGGCGATCGCGAGCAGGTGCACCACGGCGTTCGTCGATCCGCCGATCGTGGCGAGCGCCACGATCGCGTTGTGGAACGCGGCCTTCGTCATCACGTCCGCCGGCGCGAGCTCCTCCGCCACCATCGCGACGACGCGGTTGCCCGTCGCGTGCGCGAACTGCAGCAGCCGGCTGTCCGAGGCGGGGACGCCCGCGACGCCGGGCAGCGTCATGCCGAGCGCCTCCGAGACGCAGGCCATCGAGGACGCGGTGCCCATCGTGTTGCAGTGCCCGCGGCTGCGGATCATCGAGGACTCGGACTGCACGAAGTAGTCGCTGTCGAGCGCGCCCGCCCGCACCTCCTCGCTCAGGCGCCAGACGTCGGTGCCGCAGCCGAGCGTGCTGCCGCGGAAGGTCCCGTTCAGCATCGGCCCGCCGGGCACCACGATCGCCGGGATCCCCACGCTGGCGGCGGCCATCAGCAGCGCCGGGATGGTCTTGTCGCAGCCGCCGAGCAGCACCAGACCGTCGATCGGGTTGGCGCGGAACAGCTCCTCCGCGGCCATCGCGACCATGTTGCGCCAGAGCATCGCGGTGGTCCGGACGGTCGTCTCGCCGAGCGAGATGACCGGCAGGTTGTAGGGGATCCCGCCGGCCTCGTAGACGCCGTTCTTCACACTCTGCGCGACCTCGTCGAGGTGCGAGTTGCACGGCGAGAGGTCGGAGGCGGTGTTCGCGATCGCGATCTGCGGCCGGCCGTCGAAGGCGTGGTCGGGCGTGCCGCGGCGCATCCACGCCCGGTGCAGGTAGGTGTTGCGGTCGTCGCCGCCGTACCACTGGGCGCTGCGGACGGCGCGGCCGGTGCGGATCACCGGGCCGAGGCCCGTGGGCCGGCCGGGGGTCTCGTCGTTCATCGGGGGACCGATCTGCCGTCGCGGCGGTGAGGGAGGCGGGCCAGGCCCGCGTCGGTGAGGTCGGCCGGCAGCGCGGAGGCCGGTGCCCCCTGGTAGGCGATCGGCCGGAGGAAGCGCCGGATCGCGGTCGCGCCGACCGAGGTGTGCTGCGAGGTCGTGGCGGGCCACGGTCCGCCGTGGTGCTGGCCCCAGGTGACGCTGACGCCGGTGGGCCAGCCGCCGAAGACGACGCGGCCGGAGCGCTCGGCGAGGACGGCGACGAGCCCGCCGATGTCCTCGCCCGGCGCGCTGTGCACGGTGGCGGTCAGCGATCCGTCCAGGTGGGTGAGCGCGGTGAGCACCTCCTCCGGCGCGCGGTACTCGACCAGCAGCGTCAGCGGGCCGAAGCACTCCTCGAGCAGGACGTCGCTGTGCCGGACGAAGTCGTCGACGGTCGTCACGAGCACCACGGGCGTCGTCCCGTCGGCCTGCGCACCGCGGGCGAGGACTCGGACCCCGTCCGCCGACTGCAGCCGGCCGGCGACCGCGGCGAAGGAGTCGGCGATCCGCTCGGTGAGCAGCACCGTCCCCGGCAGACTCTCGACCCGCTCGGCCACCGCCTGGCGGAACGCGGGTCTCGATACGCGCTGCGCGCTGCTCGACCAGCATGGAGGGGCGCCGCCGCCGGCCCATGCTGATCGAGCAGCCCGCTCCGCGGGCGTATCGAGATCCGCCGCCGGCACGAAGACCACGCCGGGCTTGGTGCAGAACTGCCCGCCGCCGAGCGTGAAGGAGGCGACCAGCTCGGCCGCGAGCGCCGATCCGCGCTCCTCGGCCGCGCCGGGGGTGATCACCACGGGGTTCACGCTGCCGAGCTCGCCGAAGAACGGGATCGGCTCGGCGCGCTCGGACATCGCGTCCATCAGCGCGGTCGCCCCCGGCAGCGAGCCGGTGAACGCCACGGCGCGCACCTCGGGCGCCGCGACCAGGACGAGCCCGGCCTCGCGCCCCTCCACGAGCTCGAAGGTCCCGCGCGGGGCGCCGGCCTCCTCGAGCGCCCGGTCGACCACGGCGGCCGTGCGCCGCGACAGCTCCGGATGCCCGGGGTGCGCCTTCACCAGCACCGGGCAGCCCGCGGCGAGCGCCGACGCGGTGTCGCCGCCGGCGACCGAGAAGGCGAACGGGAAGTTCGAGGCCGAGAAGACCGCGACCGGCCCGAGCGGGCGGAGGAAGCGGCGGATCTCCTGCGAGCCGTCGCCGCCGATCGTGCCGGCGACGTCGATCGAGGCCTCGAGGTACGAGCCCTCCTCGAGCACGTCCGCGAAGAGCCGCAGCTGGCCGGTCGTGCGCGCCACCTCGCCCCGCAGCCGCTCGACGCCGAGGTGCGTCTCGGGCTCGGCCACCTCGACCAGCTCGTCGCGCGCCTCGTCGAGCCGCGCCGCGATCCGGCTGAGCCAGCCCGCCCGCTCCTGCCGGGAGGAACCGAGCACCGCCGGAGTCGCGGCCGCCGCCGCCGCGACGCGCGACTCGGTGAGCCGGGTCCCGGCCGCGGCCTGCACGCGCTCCTCGTCCGCCTCGATGCTCATCGCGGCACCACGACCGCGATCGGGCCGCTCCCGGCCGACACCTCGACCTCGACCGACGCGCCGCCGGCCGTTACCCGGTAGCGCCCGGCGAAGCCACGGAGCGGCACGCAGCCGTCCGCCCCGGTCCTCGCGGTCGTCGCGGCGTGCCACCACTCGCGGCGGATCAGGTCCTGCAGCGCGTCGTAGCCGGGCTTCCGGCTGCCGTCGCGGCGGAGCAGCCCGGAGGGCGCCCCGAGCCAGGCGCCGTCGTCGGTCAGCCCCCAGTAGGTCAGCGACTCGACCGCCGGATGCGCGAGGACGCTCCGGTAGTGCCGGACGAGCTCGTCCGCCTGCCGCGCCTCGCCCTCCTCGGTGCTCGGCCAGGAGTCGACGACGTAGTCGTTCAGGTCGCCGATCTCGGGCGGCATCAGGTCGCCCGAGAGCAGGGTCGTCTCGGTCATCTGCAGCGGCAGGCCGAAGCGGGAGAAGCGCTCGATCACCTCGGCGATCCGGTCCTCGCCGCGGTAGCCCTGGTGCATGTGGGTCTGCAGGCCGATCGCGTCGATCGCGATCCCCGCGTCCAGGCACTCCTCGATCACGTGCTCGTACTCGCTGGAGAGGTCGAAGTCGTTGAGGACGAAGCGCCCGCCCGAGCCGACCGAGCGGGCCTCCTCGAACGCCAGCCGGATCATGCCGACCCGGCCGAGGCGCTGCGCGAGCCGGGTGATCGCGTTCGGCTCCGCCGTGAAGCGCGGCAGGATCACCGTCTCGTTGATCGCGTCCCAGACGTCGACGACCCCGGCGAAGTCGGCGACCTCGCGGCGGACCCGCGCGCGCAGCACCTCCTCCACCTCGGCGTCCTCGAGCGGCAGCAGCCACTCCGGCGCCAGCGTGTGCCAGACCAGCGGGTGGCCCTTCACCCGGACGCCGCGCGCGGCGAACCACTCGGCCGTCCGGCGCAGCCGCTCGGTCTCGGGGCGCCCGCGCTCGGGCTCGAACGCCCGCCAGTAGAAGGGCAGCGTCACCGTGTCGAAGACGCCCAGCCAGGCGTCGGCGAGCAGCTGCGGATCGGAGTCGACCCTGCCGCCGAAGAACTCCGAGGCGTCGCCGCCGGTGGAGAGCGGCGGGCCGCCCAGCCAGTCGAGGAAGTCGAAGCCGATGCTGCCGAAGCCGAACGCGTGCCGCAGCTGCTCGGTGGTCACGTCCACGCCGGCGACCGGCCGGCCCTGCTCGTCGACGACCCGGACGTCGGTCGTGAGGGTGCGCGCGCCGAGGTCAGCCACGCTCGCCCCGAGCGCCGGGGTACCAGTCGTCCAGCGTGTTCTCGGTGATCGCGATGAACACGTCGTCCGGGCGGACGCCCTCGGCCTCGAGCCGGCGGGCGACCGCCTCGAACATCGCGGCCTTGGTCTCCTTGTCGTACATCCGGACCATCAGGACGCGCACGTAGACCACGTCGCGGCGGTCGCCGCCGAGGTAGTGCGGGTCGGCGACGAGGTGGCTGGCGGGCAGCGGGTGGATGACCTGGAAGCGGTCCTCCGCATCCATGCCCAGGCCCTCGACGAGGCCCGCGTTGACGGCCTCCGCGTAGGCGAACCGGGTCTCCTCGGGGACGGTGTCGGCGACTTCGATGGTGACGAGAGGCATCAGGCCCACGCTTCCTTGCTCACGCGCACATCGGCGCTGGTTCGTACGGACTCCTCGATCGCGAGACCGAGGAGATGGTCCTGGCAGGCCTCGGCCAGCGGGTAGGGCGCGGGGCCGGCGTCGCGGGCCCACCGCCCGGTCGCCTCGAGGAGGTCGGCGACGGCGAGGTCGTCCTCGGACAGCCGGGTCCCGACCCACTCGTTGCGCCAGACGATCCGGCCCTCGAAGGAGGCGGTGACCACCTCGTTGCCCTCGAGGTTCATGTCGATGCCGGTGCGCCGGTAGGAGATCGGCGAGACGATCACGCCCTCCTCGGTGAGGTGGGTGACGCTGTCGTCGGCGATCTCGCCGAGCGAGCCGCGGATCACGATCCGCCGGCTGAGCAGCGGGTTCCACCACTGGTTGTCGACGAAGTCGTAGAGGCCCATCCGGCCGTCGCCGAAGTCGAGGGTGCCGATCGTCGTGGTCCGCGGCTCGGGCGACGGGTCCTCGCGCCAGCCGTCGAAGGTCAGCGGATCGGCCTGGGGCGCGGTGAAGGCGCGGGCGCTCACCACGGCCTCGGCCATGCCGGCGCCGAGGAAGCCGCGGATCAGGCTGGTCGCGTGGTACAGGTGCGTGGACGCGATGTGCACGGCGGTGGCCTCGCCGATCGCGCCGCTCCGGACGACCGCCTGCCGCGCCGCGTGCCCGGGCATCAGCATGTACTGCTCCGCGACCTGCACCCGGGCCGAGGCGCCGAGCGCGCTCCACAGCTCGCGCAGCCCGTCGGCGGTCGGCGCGGGCGGGGTCTCCGCGAGCACCGGCACGCCGAGCTCCGCGAGCCGGATCGTCACGCCCGGCATCGACGGCCAGGAGACGGCGGCGATCACGAAGTCGGGCCGGTGGGCGAGGGCCTCCTCCAGCGTCCGGACGACGGGGGCGTCCCAGCGGGCGCTCATCCGTTCCTCGGCGGCGGACGAGTTCGCCACGATCGCCACGGCGCGCAGCCGCTCGGGGGCGGTGCGGGCCAGGCGGAGGTAGAACTCGGAGCGCCAGCCGGTCCCCACCACCGCGAACGTCATCGGCTCAGTCATGTCGGACCTTCTCTCTGTCGATACGGGGTCGTGCTCGATCGTGCCGTCGTGCTGCGGAGGGGATCGGGTCGTCGTCGCTGTCACGCCTGCGTCATCCCGCCGTCGACGACGAGCTCGGCGCCGGCGATGAAGCTCGACTCCGCGGTCGCGAGGAAGAGGACCGCCGAGGCGACCTCCTCGGGTCGGCCGATGCGGCCGACCGGGATCTGCGCGGCGACCGCCTGCTCGACGGCTGCAGAGCCTCCGGTGAACTTGTCGAAGCCGGCGGTGGCGATCGGGCCGGGGCTCACCGCGTTGGCGCGGATCCGCCGGTCGGCGAGCTCGGCCGTCAGGGTGCGCGCCAGCGAGCGCACGGCCGCCTTGGTCGCGTTGTAGACGGAGTGCCCGGGCCCGCCGTTGTGCCCGGCGATCGAGGAGACGAGGACGATGCGCCCGCCGTCCGCCATCGCCGGCACGATGCTCCGGGCGGTCAGGAAGGTGCCGCGGAAGTTGAGGTCGCTCACGTGGTCGAACATCTCCGGAGTGGTGTCGACGATCGGCGTCGCCTCCACGTCGCGCCCGGCGTTGAGGACCAGGACGTCGACGGCGCGGCCGTCCTCGCCGACGGCCCGCGCCAGCTCGTCCAGGTGCTCGAGCGTCGAGCCGTCGCCGACCACGGTGCGCACGGCACCGCCGCCGTCCTCCCGCAGGGCCTGCGCCCGCTCCTCGCTCGTGCCGGTCGCGATCACGTCGGCCCCCTCGGCGACCAGGCGGAGCACGATCGCCCGCCCGATCCCCGCGGTGCCGGCGGTGACGACGGCGAGCGCCCCGTCCAGCCGGGCGCTCACTTGAGCGCTCCGGCGGCCAGGCCGCGCTCGAAGGAGCGCTGCAGCAGCAGGTACGCGACGATCACCGGGACCGCCGTGATCACCGAGGCGGCCAGGACCCCCGTCTGGTCGTTGGTGTACTGGCTGGTGAAGAACGAGGGCAGCAGGGTCACCACCTGCTTGTCCGGGTCGTTCAGCATCAGCAGCGGCAGCAGGAACGCGTTCCAGCTGTTGATCAGCGTGAGCACCACGATCGCGCCGGCGATCGGCCGGGTCAGCGGCAGGACGATGTACCAGAAGACCTTGACGATGCTCGCCCCGTCGACGCGGCCGGCGTCCATCAGCTCGGTCGGGATCCCGGCGAAGAAGCTCCGGGCCAGCAGGACCGTGAACGGCACCTGCAGCGCGGCCAGCGGCAGGATCACCGCGATCAGCTGGTTGTAGACGTCGAGCGTCGACGCCGTGACGAACAGCGGCGTCAGCAGCACCGCCTCCGGCATGGTCAGCGCCGCGATCAGCAGCCAGAACCACACCTCCTTGCCGCGGATGCGCAGCTTGGCGAAGCCGAAGGCCGCCAGCATCGTGAGGACGTAGACGATCGCGACGGTCGAGACCGCGACGATGATCGTGTTCCGGAAGTAGGTGGGGACGACGCCGGTCGCGAAGACCTTGCCGTAGTTGCCCCAGCCGGCGCCGGCCAGCGAGCCCTGCACCATCGCGACGAGCGCGAAGAGGAACGGGAGGACGATGACGGTCGCGAGCAGCTGCACGCCGATGCGCGAGCGGACCGTGCGGAGTTCGAACACGTCGGGCCTCAGCTCTCGTCGGCGCGGCGCCGCAGGTTCATCAGGACGCCGCCGCCGACGGCGAGGACGAGAAGGGCGATCGAGATCGCGGCCGCGTAGCCGAAGTGCTTCTCCGCGACCATGGTCTGGTAGATGTACGTGCCGAGGAACTCGGTCGCGTGGTTCGGGCCGCCCTTGGTCACCAGGTACGGCACGTCGAAGGTCTTCAGCGCCCCGATGATCCCCAGCGTGGCGAGCGCGATCGTCGTGCCCTTGCACATCGGCCAGACGATCGCGACGAGGGTGCGGAGGTTGCTCGCCCCGTCGATCCGGGCCGCCTCGAGGATCTCCGGCTCGATCTGCGCCATCGCGGCGTAGAAGAGGATGAAGGTGAGTCCCGTCCACTGCCAGACGGTGACGGCCATCACGACCGGCATCGCCGTGGCCGGATCCGCGAGCCACGGGTGGGCGAGCCCGCCCAGCCCGACGCCGCGCAGCAGCTGATTGAACTGCCCGTCGACGTCGAAGATCGAGCGGAAGACCGGCGCCATCGACGCCGGAGCGAGGACGGTCGGCACGAAGATGAGCACCTTGTAGAGCGGCGCGAGGGCGATCCGCGAGTGCATGATCGCCGCGAAGGTGAAGCCGACCGCCGTCTGCACCGCGAAGGTGACGACGAAGAAGACCGCCGTGTGCCCGATCGCGCCCCAGAACACGCGGTCCTGGAACATCTGCACGAAGTTGTCCGCGCCCACCGACTCCGACGGGCTCAAAATGAACCCGTTCCAGTCGAGCGTCGACACGTACCCCGTGTAGCCGATGGCGAAGTAGATCATCCCCAGCACGAGGACGATCGCCGGGAGGATCCAGATCATCCCGGGCCCGAGGAGCATCCGCTTCCGCCGGCGCTGCGGGGCGGGCTCCACGCCCCGAGCGGCGCGGTCGGGCGCTCCCGCCCCGGATCTCGCGATGGCCGTTGTCATCTCAGCTCCCTTGCCTGATGCCCGTCGCGGGCGGCCCGGTCGGCCGCCCGCGAGGAGGGTTCGGTCCTACTTCTGGTCGTCGACGACGGACTGCAGACCCTGGAGGGCCTGGTCGATGTCCGTGTCACCGGAGGCGACGCCGATCAGCGCGTCCCGGAAGGCGGTGTTGAGATCCGCGCTGACCGTCGCGAAGCGCGGATCGGTCGCGGCGCTCGCCGTCGCCGTGTACTCCTTCAGCGCGTCCAGCTGCGCGTCCGGCGCGACGAGGTCGATGCCGTCCCAGTCGGGCTGCACCCCCGCCAGCGACGGGATGTCGTTCAGCGTGTTCGCGACGGCGGTCTGACCGGCCTCGGAGGTGGTCAGCCAGACGGCGAAGGTGGTCGCCGCGGCCTGCGCGTCGGACTTGGTGCTCACGGCGAGGCCGTAGTCCGCGTCGCCGAACATCTCGCCGACGTTCCCGGTGCCCGCGACGTCCGGGAACTGGATCGGCACCATGGTGAACGGCTCGGGGTCGGCGACTCCGGCGGCCTCCATCGCGGTGATCATCGAGTCGCGGACGGTGTACTGGGTGTACCAGCTGCCCATCATCACCATCGCGTACTTCTCGGACATGAAGGCGTTGTTGGCGTCCGGGTACTGCTGCAGGCCGATGGCGCCCTCCTGCATGATCCCGTCGTCGAAGAGGTCCTTCCAGATCTGCAGGCCCTGCTCGAAGGCGGGATCCGTGTAGTCCATCTCGCCCGCGGCGGCCTTCGCGTAGGCGCCGGGCTCGATGTTCTGCATGATCGCCTCGAAGGTGTCCATGTCGAAGGCCCACTGGCCGGCGCCCTGGACGAAGCAGCCCTTGCCGGCCGCCTCGAGGGTCTGGCAGACCTGGACCCACTCGTCGTAGGTGGTCGGCGCGGTGACGCCGACCTCGTCGAGCATGTCCTGGTTGACCCAGATGCTGCCGGAGTAGACGGCGCCGGCGGAGAGGCCGACCACCTTGTCGTCGACGGCGAGGCCCTCGACGCCCGAGGCGGCCAGCTTGTCCTGCCAGTCCGCGCCGAGCTCCTCCTCGACGGCGGGGCCGAGGTCGATGGCGCCCGCCTGGAAGGTCTCGACGCCGCCGTTCGCAGAGCCCGGTGCGACGTTGAAGACGTCGGGGCCGTCGGCCGAGGTGATGGCCGGGCCGAGCACCGAGTCGTAGCTGTCGATCGGCTTCGAGACGAACTCCACCTCGATGTCCGGGTACTCCTCGTTGAACGAGGCGATCAGCTTGTCCGCCAGCGGCTTGTCCGGGGTCCAGCCCCACCAGGTGATCGAGCCCTCGGTGGCGGAGCCGGGATCGCTCGAGGCTCCTCCCCCGCCGCCGCTGCAGGCGGTGAGCGAGACCGCCAGGACACCGGCCGCGACGAGCGCGGCCCTCCTCGGCCAACCGAACGTCTTCTTCGACATCGCGCTACTCCTTCGCTCCGCGTCGTCGCGGAGTGTCCGTGGATCGAGGTGCGGCGCCGCCTCCTCGGGCGACTCGCAAAACTTGCTTGCAACTTACTGCGCAAGTTGCGCACGAGTTGCAGTGTAAAGTGACGAGGACCGAGAGGTCAAGACCTCGGGAGCTGAGCAGGAAGGCGGTGTCGCATGACGGAATCCGGCGCAACTCTCGCGCAAATCGCCGAGGCGGCGGGCGTCTCCATCCCCACGGTGTCCCGCGTCCTCAACGGCAAGCCCGGCATCTCGGCCCCCAAGCGGCACGAGATCGAGCGCCTGATCGAGGACCACGGCTATGCGCGACGCAAGGCCAAGCGATCCGCGACGCTGATCGACTTCGTCGTCTCCAGCCTCGAGACGCAGTGGGCGACGGAGCTGCTCCGCGGCGCCCAGGCGGAGGCCTCCCGGTCGGGCGTCGACCTGGTGCTCAACGTCACCCACGACGGCGGGGCCGGCGCGCCCGACTGGATCGACCGCATCGCCTCCCGCGGCTCGGACGGCATCGTGCTCGTGGTGTCGGACCTCACGGCGGAGGCGCGCGAGCGGCTCGGGAAGCTGAAGGTGCCGGTCGTCGCCATCGATCCGCAGGGCAGCGACACGGAGTCGTTCGCGACCGTGTCGGCCACCGACTGGGTCGGCGGCCGGGAGGCGACGGAGCACCTGCTCGCGCTCGGCCACCGGCGGATCGGCTTCGTCACCGGCCCGATGGAGCTCGAGTGCCACCAGGACCGCCTGGACGGCTTCACCAGCGCGCTCGGCCGCGCCGGCGTCGAGGCGGCGAAGGAGCTCGTCCGGAACGGCGACTCGCTGATCAGCGGCGGCGTGCGCTTCGGCGGCGAGCTGCTCGACCTCCCGGAGCGCCCCACCGCGATCATCAGCGGCTCCGACGAGCAGGCCTACGGCGTCTACCTCGCGGCCCGCGACCGCGGCCTCCGCGTCCCCGAGGACCTCTCCGTCGTCGGCTTCGACGACGTCGACCTCTGCCGCTGGGTCAGCCCGCAGCTGACCACCGTCCGCCAGCCCCTCTCGAGCATGGCCTCCGAGGCCACCCGCCTCCTGCTCAAGCTCGCGGCCGGCGACCCCGTCGACACCCCCACCGTCCGCCTCGCCTCCACCCTCATCGTCCGCGAGTCCACGGCCGCCCCGGCCGCCTGACGCCCACCCCACGCCGACCGACGCCGCGCCGCCCGAGGAGCGCCCACTGGGCGCGCCCCCTTTTTCATGCTGATCGAGGCGCGGCCTCAGGGCGCGCCGTTCCGTGCTGATCGAGTAGCCCGCTCCGCGGGTCCTCCATGCTGATCGAGTAGCCCGCTCGCGGGCGTATCGAGATCCACCCCTGCACGCCCCCGGTCTCGATACGCCGCTCCGCGGCCACTCGACCAGCATGAACGCGCCGCACCCGCACTACTGCCGATCGAGGAGCCCGCGCTGGGCGCCCGCCTCAGGCTGATCGAGCAGCCCGCCCCGCAGACGTCTCGAGATCCACCCCCGGAGGCATCGCCGCGCACAACATCAGCTGAGAGCACCCGCCCTCCCTCGACAGCGGAGGGACCCCCTTCTCAACTGATGTTGCGCGCGGCACCTGCAGAAAGCGGCTCATCCCGCCCAGGGCACGACCACGTCGATGATCCAGGTGACCCCGAAGCGGTCGGTCAGCTTGCCGTAGAGCGGCGAGAACACCGACGGCCCGAACGGGACGTGGACGACCGCCCCCTCCGACTCCGCCAGGGCGGTGCCGAGGCGCTCGATCTCCGCGCTCTCGTTGCCCCGCAGCGACACGTAGAACGCGTTCTCGCCGGCCGCGTACGGCAGCGAGTCCTGCACGTCGTACGCCATGACGTGGAACCCGTTCGGCGCCGTCACCTGCCCCCAGGCGATCTGCTCGGACTGGGCGGAACTCTGCCCCGCCTCGACGTCCCCGTAGGGAGCGAGGACGAGGTCGCCCCCGAAGACCGAGTGATAGAACTCGAGCGCCTCCTTCGCGCGGCCGCGGAAGTTGAGGTGCAGGGTGCTGGTGATGCTCACGACGGGTCTCCTCCAGAGATGCGAGTCGCTCCGAACCGCTCGGAGCACCTGCAGTCCACCGCCCGTACCGGTCGGGGATCGTCCGGATCCGCCGGCGCGACCCCCGATCGCTCAACGGCGACCCATCCCCCCCGGCGGCGCTCGTTAGGGAAGTTAGAGCGTTTTAGGAGATCTGGATAAAACGCTCTAACACTCCTAAAATCGAGCCATGGACGCCGTCGACAACCCCTACACCCCGAACGCAGGTGCGAGGCCCGAGATCCTGATCGGTCGCGATGAGCAGACCGAGGCGTTCCGCACTCTTCTTCGCCGCCTCCGACGCGGCAGGACCGATCAATCGATGATCATCACGGGACTGCGCGGGGTCGGCAAGACGGTCCTCCTCAACAGCTTCCGATCGATCGCCCTGCAGGAGAAGTGGGAGGTGATCGAGTTCGAGGCCGTGAAGCACGGCGAAGGCCGCTTCCGTCAGGTCATCGCCTCTCAGCTGAAGGCCGCTCTCCTGCGACTCTCGCCGCGCGCTCGATGGACCGACAGAGGTCGGCACGCCGCGTCCGTCCTGAGTGCGTTCGCGATCTCGGTCGGGGCTGACGGAGCGTGGTCCATCGGCTGGGACGTCCCGCCCGCGGAAGGACTCGCCGACCACAGTGATCTCGGCCTCGATCTGACCGATGTCCTCGTTGCCGTTGGTGAAGCGGCGGGAGAGCAGGGCGAGGGCATCGTCCTCCTGATCGACGAGGTGCAGTTCCTCGATTCGCCGCAGCTCGAAGCGCTCATTCAGGCCATCCACAAGACGGTGCAGCGGAGCCTGCCCGTCACCTTCGTCGGCGCTGGCCTGCCGCAGATCGCTGAACTCGTCGGAGACGCCAAGTCGTACGCGGAACGGCTGTTCAAATTCCCCCGAATCGACTCGCTCGACCACGACGACGCCGCTGCCGCACTGCGAGAGCCGGCCGCCGCCGAGGGAGCCGTCTGGGACGACGACGCGGTCGAGCTCGCCGTCGCGATCACGAGCGGTTACCCGTACTTTCTGCAGGAGCTGGGCTACCAGGTCTGGACAGTCGCAGAGAACGACCGGATCCACGGGGAGGACGTCGAACTCGCTCGTGACGCGTACGAGGCCAAACTTGACAGCTCCTTCTTCCGCGTCCGGCTCGACCGGGCCACGCCACTGCAGACCGCCTACATGCGCGCCATGGCGGAGCTGGGACCGGAACCGCAGAAGGCGGGCGACGTCGCCGTCCTCCTCGAGCGATCGTCGCAGCAGCTGGGACCCACCCGTGCCGAGCTGATCGAGATGGGGCTCCTGTTCACGCCTCAGCACGGCTACGCCGCTTTCACCGTTCCCGACTTCGACCGCTTCATGAAACGGGCTGTCCCGACCCTCGAGGTGCCGCCTCTCGTCAGTCGAGGTTCTCGACGGGCTCAGCCCAGCGACGGTTAGGCCGGCTCTCGCTACCGGCGGCCGGCTGAACAGCGTCTCTCAGCGCTGCTGTTCGACCGCACTCTCGCCCGGCGCCGGCTCACGGCGGTCGAAGGCCGGATCAGGCCGCGCATCGGGCTCCCCGGGCTCGACCTCTAGGTACTGCGCCGAGATCGTGCGGTACGAGCGGGTGAGCATCGCCGCGCCGGCCGCGACCACCATGACCGCCCCGCCGATCAGGAACACGAGCGCGATCCCCCGACCGACCCCGTCGCCCAGCAGCCAGCCGTACGCCGCCCGCCCGTCCGCCGACTCCATGTACGGGATCAGCGCGAACTCCGCGATCGGCGCGATCAGGAACGCGGTGATCGGCGCCGCCGCCGACTCCAGCGCCGCCGCGAAGCCGAAGACCCGCCCCTGCGTCTCGAACGGCACGACCTTCTGCACGACGGTCTGCTCCGCCGCCTCGACCGCGGGGATCAGCGTCATGTAGACCCAGATGCCGCCGGCGTACAGCCACCACCAGTCGCGGAGGGTGAAGACCGCGCCGATCACGCCCATCGCCATGACCAGCAGCAGCATCGTCCGGATCGGGTTCCGGCCGAGCCCGAGCTTCGCCACCAGCAGCCCGCCGATGATGAAGCCGGTCGCGGTCACGCCGAGCACGACGCCCCACAGCTCCACCGGGAACAGCTCGAGTCCGTAGGGATCCATCAGCGCCAGGTACACGCCGCCGATCAGGTTGTTGAAGGTCGAGAAGACGATCAGCGCGAAGAGCCCGGTCGCCGCCCGCACCGCCGTGATGCTCCCCCGCAGATCGATCAGCGGGGCCCTCGAGCCCGCCGCCGCGGGGATCGCCTCGGCGATCCGCAGGAGCAGCAGGTGCACGAGCGCCGCGGCGGAGACCCCGATCGCGATCAGCAGCGTCCAGCCCATGCCGAGCAGGCCGATCGAGAGCCCGCTGAACACGCTCGTGACCACGAAGGCGAGCCCCTGCACCGTGCCGACCAGGCCGTTCGCGTTCGCGTGGCGCTCCACCGGCACCATCAGCGTCACGGTCGTGGACAGGGCGATGTTCCGCATGTTCTCGATCACCGCGCCGAACAGGACCGTGCCGGAGAAGACCCAGAACCAGGGCCCGCCGAAGTCCAGCAGCGTCGCCTCCGGCAGCGCGAGGTACAGGCCGCCGGCGACGCCGAACGACACCAGCGTCACCGCCCCGGCGAACACCATCACCCGGTGCTTCCGGTGCCGGTCCACGATCGTGCCGAAGGCCATCGCGAAGACCGCGACGAGCAGCATGTACGCGCCGCCGATGATCCCGGTGGCGAGCACCGACCGCGTCTCGAGGTACACCCAGAAGGTCAGCGCGAACCAGAGGAAGCTCGTCGTCACGTTCGCGACCGCGGTGTTGACGAGGATCCAGCCGAAGGTGCGCAGGCTCGCCGCGCTCGGCTCCGCGGCGGGTGCGCCGGCGGCGTCGGGGACGGTCGAGGACATGGCTTCCCTCCGCTCGGCGACGGCCTGTCCGGAGTCGTCCCGGACCGCCGTCGCAGCCACTGTAGGCCCGCGCCGCCGACCGGTCGAGAGGCGACAGGGAGAGCAACGCGACCTCTCCGCGGACGCCGTCGCGTCACTCCGCTCGCGGCAGCGCCACCCCCATCCGGTAGAACCGGTCCGCCGTCCCCGCGAACACCGCGAGCCGCTCAGGCGGCGAGAGCTGCGCCGTCAGCGTGTCGAACGCCGAGTACAGCTCGGTGAAGGAGCTGTAGAGCCCGTCCACGGGGAAGTTGCTGCCGAACATCGACCGGTCCGGCCCGAAGACCTCCAGGGTCTCGAGGACGAACGGCGCGATCGACTCCCGGGTCCAGGAGTGGTCGTTGGTGCCGAGCGCCGAGATCTTGACGACGGTGTTCTCCTGCGCGGCGACCGCGGCCAGGCCCGCGCGCCACTCGGCGACCGACTCCGGATCGCGCCCGATCGGCATGCCCAGGTGATCGAGCACGATCGCCGTCTCCGGGAAGTCCGCGGCGAGCGCCGCCGCCTCCGCGAGCTGCGAGGGGAACACCTGCAGATCGAACGAGAGCCCCAGCCCCTGCAGCCGGCCGAAGTTCGCCCGCCAGACCGGATCGCCGAGGACGTCGCCCCGGTCCCGGTGGCTGTAGACCGGGTCCGGATGCCAGTTCAGGATGTCGCGGACACCGCGTGTGACCGAGAACGCGGCGTGCTCCTCGAGCAGCCGCGGCGCCTCCGGATCGAGCAGCGACACGTGCGCGACGTGGACGGTGGGCACCGTGCTCTCCCGGGCGAGCGCGTCGATCCACGCGGTCTCGGCGAGCGCGTCGGCGGCACCGTTCTCGACGTGCACCGAGGCGAGCAGCGTCACGTCGCAGGCGTCCGCGCGGTAGTCGTCGACGCTGTAGGAACGGCGGAGCGGGCGGTCGTCGCCGTGGTAGCGGAACGGCTCGGCGGGTCCCTCCAGCCACGGGTACGAGCGGCGCAGGTCGGTGAGGTGGTGGTGCGCGTCGATGACGACGAGGTCAGGCATGCGGCTCCTCCGGTCGGCGGGCGAGCCCGGCGAGCGTGCGGTGCACGCCGGTGTGGTCGAGGTCGCCGTCGCCCTCGGCGATCATCCTCTCGAACAGCGCGGTCACCGCGGCGGTGGTCGGCAGTGCGACGCCCTCGGCGGCGGCGGACTCGGCGACGAAGCGCAGGTCCTTGAGCTGGTTGCGGGCGCTGCCGCCCGCGGCGAAGTCCTCGTCGAGCCACTTGCGGCTCTTCTGCTCCAGCACCGCGGTGCGCGCCAGCCCGCCCTGCAGCAGCTCGACGACCGTCGCCGGGTCGAGACCGGCGCTCCGGGCGAGTAGCAGCGCCTCCGACACCACGGCGACCGTGCCGGCGACGACGATCTGGTTGCAGAGCTTGGCGGTGGCACCCGCTCCGCTCGGCCCGAGGTGGCGGACCGTGCGGCCGAGCCGCTCGAAGACGGGGAGCACGCGGGCCACCGGCTCGTCGGCACCGCCGACCATGATGCTGAGCGTCGCGTCGCGGGCGCCGACCGTTCCCCCGCTGAGCGGGGCGTCGACCACCTGCACGCCGTGCTCCGCGGCGAGGCGGCGGGCGAGAGCCGCGACCGCGATCGGTGAGACGGTGCCGTGCACGACGAGCACCGGAGCGGCGATCCCCGCCGCGCGCCAGCCCGCGAGCAGGCCGTCCTCGCCCTCGAGCAGCGACTCGACCTGCACCAGATCGGGCAGCACGGTCAGCACGACGTCGCCGGCCGCCGCCGCGGGGGTCGGCGCGACCACGGCGCCGAGCTCCGCGAAGGGGGCGGCCCGCGACGCCGTCCGGTTCCAGACCGTCAGCGACGCGGCCGCGAGCAGGTTCCGCGCCATCGGCGCGCCCATCGGCCCGAGGCCGAGCAGCGAGAGCCTCATGCGCCGGACCCCGCGGGCGCCACGTCGGCGAGCTCCTGCGGTGCGACGTCGTCGAGGAGCACCCGCGCCTCGAAGCCGAGCAGCTCGCGGGAGCGGGTCAGGTCGAGCCCGACCGCGCGCCCCTCGAGCCGCCCGCGCGGGACGTCCGGGGCGATCGCGTCGAGCGCGTCCGCGGTGCTCCCGCGCAGATAGGTGAGCGGAGCGGCCACCAGGATCCCCGGCGCCGGCGGCGTCTCGTGCAGCAGCGCCGCGAGCACGGCCCGCGCCGAGTCGGCGGCGTCGAGATAGCTCCAGCCCTCCGCCGCCTGCCGTCGCGGGTCGGCCGCCAGCACCGCTCGCAGATGCGCGCCGAACACGCGGCCGCCGTCCACGGTGATGTCGCGGACCAGCGGGTAGCGCAGCCCGGTGAGGCTCAGCCCCCAGGTCGCGTGCGCCATCCGCGCCGCGTCCTCGGTCGCGAGCTTCGACAGCGAGTACTCGTCCGAGATCCGCGGCTGCGCGTCCTCGGAGTAGGGGAAGACGGGCGGCAGCACCTGCTCGGCGCCGAGCGGGTAGCCGTTCGCGTTGATGCTCGAGGCGTAGACGACCTCCGCGACCCCGGCCGCGGCGGCGGCGGCGAACACCGCGAAGCTGCCCACCGCGTTCACCCGGTAGGTCTCGACCGCGTCCGCCATGCCCAGCCCGGCGTAGCCGCCCAGGTGCACCACCGCGTCCTGCCCGGCCACCGCCTCCGCCAGCACGGCCGGGTCGGTCACGTCGCCGACGATCGAGCGGACGTCCGCGTCCGACGCGACCCGGTCCAGGACGGTGACCATCGCCCCCTCCGCCAGCAGCGCCGCGACCGTGGGCCGGCCGATCAGGCCGCAGCCGCCCGTCACCAGGACGCGGGCCCCGTCGAGCGTCGTCAGCCGCGCCGTCGCGCTCCGGCGCGCCGTCATGCGCGCACGGACGGCGTCGACTCGGTGGGCGGCGCCGCGACGTCCTCGCGCTGCTTCTTCCGGCCCCGCGAGAGCATCGGCCAGCCCTTGCTGCCCTGGTCGAGGGTGACCGCGATGAGGACGACGAGTCCGGTCACGATCTGCTCGTAGAAGCTCGGCACGTTCAGCAGCACCAGGCCGTTGGTGAGAGCGCCGAGGATCAGCGCGCCGACCAGGGTGCCCGCGATGCGGCCCTCGCCGCCCATCAGGTTCGCGCCGCCGATGACCGCGGCCGCGATCGCGGTCAGCTGGTACGGGCTGCCCGCGTCCGGCTGCGCCGCGTTGATCCGGGCGACGATCACCAGGCCGGCCAGCGCCGAGAGACCGCCGGAGATGCAGTACACCGCGATCTTCACCCGGTGCACCCGCACGCCCGAGAGCCAGGCGGTCTCCTCGCTGCCGCCGACCGCGATCACGTTCTGACCGAAGACGGTCTTGCGCAGCAGCAGCCAGGCCGCGATGCCGACGACCGCCACGATCAGCACGACGACGGGCACACCGCCGACGTAGCTGTTGAGCAGCAGGATGAACTCCTTCGGCACGTCGTAGACCGGCTTGCCGTTCGTGGCGACGTACGCGCCGCCCTGGAAGACGCTCATCGTGCCGAGCGTCGCGATGAACGGCGGCAGGTTCAGCTTGGTGACCAGCAGCCCGTTGATCCCGCCGCAGACGAGGCCGAGGACGACGCCCGCGGCCAGCCCGAGCAGCGGCGGCACCCCGCCGTTGACCAGCAGCGACGCGCTGACGATGCCGACGAAGCTGGCCATCGCGCCGACCGCGAGGTCGATGCCGCCGGTGATGATGACGAACGTCAGCCCGATGCCGATGATCGCGTTCACGCTCGCCGACACCGCGACGTCGCGGAGATTGCCGAGGGTGAGGAAGTTGGGGTTCAGGACGCCGAGGACGACGAAGAGGACGACCGCGGCGAGGTAGATGCCGAAGGCCTGGAGGTTGAAGGAGCGGCGGGGCGGCGTGGCGACGCCCCCGGTCTCGGGGGAGGTCATGAGATTCCTTTCGCGACGCCCATGGCGTTGGTGACGATGCTGTGCTCGGTGATGTCGTCGCCGACGTGCTCGGAGACGAAGCGGCCCGCCCTCATGACGAGGACCCGGTCGCTGAGGGAGATGATCTCGGGCAGGTCGCTCGAGACGACGATCACGGCGTGCCCCTCGGAGGCGAGCTGGTCGATGAGCTCGTAGATCTCGACCTTGCCGCCGACGTCGACGCCCTTGGTCGGCTCGTCGAAGAGGAAGACGCTCGCGCCGAGCCAGATCCACTTCGCGATCACGATCTTCTGCTGGTTCCCGCCGGAGAACTGGCGGGCGTTCAGCCGGACGTCGGCCGGGCGCAGCGACATCCGCCGGCCCATCTCCTCCGCCGTCGCGATCTGCCGCTTCGTGCTGATGAACGGACCGAAGCCGTTGAGCTGCCGATCGGAGGTGAGGGCGACGTTCGCGTAGGCCGGGGTCTGCAGCACGAGTCCCTGGTGCTTGCGGTCCTCCGGGATGAAGGCGATCCCCGCGTCGCGGCTGTCGCGCGGCGAGCGCACCTTGAGCGTGCGGCCGGCGAGCCGGACCGTGCCCTCGCTGCCCTCGTCGGCGCGGATCAGCGCGCGGAGGAACTCGGTGCGCCCCGAGCCGACCAGGCCCGCGATGCCGACGACCTCGCCGCGCCGCACCTGGATCGACTCCGGCCCGACGCCGCTCGGGTGCGTGACGCCGGAGGCCTCGAAGTGCACCTCGGCGTCCGCGGCGACCGGGTGCCGCCGCTCGAACGAGAGCAGCTCGCGCCCGACCATCCGCCGGACGATGTCCTCGGAGGACGTCTCGGCGATCGGCGCGTCGTAGGCGGGCCGCCCGTCGCGGAGGACGACGACCGTGTCCGAGACGCTCATCACCTCCGGCATCTTGTGCGAGACGTAGATCACGCCGACGCCCCGCCCGTGCGCGATCTCGCGCACCCGGGTCAGCACGCCCTCGACGTTGTGCTCGAGCATGCTGGTCGTCGGCTCGTCCAGAGCGACGATCTTGGCCCCGAAGGCGAACGCCCGCGCGATGGTGAGCGCGTGCCGCTGCGCCGGGCTGAGCCGGCCGACCGGCGTCCGCCCGTCCATCGGGAAGCCCATCCGGTGGACGTCCTGGAGGGCCTGGTCGATGTCGTCCTGGGCGGAGGCGCGCTGCGCGCGCGTGCGCCCGAGCAGCAGGTTCTGCGTCACCGTGAGCTGGGGCACGATGGCCGGCTCCTGGTGCGCGATCCGCACCCCCTCCGCGAGGGCCTGGCGCGAGGTGTACTCCATCCGCCGCACGCCGTCGATGGTGATCGAGCCGCGATCGGGGCGGAGGGCGCCGCCGAGGATGTTGAGCAGGGTGCTCTTCCCCGCGCCGTTCTCGCCCGCGAGCGTGCGGATCTCCCCGCGTTCGAGGGTGAAGCTCACGCCGTCCAGGGCGCGGACGCCGGGGAACGACTTCGCGATGCCGCGGACCTCGAGCAGATGCTCGGCCATGTTCCGTCTTCTTTCCTGATCGAGAGGGACCTTGCCGGGAGCGCACTCCGCCGGAGGGGTCTCCGGCGGAGCGCGGTGGTCAGCCGCGGGTCACGGCATCCCGGTCTCGTAGTCGGCGACGTTCTCGCTGTCGATGATGAAGGCCGGCACGTCGATCCAGCCCGGGACCTCCTTGCCGGCGAGGAGCCAGAGCGCGGCGTCCACGCCGGTCGCGCCCTCCGTCGTCGGCAGCTCGCTGACGGTGGCGGTGTAATCGCCGGCCAGGATCTGCTTCTTCGCCTGCGGGATGCCGTCGGTGCCGACGAGGATCACCTTCCCGGTGAGGCCCTTCGCGTCGATGGCGGCCTGCACGCCGAGCGCCATGCCGTCGTTCTGCGAGTAGAACGCCTTGATGTCGGGGTTCGCGGTGAGCATCGTGGTCGCGATCTCCTGCGCCTTGGTCTGGTCCCACGAGGCGGTCTGCGAGGCGACGAGCTCGAGGTTCTCGTGCTTCGCGAGCGCGGCCGTGAAGCCGTCGCCGCGGTTGATCGCGTTGGAGGAGCCGGGGTCGCCCTCGATCATCGCGACCTGGCCGCCGTCCGGCAGCAGGTCGGAGATGTAGTCCGCGGCCGTGGCGCCGATGGTGCTCGCGTCGGGGCCGACGTAGACGACACCGGGGACGTCGCTCTTCGCGTCGTTCAGCACGACGGCCGGGATGCCGTCGGCGAGGGCGGACTCGAAGACCGAGTCGAGGCCGGTCGCCGAGATGGGCGAGGCGAGGATCGCGGTGCAGCCCTGGTTCATCGCGCTCTTGGCCTTGTCGAGCTGCTCGGTGATCGAGGACTCGTCCGTGACGTCGAAGGTCTGGTAGTCGACGCCGAGCTCCTTCGCGCGGTTCTCGAAGCCGTCGCGCTCGTAGCCCCAGAACTCGTTCGAGAGGGTGCGGGTGATGTAGCAGAGCTTGGCGCCGTCGGGCACGGCCGGGTCGCCGAGCGAGGAGGTGACCTCGTCGACCGGGGTCTGCGCGGAGGAGTCGACGAGCGACACGATGTCGGCGCCGGAGCCGCCGGCAGCGGCACCTCCACCGTCGCCGTCGGGCGAGGCCGAGCAGCCGACGAGGAGCGTCAGGGAGGCGAGCCCGGCGAGGGCGGCGCCGGTGGCGCGGGTGGGGAAGGACATGGGAGGGGGCCTTTCGTCATCGGAAGGTGGGGCGGGGTCGTGCGGGGTCGCGGATCGCGAGGGTGGTGCGGAAGCGGGCCGGGCGGAGGACTCGCCCGGCCCGAGGGGGTCAGGAGGCGAGCAGCGCCTCGGTCTCGCGGCGCAGCTCGAGCGCCTCGGCGAGCGACTCGTCGATGATCACGTCGTCCCAGCCGACCGTCGCGCCCTGCGCGATGTCGTGGCGCAGCTCGACGTGGTGGGCCAGGGCGACGGGGAGCGCTCGGATGGCGACCGAGTGCTTCGCGGAGACGAGCTTGCCGTAGACAGTGAAGCCGCCCTCGCCGTCGAGGAACTCGCCGGCCTTGAGGTCCTTCTTCGCGGTCGCGACGACGTCGCCGTAGAAGCCCTCGGGGTGCCCGGTCGAGATGCCGCGCAGCGCCGCGTTGGCGATCGACACGTTCAGCTCGAGACCGACGTAGTGGTACGGCCGGTAGAGCGCCGCGTACTGCTTGGTCGGGTCCGGGTGCCACGGGTACTCGTCGAAGCAGGTGGACACGTAGGGGTTCGTCGCCTTGACGACGACGTAGACGCCCTCCTGCGTGTTGTGCGGGATGAGGGAGCCGTCGCGCCGGACGCTCGACATCACGTCGACCGTCCCCTCGTGGTCGAGGGCGCCGCCGATCGAGCTCGGCCGGCTGATCGTCGCGATCTCCTCGACGTCGCCCGGCGTGAAGGTGAGGCCGGAGTCGGAGGGCACCAGGCCCGCCGCGTTCGCGACCGCCGCCATCTCGATCGCGGCCTTCGTGCCGTCGCGGAACGAGGTGTGCATGTACGGGTTGAGCTGTCCGGAGTCGGTCAGCTCCTTGCTGAACTCCCAGTTCTCCCAGACGTTGTCGGGGTTCATCTGGTGGTAGTGCTCGAGGTACTTGGCGCCCTTGCCGGCGCAGACGACGTCGAAGCCGCTGGTGCGGGCCCAGTCGACGAGCTCCATGATCAGAGCCGGCTGGTCGCCGTAGGCCATCGAGTAGACGATGCCCGCGGCCTCGGCGCGCTTGGCGAGCGCGGGGCCGGCCAGCGCGTCGGCCTCGACGGTGACCATGATGATGTGCTTGCCGGTCTCGATCGCCCGGAGCGCGTGGTGCACGCCGACGATCGGGTTGCCGGTCGCCTCGACGATGACGTCGATGTCGTGCTCGAAGAGGACGGCGGCGTTGTCGACGATGGTGGTCGTCCGGTTCGCGAGCGCCTCAGGGATGTCCGCGGCCATCGCCTCGGCCGGCCAGTCGACCAGCTCGAAGGCCCCGCGGGCCCGGGCGACGTTGACGTCGGCGATGGCGACCACGTGGACGCCGGGGATGTTGCGCGCCTGCGAGAGGTACATGGTGCCGTAGCGCCCGGCACCGATCAGCCCGATGCGGATGGGGCGGCCCTCTCGTTCGCGATCGCCGAGGAGTTTGTACAGGTTCACGTTGACCTCTCTGGTCCGGGGGCGCACGGACGCAGAGGGCCGCCTCGGGGGCGGAGGACGTCGTCGTCGTGCGCAGTCTTCGTCGGGGAAGTGCTGCTCGCCGGCTCCCAGTGGAACCGGTACCAGTTTTGTACCAGCAACGATTAGAGTGTGTCAACAGCGGGCGCGGCGGCCCGGTCCCGCGCCGATACGATTGCCCGACAGCTGGGGAGGAACCGTGCAGAAAGCACCGACGATCCGCGACGTCGCGCGCAGTGCGGGCGTCTCGGTGTCCGTGGTGTCGCGCGTGCTCAACGACGGGACCGGCCCGGTCGCCGTCGACACCCGGCGCCGCGTGGTCGAGGCGATCGAGCAGCTCGGCTTCCGGCGGCGCGCCGCGGCCCGCGAGCTGAGCCACGGTCAGACCCTGTCCATCGGTCTGGTCCTGCCCGACCTCACGAACCCGTTCTTCGCCCGCCTGGCCGACAGCGTCGTCTGGGAGGCGCGCGCCCGCGGCGCCCAGGTTCTCCTGATGACGACGCAGGAGGACTCGCACGTCGAGGGCGAGTCGCTCACCAGCCTGCTCGACCGCTCGGTCGGCGGCGTCATCGCGACCCCGTCCGGCGAGAACCTCGAGAAGTGGTCGCGGCTGCGCCGGGCCGGGATCGACGTCGTCTTCGTCGACCGCACCACCCCCGGTCTCGACGACGTCGACGTGGTCAGCATCGGCAACTCCGCCTCCGCCGCCCGCGCGACCGATCACCTGCTCGCGCTCGGCCACCGCCGGATCGCGATCGTCTCGGGGCCGCTGCGCACCTCGACCGGCCAGGCGCGCGTCGCCGGCTACCGCGCCGCCCTCACCGCCGCCGGGCTGCCGATCGACGGGACGCTGATCCGCGAGGTCCCGTTCCGCGGCGACATCGGCGGCGAGGCCGTCGCCGCGCTGCTCGCGCTTCCGGAGCCGCCGACCGCCTTGATCGTCGCCAACACGGCGCAGGTGCGCAGCGCTGTGCACCGCCTGTTCCAGCTCGGCGTCGCGATCCCCGAGGCGCTCTCCGTGGTCGTCTTCGACGACAACCCGTGGAGCGAGCTCGTCACCCCGCCGCTCAGCGTCGTCCGCCAGCCGATCGACATGCTCGCCCGGCACAGCGTCGACCTGGTGCTGGCCCGGATGCAGGGCCGGATCCCCGACACCCCCCAGCACATCGAGGTCCAGGCCGACCTCGTCATCCGCTCCAGCTGCGCCGCCCCGGCGCAGCACTGACTCCGCCCCACCACCCCTCCACGAAAGGCACTGCCATGTCCGACCCCGTCGTCGTCACCGCGATCTTCACCCCCGCCGAGGGCGAGCACGACGCCCTCGTCGCCGCCCTCTCCCCCGCCATCGCCGAGGTCCACGGCGAGGAGGGCTGCGAGCTCTACGCGATCCACGACTCCCCCGACGGCACCATCGTCATGCTCGAGAAGTGGACCAGCGCCGAGGCCCTCGACGCCCACGGCGCCGGCGACCCCGTCGTCCGCCTGAACGCCGCCATCAAGGGCCTCGTCGCCGCGCCCCCCGTCGTCACCCGCCTCTCCCCGATCCCCGCCGGCACCGCCACCCAGGGCGCCCTCTAGCCCCGGACCCTCGCCGACTCGCCCGACTCCACGCTGGTCGAGCAGCCCCGCAGGGGCGTATCGAGACCAACGTCCTCCGAGCATCCAGCCTGCGGACCCGCCGTCCGGCGCAGGTGGATCTCGATACGCCCGCTCCGCGGGCTACTCGATCAGCATGCGGGCGCCCGCTCCGCGGGCTACTCGACCAGCAGGCGCTCGCGTCGCGAAGGTCGCTCGCTCCTACCGGAGGGCGGGCCGCCCGCACCGACTCGCCCGAGAAGGCTCGTTCTCCACCCCGAGAACGCGCCTTCTCGGGCGACTCGGCGCGCTCCCGGCACTCAGAGAAGAATCGGCCCTGGCGAGGGCGGCTTCTCCGGCAGCCCCGCCTCGAGAATCCGGGTCACGATCGCGACGGCGCGGTCGGCGAGCGCGTCGCCGGGGTAGAAGCTCTCGAACAGGTCTTCAGCGGCCTCCAGAGTGCCGACCTCGCAGAGACTCAGGAGCTGACGGATGTCGTTGGTATCGCGACCGGGTCGATTGGCGCGAAGCTTCATCGCGAGAAGAGCATCAGCTGATGCGACCTGGATCACGACCCCCGCACGGTCGTACACCGTCTCCCACTCGACGACCCGCTCGCCGAGAGTCGGCACCGATCCGGTCTGCTCCACCGCGAAGTTCAGCCAGTCGTCGCTCCACCCGTGCCTGCGCGCCACCTTCGCAGCCGCCCCTTTCACCACGTCATCACTGCCCGGGTTCACGTGGAGCGAGTCCAGATCCTGCGTCGTGCCCCTGTCGAAGTAGCGGAGAGCGAGGGCGGCACCGCCGACGAGCCGGATGCCCGCCGTCTCCCGCAGCTGATGGAGCTCAGCGACGAGTTCCGCGAGACCCGCGATGATGTCGTCGCGGTCGAGCGAGACGGCCACGATCACACGCTCGCGAAGGTGTCTCGCCACACGTGCACGCCGCGCCGCAGGAACTCCTCGGGCACCTCCGACTCGGGCGGCGCCGGATCCGCGGGGTCGATCTCGAGGACGACGGCGACAGGGAGGTAGCGCAGGGGCCGGGTCACCCAGGCCGGGAGAGGCAGCCCCTCCTCGCCCAGACGCCAGGCGACGAGCGCGGCGATCGCCGCGTCCCACGCGCGGTTCCGCGTCGGCTCGGGCTCCGCCAGCCCCAGCACACCTCGGAGGAGCCCGCGCTCAGCGACGAGGTTGTCGTTGAGCTGCAGGAGTGCCCGCAGGGCGCGATCCCGATCCCCCACTCGCAGCCGTCCGCGGATCTCGACAGCCGCGGCCGCGGCATCGTCCCGCTGGAGGGGCAGTGCGTAGAGCCGGTGCCCCGCGCCCGCCAGGACGCGCTGCACCGTGCTGAAGTCCGCGTCCCGGCCGTTCTCGATGCGCGAGATCCGGGCCTGATCGACATCGGTCAGGTCCGCCAGCTGCTGCTGTGTGAAGCCGCGGCTGGCACGGGCCGAGCGCACGGCGGTCGAGCTCTCCGTCATCAGCGCACCTCCCCGGTCATGTCCTGAGAGACATAATCTACTCGCCTCGATGGCGTCACAGGGAACAGCGCGGTTCGACTCCTTCGAGGAGCAGTACGCAGCCCGCCCGCCGCACCGCCCTCAGCGCGGCCGGCCCACCGACGCGCGCTCGATCAGGCGCGTCTCGAGCTCCAGCCGTGTCGCGCTCGAGGACAGCGGCCGGGCCGCGCGGTGCGCCTGGTGCAGCATCCGGAAGGCGGCGGCGCCCATCTGGGCGATCGGCTGCTGGATCGTGGTCAGCGGCGGCGTCGCCCACGCCGACTCCTGCACGTCGTCGAAGCCGATCACGCTGAGGTCGTCCGGGATGCGCAGGCCGGCCAGGTCGGCCGCGTCGTAGACGCCGAGCGCCATGGTATCCGAGAGCGCGAAGAGCGCCGTGGGCCGGATCAGCGCGTCCGCCAGCATCGCGGAGGCGACGACCCGGGAGCGGTCGCGGTTCCAGCCGGCGTAGACCACGCGCTCCCGCGGCAGCGGCACCCCCGCATCGCGCAGCGCCGTGCTGAAGCCGTCGAGCCGGGCGCTGCTGTAGAGCTGCCCGCGAGCGCCCGCGATCACGCCGATGCGGGTGTGACCCTGGGCGAGCAGGTGCTCCGCCGCCATCCGGCCGCCGTCCCAGTTGGTCGCGCCGACGCTCGCCACGTCGGCGGGCGGGCGGGTGATCGGGTCCACGATCACCACGGGCAGCTCGGCCGTGGTGAGCAGGTGCAGCTGCGCCGCCGTGACGTCCACGAGGACGACGATCGCGCCGAGGGACGAGCGGCGCAGGAGCCGGTTGACCCATTCCCCGTCGGGCCGCGCGCGGGTGAGCACCAGGTCGACGCCGGCCGCCGCGGCCTCCTCCTCGATCCCGGCGAGGACGGGACCGATCCAGGTGCCGTCCAGGTGGCCGACCACGACGTCGACGATGTGCGCGACGTGCGGGTCCTCCGCCGGCGGACGCAGCCGCGGCCGGCGCCGGTAGCCGAGCTCGTGCGCGGCCTCCATCACCCGCAGCCGGGTCGCCTCGGAGACGTCGGTCCCGCCGCTCAGCACCTTCGAGACCGTCGGCACGCTCGTCCCGGCGCGCTCGGCGATGCGCGCCATCGTCGGCCGGGGAGCGGCACCGCTGTCGTCCATGCCCCCACTGTAGAGCAGAACGAGTTGCGAAACCCAGCCGGGAAACGACCGTCGCGAGAACCCGGATCCCGCCTTGCCCACGACTCTCCACGGGTGCAGACTGGACACACACGGGCGGCAACGGCAACAGAGTTGCGCAACTACCGTTCGATGACGAACCGCGGAGCGATCCGCCGAGCACCCCGAGGACACCGATGACCGACCTCCCCCCGTCCACTCCCGCCAAGAGGGCGCTCGTCGTCCGCGGCGGCTGGGACGGCCACCAGCCCGTCGAGGCGACCGAGCTGTTCCTCCCCTTCCTCGCCGAGAACGGCTTCGAGGTGCGCGTCGAGGAGTCGACCGCCGTCTACGCCGACGAGGACTACCTGCGCACCGTCGACCTGATCGTGCAGTCCAACACCATGACCTCGATCGAGTGGCCCGAGTTCCTCGGCCTGCGCGCGGCCGTCGAGCGCGGCACCGGCCTGGCCGGCTGGCACGGCGGCATCGCCGACTCGTACCGCAACAACTCCGACTACCTGCAGCTGATCGGCGGCCAGTTCGTCTCGCACCCGGGCAAGCACCCGGACGAGCGCACCGGCGAGCAGTCGGACAACTACGTCCCGCACACGATCGAGATGACGGCCCTCGCCGCCGATCACCCGATCACGCAGGGCATCACCGACTTCGAGCTCACCACCGAGCAGTACTGGGTGCTGCACGACGACTACAACGACGTGCTCGCGACCACCACGCAGGCCGTCCGCGAGTGGGACCCGTGGCACCGCCCGATCACCTCCCCCGCCGTCTGGACCCGCCAGTGGGGCGAGGGCCGCATCTTCGTCTCGACCCCGGGCCACCGCGTCGAGATCCTCCAGGACGCCAACGTCCGCACCATCATCGAGAGGGGACTGCTGTGGGCCTCCCGCTGAGAGTCGGCATCATCGGAGTCGGGAAGATCAGCGAGCAGTACCTCGCGAACCTCCCGACCTTCCCCGGCCTCCGCCTCGTCGCGGTCGCCGACCTGAACACCGCGCGAGCGCAGGAGGTCGCCGACGAGCAGGGCGTCCGCGCCCTCTCGGTCGACGAGCTGATCGCCGACCCCGAGGTCGACGCGGTGCTCAACCTGACCATCCCCGCCGCGCACGTCGAGATCGGCACCCGCGCGCTGAAGGCCGGCAAGCACGTCTTCGCGGAGAAGCCGCTCGGCCTGAACCCCGCCGAGGCCGCGCCGATGCTCGACCTGGCCGAGGAGCTGGGCCTGCGCTTCGGCAGCGCCCCCGACACCGTGCTCGGCACCGGCGTGCAGACCGCGCGGCAGACGCTCGACTCCGGAGTGATCGGCACGCCGATCGCCGCGCAGGTGCACTGGGCCGCTCCCGGCCACGAGCGCTGGCACCCGGCGCCGGAGTTCTACTACCAGCCCGGCGGCGGCCCGCTGCTGGACATGGGCCCGTACTACCTGACCGCGCTGGTGCACTTCTTCGGCCCCGTCGTCCGGGTCACCGGTCTCGCGACCCGCTCGGACCGCCCGCGCACCATCGAGTCCGGCCCGCGCGCCGGCACGCCCATCCCCGTCTCGATCGACACGCACATCAGCGCGCTGCTCGAGCACGAGAACGGCGTCACCTCGACGGTGATGGTCAGCTTCGAGGTCTGGCGCACCCGCGCGCCGAAGTTCGAGATCTTCGGGACGGAGGGCACCATCGCCGTCCCCGACCCGAACATGTTCTCGGATCCGGTCGAGGTCGCGGTGCGCGACGAGGACTGGCGGGTCGTCCCCGACTCCGCCGGCGTCGTCGACACCGGGCGCGGCGTCGGTCTCGCCGACATCGCCGAGGCGATCGAGGAGGACCGGCCGCACCGCGCCTCCGGCCGCCTCGGGCTGCACGTCCTCGAGATCATGGACGCGATCCTCCGCTCGAGCGCCGAGAAGGCGGTCGTCGAGATCGAGTCCAGGGTGGAGCGGCCCGAGCTGCTCCCGCTGCGGACGGCCGCCGGCGAGCCGGTCGGCGACCCCGTCCGCGCCTGACACCGCCCGCGCCCGCAGGCACCACCCGAACCGTCCCGCGCCGGCCGCGACCTCTCCCTGGTCGCGGCCGGCGCGCCCCTTCCGAGGAGACCCCCGATGACAGCACCCCTCCGCGTCGCCATGATCGGCCACGCCTTCATGGGCCGCGCCCATGCCCAGGCCTGGCGGACCGCCCCGCGCTTCTTCGACCTGCCGCTGCAGCCCGAGCTCGCCGTGGTCGTCGGCCGCGACGCGGGCCGCGCGCGGGCCGCCGCCGAGAACTTCGGCGCTGCCGAGTCCTCGATCGACTGGCGCGCGGTGATCGCCCGCGACGACATCGACCTGATCGACATCTGCACCCCGGGCGACCAGCACGCCGAGATCGCGATCGCCGCCCTCGAGGCCGGCAAGCACGTGCTCTGCGAGAAGCCGCTCGCGCGCTCCGTTCCCGAGGCGCGGACGATGACCGAGGCGGCCGCCGCCGCGACCGGCTTCGCGATGTGCGGCTTCAGCTACCGCCGCACCCCGGCGCTCGCGCTCGCCAAGCGCTTCCTCGAGGAGGGCCGGCTCGGCGAGATCCGGCACGTCCGCGCGCAGTACCTGCAGGACTGGCTGAGCGACTCCGAGGGCCCGCTGACCTGGCGCCTCGACAAGGAGAGGGCCGGCTCCGGCGCCCTCGGCGACATCGGCGCGCACAGCATCGACACCGCGCAGTGGCTCACCGGGCAGACGATCGACGGCGTCTCGGCGATGCTGCGGACGTTCGTCACCGAGCGCCCGGTCCTGTCCGCGCAGGCCGGCCTCGGCGGTCGCGCCGAGGAGGGTGCCGAGCGCGGCCCGGTCACCGTCGACGACGCCGCGCTGTTCACCGCGACGCTCAGCGGAGGCGCCGTCGGCGTCTTCGAGTCGACCCGCGTCGCCACCGGCCGGAAGAACGCCAACCGCATCGAGATCAACGGCGAGACGGGCTCGATCGCCTTCGACTTCGAGCGGCTGAACGAGCTCGAGTACTACGACGCCCGCGACCCCGAGGACGCGCAGGGCTTCCGCACCATCCAGGTGACGGAGCCGGTGCACCCCTACGCCGCCGCCTGGTGGCCGACCGGGCACGGGCTCGGCTACGAGCACGTCTTCAGCCACCAGGTCGTCGACCTCGTCACGGCGATCGCCGAGGGCGTCCAGCCCACGCCGTCGTTCGCCGACGCCCTGCAGGTGCAGCAGGTGCTCGACGCCGTGGAGCGCAGCGCCGCGGACGGCTCCCGCCTCACGGCCGTCGCCTGACCGGGGCGTCCTGACGGAGACGCCCTGACGGAGGAGTCCCGACCGAGGAGTTCCGACGAGGCCGCCTCTCCGGGCGGTGGCTGCAGGGTCACCGCCCGGGGAGGCGGCCGATCGCGCCTCCGTCGAGTCCGTTCGCGGCCGTCCGACCCGACGCGTCGGCCCTCCTCCGATTCCCGACACGGCCGCGGACCCCTTTCGGGGGGAGGGAGGCCAGGGGACCCCGTAAACTGGGGACCTGGGGGGTCGAGTGGGTCCCCCGAGTGGGGGAGTGCTGCAGTGGGGATCGGTTTCCGGACCGCAGGAGAGCTGCGCGTCCTCGCGGGTGCTCGCCTGCACCCCGTCGTGGGCCCGGCCCTCAGCCGCTCCCGAGACCGCTCCCGGCTCTCGGCCGGGCTGTCGATGCCCAGCGGCCCCGGTCTCGTCCGGCCCTCGCCGCTGGCGCAGCCGTGGGAGGCGCCGCTCATCCGCCTGATCCGCGCGGGCGCCCCCGCCGCCGAGCTGCACGAGGCGACCGCCGCCTCCCCCGAGGGCTCGAAGCTCGCCGCCGTGATCGAGCTGGTCCGCGACGCGCTGTCGCGCCGGGAGGACGACCGCGCCCTCCGCCTCGCCGGCTGGCTGGTGCGGATGCGCTACGACCCGGCCGCCGATCCGTTCCTCCGCCGCTACGGGATCGTCCTCACGGCCCATCTGCCGCTCAGCGCCGGACTCGACATCGACGTCCCGCTCGACGCGACCGCGCTGCGCCTGCTCTTCGCCGAGCTCGCCGCCGCGGACGACCCGGCCGGCGCCACGGCCGCCGTCGAGACGCTGCCGCCGTCGACGCTGGCGGCCTCGACGCTCGCCTCGCTCTACTCCGCCCGGCGGCGCTGGGGCGACATGGCGCAGTTCTCGGCGCCGGTGGTCAACGTCGACGCCCCGTCCGCCGCGGTCCTCATCCGCCGCGGCGTCGCCCTGCGCGAGCTCGGCCTGATCGAGAGCGCCCTCGAGGCCTTCGACCGCGTGGTGCGCCCGAACGTCACGACCGCCCGCCCCGTCGAGCTCCGGATCGAGGCCCTCTACGAGCGGGCCAGCACCCACCTCGCCGACGGCCGGCGCGCCCCGGCCCGCCGCGACCTCGAGCGCGTCCTCGCCCAGTACCCCGAGAGCCCCGAGGCCCACGAGCTGATGGCCGCCGTCGGCCGCTGACCCGGCCGTCTCCGCCCCCACTCCTCAAAAGTTGCGGTAGTCGCACCCGGATACCGCAACTTCTGCTGAATAGGTGCCGTCCCCGGAACGTGTCGGCGAGTGACCCGCGCAGCGGGCAGCCCATGCTGATCGAGTAGCCCGCGCAGCGGGCGTATCGAGATCCCCCCGCCACGGACAACAGCAGGAAGGGGCGCCCCCGCGAACGGGAGCGCCCCTCACGCCGAGCCTTCGGCTCAGCCCTCGGCCTTCGAGGGCTTGCCCTCGGCGGGCAGCACCTCGACCGGGGTGTCGCGCGGATCCTCGCCCTCGGCCTGCGAGGGCTTGTCGGCCTGGTCGTCCGGGTCCTCGACGGGGCTCGGGGTCTGGTCGCTCATCGCAGTCCCTCCGGCTCGTCCGAGGTGGCGGACGGCTCGGGGTGCGCCTCGAACTCCATCCAGGCCCGGTCGAGCGAGGCCTGCGCCGAGGCGGGCTCGCTCGCGAAGTAGCCGTCGTAGATGGCGCGTCCGCCGTGCTCCGGCAGGTCGCCGCGGCCGGCGTAGGTCTGGGCGAGCTCGCCGACCTCGTCGTCCCTCTTCTCCTGGTCCCGCAACCACGCGGGGAAGGTCTGCGTCATGGTGACACCTCTCTCTCCTGCCTCCAGACAATCCCTCCGATCGGCGGGCTGCAAGCCCTTGCCCCGGACGTTCGCCCGCCGCGATCAGGGGCCGCGAGCACTGCGAGGATTCCGGTATGGACAGCAGCGAGCACCCCCGGCCGGACGTCACGACCGTCGACATCGTCGGTGGTGCCGAGCCGCTCGCGGTCGGGCTGCACGCGTACGACGGGGGCTGGGCGGAGGCGTTCCGCGAGCACCAGCGGCGGATCGCGCAGGCCCTCGCGGCGGTCGACGTCGCGATCGAGCACATCGGCTCCACCGCGGTGCCCGGCCTCGCGGCGAAGCCGATCATCGACGTCGCCGTCGCGGTCCCCGACATCACCGCGGAGGAGGACTACCTGGCCCCACTGCTCGCGGCCGGTTACCGGCTGCGCGTCCGCGAGCCCGGCCATCGCCTCGTCCGCACCCCGGAGCGGGACGTGCACGTGCACCTCTACGCCCGGGGCGACGCCGCGATCGAGGAGTACCTCCTGCTCCGCGACCACCTCCGGCGCGACGCGGCCGACCGCTCCCTCTACGAGGCGACCAAGCGCTCGCTGATGGAGCGGAGCTGGGCCGACATGAACGCCTACTCGGACGCCAAGACCGAGGTGATCGAGGCCATCAAGGCGAGGGCTCGAGCCGCACGCGGCGTCACAACGACGTCGGTCTCAACGCCGGCCTGAGCCCCGGTGCGTCGCCTCGCGCCGGTTCGCCGAACGGCGTCGCCCACCGCGCCGCCGTCGCGTGAGGCTGGACGGATGCATGCCGACGAGTACGCGTCCCCCGAGGAGCTCCCCGAGCCGCCGACGCTGGACGTCGTGACGCGGTTCTTCCGAGGTCCGCTCTTCACCCTCACGCCGCAGCCGTCCCTGGAGGAGTGGGTGTCCTCGGCCTCGGCGCGCGATGCGGGCGGGGTGATCCTCTTCGACGAGGCCTCGATCGGCTACACCTTCTGGCGCAACCCGGACGACCACGACGACCCCGCGAATCTCGAGGAGCTCGGCGGCCAGCCGAGGCCCTCGCTCGACGTCTCGCCAACGCATCCCGTGCCCGAGTGGATGGCGGAGATCGCCGCCCGGATGCCGTACCCCCAGCTCTGGGACGCGGTGCGGACGAGCGTGGCGGAGGAGCACTCGCCGTGGCAGAGCATCGAGTTCGCGCTCCTCGAGCACGTGAACCGCGTCCTGAGGAGCCGCCTCCGCAGCGAGCGCGCCGGTGGGAGCGACCCCGGCGAGCTCCTCGGCCCCGCGATGGACCTCGGCGTCGAGCACGGCGTCCCGCTCCTCCTCGACGGGCGGTGGGTCCCCGGCATCCGGATCGACACCGACCCGCACGTCCTCGGCGTCGGCGCCCACCTCGGCGACCGCTTCCTGACGGCCGTCGTCGAGCGCGACCGCCTCCCCCTCCTCGACTTCACCTTCGTCACCCGCCACGCCCGCACCTGAGCCCCTTTGCTGGTCGACCAGCCCGCTCCGCGGACCACATCATGCTGGTCGAGCACCCCGCTCCGCGGACCCCCCTCATGCTGGTCGAGCACCCCGCTCCGCGGGCGTATCGAGACCCGCCATCGCCGGACCTCCGCTCGCCGGCCCCCGCCCGCCGCCGCTTCGCGCCGGGTCACCGCCCGCCGTTGCGCCCGCTGCGCCGCCGCGGCACCCTCGGAGGATGTTCGCCGACGAGAGCGCCCGCCTCGAGGACGTCCCGGTCCCGCCGACCCTCGACGAGGTGGCGCGCGCCTTCCCGGGCCCGCTGTACGGCTTCGTTCCTCAGCCGTCGCTCGAGCCGTGGACGTCCGGCACGTCGTCGAGCTCCTCCGGCGGACGCGTCGAGATCGAGTCCGTGGCGATCGGCTACACGCTCTGGCTGAACCCGGACGACCACGACGACCCCGCCGACCTCGCGGAGCTCGACGACGAGCAGCGCGCCTCGCTCGACGCCCCGCCGGTGCGCCCGCTGCCCGACTGGATGACCGCGATCAAGGCCCGGATGCGCTACCCGTGGCTGTGGGAGGCGGTGCGGACGACCGTCGCGCACGAGCCCGCCCCGCCGTGGCACTCGGCCGAGAGTGTGCTCGTCGAGCACGTGAACCACGTCCTGAGGAACCGGTTCCACGCCGAGCGCGTCCGCGGCCGGCTCCCCGGCGAGCTGCTCGGCCCCGCGACCGAGAAGTGCGTCGAGCACGACGTCCCGCTCCTCCTCGACGGCCGCCCGGTCCCCGGACTCCGGATCGACACCGACGCGCACGTCCTCGGCGTCGGCGCCGACCTCGGCGACCGCGTCCTGACGGCCGTCGTCGAGCGCGACCGCCTCCCCCTCCTCGACCTCGCCTTCGCCACCCACCGCGCGCCCGCCTGAGCGCCCCTCTTCTGCTGGTCGAGCGACCCGCTTCGCGCCGGTCGAGCAGCCCGCTCCGCGGGTGCATCGAGCGGGGAAGCCGCTTCGCGTCTCGGTGGTGAGCGAAAGGACGCGGCTGCGCCCCGTCATGGTGGTCGAGTAGCCCCGAAGGGGCGTATCGAGACCCGCCGTCATCAGCAGGGCGGATCTGCAGACTCGTCCTTCTGGCCCTGGTGGATCTCGATGCGCCCGCTCCGCGGGCTACTCGATCAGCACGGCTTCCCATCACCAGGAGCCGTCTCCGCGGAACGCACGTGCCTGCGAGTTCGGGTCTCGATGCGCCCCCGCGGGCCCGCTCAGCCGCCGTGCAAGCGCATACCCGCCCCCTCCCCGCGCTCGGCGGCCGGAACCGCCCCCGCGCGGGAGTACCGTGACGCCATGACAGCGCAGGACGACATCGGTGCGGAGCAGGCGCCCGCCAAGGACTTCTCGCACGAGCAGGAGGGCTACCAGCACGGTCTGAAGCCCCGCCAGCTCCAGATGATCGCGATCGGCGGAGCGATCGGAACCGGGCTCTTCCTCGGCGCCGGCGGCCGCCTCAACTCCGCCGGCCCGGCCCTCGCGATCGCCTACCTCGTCGCCGGCGTCTTCGCCTTCTTCATCCTCCGCGCCCTCGGCGAGCTGGTCCTGCACCGCCCGTCGTCGGGGTCGTTCATCTCCTACGCCCGCGAGTTCTACGGCGAGAAGTTCGCCTACGCGGCCGGCTGGATGTACTTCCTCAACTGGGCGATGACCTCGATCGTCGACACCACCGCCGTCGCCGTCTACCTCAAGTACTGGTCGGCCTTCACCGCGGCGCCGCAGTGGCTCCTCGCCCTCATCGCGCTGCTCGTCGTCCTCGCCGCGAACATGGTCGCGGTCAAGGTCTTCGGCGAGCTCGAGTTCTGGTTCGCGCTGATCAAGGTGACGGCGCTGGTCGCCTTCCTCGTCGTCGCGCTGATCTGGCTCGTCTTCGCCTTCCCGGTGCAGGCCGGCGGCGAGACCGTGCAGACCGGCGTCTCGATCCTCTCGGACAACGGCGGCATCCTCCCCAACGGCCTGCTACCCGCGGTCCTGGTGATGCAGGGCGTCGTCTTCGCCTACGCCGCGATCGAGCTGGTCGGCACCGCCTCCGGCGAGACGCAGGACACCGAGAAGGTCATCCCGCGCGCGATCAACTCGGTGATCTTCCGGATCGCGATCTTCTACGTCGGCTCGATCGTCCTGCTCTCGCTGCTGCTCCCCTACACCGCCTACAAGGAGGGCGAGAGCCCCTTCGTCACCTTCTTCTCCTCGATCGGCGGGCCCGAGGTCGGCACCATCGCGGGCTCGATCATGAACTTCGTGGTGCTCACCGCGGCCCTCTCCTCCCTCAACGCCGGCCTCTACTCCACCGGTCGCGCGCTGCACTCGATGGGCATGAACGGCTCCGCCCCGAAGTGGACGACGCGGATGTCGAAGGGCGGCGTCCCCTACGCGGGCATCCTGCTCACCGCGACCTTCACGGTGGCGGGCGTGGTGCTCAACTACTTCGTGCCGAGCCAGGCGTTCGAGATCGCGTTGAACATCGCGAGCCTGGGCATCATCACGGCGTGGGGCACGATCATCCTCTGCCAGATGCGGCTGCGGCAGTGGGCGAAGAAGGGCCTCGCGAAGGAGCCGTCCTTCAAGCTCCCCGGCGCTCCGGTCACCTCCTGGCTGACCCTCGTCTTCCTGGCCGTGGTGCTGGTGCTGATGGCGATCGACTTCCCGGTCGGCACGCTCACCATCGCCTCGCTGGTGATCATCGTCCCGCTGCTGGTGGCGGGCTGGTTCCTGCAGCGCGGCCGCATCCTGCGGATCGCGGAGCTGCGCGACGGAGTGACGGGGCCATTCCCGGTGACCGGTCGCGACCCGTCCGCCCAGGTGCGGCGCGACCGCGACGGCGAGAGCTGAGGCCCGCCGGACCGGCGCCCCGCCCGCGCGCCCACCGTTACTCTCGATCGCGCGGGCGCCCACGCGCCGGCGGAACGGGAGCGGCATGGCCACGGTGGACTCCGCGGAGCGGCGCGCGCGCCTGATCGAGCTGCTCGAGCGCGACGGCGCGATCCGCCTCGACGACGCGGCGGCCGAGCTCGACGTGTCGACGATGACCGTGCGCCGCGATCTGGCCGACCTCGAGGCGGAGGGCCGGCTCAGCCGGGTCCGCGGCGGCGCGGTCGCCGCGCTCCGCCCCCGCCCCTTCGCCGAGCGCCTGGCCGCGGGCGCCGCCGCCAAGCGCGAGATCGCGCGCAAAGCCGTCGCGCTGCTGCCCGACTCCGGCGCGATCGCGGTCGACGCCTCCTCGACGGCCGGAACCCTGCTCGCCGCCGCCCCGGAGTCGCCGCGGCTGCTGATCGCGACCAACTCACTGGAGAACCACGCCTCGGCCCGCGCCACCCGCGCCCGGGTCGTCCTGATCGGCGGCGAGCTCCAGGCCGAGACCGACAGCTTCGTCGGCCCGCTCGCCTGCGCCGGCGCGGCCGAGCTGCACTACGACCGCTTCTTCACCTCCGCCTCGGCCGTCACCCGCGCGGGCACGAGCGAGGTGACGCTCGAGGAGGCGCAGGTGAAGCGCGTGCTCGTCGCCGCCTCGGCCGAGACGGTGCTGCTGGTCGACTCGTCCAAGCTCGAGCGCACGGCCCTCGCCCGCGCGCTCGACTGGGACGCGATCGCGGTGCTCGTGACCGAGCTCGACCCCGCGGACGAGCGACTCGACCCGTTCCGCGGCCTCGCCGACGTGCGCTGACGAGCATTGACCGGAACGAGTCGGCCTGTTAGCTTCTGTGATAGTTAACACACTCGTTCAATCAGACGGAGAAGTCATGGCAGCCTCGACCGCCGCAGAGCTCATCGCCCGCTCGAACCGCCTCGGGGCCGACCCGCGCAACACGAACTACGCGGGCGGCAACACCTCCGCGAAGGGCGTCGAGACCGATCCGGTCACCGGCGAGCCCGTCGAGCTGCTCTGGGTCAAGGGCTCCGGCGGCGATCTCGGCACGCTGAAGGAGTCGGGCCTCGCGGTCCTCCGCATGGACCGCCTCCGCGCGCTCGTGAACGTCTACCCCGGCGTCGACCGCGAGGACGAGATGGTCGCCGCGTTCGACTACACGCTGCACGGCAAGGGCGGCGCCGCCCCCTCGATCGACACCGCGATGCACGGCCTCGTCGACGCCGCGCACGTCGACCACCTGCACCCCGACTCCGGCATCGCCTTCGCGACCGCCGCCGACGGCGAGCGCCTCACCGCGGAGGCCTTCGGCGGCACCGTCGCCTGGGTCCCGTGGCGCCGCCCCGGCTTCCAGCTCGGCCTCGACATCGCCGCGATCAAGGAGGCGAACCGCGAGGTCATCGGCGCGATCCTCGGCGGCCACGGCATCACCGCCTGGGGCGACACCAGCGAGGAGGCGGAGGCGAACTCGCTCCGCATCATCGAGACCGCGAGCGCGTACATCGCCGAGCACGGCCGCCCCGAGCCCTTCGGCCCCGCCCTCGACGGCTACGCCGCCCTCCCCGAGGAGGAGCGCCGCGCCAAGGCCGCCGCCCTCGCCGCCCACCTGCGCTCGATCGCCTCGCACGACCGCCCCCAGGTCGGCCACTTCACCGACTCCGCCGAGGTCCTCGACTTCCTCGCGAGCACCGAGCACCCGCGCCTGGCCGCGCTCGGCACCTCCTGCCCCGACCACTTCCTCCGCACCAAGGTGAAGCCGCTGCTCGTCGACCTGCCGGCCACGGCCACCGTCGAGGAGATCGTCGAGCGCCTCCCCGCGCTGCACGAGGCCTACCGCGCCGACTACCAGGCCTACTACGACGCACACGCCACGCCCGAGAGCCCCGCGATCCGCGGCGCCGACCCGCTGATCGTGCTCGTGCCCGGCGTGGGCATGTTCTCCTACGGCGCGAACAAGCAGACCGCCCGCGTCGCCGGCGAGTTCTACGTCAACGCGATCAACGTGATGCGCGGCGCCGAGGCCATCTCGACCTACGCGCCGATCGACGAGGCCGAGAAGTTCCGCATCGAGTACTGGGCGCTCGAGGAGGCGAAGCTGCAGCGGATGCCGAAGCCCAAGCCCCTGGCCTCCCGCATCGCGCTGGTCACCGGCGCCGCCTCCGGCATCGGCAAGGCCATCGCCACCCGCCTCGCCGCCGAGGGCGCCTGCGTCGTCGTCGCCGACCTCGATCTCGCCAAGGCGCAGGCCGCGGCGGCCGAGCTCGGCTCGACCGACGTCGCGGTGGGAGTGGCGGCGAACGTCTCCGACGCCGCCGCCGTGAAGGCCGCGATCGACGCCACCGTGCTCGCCTTCGGCGGTCTGGACCTGGTGGTCAACAACGCCGGCCTCTCGCTCTCGAAGTCGCTCTTCGACACCACCGAGGCCGACTGGGACCTCCAGCACGACGTGATGGCGAAGGGCTCGTTCCTCGTCTCGCAGGCCGCGGCCCGCGTGCTCGTCGACCAGAAGCTCGGCGGCGACATCGTCTACATCTCCTCGAAGAACTCGGTCTTCGCCGGCCCGAACAACATCGCCTACTCCGCGACCAAGGCCGACCAGGCCCACCAGGTGCGCCTGCTGGCCGCCGAGCTCGGCGAGCACGGCATCAAGGTCAACGGCATCAACCCCGACGGCGTCGTCCGCGGCTCCGGCATCTTCGCCTCCGGCTGGGGCGCGAACCGCGCCAAGACCTACGGCATCGACGAGGAGGACCTGGGCGCGTTCTACGCCAAGCGCACCATCCTCAAGCGCGAGGTCGTCCCGGAGAACGTCGCCAACGCGGTGTTCGCGCTCTGCACTTCCGACTTCTCGCACACGACGGGGCTGCACGTTCCCGTTGACGCGGGCGTGGCTGCGGCCTTCCTGCGATGACATCGTCATCGCGGGAACGCCGCAGCATCGCCCGAAAGGCGGCAGCCCTCGGCCCGGAAGACCGTGGAGCCCGACGGCGACCCTCAATGGGTCGCATCCCGCCGAAGGCGTCCATCGAAGGGACCCTCCGATGAAGGCCGTCGCGGCGGTCGACCTCGGCGCCACCAGCGGGCGCGTCATCCTCGGCTACGTCGGCCACGACGAGCTGCGGATGCGGCACGTCGCGCGCTTCCCGAACCAGCCGGTCCGCGTCCAGGAGGGCGCCGAGTCCGCGCTGCACTGGAACATCCTCGAGCTGCACCGCTCGCTGACGACCGGGCTGACCAACGCGCTCCGCGACGAGCCCGAGGTCGTCTCGATCGGCGTCGACTCCTGGGCCGTCGACTACGCCCTGCTCCGCCGGGGCCGGATGCTCGGCGCGCCGTACCACTACCGCGACGAGCGGACCGCGCGCGGCGTCGCCGACGTGCACGCACGGATCGGCGCCGAGGAGCTCTACGCGCGCAACGGACTGCAGCACCTGCCGTTCAACACGCTGTTCCAGCTCGCCGCCGAGCGCGACGTGCTCGCCCTCGCCGACCAGGCGCTGCTCGTCCCGGACCTGATCGGCTACTGGCTGACCGGCGTGGCCGCGACCGAGATCACCAACGCCTCCACCACGGGTCTGCTCGACCCGCACACCCGCGCGTGGGACCACGAGCTCCTCACGCGCCTCGATCTGCCGCTCGGGATCCTCGCGCCCCTGATCGAGCCGGGCTCCCGGCTCGGCTCGCTCCTGCCCGCCGTCGCCGCCGAGCTCGGCGCCCCGGCCGGGCTCGGCGTCGTCGCCGTCGGCTCGCACGACACGGCCTCGGCCGTCGTCGCCGTGCCGGCCGCTGACGAGGACTTCGCGTACATCTCCAGTGGCACCTGGTCGCTCGTCGGCGTCGAACTCGAGGAGCCGGTGGTCTCGCTGGAGGGTCGGGCCGCCAACTTCACCAACGAGGGCGGCGTCGACGGGCGAGTCCGATTCCTGAAGAACGTCTCCGGGCTGTGGCTGCTCTCGGAGTCGATCCGCACCTGGGAGCGCAGCACCGGCGAGCAGATCGACCTCGCCGAGCTGCTGCGCCAGGCCGCGGCGATCCGCGGACCGATCACGACCTTCGACCCCGCGGACGAGCGCTTCCTCGCCCCCGGCAACATGCCCGGCCGGATCGTCGAGTGGTGCGTCGAGCGCGGTCTCGCGCAGCCGCGCACCCGCCCCGAGTTCGTCCGCTCGATCCTGGAGTCGCTCGCCGAGGCCTACGCGAGCACCCTCGCCGATGCCGTCCGGCTGAGCGGCAAGCACGTCCGCACGATCCACGTCGTCGGCGGCGGCTCGCAGAACGAGCTGCTCTGCCAGCTGACCGCCGACCGCACCGGGCTCCCGGTCGAGGCCGGTCCCAGCGAGGCCACGGCGATCGGGAACATCATCGTCCAGGCCCGCGCGCAGGGTCTCGTCTCCGGCTCGCTCGAGTCGCTGCGCGCCCTCGTGCGCCGGGCGTTCCCGCCGACGCGCTACGAACCCCGTCCCTCCTCCCCCGAGAAAGGCTGACCAGCATGGTCCAGCGCCAATTCCCGAAGCCCGTCGAGCTGCTCGAGTACCTCAGCTTCAAGAAGCCCGAGCTCGACGGCCGCAAGCGCCGCCTCGACGCCGCTCTCACCATCGAGGACCTCCGCTCGATCGCGAAGCGCCGCACCCCGAAGGCCGCGTTCGACTACACCGACGGCTCCGCGGAGGGCGAGATCTCGATCGCCCGCGCCCGCCAGGCGTTCGAGGACGTCGAGTTCCACCCGCAGGTGCTCCGCGACGTCGCCGCCGTCGACACCACCGCGACCGTCCTCGGCGCGCCCTCCGCCATGCCGTTCGGGATCGCGCCGACCGGCTTCACCCGCCTGATGCAGACCGAGGGCGAGACCGCCGGAGCCGGAGCGGCCGCCGCCGCGGGCATCCCGTTCACCCTCTCCACGCTCGGCACCACCTCGATCGAGAACGTGAAGAAGGCCAACCCGCACGGCCGGAACTGGTTCCAGCTCTACGTCATGCGCGACCGCGAGATCTCCTACGGCCTCGTCGAGCGCGCCGCCGCCGCCGGCTACGAGACCCTGTTCTTCACCGTGGACACCCCCGTCGCCGGCGCCCGCCTGCGCGACAAGCGCAACGGCTTCTCCATCCCGCCGCAGCTCACCGTCGGCACCGTCCTCGACGCCCTCCCCCGCCCGTGGTGGTGGTTCGACTTCCTCACCACGCAGAAGCTCGAGTTCGCGTCCCTCAGCGCGACCGGCGGCACCGTCGGCGACCTGCTCGACCTCGCCATGGACCCCACCATCAGCTTCGAGGACCTCAAGGTGATCCGCGAGATGTGGCCCGGCAAGCTCGTCATCAAGGGCGTGCAGAGCGTCGAGGACGCCCACAAGTTCGCCGACTTCGGTGTCGACGGCATCGTCCTCTCCAACCACGGCGGCCGCCAGCTCGACCGCGCCCCCATCCCCTTCCACCTCCTCCCCAAGGTCGTCCGCGAGGTCGGCACCGACACCGAGGTCATGGTCGACACCGGCATCATGAACGGCGCCGACATCGTCTCCTCCATCGCCCTGGGAGCGAAGTTCACCCTCATCGGCCGCGCCTACCTCTACGGCCTCATGGCCGGCGGCCGCCAGGGCGTCGATCGCACGATCGCGATCCTCTCCGACCAGATCGTCCGCACCATGAAGCTCCTCGGCGCCCACTCCCTCGAGGAGCTCACCCCCGCCCACGTCACCCAGCTCGAGCGCCTGCAGCCCCGCCCCCGCGCCTGACCCGGGAAGCATGCTGGTCGAGTAGCCGCGGAACGCGGCGTATCGAGATCCGCCGTCGCCAGCAGAGCGGGTCTGCGGACCTGTCTTCTGACGGTGGTGGATCTCGATACGGCCGCAGTGCGGCCTACTCGATCAGCATGCATGGACTGACACCTTCGGCGCTGCAGGCCCTCTCTTGCTGGTCGAGTAGCCGCCGCAGGCGGCGTATCGAGACCCACGCGGTCAGCACGGAGGATCTCGATACGCCCGCTCCGCGGCCTACTCGATCAGCAGAAGGGGCCGACCCGCACTCAGCCTCTTGCCAGGTACACCCGCAGCCCGCTACGGTCGACGAACGCCACCACGAAAGGAGCCGACCATGACGAACGCGCCGCACTTCACCACCGCCGGCTTCTTCGGCGCCCTCTCCGACTGACCGGTCGAGCCTCCCGCTCGTCATCGCTCAGACGGTGACGGCGCAGAAGAAGCTCCCGGTCCCGCGGCACCGCCGCACGGACCGTCGTCCCGTCCCCGACCCGATACCGGGTCCTGCGCGCCGCCCCTCCGGCGGCCGCTCCGCGCGCTCCGAGCGCGCTCCTCGCCGCGCCCACCAGGCGCTCTCCGGCGCGCCCGCGCGCCAGCCGCCCGGCACCGACCGGGCCCCGCACGAAGGACACCATCGTGAACACCGCAGCGACACTCGTCGCCCGCCTCCCCCGACCCCGACTCGCCCGCCTGCTCGACCGCCTCGCGCTCCGCGCGGGCATCGCCCTCGTGGCGTGGAGCACCCGGGAGCGCCGCCTCCCGCCCACCCACGCGGAGGTCGCCGCCCTCCGCCACGAGCGCGCCGCCCTCGAGGACCGCGAGCGCCGCACCGCACTCCTGCGCACCCCGCGCTGACCCCGCCACAACGCAGAAGTTGCGGTAGTCGCACGCGACTACCGCAACTTCTGCGTTGTGAGCCGGGTGGCCTAGAGCTGCTGGTCGAACACCTTCGCCTTCCGAAGCGCGTCGTCGAAGCCGAAGCCCAGCACGCCCTCGTACTCCCAGACCTCCAGCCGATCGCCGGGATCCACACCATCGATGAGGAAGGTCGTCTCCGCGTCCTCGGTCGACTTCGAGACACCGGCGACGCCGCGGGCATCGTTCTCCCGGATCTCGGCGACGGGCTTCCCGCCGACCACGACCACGAAGCGCCGATCCGACTCGACGATCGCGTCCGGCAGGGTGACCAGAGCACGACCGTCCGAGATCGACGCCTTCACGAACGTCGGCTCCACCGGGGCGGGCGCGGGAGGCGCAGGCGGCGTGGCCGTCAGAACCTGGTCGAGCAGCTTCTCCTTGCGGTGGGCCGGATCGCGCGAGTCGTACCACGTGCCCTCGTACTCCCAGACCTCCAGGTGCTGACCGGGCGACACCGTGCTGAACTCGAACAGCTTGGCGTCACCCTCGCGCCACACCTTCACGGGCCCGTACGCCGCGTCGCCCTGGATCTCACCGAGGTCCCTTCCGCCGGTGGAGACCACCAGCCGCTTGTTCGTCCGGAGGACCTCATCGGGCACGGACAGCACGGCGTTCCCGTTCACCAGGGACACCGCCATGCCCGGCTTCTCGCCCACCTGCTGGTCGAACAGCTTCGCGATCCGCTTGACGTCCTCCACCCCGAAGTCGAACCCGGCTCCCTCGTACTCCGAGACCTCCACCCGGCTGCCGGGCTTCACACCGAGGAGCTGGATCCTCGTCCGGTCGCCGTCGATCCGCTTGCTGCCGAGGAACGCGGTCCGCCCGTCCTGGCCGCCGCCGATGAACGTCTTCCCGCCGTAGCTCTGACCGACCTCCACCCCGTCGGCCCGGAACACGAGCCTCCTCTCCGCCGCGATGACGGCGGTGGGCACGCTCACCACCGCGAAGCCGTCCACGAACGACGCCGTCAGTCCCGACTCGACCGGAGCGTCCGACGCTCGGAAGTCGGCCAGCTTCTTGATCCAGTGGGCGTCGTCGACGTCATCGCCCAGCGATCCCTCGAGCTGGAAGACCTCCAGCCGCTCACCCGCCTGCGCGGCACCGAACTCGATCTTCATCCGGCCGTCCAACGCGTAGTACGACGTCCCGCCGAGGACGACGCCGTTCTGGATCTGACCGAGGACCCTCTCCCCGGCGCGGACCATGAGCCACGTGTCCGACGAGGAGATCTCGCCGGGGAGGCTCACGATCACGTGACCGTTCACGAGGGACGCCGTCACAGCCGAGCTCGGCGCAGGAGCGGGCACGGCCGGCGCGGCCGCGGACCGGGAGGCCCCGACCCCGGCCGGGTCGGCCGGTGCCGCCGTCGCGGGCGTCGCCGACAGCAGCCCGACCAGTGCGGTCGCGGCGACGCAGGCCGCCAGGGTGCGCGTGCTTCTCATGGAATTCCTCTCTCACTGCGACCGGCGACGACGAAGCGGCGCCTTCTGGAGCGGCCCCGGCCGGTCACGAGGAGCCATTGTGTTCGAGGCGCACCGCACCCCTTCTCCCCCTGTCGCGCAGTGCGGGATGCCTGTCCCGACCCGCGAGCGCCGCGCCGCGCTCCGCTCCAGCGCGGCCCGCGCCGATCCCGCCCCCATCACCACGCAGAAGTTGCGGTAGTCGCACTCGACTACCGCAACTTCTGCGTACAGAACCACTTCTCGAGAGAGAGCAGCGCCGGCTACAGCGTCCCCTCGAACAGGACACGCTCCGGAGCGTCTTCATCGACACCGGACCCGTTGCCACCCTCCAGAGTGACCTTCACCTGGTCACCCGGATGCGCATCAGCCGCGAAGTACAGCCGGTGCCCCGAGTAGTAGGCGCCCGAGAGACCGGTGAGCTCGTCGTTCCAGACCGATCCGATCTTCACGCCGTTCACCGAGATCAACACCCGCGCCGTACTGGTAGCGACGTCCTCCGCCAAGGAGAAGACCGCTCGGCGGTCCTCGTACGACACCGTCACCACCGGAGCATCCTTCGCAGTACCGGGCCCCGCGACAGGACCGGGAGTCGGTGCCGCGGTCGAGACCGGAGCCGGCTGCCCGCCCGTCGGAGCCGCATCGCCGAGCTGCGCCGTGTACAGCCTCGTCCGGCGGAGGGTGTCATCGAACCCGTCGTCCAGCGACCCCGCGTACTCCGTGACCGCCATGCGATCGCCCGGCTTCACCCCGGGGATGTAGAGGACCGTCCGACCATCGACGACATCGGGGACCACCCTCACCACACCGCGAGTCCGCTTGTTCTGGATCTGAGCGACGGGCTTCCCCTCGACGATCACCACGAACCGCTTGTCCGTGCGGTAGAGGTCATCGGACACCGACACCAGCACCCCCTCGTCCGAGAGCGTCGCGATCACGAACGGCTGCTGCGCGATCGGCACCGCTCCGGGAGCGGCCTCGGTCGACGCGGGAGCGGCATCGCTGAGCTGCCCCGCGAAGAGCCTCGTCCGGCGGAGCGTGTCGTCGAACCCGTCGTCCAGCGACCCCACGTACTCCGTGACCGCCATGCGATCGCCGGGCTTCACCCCGGGGATGTGCAGGACCGTCCGACCATCGACGACATCAGGGACCACCCTCGTCACACCGCGCGTCTGCTTGCTCTGGATCTGAGCGACGGGCTTCCCCTCGACGATCACCACGATCCGCTTCTCCGACCGGTACAGGTCGTCGGACAGCGACACCAGCACCCCCTCGTCCGAGAGCGTCGCGATCACCGGCGTCGGCTGCGCGGACGGCGCCGCTCCCGGAGCGGGCTCGGCCGTCGGCGTGGGCGCGATGGTCGTCGGAGTCGGGGCCGGCTGACGCGGAACGGCCGTCGGCGTGGGCGCGATGGTCGTCGGAGTCGGGGTCGGCTCGGCCTGCGCCGGCGTCGCCGCCAGCAGGCCGAACAGGGTGGTCGCGGCGAGACAGGCCGCGGCAGCGCGCGTGTTCCTCATGGGTATCCCTTCGATGAAGGCGACCAGAGACGAAGGAGCGGAGCGCTTCGGGACGCCCGCGGCTGGTCGCGACGAGACATTCTCATCCGGCGAGACTCGCGGTCGCTCGGCCGTGGCGCGAGACACCTGTGCGGTCGACCGCGCCTGCTGCGGGCGTCAGGAGCGACCGGGATGCACGCCTCATCCGGCAGTCGCTCACAGTCGCCGCACATATCGCTGAGTATCGTTCGGAGCGACACGGTCGTTCGGAACGGCACACTCGGAAGACACTCGGAGGTCATCATGAAATACCAGTCCTCGACCGGCGCGTTCGGCGCCGGCAACCCCATCGACGGCATCTGGCAGGCGATGGAGCAGGCCCGCGCCGGCTTCGAGAAGCGGACAGGCAGCCGGGTCGGCCGCGGCGACGTCCGCGCCGCCGTCCTCGCGCTCCTCGCCGAGCAGCCGATGCACGGCTACCAGATCATCCACGAGATCGAGGAGCGCAGCGGCGGCAGCTGGAAGCCGAGCCCCGGCTCCGTCTACCCGACCCTCCAGCTGCTCGCCGACGAGGGCCTGATCGCCGCTGACGAGTCGAACGGCCGCAAGACCTACAGCCTCACCGACTCCGGCCGCGCGCAGGTCGCCGCGTCCGGCACCGATGCCCCGTGGTCCGAGTCCGACCAGGTCGACTTCGGCGCGCTGCCGAAGGCCGGCGTCGCACTCGCTCAGGCCGCCGCGCAGGTCGGCCGCTCGGGCACCCCGGCGCAGATCCGGCAGGCCGTCACCGAACTCGAGGACGTGCGCCGGCGCCTGTACGCGATCCTCGCGCAGGACTGACCCGGGTGGCGCCGGTCCGCCCGGGTCCCACGGACCCGGGCCGCCGAGCCCGCAGCGACCAGCGTCGCTACCGCCGCATCCTGCGGTTCGCCTCCTGGCACCTCGCGGTGACCTGGTTCTTCGATCTGCTGCTGCCCCGCATCGGGCTGACGGCGATCGCGTTGCGCACCCGCCCGCAGCGGATGCGGCGCTTCGCGCGCAGCTTCCACGTCCTGGCCGTCGATCTCGGCGGTCTGATGATCAAGGTGGGCCAGTTCATGTCGTCGCGCCTGGACGTCCTCCCGCCCGAGATCACCCGGGAGCTGGAGGGCCTCCAGGACGAGGTGCCGCCAGTCCCCTTCCCGCGGATCCGGGCCCTCGCCGAGGCCGAGCTGGGCATGACGCTCGCGCGCGCCTACGCAGACGTCGACGAGACACCGGTGGCCGCGGCCTCGCTCGGGCAGGCGCACCGCGCGCGGCTGTCGCCGGTGGACGCCGCCGACTCCGGGCACGAGAACGCCATCGTCAAGGTCCAGCGCCCCGGCATCGATGAGATCGTCGAGGTCGACCTCGCGGCGCTCCGGCGCATCGGCGGCTGGCTGACCCACGTGCGGCTCGTCTCCGACCGCGTCGACGCGCCCGCGCTCGTCGAGGAGTTCGCCGTCACGAGCCTCGAGGAGATCGACTACCTGCGCGAGGCGGCCAACTCGGTGCGCTTCGCCGCCGACTTCGCCGGCGACCCCCGCGTCGGCGTCCCGGACGTGATCTGGGAGCGCTCGACCCGCAAGGTGCTGACGCTGCAGGACGTCACCGCGATCAAGATCACCGACGCGGAGGGCCTGGCGGCCGCCGGCATCGACCCGCGCGACGTCGCCCCGGTGTTCGCCGCGGTCATGTTCGACCAGCTCTTCACCAGCGGCTGGTTCCACGCCGACCCGCACCCGGGCAACGTCTTCGTCACCCTGACCCCCGGCGGCGATCTGCCCTGGCGGCTGACCTTCATCGACTTCGGGATGATGGGCGAGGTGCCGTCGTCGACGCGAGCGGGCCTGCGGGCGATGCTGATCGCCGCCGCCTCGCGCGACGGCAAGGGCCTCGTCGATGCGGCGCGCAACGTCGGCGTGCTGCTCCCCTCCGCCGACTCCCGCGAGCTCGAGCGGGCGATGACGCAGCTGTTCGCGCGCTTCGGCGGCATGGGCTTCGCGGAGCTGCGCGAAGTCGACCCGCGCGAGTTCCGCGACTTCGCGATCCAGTTCGGCGACGTGGTGCGCTCGCTGCCGTTCCAGCTGCCCGAGAACTTCCTGCTCATCATCCGGGCCATGTCTCTGACGTCCGGAGTCTGCAGCGCGCTCGATCCGTCGTTCAACCTCTGGGACTCGGTCGAGCCCTACGCGCAGCAGCTGATCCGCGAGGAGCGCGGCAACGTCGCGCAGGACGTCGGCCGGCAGGCGCTCGACACCCTCGGGCTCCTGGTGCGGTTGCCACGGCGCCTGGACGAGCTCGCGACGACCCTCGAGGACGGGACCCTCGCGGTCACCGTGCCGACGGTCGAACGCCGGCTGAACCGGCTCGAGGGGACGGTCCGGCGGGTCGTCTCGGCGGTGCTCTTCGCCGGGCTGCTCATCGCGGGCGCGGTTGTCCGCGCCGATGACACGGTGTTCGGCACGGTGCTGATGGCGGTGTCGGTGCTGCCGCTGCTGCACGCGCTGTTCTCGCGCTCGCGACTGCTCTGACCCCGTCGGCGACTGACCGGTTCCCGCCAGGTCATCGGTCTCCGCCGATCAGTGGAGAGTCGGGCGATCGAGGTCCACGGTGGAACCACGGTCACCCACCACCGGGCGCCCGATCAGGTCCGAGGAAGGGAGCCGTCATGATCTTCGCGTTGATCGCCTATCTCATCTCGATCTTCGACTAGTCCCGCCGCATCGGCCGCGGCCACCCGGACACTCAGGGGTGACCGCGACCACGACGGGGCACGTGGATCTCACCACCGTGGATCCCGCCACCGCGGACCGGAGCACCACGGACTGGAGCACCACGGACCGGAGCACCACGGAGGAGTCCCGGGATCGTCGACCGTCAGCGCTCCGACCCGGGCGTGCTCAGCCGCTCCTCCAGCAGGCTGTACTGGCCGAAGCGGGAGCCGATCGGCTCGCCCGGACGGCCTCCGATCACCGCGACCCGCACCTCGTCGCCGGGCTTCGCGGGCCCCATCCTCATGAAGATCCGATCGCCCGCGGACCAGCGGTGCGCGTAATAGGCGGTGCCGCAGTAGGTCTCGCCGATGTACTCGTCGTTCACCAGGACGACGATCCGGGTGCGCGTCCGGAAGAGCCCGGCCGACACGTCGATCACGACGTCAGTACCGTCCAGGTGGGCCTTGACGGTGGTATCCGCCTTGTAGACGGAGTGGTTCGTGGTGCAGAGGGTCGAGTCCGTCGCCGTCCCGCCCGTGTCGTCCGCTGCTGTCGCCGGGGGCGCGGACGCGAGGCCGAGGAGTACTGCGGCGATCACGCCGATGGTCGTGGTGCGGATGAGCTTCATCGTGTTCCTTTCGCTCGGACTCTCGGCCGACCGAGGAGGACGGCGGTCTCCCCTCGGCCGTGACGAGGGAGGGTCGTCCGATCCTCGTGGAGTGAGCGGTGAAGGACGTCATCGCTGTCGCGGACTGAGGCGGATGGCACGGAGCCTGCCGTCGGCGGCCTCTCGACAAGGAGCGATTCCGCCGCCCAGGACGACGAGCGCCATCGAGTTGAACCCGCGGCCGAGCATCGGTGACAGTGGGCGCCGGTCCCCGTGACCGATCCGTCCGTCCGACACCGCGACAGGAGACAGCCGTGTCGCTCAACGCCCTCGTCGCCATCGTCATCGCCTTCTTCGGCTCGCTCTAGCGAGTCGACGGCGGGGACGAGCCGCTCCCGCGCGAGCGGGCCGCTCCTCGCCACCGAGAGGCAGACCCCCGCCGTCCCGGCGACCCGTCCCGCCCGACCCGATGAGAGGAGCCGACGTGGCCTTCTTCCTGCTGATGTTCAGCTGGCTGTTCCCCAGCTGACGTGGCGCTCCCCTGACCGCAGGGTTCAGGGACGACGACCACGACACGACGGGCAGGGGGAGGCGGTTCTCCATTCCCGCCTCCTCCTGCCTCCTTCCGGCCCTCGACTGCGCTTCGGCTCGTCGGGCGCGGACTCACGCGAGGACGATCACCTTGCCGGTGATGCGGCCCCCGGCCGACTCGGCGTGGATCGCCGGCAGCTCGGCCAGCGGTACCCGGCGGGTGACCTCCACGGTCAGCTCCCCCGCATCGACGAGGGCGACGAGCTGCGCGAGGCGCTCGCGGTCCGGGAGCACGAACACCGTCGCCGCTCGGACGCCGCGGCTGTCGTCGCCGGGCGTGGTCAGGAATGCCGTCGTGCTGACGACGGCCCCGCCGTCGCGCACCGCGGCGACCGAGGCGGCGAACCGCTCCCGCTCGAGCGGAGCCAGGTTGAGCAGCACGTCCACCTGCTCGCCGAGAGCCGCGAGGACGTCGGTCGCCGTGTGATCGATGATCTCGTCGGCGCCCGCCGACCGGACGGCGTCGATGCTGCGCGGACTCGCCGTCGCGATCACGTGCACGCCGGCGCGCTTCGCGAGCTGCACGGCGTACTTCCCGACCACTCCGCCCGCGCCGATGATGAGGACCCGCTGACCGGCGACGAGCCGGCCGTCGTCGAACAGCGCCTGCCAGGCGGTGAGCGCCACCGAGGGCAGCGCAGCCGCGTCGGCGAGCGGGAGGCTCGTCGGAGCGGCGACCACGGCCTCGGCCGGCGCCAGCACGAACTCGGCGGCGCCGCCGTCGCGCTCCATCGGCAGGAACGCGAGGACCGCATCGCCGACCGCGACTCCCTCGACCCCGTCGCCGACCGCGTCGACGGTGCCCGACACGTCGTACCCGGGGACGTGCGGGAGCTCGACCGGGATCGGCAGGAAGCCGGCCCGCATGCCGGCGTCGGCCGCGTTGAAGGCCGACGCCGCCACGCGGAGCCGCACCTGCCCGGTGCCGGGAGCCGGGACCGGGATCTCCTCCTGGACGAGGACCTCGGGCCCGCCCACCTCGTGGAATCGCACTGCCTGCATGATCGTCTCCCTCACCTCATTGCTTCCAATTCGAAGCACTGGGGAGACGGTAACACTGCTTTGAATTCGAAGCAATAGTAGGATCGAGAACATGACGGACGCCCTCACCCCGACCCAGCTCTCGGCCTACCTGGCCTTCACCGAGGTCGGCAGCCTGCTGCGGCCGGCGGTCGAGCAGCAGCTGCGCGAGGCGGGCGATCTGAGCTACCTCCAGTTCCAGCTGCTGGCGCGCTTGGGCGACGCTCCGGACGGCCGGCAGCGGATGACCGACCTCGCCGACGGCGTCGTGCACAGCCGCAGCGGCCTCACCTACCAGGCGCAGCTGCTCGAGCAGCGAGGGCTCGTCACCCGCTCGCCGTCGCCGGACGACGAGCGCAGCACCGTCGTCGCGCTGACCGCCGCGGGGCGGGAGGTCCTCCGGGCCGTGTTCCCCGGGCATATCGAGACCGTGCACGGGCTGCTGTTCGCCCCCCTCACCGACGCCGACGCCGGCGAGCTCGCGCGCATCCTCGGGCGGGTCGGCGAGCACCTGCGGGCGGCGCCGCCGAGGTCGGCGCGACGACGACGGACGAAGCCCGCCGACGGCTCCGCACCGACCGGACCCCGAGAGGCCTAGAGCAGGCCGGTGAGCACGCCGCCGTCCGCACGCAGGGCTGCGCCGTTGGTGGCGGAGGCGCGCGGGCTGGCCAGGTAGGTCACGAGCGAGGCGATCTCGTCCGGCTCGAGGAAGCGCTCGACGAGCGAGGTCGTGTTGCCGCCGATGATCGCGGCCCGGAGGGCGTCCACCGGCACGCCCTGGGCGGCGGCGACGCCCTCGACGCTGCCCGCGACGCCGTCGGACCAGGTCGGGCCGCCGAGGACCGAGTTGACCGTGACTCCGGTGCCGCGGGTCAGCTTGGCCAGGCCGTTGCCGAAGGCGAGCATCCCCGCCTTGGTCACTCCGTAGTGCGTCATGTCGCCCGGCACGTTCACGCCGGACTCGCTGCTGACGAAGACGATGCGGCCCCAGCCCGCCTCGAGCATCGGGTCGAGGACGTGCCGGGACAGGCGGACGCCGCTCATCACGTTGACCGTGAAGTAGCGCAGCCACTGCTCGTCGGTGATCGCCGCGAAGGGCGCGACCTCGAAGAGCCCGACGTTGTTGACCAGGACGTCCACCCGGCCGAGGCGCTTCAGAAGGCGGTCCACGGACTCCGCATCGGCGAAGTCGGCGGCGAGGCCGGAGACGACGGCGCCGGGGACCTGCGCGTCGAGACCCTCGACCGCCGCTCGGACACCGGCGTCGGTGCGGCCGTTCACGACGACCTCGACGCCCTCCCGCAGCAGCGCAAGAGCGATGGCGCGGCCGATGCCCTGCGTCGAACCGCTCACGAACGCGCGCTTCCCTGTCAGTTCCAGATCCATCCCGGTCGTCTCCCTCGTCTGCCGCAGGCGATTGCTTGCCTGGGAAACTGTAGCCGGTTCACTTTCCTGGTCAAGTGAGTCGGCGGTACGCTGATGAGGTGACCGGCCCTGATCCCGCCCCGCTGAGCGGCGACGACCTCGCCGCCTGGAGCGCGCTCGCGACCGTGCTCGAGTGGCTCCCGGCGACGCTCGACGCGCAGCTGCTGCGCGACTCCGGCCTGAGTCACTTCGAGTACGGCGTCCTCTACGCCCTCGCGACCGCGCCGGAGCGGACCCTGCGGATGAGCGCACTGGCGGGCTTCGCGAACAGCTCGCTGTCGCGGCTGTCGCGCGCGGTCTCGCGGCTGGAGGCGCGCGGCTGGGTGGAGCGGCGACCCGATCCCGGGGACGGGCGCACGACCCTCGCGACACTGACCGCTACCGGTGCCGCCCAGCAGGAGCAGGCGGCGCCCGGCCACGAGACCCTGGTCCGCGCCGTCGTCCTCGATCCGCTCAGTGCACGGCAGCGCCGGGAGCTGCAGGCGATCGCGGCGACCATCGCGGGGGCCATCCGCCCGGACGGCTCCTGGACGGCGCCGCCGGAGGACCGCGCCGCGCGGTGACCCGGCGCGGCGCGGCCCTCCTCAGGCGCTACCGGACCACGCGAAGGTGTAGCCGGGGAGGCGGAAGTAGCTCGACCGCTCCCAGTAGACGTGAGGATCCCCTGCGGGCATCTCACCGGGTTAGCTCCTCTCGGCGACGATAGCGCCGGACGCGGCGTGCACCTGGATGTCGACGTCCCGCGCATCACCCGGAATCACGGCCCTCCAGGACGGGCCTCCGGGCTGCACGAGAGGAGAGACCTCTTCGACGAACTCGCCCGAGCCCGCCTGGTAGCGGATCTCGAGGGAGGCGGCGAGCGGTGCGCCGTCGTTGTTCGAGAAGGTGAGGTCCCGCGCGGGCGCGGGAGTCTCGGATCCCTCGACGATTCGGTAGGAGACCGTCCTGTCCTCGGTCTGGACGAGCTCGTAGCCGGGCACGGAGAGGGGCTGCGCCGTCCGCGCTCCGGGGGAGGAGATCTCCTGTGCGATCGAGGCAGCGGCGGCGGCGACGGCCGTCGCGTCGGCGTTCCCGGACGCGAGAGACGCCGCGGCGGCGACGGCCGCGGCGTCAGCGTTCCCGACCGGCGCCGCCATCGCCGGCGACACCGCCGTCACACCCACGAGCACCGCCGCAGCCGCACCGATCGTCATCGTCTTCCAGAGTTCCATCGTGATCCCTTCCGTCGCCGCGAGCAGTGGCGGAAGGGCCCGGGTCACCGGGTCACCGCTCGCGGACCGTGAAGAGGTCATTGTTCTCGTCCAGGCGCGAAAGCCGGGGCTTCCCGTCAGAGAACGATCGCGCTGGCACGGGACGTGCAGAACGGCGTCGATCAGGGACGTCGGACGAGGCCCGGCCGGGGCCGCTCCGAGCGCCGGATCAGCTCACGACGATGCGGATGAAGACGGTCGCCTCGCCGTCGGAGGCGTTCGCGTAGGCGTAGTGCCGGGCGGTCGAGAAGGCGATGTGCTGGCCGAGGGCGAGCCGGACGTCCGGCTCGCCCTCGCGCTCGAGCAGGAGCGCGCCCGCGGTGACGAGGAGGATCTCGTGCCAGCCGTCGGGGTCGGGTTGCGCCCGGTAGCGGTCGCCGGGGCCGAGGGTCCAGGTCCAGAGCTGCGCCTCGGCGCGGGCCGGGACGGACGCGAGCAGGACGGCGACGCTCGCCGCGTCGTCGCCGCGCCAGGCCACCTCGTCGATCGCGGCGGGAACGGAGCCGGGAGCGGAGACGAGGGCGGTGAAGCTGGAGCCGAGCGCGCTTGCGAGGCGGTCGACGCCGGTGAGGCTGATGTTCGCCTCGCCCGCCTCGACGTTGACGATCGTGCGCCGGCTGATGCCGGAGAGCTCGGCGAGCGCCGCCTGACTCAGCCCGGCCTCCAGCCGCGCCCGGCGGAGGTTGCTGCCGACGTGAGCGAGGACGGCGGAGGGCTCTGGCGTGCGCATCGTTCTGCACTCTATAGTGTGCAGAATGCTGCGCACCTCCCCTCTCTCGGCCGTCCGGTTCTCGCGACCCGAGTGGGCGCTGATCGGCATCACGGCGCTCTGGGGCGGCACCTTCCTGGCGGTGCACGTGGCGATGCAGCACAGCGGTCCGCTCTTCTTCGTCGGGGTGCGGTTCCTGGCGGCGGGAGTGATCAGCGCGGTGGTCTTCCACCGGTCGCTGCGCGGGATGCGGCGGATCGACCTCGGGGCGGGGGCGGCGATCGGGGTGATGATCGTCCTCGGCTACGGGCTGCAGACCTACGGACTGCAGACGATCCCGAGCAGCACCTCCGCCTTCCTCACCGCGCTGTACGTGCCGCTGGTGCCGCTGCTGCAGTGGGTCGTGCTGCGGAAGCGGCCCGGCGTCTTCACGCTGGTCGGCGTCGGTCTGGCGTTCGCCGGACTGCTGCTGATCGCGGGGCCGCAGACCGGAGTGGGGCTGGGCCCGGGCGAGCTGGCGACACTGATCAGCACCCTTCCGATCGCCGCCGAGATCATCCTGATCAGCGCGTTCGCCGGCCGGGTCGACCTGGGGCGGGTGACGGTCGTGCAGCTCCTGGTGGCGGGAGGCCTCTCGTTCGCCGGCATGCCCTTCGCGGGAGAGGCGATCCCCGCGTTCTCCTGGGTCTGGCTGATCGCCGCGCTCGCCCTGGGCGCCAGCAGCTGCCTCATCCAGCTGACGATGAACTGGGCCCAGCGCTCCGTCTCGCCGACCCGCGCGACGATCATCTACTCCGCCGAGCCGGTCTGGGGCGGGGTGATCGGGCGGCTCGCGGGCGACCGGCTGCCGGCGCTCGCGCTGGTAGGGGCCGCGCTGATCGTGGCGGGGACGCTGGTGAGCGAGCTGCGGCCGCGGCGGGCGAGCGGGGACGCGGCGGAGGGTGGCGCGCCGGACGGCGCTATGAACACGCCGGACGCCGCCGCGTCCGCCGGCTGATCCGGAGCGCTCCTCCGGCACGAGGGACCGGCTCGGGCTCGCGGGAACCGGCCCGGACGACGAGCCGGAGGTGAGAACACGAGCCGGAGGTGAGAACACGAGCCCGCGCGACCACCTCCGGCACGTGGGCTCGGTGCCGACCCGCCGCTCAGTAGGCGAACTGCCACATGTAGCGGCGGCCCTCCAGGGCGTAGCCGCGCGCCGCCGCCCAGTGCGCGGCGAGGCGCGACACGAGCGTCGAGAACACCAGCGGGGCGACGAAGGCGCGCTGATCGGCGGCCACGCCCGGCAGCTCGATCGACCGCGAATCGACGGTGTGGGTCGTTCCGCTGTACTGGTCGAGGAAGGTCTGCGCTCGCTCGCCCATCGGCCTCGTCGCGTCCTCGGCGAGGAAGAGGATGCTCTGCGTCGCGGCGTCGAAGACCTCGAACGGGCCCTGGAAGAACTCGTCCGCATTGATGGTCGCGGCGTGCATCCACTGCATCTCCTGCAGGTAGCAGGTCGTGAAGGTCTGGCCCGGGCCCATGAGCGAGCCGGAGGTGATCAGGTACGTGACCTGCACGTCCTTCAGCGCCTCCGCCATCGTCCGCGCCCGCGGCTCGAACGCCTCGACGGCGGCGACCATCGCTGCCGGGAGTGCCCGCAGAGCGGCGAGACGCTCCTCGACGTCGACGCCGTCGCGGCGGAGGACGGCGAGCGCGAGGAGCTGCAGGACGACCTGCGTGCCCTGCCCCGTCCGGGCGACGAACGCGGTGTCGAGCGCCACCGCCAGGGGTCCCTCCGCCTTGAGCGTCACGCCGGCGACGGCCGCGCCGCGCTGCTGCGCCCACTCCCCGGCGCGCACCGTCTCGGGTGTCTCGCCGGTGCCCGACAGCACGATCACGAGGGCACCCGGCCCGACGGACGCCGGCGCACGGTGGAAGAACTCGTCGGAGTTGTAGGACGCCGCCGGCGTGATGGCCGCCGAGTCCAGGAGGTACTGCGCGGCCTGGACGCCCATCAGTGAGCCGCCTGCGCCGACGAGCAGCACGCGGTCCACGGCGGGAAGAGTGGAGACGAAGCGGTCGATCGCCGGCCAGAGCGACAGCGCGTGCTCGATCGAGGGGGCGATGTCGTCGGGGACGGGGGCGACGGGGCCGGAGCCCAGGTAGGTGCCATCGGTCATGGGAGTTCTCCTTGTCGAGGGGTCTGGTCAGGGAGCGGGCGTGCCCGCGTGCTCGGTGATGTCGATCGGCGCGCCGTAGCCGAAGGCGCCGTGCTCGGTGCAGGTGAAGGCGGCGGCGACGGAGGCGGCCGCCATCAGCTCGTCCAGCGGCTCACCCCGCAGCAGGCCGATCAGAGTGCGGGCGATGAAGGTGTCGCCGGCGCCGAGGGTGTCCACGACGCGGGTCGCGACCGGAGTGCTGGTCGCGCGCTCGGTGCCGTCGGAGAGCAGGGCGCCGCGCTCACCGCGGGTGACCAGCACCCAGACGGCGCCCGCCGAGAGTGCGGCAGCGAGGAGCCCCTCGACCTCCTCGTCGCTCCGGCCACCGGCCGAGAACGACGCGAGGAAGCAGTGCCGGGCGACCGGCGCGACGGCCGCGGGATCGACGTCGGAGGAGAAGTCGTAGGAGATCCGGGTGCGCTCGGCGAAGGCCGACAGGTGCTCGTCGAGGAAGCTCGAGACGCCGACGTGGAGCGCGTCGGCGTCGGCCACGGCCGCCAGATCGGCCTCGGACGGGGTGAAGAGCGAGACGCCCTTGCCGGAGTGCAGGAACACGCGGTCGCCGTCGACGAGGCCGATGCGGCAGTACGCCGTCCAGCCCTCCTCGGTGCGCAGACGGGAGACGTCGACGCCCTCGGCGACGAGCGACGAGCGGAGGAGGCGGCCCGCGGCGTCGTCCGCCACGGCGCCGATGTAGGTCGTGGCGATTCCCTCGCGGGCGGCGTAGACCGAGACGTTCACGCAGTTGCCGCCGGGGTACATCACGCCGTCGGCGGTGTAGCAGTCGACGACGTTGTCGCCGACCGCCACGATCCGCGGATCGGCGAGCGGGAGCGCGCGCATCAGGCCGGCACCGCGGGCGTGCGCACGGCGCCGAAGCGCGCGGCCCGGAACGGCTCGAGCAGCGGACTCGGCTGCCCGGTGAGCACCTCGAGGGCGATCAGCTCGCCGACGATCAGTCCCAGCGTCGCGCCGCTGTGAGTGAAGATCGCGTGCAGCCCCGGCACCTCGTCGATCCGCCCGAGCACCGGCTCTCCGTCGCCCGGGATCGGCTTGGGGCCGGCGGCGAAGGAGTCGAGCTCGAGTCGCGGGTTGCCCGCGAGGACGGCGGACGCCTCCTCGAGGAGCGTCGCGACCGTCTCGTCGCGGACCTGCCAGGTGCCGTCCGCGGCGACGACGACCTCGCGCTCCGACCAGCCGGAATCGAGGACGAGCGTGCCGCGCGGGGTGGGGCGGACCGCGACGCGGGGCGTGTTCAGCACGGCGCGCAGCGGGACGTCGACGGGCTTGGTGATGACGAGCAGCGAGATCGGGGTCTGCTCGGGCAGCTCGATGCCGAACTCGGCGAGCCCGCGTGGGACGGCCGGGCCGGTGGCGAGGACCACGTGGTCGGCGGGCAGGCGCTCTCCCGCGGCGGTCTCGGCTCCGACAGCCCGGCCGCGCTCGACGGCGACAGTGCTCGGCCCCGCGTTCTCCCGCAGCACCCCGCCCGAGGCGAGGAACTCGGCGAGCAGGTGCTCAGTGAGCATCGGCAGATCGACCCAGCCCTCGCCGGGGTTAAAGATCGCTCCCTCGCTGTGCACGGCCGCCGGATCGACGCCCGGGGTCCACGCCGCGATCTCCTCGGGCGAGAGCCACTCGGAGTCGTAGCCGATCGCCTTCTCGTGCTCGGCGCGCTCCAGGTAGGACCTTCCCGGCTTGGCCCAGCAGAGGCCGCCGTCGAAGCGGAGGTAGCGCGCGGCGCCGGGCGTCCGGGCGAGATGGGTGCGGTAGCGGTCGATCCCGGCGACGCGCAGCGCGTGGTACTCGGCGCTGCGGAATCCGGCCGAGTTGAGCCAGGAGAGCGAGCGGCCGCTGGCGCCGGAGGAGACGGCGGCCTCGGTGACGAGGGTGACCGCCGCGCCCCGCCGCGCGAGCTGAGCCGCGGTGGAGACGCCGAGCACCCCGGCGCCGATGACGACGACGGTGGGAGCGGAGGCGGTGGGTTCAGGCATGGCTGTTCTTTCTGTTGAGGAGCGGGCGCTGTTCAGGAGCGGGCGCTGCCGGTGAGCGGAGGCCGTCCCGGAGCGGGCGCTGTTCCGGGGCGGGCGCTGTTCCGGGGCGGGCGCTGTTCCGGGGCGGGCGCTGTTCCGGGGCGGGTGAGGAAGAAGAAGAGGAAGAAGAGGAAGAGGAGGAAGAGGAGGTGCGGACTCAGCGCGCGGCCGCGCGGATCCGCTCGATCAGGTCGAGGACGCGCACGGCGTCCTCGGGATCGACGGGCAGGGGCGCTCCGTCGAGAAGCGCATCGGCGAGGCCGGAGTAGAAGGCGGCGTACCGGCCGGGCAGCAGCGGCTGCTCCTCCACTGCGGCTCCGGCACCGAGGACGGCGGACGATCCGGCGACGCCGAACCCTTCGTCGGTCGGGAGCGCACCGGCCTTGAGCGCCGCCTCCTGCGGGTCGAGGCCCGAGCTGGTGAAGCCGGCCTCCGAGCCGAGCACGTGGAAGCGCGGGCCGGGGAGGGGTGCCACCGCGCTCATCCAGAGATGGGACAGCACTCCCCCGCGGTGACGGAGAGCGACGAAGACGTCGTCCTCCGCGCCGGCTCCCTCGCGACGGCGGGCCGTCTCGGCGTGCACCTCGTCCACCTCGCCGAAGAGCAGGAGCGCCTGGTCGAGCAGATGCGTGCCCAGATCGAGGAGGATCCCGCCGCCCTGCTCCGCGCTCGCGCGCGCCTTCCACTCCTTCGTCTCCACCGGCTTGAACCACTCGAAGCGCGACTCGAACCGACGCACCTCACCGAGCGCGCCCTGCTCGAGCAGCGCGCGCAGGGTCAGGAAGTCGCCGTCCCAGCGCCGGTTCTGGAACACGGTGAGCGGGACTCCGCGCGACCGGGCGCAGGCGAGCAGCTCTCGAGCCTCGGCGGCGGAGGCGGCGAGCGGCTTGTCGACGACCACGGCGATCCCGGCCTCGATCGCGCGAGTCGCGAGCTCGACATGCGAGGCCGGCGGCGATCCGATCACCACGAGATCGAGGTCGCGCGCGAGGAGTGCCCGAGCATCGGGCACCACCTCCACGCCGGGGTGCAGGGCACGGGCCTCGGCGGCACGGTCGGCGTGTCCGGTCGAGATCACGTCGAGCGAGTAGCGGGGCGACGTGCTGAGGAACGGGGCGTGGAACACCCTGCCCGAGGTGCCGAAGCCGATCACACCGGTGCGGATCGGGCCCTTCTCCGTGCCGACGGCGTTCCCACCGCCGCCGCCGCTCACAGCACCTCCGAGAGGAAGCGCTGCAGACGGGCGCTGCGGGGGGCGTCGAAGATCTGCTCCGGGGTGCCGACCTCCACGACCTTGCCCTCGTCCATGAAGACGACCTGGTCGGCGACCCGGCGGGCGAACTTCATCTCGTGGGTGACGACGAGCATCGTCATCCCGCGCCGGCCGAGTGCAGCGAGGAGGTTGAGCACGCCCTTCACCAGCTCGGGATCGAGGGCGCTGGTGACCTCGTCGAAGAGCATCACCTCGGGCGCCATCGCGAGAGCCCGGGCGATCGCCACCCGCTGCTGCTGCCCGCCGGACAGGTCCCGCGGCCGGTGGTCGGTGCGCTCTGCGAGGCCCACCTCGGCGAGCCGCTCGTGGGCGATGCGGTGCGCCTCCGCCTTCGGCAGTCCCTTCACGGTGCGCAGCGCGAGTGCCACGTTCTCGAGGGCGGTGTGATCGGGGAAGAGGTTGAAGTGCTGGAAGACGAGGCCGACCCGGCGGCGCAGGGCGTCGGGCTTGACCGCGAGGGCGCTCTCGCCGGCGATCAGGACGTCGCCGCTCTTCGGCTCGTGCAGCCGGTCGACACCCCGGAGCATCGTCGACTTGCCCGAGCCGGACGGGCCGATGACGCAGGTGGTGGTGCCGGCCGCGACCGTCAGGCTCACGCCGCGCAGCACCTCGACCGCGCCGTAGGCCATCGTCAGGTCGACCAGCTCGAGGCTGGAGCCCTCGTACACGTGGCCGTCGGCCACCGGGACGGGCGAGGTGTAGGTCATGTGTTGCTCCCGAGGGTGAGGGGGGTGGGCGAGACCTCTGCGACCTCGTCGAGACCGCTCTTGGGCGGCGCCGCCTTCCGGCGGCCGATGCGGAAGCGGTTGTCGAAGTGGTTGACGAGGTGGGTGAGCGGCACCGTGATGACGAGGTAGAACAGTCCCGCCATCACGAGCGGCGACAGGTTCCCGGTGAGCACGGCGGCGTCCTGCCCGACCCGGAACAGCTCGCGCTCGCTGACGAGGAGGCCGAGGAAGTAGACCAGGCTCGAGTCCTTGACGATCGCGATCGACTGGTTGACCAGGGCGGGAAGCACCCGGCGGACGCCCTGGGGCACGACGACCAGGCGCATGGCCTTGCCGTAGCTGAGCCCGAGCGCGCGGCACGCCTCGAGTTGACCGCGGTCCACGCTCTGGATGCCGGCGCGGAAGATCTCGCCGATGTAGGCGCTCGCGATCAGGCTCAGCGCGAGGATGCCGAGCGGGTAGGGGGACGGCCCGAAGATCTCGGCGCTCATCCGGGCGAAGCCCTGCCCGATCAGCAGGATCGTGAGGATCGCCGGCAGCCCGCGGAAGACGTCGGTGTAGACGCGGGCGGGGAACCGCAGCCAGCGCGAGGGCGAGATGCCCATCACGGCGACGATCATGCCGAGCACGATCCCGATCACGGTGGCGGCGATCGAGATGACGAGGGTGTTGACGAGTCCGGTCCCGAGCAACTGCGGGAAGACCGCGGCCATCGCGTCGAAGTCGAGGAAGGTCTGAGTGAGGGTGTCGAGCCAGTCCATGGTGCTCTCTCAAGAGGTCGGGGAGGAGCGCGGGGATGCGACCCCGCGCTCCTTCCGGTCACGGGGTGGGGGTGGGGGAGCTGGTCTGCTCGGCGCTCGGGAGGTACTGCTCGGGCATCGGGGAGCCCGGGAACCACTTCTGGTAGAGCTCCTTCCAGGTGCCGTCCTCCATCGCCTCGTGCAGGCCGTCGTCAAGGGCCTCGCGCAGCGCGTCGTTCCCCTTCGCGACCGCGAAGCCGGCCGGCGCGTCGAAGGAGGGGATGTCCTCCACGTCGACGAGGTCGTACTGCTCGATGTACGCCTTCGTCGACTCGTAATCGAGGAAGTGCGCCTGGATGGTTCCGTTGTTGAGCGCGGCGACGGCGGAGTTGTTGTCCGGGAAGCGGACGAGCTCGGCATCCGGGAAGTTCTTCACCGCGTAGGTCTCCTGCAGCGTGCCCTGCACGACGCCGAGGCGGGTGCCGCTGCCCAGGTCGTCCGCCGAGGTGATCCCGCTGTCCTTCGTGCTGAGCACGGTGAGATAGCCGGCAAGGTAGCCGTCGCTGAAGTCGACCGTCTTCTCGCGGTCCTCGGTGATGCCGATCGCGGCGACGCCCACGTCGTACTGCTTGTTGGCGACGGCGGCGAGCAGGCTCGAGAAGTCCTGTCCGGTGAAGACGACGTCGGTGATGCCCTCGCGCTCGGCGACATCGGTGAAGAGCTCGATGTCGAAGCCGCTGAAGGTTCCGTCGGCATCGGTGAAGGCGTAGGGCTTGATGTCCCCGACGCTCGCGACGCGGATCTGACCGGGGGTGATCAGCCCGTACGGGTTGTCGGCCGCCGAGTCCTCGCCCGAGCCGCCGCCGGCGCTGCAGGCGGAGAGGGTGAGCAGGGCCGCCGCCAGAGTGGCGATCGTGGCGGGGAGGGTGCGCTTCTTCATCGCTGTCCGTTCGTGGTGGGGGGCGGAGGGTGGAGGGGAAACGAGCGTTCTCTTAGGTGAGTCCGGTCTCAATCGGCTACGGTGAGACCGGACTCACTGAGGTGTGCTGAAAGCTACCCCGAGCAGTGAAAGTGTGTCAAGGCCGCAGGGCGACGACCGGAAGGGAGAGCGGATGAGCGACGGCTCCAGGCGCAAGCGCGAGGTGACGGTCGCCGACGTGGCACGGGAGGCGGGCGTCGGGAAGGCGACGGCGGCACGCGCGCTGGGCAACTACGGTGCCGTCAGCGAGAGCGTCCGCGATCGCGTCCTCGCCGCCGCGGAGCGCCTCGATTACCGCCCCAACGAGCTGGCCCGGAGCATGAACACGGGCAAGTCGAAGACGATCGGGGTGATCGTCGGCGACATCGAGAACGGCTACTTCGGTCTCGCGACGCGGGGAATCTCCGACGCAGTGACCGGCGCCGGCTACGACGTCGTCCTCATCAACACCTCCGAGGACGTGCAGGCGGAGGAGGACGCCGTCCGGGTGCTCCTCGACAAGCGCGTCGACGGCATGATCGTGGCTCCTGCATCGCTGTTCGAGACGCAGCATCTCCGGGACGTCCACGCTTCGGGGCGCCCCCTGGTGCTGCTCGACCGCCGGATCGACGACCTCCCCGTCCCCTCCGTCGGCGTCGCGATCGCCGCGGCGGCGGAGCAGGCGGCGGCAGCCCTCGTCGCAGCGGGCCACCGTCGGATCGCCTTCGTGACGGCGCTCGCACACCCCGGCGAATGGACGCCGGGCGAGCCTCTGCGGGTCTCCTCCGTCACCGAGCGCCTGGCGGGGATCGCGGCCGCTCTGATCTCGGCGGGCATCGCGCCCGACCGCGAGCTGATCGCGTTCGGCGCGAACGGGCTCGACGCCACGGGCGCGATCCTCGACGATCTTCTCGCCCTGGCCGAACCGCCGACGGCGATCCTCGCCTCCGACAGCCTGATCGCTCTCGACCTGCTCCGCGCCGGCCGCGCTCGCGGGCTCCGCATCCCGGAGGACCTCTCGTTCGTGATGTTCGACGACTTCCCCTGGGCCGAGCTCATCGATCCGCCGCTGTCGGTGGTCGCGCAGCCGATCTACGAAGTCGGACTGGCGGCCGGGCGGATGCTGCTGCGGCTGCTGAGCGGGCAGCAGGAGACCGGCGCCGAGGTGCTCGACGCGAGCTTCGTGGCGCGGGAGTCGGTGGGGCCGGTGCGCGCGCAGGGCGGGGCGACGTGACGGGCGGGGGCTCGGGCTGCCGATGACGCGAGCCGGAGGTGCGTCGCCAGCGACTCCGGCACGTGGAAGCCGCTCGGGCACGCCGGAAGCGGCGGTTCGCGCGAGCCGAAGGCGATTTCGCGAGCCGAAGGTGCACCTCCGCACGGGCCGCGAGCGGAGAAGGGGCAGGAGGACGGGACTGGCCCACGGTCAGGAAGTTAGGTTAGGTTAACCTTCGCAACCCCGTCACCCCCTCCGAAGGATCGCCGTGCCCGTCTCCCGCACCCCCCTCCGCCGCACGCCTCTGCGCGTCTCCGCCGTCGCCGCGCTCGGCCTCTCCGCCCTGCTGCTGACCGGCTGCTCCGCGGGGGCCGACGCCGCCGGCACCGACGGCGGCACCGATGCCGCCGCGACCGGCGCGGGCTTCCCCGTCACCGTCGAGCACGCCTTCGGCGAGACGACCGTCGAGTCGGCGGACCGCGTGGTCGCGACCAGCTGGACCAACCAGGACGTGGCGCTCGCCCTCGGCGTGACCCCGGTCGGCTTCGCGAAGGCCTCCTACGGCGACGAGGACGGCGACGGCCTGCTCGCCTGGACCAAGGAGGCGCTCGACGCGAGCGGCGCCGAGACGCCGACCCTCTTCGACGAGACCGACGGCGTGCCGTTCGAGGCGATCTCGGACCTCACCCCCGACGTGATCCTCTCCGCCTACTCCGGCATCACGCAGCAGGACTACGACACCCTCAGCCAGATCGCCCCGACCGTCGCCTACCCGGGACTGCCCTGGGCGACCACCTGGCAGGACTCCGCGAAGCTCGACGGTGAGGCGCTCGGACTGGGCGACGAGGCCGAGGCGAAGGTCGTCGAGGTCGAGGACGAGATCGACGCCGCCGTCGCCGCGAAGCCCTCGCTGGCCGGCAAGACCTTCACCTACGGCTGGTACGACCCGACCGACGCCAGCACCTTCACCTACTACACCGGCAACGACGCGCGGGTGAAGTTCGTCGAGGACCTCGGCCTCGAGCTCGCCCCGAGCGTCGTCTCGCTCACCGGCGACTCCGAGCTGTTCAGCGGCACCGTCAGCTCCGAGAACGCCGACCAGCTCGACGCCGACGTCCTCATCGTCTACGGCGACGACACCACCCTCGCGGCGCTGCAGGCGGACCCGCTGCTCTCCAAGATCCCCGCGGTCGCCCGCGGCTCGGTCTACGTCCTCACCGACGACTCCTCCGAGGCGATGGCGACCTCGTCGCCGAACCTGCTGAGCATCCCGTGGGTGCTCGACGAGTACACGACCGGCCTCGCGACCGCCGCCGACAAGGTGTCGTGACCGCCGAGGCCACGGCACCCCACCGGCGCCCCGGACGCGACGACACTCGCCTCCGGGGCGCCGGTGCGCGCTGGCGCGTCCCGGCGCTGATCGCCGTGCTCGCCGCGCTGGTCGTCGCGTCGGTGCTCTCGCTGGTCTACGGCTCGCGCGAGATCTCGCTCGGCGAGATCTGGCCGGCGCTCACCGCGCCCGACCCGGACTCGATCGTCGACGCGGCGGTGCAGGGGCGCGTCCCGCGCACGGTCCTGGCGCTGCTCGTCGGTGCCGCGCTCGGGCTCGCCGGCGCGGTGATGCAGGGGATGACCCGCAACCCGCTCGCGGATCCGGGGATCCTGGGGCTGAACGCGGGCGCGTCCCTCGCGGTCGTGCTCGGGATCTCGACGGTCGGAGCGACGACGCTCCCCCAGTTCATCTGGCTCGCCTTCCTCGGCGCGGCGGCGGCCGGGGCCTTCGTCTACGCGGTCGCCTCGCTCGGACGGGAGGGCGCGACACCGCTCAAGCTCGCGCTCGCCGGCGCCGCGACCGCCGCGGCCCTCGCCTCGCTGATCAGCGCGGTGCTGCTCACCCAGGACGCGACGCTCAACCGCTTCCGGTTCTGGCAGGTCGGCGGGGTCGGCGGCGCCGAGTTCACCAGCATCGTCCAGGTCCTGCCGTTCCTCGCGGTCGGCGGCGCGCTCGCGATCGGCAGCGCCCGCGGGCTCGACGCCCTCGCGCTCGGCGACGATCTCGCCAAGGGACTCGGCCGCCGCGTCGGCCGGACGCGCCTCGTGGCCGGGCTCGCCGCGGTGCTGCTCTGCGGGGCGGCGACCGCCATCGCGGGGCCGATCGGCTTCATCGGGCTCACCGTGCCGCACCTCGCGCGGCGGTTCACCGGGCCGTCGCACGCGTGGCTTCTCCCCTCCTCCGCACTGCTCGGCGCGCTGCTGCTGCTGGTCGCCGACGTGATCGGGCGGGTCGTCGCACGGCCGAGCGACGTGGAGGTCGGCATCGTCACCGCCCTGATCGGGGCGCCGGTGCTGATCGCGATCGTGCGGCGCTCGAAGGTGCGGGCCCTGTGAGCGCCGCCCCGTCACTCCGTTCTCCTGCGGGTGCTCCGCCGCTCGGCGTCGCCGCGGGTCGTCGCCGCCGCGCCCGCCGCACCGCGCTGGGCTGCGGGGTGCTCGCGCTTATCGCCCTCGCGCTCGTCGTCGTGTCGCTCACCGTCGGCAGCACCGTCTACTCGCCGCTCGAGGTGCTGCGGGTGATGCTCGGCGAGACGGTGCCCGGCGCCTCCTTCACCGTCGGCACGCTGCGGCTGCCGCGCACGCTGACCGCCGTGCTGGTCGGCCTCGGCTTCGGGATGGGCGGCGTGATCTTCCAGACGATGCTGCGGAACGCTCTCGCCAGCCCCGACATCATCGGCATCACCTCGGGTGCGAGCGCGGCGGCCGTCGTCGCGATCGCGTTCTTCGGACTCTCGGGGGGCGCGGTCTCGGTGATCGCGGTCGCGGCGGCCCTCGTCACGGCGCTGCTGATCGCCTGGCTCGCCGACGGCAGCGGAGTGATCGGCGCCCGGCTGATCCTGATCGGCATCGGGATCGCGGCGATGCTGCAGAGCGTCATCGCCTACGTGCAGACGCGCGCGCAGTTCGAGGACGTGCAGGAGTCGCTGCGCTGGCTGACCGGCAGCCTCAACTCCGCGTCGTGGGCGGGGGTGCCGGCGCTCGCGCTGTCGATGCTGGTGCTCGTGCCGCTCGCGCTGCTGCTGGCCGGGCGGCTCTCGATGCTGCAGCTCGGCGACGAGTCGGCGACCGCGCTGGGCGTGGACGTGCGGCGCAGCCGGCTGGGGCTGCTCGCGGTGGCGGTGTGCCTGGTCGCCGTCGCGACCGCGGCCACCGGTCCGATCGCGTTCGTCGCCTTCGTCTCCGGGCCGATCGCGCGGCGGCTCGTGCCGGACGCGCGCGTGCCGCTGATCCCGTCCGCGCTGGTCGGGATCGTCGTCGTGCTCGCGGCGGACCTGGTCGCGCAGCACGTCGCGGGGCTCGCCTTCTCCGGCGCCCGCTTCCCCGTCGGAGTGGTGACCGGTGCGCTCGGCGCGCCGTTCCTGCTCTGGCTCCTCGCTCGCCGCAACCGCACCGGAGGATCCCTGTGACCGCCCCGACCTCCCCCGTGGCCGCCGGTCACTCCACGCTGTCGGTCGAGGGTGTGACGCTCGCCTACGACGAGCGCGTGGTCGTCGACGGGCTGTCGCTGACGGTGCCGACCGGGGCGATCAGCGTCATTGTCGGGGCGAACGCCTGCGGCAAGTCGACGCTGCTGCGGGCGATGGCGCGGCTGATCACGCCGAGCGCGGGGGCCGTGCTGCTGGACGGCGAGGCGATCCACCGGCTCCCGACGCGGCAGGTCGCGCAGCGGGTGGGACTGCTGCCGCAGACGCCGATCGCGCCCGAGGGGATCGCCGTGGCGGATCTGGTGGCGCGCGGGCGGTACCCGCACCGCGGCTGGTTCGGGCGGGGCGCCTCCGCCGACGACGACGCGATCGTCGAGGACGCCCTGCGCGCGACCGGGACGCTGGAGATCGCGGACCGGCCCGTCGACGAGCTGTCCGGCGGGCAGCGGCAGCGGGTGTGGATCGCGCTGGCGCTCGCGCAGCGGACCGACGTGCTGCTGCTCGACGAGCCGACGACCTACCTCGACGTCTCGCACCAGATCGAGGTGCTCGACCTGCTGACCGACCTCAACCGGGAGCGCGGCACGACGATCGTGATCGTGCTGCACGACCTCAACCTCGCGGCGCGCTACGCGGACCACCTCTTCGCAGTGCGGGCCGGCGCGCTCTACGCCTCGGGCACACCGGCCGAGGTGGTGACCGCGGAGACGGTGCGCGCGGTCTTCGGCATGGAGTCGCGCGTGATCGCGGACCCGGTGTCGGGGACGCCGCTGGTGCTGCCGATCGGGCGGCACCACTCGGGGTGACGGGTCCCGAGACGCCCCTGCGGGGCCACTCGACCAGCATGCTGCGGCGAGGTGCACTCCATGCTGATCGAGTAGGCCGGGCAGCGGGCGCATCGAGATCCACCACCGCCAGAACGCGAGTCTGCAGACCCGCCCTGCTGATGACGGCGGGTCTCGATACGCCCCTGCGGGGCTACTCGACCAACATGATGCGGCGCAGCCGCGTCCTTTCTCCCGCCACCGAGACGCGAAGCGCCTTCCCCCGCTCGACACGCCCCTCCGGAGCTGCTCACCAGCGTGCGGTGTGCGGTGGGAGCGGTTTCCTGGGGCCGGTGTCGGAGGCGTGTGGCACCCTCCTCCGAGGAGTCCGCAGGCGGCGGACGGAGCGGAGCGGCATGATCGAGCTGGACCTGAGCGGACGGACGGCCCTGGTGACGGGGTCAGGCCAGGGCATCGGACTCGCGATCGCTATCGGGCTGGCACACGCCGGCGCCGAGGTTGTCGTCAACGCGCGATCGGAGCGGTCGGTGCGCCGAGCGATCAAGGACGTGCGCGCGGCCGTGCCCGACGCCTCCGTCCGCGGTGTGGCGGCCGACGTCTCGAGCGAGGCCGGGACGGCGAAGCTGCTCGAGTCGGTCCCGCGGGTCGACGTGCTGGTGAACAACCTCGGCATCTTCGGCAGCACCGAGCCGCTCGACATCACCGACGACGAGTGGCGCCGCTACTTCGAGGTCAACGTGCTCACCGGCGTGCGCCTCACCCGCGCGTACCTGCCCGCGATGACGGAGGCGGGCTGGGGCCGCGTCCTCTACATCGGCAGCGACTCCGCCGTCGTCACGCCGGCCGAGATGATCCACTACGGCGTCTCGAAGACCGCGCTGCTCGGCGTCTCCCGCGGCTTCGCGAAGGCCGCCGCCGGCACCGGCGTCACCGTCAACAGCGTGCTCGCCGGGCCGACCCACACCGGCGGCGTCGAGGACTTCGTCTACGAGCTCGTCGACCACTCCCTCCCCTGGGAGGAGGCGCAGCGCGAGTTCATGCGGCTGCACCGCCCGCAGTCGCTGCTCCAGCGCCTGATCGAGCCGGAGGAGATCGCCAACATGGTCGTCTACCTGGCGTCGCCGCTCGCCTCGGCGACCACGGGCGCCGCGGTGCGGGTGGACGGCGGGTACATCGACGCGATCGTGCCGTGAGCGGTCGCGGTGCAGGAGGCGCGGGCCGGGGCAGTCCATGGGTCCTGCCGGTACGCGACGGCGGGGCGGGGCCGTCGACGCGGGCGGCGCTCTGCCATCTCCACGGTGCTTGAATGAGTCGATGACCTCCCGCGCCGACCACCTCGCCGACTTCGCCGAGTTCCTCACCGCCTCGCCGTCCTCCTTCCACGCCGCGGCGGAGACCGCGCGGCGACTGGCGGCGGCGGGGTTCGAGTCCGTCGACGAGACCGCCGCGTGGCCCTCGGAGCCCGGGCGCTACTTCGCCCTCCGCGACGGGGCGGTCATCGCCTGGCACGTCCCGGCCGGGGCCACCGCGGTGACGCCGTTCCGCATCCTCGGCGCGCACACCGACTCCCCCGGCTTCAAGCTGAAGCCGCGACCGACGGTCGAGTCGAAGGGCTGGCTGCAGGCCGGCGTCGAGGTCTACGGCGGACCGCTGCTCAACTCCTGGCTCGACCGCGAGCTCGAGCTGGCCGGCCGGATCGTCACCCGCGACGGCGCCGAGGTGCTCGTGCGCACCGGTCCGTTCCTGCGGATCCCGCAGCTCGCGATCCACCTCGACCGCGAGGCGAACGACGGCCTGAAGCTCGACCGGCAGAAGCACACCGTCCCCGTCTACGGCCTGGGCGACGCGGACGGGAACGACCTGCTCGGGATCCTCGCCGCGAAGGCCGGGCTCGACGGCGCCGCCGACATCGCCGGCTACGACCTCATCACCGCGGACACCCAGCCGCCCGCGCGCTTCGGCCTCGACGACGCGCTCTTCGCGGCCGGGCGGATGGACGACCTCAGCTCGGTGCACGCGGGACTCGTCGCGCTGCTCGCGGCGAGCGGCACGGATGCGGACTCGGACTCGAACACGGAGCCGGGGCACATCAGCATGCTCGCCGCCTTCGACCACGAGGAGCTCGGCTCGGCCAGCCGCTCCGGAGCGAGCGGGCCCTTCCTCGAGGACGTGCTCACCCGCGTCGGCGCCGCGCTCGGCGCGGGTGTCGACGAGCGCGCCCGCGCGATGGCGCGGTCCTGGTGCCTCTCCGCCGACGCCGGCCACTCCGTGCACCCGAACTACCCGGAGAAGCACGACCCGGTGAACCAGCCGGTCGCCGGCAAGGGCCCGCTTCTCAAGATCAACGCCTCGCAGCGCTACGCGACCGACGCCCGCGGCGCGGCGCTCTGGGCCGGAGTGTGCGCACGGGCGGGGGTGGAGTTCCAGGAGTTCGTCTCGAACAACACGGTCCCCTGCGGCTCCACGATCGGGCCGCTCACCGCTACCCGGCTCGGGATCTCGACGGTCGACGTCGGGGTGCCGCTGCTGTCGATGCACTCCGCGCGCGAACTCGCCCACGTCGACGACCTCGTCGCCCTGACCCGCGCGATCGAGGCGTTCTTCACCGCCGCCGACTGACGCCGGCGGGCCTGCAGGCCGCCGTCTCGACGGGGGCGGATCTCGATACGCGCGCTGCGCGCGCTACTCGATCAGCATGAAAGGGGCGCGCTGCGCGCTCTGCTCGCTCAGCACGGAGGGGCGCTGCTCGACCTGCATGGCGGGGCACTGCGCGCACTGCCCGATCAGCACGGCGGGGCGCTGCGCGCACTGCCCGATCACAAGGTGCCTCTGCAGCACCATGCTGGTCGAGCAGCCCCGCAGGGGCGTCTCGAGACCCACCCTCTCCGGCAGTGCCGGTCCGGAGACGCGGTCCTCCGACGTGGGCGGAACGGCCCCTCCCGGATCGCAACCCCCTTGCCGCGCCACCCGAGCACGCGGTGCCCTGGGGCATGCGCGAAGTGAAGCTCGTCCGTCTCGTCAGCCGTCTCGAGAACGTGGCCGCCCTCGATCCGCTCGTCGACCGGGTCAAGAAGGTGGTCGACGCGGTCATCCGGCCGCAGCCCGTGCGGGACGTGCTGCACGGCGTCCCGATCGGGCACCCGGTGCATCCGCTGCTCGTGCTCGTGCCGACCGGCGCGTGGGTGTCGGCGGCGGTCCTCGATCTGCTGCCCGGCAACGAGCGCGCGGCGCGCACCCTCATCGGCCTGGGGATCGTCAGCGTGCTGCCCACCGCCGCCGCCGGCTACACCGACTGGTCCGAGCTGCACGAGCAGCAGAAGCGCGTCGGGCTCGTCCACGCGGCCGCCAACGTCGCCGGGACCGTCCTCTACACCGCGTCCTTCGTCCAGCGCGTGCGCGGGCGGCGCGCCAGCGGGAAGGTGCTCAGCGCGCTCGGCCTCGCCGTCGTCTCCGGCGGCGGCTACCTCGGCGGCCACCTCAGCTACCGCCAGGCGGCCGGTGCGAACCACACCGAGGACGTGCCGCACCGCTTCCCGACCGGCTGGCAGCCCCTGGGCCCGCTCGCCGAGCTGCCGCAGAACTCCCCCGTGAAGAAGACCGTCGCCGAGACCCCGCTGCTCGCCGTCCGCCACGGCGACCGCGTCGACGTCCTCTCGAACGTCTGCAGCCACCTCTCCGGCCCCCTCGACGAGGGCGAGCTCCGCGGCACCGGCGCCGACGCCTGCATCACCTGCCCCTGGCACGCGAGCGCCTTCTCGCTCGAGACCGGCGAGGTCGTCCGCGGCCCCGCCACCTCACCCCAGCCTCGTTTCGAGACGCGCGTCACCGACGGCCTGGTGGAGGTTCTGCTGCCGCACGCGGGGTGAGCGGGACCACCGCCGCGCGCCTCAGTCCACTCGCGGCCAGTCGCTCGTCAGCGACGCCTCGATCGCCCGGTGCCGGAACCCGTACAGCTTCCCTCGGTCGATGATCCCGCGGACGGTGTCGAGACGCTGCGCCGTCGTCCCCACCTCCGACGGCTTCGACAGACCGAGCGCGCGGGCGATCCGGGTCAGCGACCGATCGCGGGCCGGCAGAACCGCCATCGCTTCGAGGAAGGCGCGCTCTCGCGCGGGCAGCCGGCCGAGGATCCGCTCGACATGCGCGGCCGCCTCCCGCTGCACGCCTCGCCAGCCCGCAAGCACCTGCCGGCGCGTGATCGTGGCGTCGGTGCCCGCGTACCAAGCGCTCTCCCCGGCCAGCTGGAACAGGAACGGCTCACCCCGGCAGAGGTCGACGATCGCCGCGACGGCGTCGGCCTCCATCCGGATGCGGCCCGTCCCACCCGCGCCGTCCGCGACCTCCCAGCCGGGCAGCACGAAGTCCTGCAGCGCCGCGACGATGTCGTCGTCGTCGATGGCCGTCAGCACGGTCGTCTTGAAGCGGCGAGCGAAGATGGCGCCCTTCTGGCCGCCGGCGCGGTCCTCGAAGTCGGGCAAGCCGGTGAGGTAGACCGCGATGGGCAGGAAGCGGGTCACCTGTACGCCGCCCGGCAGCGCGACCGTCTCCTCGTGGGTGATGGCATCGCCGAGCGCGATCAGCAGCTGCGAGAGGCCGCTCTCGTCGGCGATGTTCTGCACCTCGTCGAGGTGCACGAGCACGACGACGTCCTGCGCGATCGCGGCCCGGCCCACCTCGACGAGCAGCTCGGTCAGCGCGGTGTGCGCCTCCGGGCCGTCCTGTCCGCGGAGGGTGAGCGAGAGCCCGGATGCAGCGACCGCCTGCACGCGCTCGAGGAGGGCCGCGATCCGCTTCTCCCGGGCGGTCGGCAGACCGGCGGCCTCGGCGAGAGCGAGCAGGGCGGCGGCCACGAGCTTCAGCGGGTCGGCGCCCGACGGGATGCGCAGCTGCGGAGTCACCCAGTCGCCGTCCGCTGCGGCGTCGCGGGCGATCCGCCGCACCAGGGCGGACTTGCCGAGTCCGGGCTCGCCGAGGATCGTGCGGCCGCGCTCAGGGAGGCCTCGCGCGAGGCGGGGACGGAGCACGTCACGCCAATCGCTCAGCTGCGTCGTCCGCCCCGCCCAGATCTCGGGCACCGCGTCGGAGCCGGGACTGAACGGGTTGTCGAGAGAGTTGCGCATGTTGATAATGTTATCAACTCGACCATCGGCGATAATGTTATCGCTGCGGTGATCGCCCGTTCACCCGCTCCGCCGCTCCTCCGCCAGCACCGCGAGCTGCTCGCGGCAGCGCGCCAGCAGCGCGTCCTTCTGCTGCTGCGGCTCCGGCGGGAACAGCTCGCCGGGGCGGGACCAGTCGGCCGTGGCCAGGATCGCGGCCTCCTCGTCGATCCACTCGGAGAAGGCCGTCGTCAGGCGGTCGGCCTCGGCGCGGCGCCCGAGCGCCAGGAGCGCGCGGATCGCGGAGACCGTCTGCTCGTCGTAGTGCGGCGCCGTCACGGCGTCGCCGGTCAGCCCGGCCGCCGCCTCCCAGTCGTCGGCGGCGCCCGCGTCGTCGCCGAGTCGCGCCCGCGCGGTACCGCGGCGGAGCAGCAGCCCGGCGGGGACGGCCGACGGCGGGCGCTCCTCGCCGAGGCAGGCGGGCGGCGCGAGGGCGGCGCAGAGGAAGGTCAGCGCATCGGCGGGCGACGACGCGTCGGCGAGCGCGATCATCGTCGCGTCCCAGACCTCGAGCACGCGCCCCTCGGGCACCCGGCTCCCCGGGCCCTCCCCCTGCCCGAGCACCCGGCCCAGCAGCAGGCCCTGAGCGCGACCCGCTCGGCCGTCCGCGACCAGCAGCGCCGCGTACTCGAGGGTCAGATCGTCGCGCTCGAGGACGAGCGCCTCGTTCTCCTCGAGGAGGGCGAGCCGCTCCTCGTGCCCGAGGAGCACCCGGAGCCGGTCGTACTCGACGAGGAGCCCTGCGTCGCCGGGGGCGAGGTGCCGAGCGCGCTCGAGGTAGGCGAGCCCCGCCTCGGCGTCGCCGTAGGCGGTGCAGGAGGCCGCCCCCAGCGCGCGCAGCGCGGCCACCCGCACCCACGCCCTCGGGTCGTGCGCGGCGGCGGACCACGTAGCAGCGAAGGCGTCCTCGACGCGGCCCACCGCGGAGTACCAGCCGCCGAGGAGGAAGCGGGCGGTGGTGTCCTCGGCGTCGGCCGCCTCCAGCGCCTCGACGTCCTCGAGGCGGACCGGGCGGCAGCCCTCGAGCGGCGCCTGCTGCGCGATCCGCCGGGCGGACCGTGCCTGGTCGGGCCGACCCTGCCGCTCGTGCAGCAGTGCGGCGTGATAGTGTACCAGCGGCACCACCCCGGTCCGCTCGCCGGGGGTGCGCCGCGCGGCATCGGCCGCGAGCGCGAGGGCGAGCAGTCGCAGTGCGTCGTCCGGCAGCCCCGCGTCGCGGTACTCCAGCGCGACGTCCAGTAGCGCGTCGGCGTCGGCGTCGAGCGGCCGGCCGGCGAGGTCGCGCGCCCAGTGGTCGAGCGGATCGCGCGCGAGCACGCTCTCGAGCAGCGCCCTCGACTGCTGCGCCCGCCGGCCGCGCCGGAGCACGACGGCGAGCAGGACCGCCGCCCGCGCGTGCTGCCCGTCGACCGCGCGCACCTCGCGCAGCACCGCCTCGGCCTCCTCGAGGCGGTCCGTCGCCAGGAGGAGCCGCCCGAGCGCGACACCGGACGGGACGCGCCAGGCCGGTGTCCTCCGCGCCGTGCTCAGAGCCTCGAGCGCCTCCTCCGGCCGTCCCTGCCGGGCGAGGAGCTCGCCCAGCCGGTGGTGCGCCTCGCCGTCGGCCGGCACCACGCCCCGTGAGGTCAGCCGCTCGATCGCGGAGCGGAGGTGGCCCTCCGCCTCGTCGAAGCGGCCCGCGGCGGCGAGCGACCGCGCCAGCGCGACGCGGCAGCGGGCGTCGCCGGGGTCCCGCCAGACCGCCTCCTCCCAGTAGTGCTCGGGCGCACCTCCGGAGCGCGGGCGCTCCTCGAGGTGCAGACCGAGGAGGAACAGCTCGTCGTTGGACGCGACGTCCTCCGGAGCGGGCGGAGGGGGCGGAGGCGCAGCGCCTCCCCTGGACGTTCCACTGGTACTGTCGGCGGAAATGGCAGCGTTGTCATCGAGCACGCCGCCCAGTCAAGATCAGATCCGGTGCCGAGATGGAGGACGGAACCCGTGGAACTTCTGGACGGAACGCTGATGAGGTGCGCACGGACGCCGACGATCCTCGGGGCGGGCTTCCCGGGCGAGACGATGCACGTCCTGCCGCGTCCCCGCGTCCGGGAGGCGCTGACGCAGCCGGGGACGTCGCACCTCCTGGTCACCGACTGCGGCCACTTCCCCGAGGCGCGCGGGCACGGACGAGTGCGCACCAGCCCGATCGCGGACGCCGTCGTCCTGGTCTGCACCCGGGGTTCCGGCTGGTGCACGACGGCGGCGGGCACCTTCGCCGTGACCGCGGGGCAGATCGTCCTGCTGCCGCCCGGCGAGCCGCACGGCTACGGGGCCGACGCCGCCGACCCGTGGACGCTGTGGTGGCTGCACCTCGCCGGCAGCGACCTGCCCGAGTTCCTGCAGGCCGCGCGCGCCACGGTCGACGCTCCGGTGCGCACCCTGTCCGACGTCTACGCCGCGGTCGCGCTGATCTCGGCGGCGATCACGCACCTGGGCTGCGACTCGACGACGAACAGCCTGCTCGCCGCATCGGGCGCCGCCTGGCACCTGCTGGCGATCCTCGCCTCGGACCGCCCGCCCGGCGACGCGCGCAGCACCGCCCTCGACCGGGCCGCGCAGTTCCTCCACGACCACCCCGCCGAGCGGATCGAGGTGGCGGAGCTCGCCTCGATGGCGTGCCTGAGCCCGTCGCACTTCGCGGCCCTCTTCCGGCGCCGCTTCGGGATGCCGGTGCTGCAGTACCGGACCGAGCTGCGGATGGCGCGGGCCCGCGAGCTGCTCGACATGACGGAGCGGCCGATCGCCGAGGTGGCCGCCGCCGCCGGCTACGAGGACTCCTTCTACTTCGCCCGGCAGTTCAAGCGGATCCACGGCCTGACTCCGCACGCGTACCGGACGCGGAACTGAGCGGAGCGGAACCGAGCGGCGCGGAACCGAGCGGCGCGGAACCGAGCGGCGCGGAGGACAGCGGCGCGGGCCCGGTCTCCCCGGTCTCCCCGGACGCCAGGACGAGGCCGTTCAGCCGCCGCTGCAGCTCGACGTTCGACCAGCCCGGGTGCTGCGGTGCGGAGTTGGAGCCGACGAGCGTTCCCCAGTAGCCGAGGTCGATGCAGCGCTGGACGGCGTAGCCGGCGAGGACCCGGCCGGCCGGCCCGTCCTCGAACTCCGCCTCCAGCGGCGTGTAGCCGATCCAGCCCTCGCCGACCACGGCGGGGATTCCGCGGCGGCGGGCCCAGGTCGCCACCGCGCGCAGCCGGACGTCGATCGCCTCCCGCATCGCGACCTCGTAGCGGCCGTAGTGCGAGTAGAGCCAGGAGTCCCACGCGACCGGATCGACCCGGTCGTAGGCGTAGAACATGCTCGGGCTGATGCCGGTCGCCGCGAGCCGCCACGGTTCGACGGTGTGCGCCAGGGCGTCGAACTCGGGCGCCCCCTCGCGCAGGAGCGATCTCAGCTCGGCGCTCGGGAACACCGGCGGCTCGGCCCGCACTCCCGCCCACTCCTCCAGCGCCGCGAGGACCCCGTAGACGTAGAAGTGCACGTGCGCGACCTGCGCGTTCTCCGGCACGGAGTCGAGGTCGAGGTACGGCGGGATCCCGTAGCAGACGGTCGACAGGACATCCGGATGATCCGCCTGCAGGATCTCCAGCGCGGCGGTCAGGTACGGCTTCTGCGCCCAGAAGGTGTCGAGCCCCTCCGCCGGCACCTCGCCGAGGCGGGAGAGGTCGACCTCGTTGTGCACCTCGACGTAGGCGATCCGGTCGGCCAGCCCCTCGACCTCGAGGAAGGCGATCAGCCGGGACTCGGCGCGGGCGAGAGCCTCGTGGCGCTCGGTCGGCGGGATCGCCGTCAGCAGGTCGTGCCAGGACGAGTCGCTGAGGAACGCGGGGCTCTGCTGGTACTCCCAGGAGGAGACGATGACGAACACGTCGTGCGCGGCGGCCTGGCGGAACAGCTCGACCAGGCGCGCCCGCAGGTCGACCACGGCGCCGCCGACGGCGTCATACCAGCGCGTGCCCCGGCCGACGTCACCGCCCATGTTCGAGAAGCGCAGCTGCGAGGTGTCGATCGAGTGGTCGCCGAACAGCAGGAGCGGAGCCGCGCAGATCCGGACCGTGTTGCAGCCGCGCTCCACCGCCTCGTCGAACGCGCGCCCGAGGTCGTGGAAGGGCTCGCCCGGCATCGTCCGCGTGTACCAGGAGAAGTCCCAGAGCGAGAGGGTCAGCCGCGGCGGCAGGTGTGCGGGCGGGCGGGGTGAGCGGGTCGCGCGGGACATGCCGGGTGCTCCTTCGGGCCGGAACGGTGCTCCCACGCTAGGCCTCGTGCCGCCCGATCCGCACGGGCGATCCTCCGGAGAAGACTGGAGGATTCGCTGATCACCCAGGAACGGCCACGGATGCCCTGTCTGCGCCACCTGGACGATGGGACGGTCGACCGACCGGTGCGGTGCGAACGCGCCGAGGGTCAGCCGCGCGGTGCCGCGACGGAGCCGCCCGGGCGCCACGGCCCGCCGATGCGCTCCTGCAGCAGCGGCGCGGCCGGATCGGCGAGACGGGCGAGCAGCGCTTCCACCCCGCGGCGGCCGAGGGCGTGGCCCGGCGCGACGAGCAGATCGAGCGCGGGGTCGGCGAGGTCCGCGACGTCGGGGTCGGAGGCGAGCAGCACGATCGAGAGGTCCTCCGGCACCCGCACGCCGCGGTGGCGCAGTTCGTGCGCGAAGCCGACCGCCGCGCCGCCGTTGATCACCAGGACCGCCGTGGCCGTCTCCGGGTCGAGCGAGCGGGCCAGCGCGCGCCCGCCGGCCGGCGTCTCCTCGCAGCGCAGCAGTCCGGCGGTCAGGCTGCGGGCCTCCGCCGCTCTCTCGAACGCCGCGCGCGTCCGGGCGTACGGGCCGAAGTCGGCGCCGCCCTCCGGCCCGAGCACGAGCGCGACCCGGCGGTGCCCCAGGGCGGTCAGGCGCTCGAGCGCCTCCTCGACCATGCCCTCGAAGTCGATGTCCACCCAGTCGAGCGCCGAGGGGTCGCGGGTGCGGCCGAGCAGGGCGAACGGGGTACCGGAGTCGCGCAGGACCGCCACCCGCTCGTCGTCCGACGTCACCTGCATCAGCACGACGCCGTCGAGCAGGCCGTCGGCGCGCAGATCGGCGAGCTTCTCCGCGCCGCCGACCGTGGGCCAGAGCACGATCGAGTAGCCGCTCTCGGCGGCCGCCTCGGCGGCGCCGGCGAGGAAGGTCGTCGCGGTGTTCAGCGGACGCGAGGGGACCAGCGGGTAGACGATCGCGATCATCATCGAGCGCCGGCGGGCCAGCGCGCGGGCCAGGGCGTGCGGGCGGTAGCCGAGCTCGCGCATCGCCTCCCGGACCCGCTCGGCCGTCTCCGGCGAGACCGGCTTGCTGGCGTTGACGACGAAGGAGACGGTCGCGATCGACACGCCCGCGCGGCGCGCGACGTCCTGCATGGTCGCCATCGCGCCTCCCTCCGCTCGACGCGCCCCGCCGCGGTTGACGCGGGGGCGCGGTGTCCCGCAGTCTAGGAGCACACCCCGGTAAAGCGCTTAACCGCTGCATCGGCGCACTCGACACCTCCAACGAAGAAGGACCCTCCGTGACCACACCCGCCGCTCCCCTCCGCGTCCTCGTCTGGGGCGAGAACCGCCACGAGCAGATCGAGGAGAAGGTCCGCGCGATCTACCCCGACGGCATGCACACGACGATCGCCGCCGGCATCACCGAGAACCTCGGCGAGCGCGCGACCGTCTCGACCACCACGCTCGACGAGCCCGAGCACGGCCTCACCGAGGAGGTCCTCGCCGGCACCGACGTGCTGGTCTGGTGGGGCCACATGGCGCACGACGCCGTCGCCGACGAGATCGTCGAGCGTGTGCAGCGCCACGTCCTCTCCGGCATGGGGCTCGTCGTCCTGCACTCCGGCCACTGGTCGAAGATCTTCGGGAAGCTGATGGGCACCACCTGCACGCTGCGCTGGCGCTCGGCCGAGGACCGCGAGATCGTCTGGACCGTCGACCCGACGCACCCCATCGCGCAGGGCGTGCCGCACCCCTTCACGATCCCGCAGCAGGAGATGTACGGCGAGTTCTTCGACGTCCCCGCGCCCGACGAGCTGGTCTTCCTCTCCACCTTCTCCGGCGGCGAGGTCTTCCGCTCCGGGATGACCTGGAAGCGCGGCCACGGGAGGATCTTCTTCTTCTCGCCCGGCGACCAGGACTTCCCCGTCTACCACCACGCCGACGTCCGTCGCGTGATCGCGAACGGCGTCGAGTGGGCGCACTCCGACCGCCCCGAGCGCCGCCTGCCCGTGCTGCAGCGCTACGAGTCCGGCGAGTTCTTCGCCGGCGAGGACTACCAGGGGGCGCTCGTCCGATGACCGTCCGTCTCGTCCAGGTCGGAGCGGGCGCCATGGGGCGCGCGTGGATCCGCACCGTCCGCGACCACCCCGACGCCGAGCTGGTCGGCCTCGTCGACCTCGACGTCGCGCTCGCCGAGCGGGCCGCCGAGGAGGAGGGGGTCGGGCCGATCGCGGTCGGCAGCTCCGTCGCCGAGGTCGCCGCGCGCTCCGGCGCCGATGCGGTCGTCAACGTCACCGTGCCGCGCGCGCACCTGCCGGTGAGCAGCGAGGCGCTCTTCGCCGGGCTGCCGGTGCTATCGGAGAAGCCGATCGCGCCGACGATCGCCGAGTCGCTGATCCTCGCCGCGACGAGCGAGGTCGCCGGGCAGCTGCTGATGACCAGCCAGTCGCGGCGCTACTACCCCGCGATCGCCGCGTTCCGCGAGCAGGTCGCCGGGCTCGGGGAGCTCGGAACGGCGTCGGTCCTCTTCGCGAAGGCGCCGCACTTCGGCGGCTTCCGCGAGGAGATGCCGCACGTGCTGCTGGTCGACATGGCGATCCACGCCTTCGACGCGGCGCGCTACGTCCTGGACCGCGACCCGGTCGCCGTCTACTGCGAGGAGTACAACCCGGGCTGGAGCTGGTACGCCGACGGTGCCGCGGCGAGCGCCGTCTTCGAGTTCGCTGGCGGCGTCCGCTTCAGCTACACCGGCAGCTGGTGCGCCGACGGGCTCGAGACGTCCTGGAACGGCGACTGGCGCGTCACCGGCGCGGGCGGCACCGCGCACTGGGACGGCGACGGCGCGCCCTCCTGGCAGGCACGGGAGTCGGAGGCGGTGCGGACCGCGACGCTCGAGCCCGGCCCGCAGGAGATCGCGGGCTCGCTCGCCGAGTTCGTGCGCGTGCTGGGCTCCGGCGCCGTGCCCTCCGGCGAGGTGCACGCGAACGTGCGGAGCCTCGCGATGGTCGAGGCGGCGGTGCGCTCCTCCGAGACGGGCGCGCGCGTCCGCATCGACGACGTCCTCGAGGAGGGCTACGCCGAGGCCCTCGGCCTCGCGCGCGACGAGCGCGTGCGCGCCGCCCTGGCGGGCTGGGGCTCGGCGGCGGCGGGCCTCGCGGCCCGCTGACGCGACGGAATCTCTGCATGCTGGTCGAGTAGCCCCGCAGGGGCGTATCGAGACCCACCGTCCTCAGCAGGGCGGGCCGGCAGACCCCACTTCTGACCCAGGTGGATCTCGATACGGCCGCTCCGCGGCCTCCTCGATCAGCATGCATCCGCCAACTGACCCGCGACGGGGCCAGAGCTCCGAGCAGGCCCCCGTACGCGTCCACTCGCAAGCGCCGACCCACGCGAGCGGACGCACATCGGGCCCTGCCCTCCGGCCGAACCCCGTTCCGAGTCCACCCGCTCGCTCTCGCCCATGCCGGTCGAGCAGCCGCGGCACGCGGCCCCTTTCATGCTGGTCGAGTAGCCGCGGCACGCGGCGTATCGAGACCCACCGGCCCCAGCAGGGCGGGTCTGCAGACCACTCTCCTGACGCAGGTGGATCTCGATACGGCCGCTCCGCGGCCTCCTCGATCAGCATGGGGGCGCCCGCGTCGGCAAGATCGGCACGCCCCCGCTTTCATGCTGGTCGAGTAGCCGCGGCACGCGGCGTATCGAGACCCCCATCCTCAGCAGGGCGGTTCGCAGACTTCTCCTCCCGACCCCGCCCCCGGGCGTTCGCCCGCCGGACACCTGGGCGCGCCGTCGCGTTCACCCGGGGCGGCCAGCGTGGGCGGGTTCCTTCGAAACCGCTCAGGAGATCCGTGCCCCGTCACTTCGCCCCCCGCCGCACCGCCGGCGCCGCGCTCACCCTCGTCCTCGCGAGCTGCACCGTCGGCGCCGCGCTGCCCGCCACCGCCGCCGGCGACTCCTTCTTCACGCGCATCGCCACGGTGCCCGCGTACCTCAACGCCGCCGACCCGGCGGTCGACTCCGCCGTCGCCGAGATCTCCAGCGCCTCGCCCGACGGCCGCCTCGTCTACTCCACCGACTCCGCCGGCCAGCGGATCAACGTCCTCGACATCAGCGACCCGGACGCGCCGAAGCCCCTCGGGGGCGTCGGCGTCGGCGGCGAGCCCACCTCGGTCTACGCGACAGGCGAGTACGTGCTCGCGGTCGTCGACACCTCCGACGGCGACTTCGCGAACCCCTCCGGCCACGTCAGCGTGCTGCACGTGAGCGACCTCGCCCCGGTCGCGACGATCGAGCTCGGCGGCCAGCCCGACTCCATCGACGTCACCACCGCCGGCGACCTCGCCGTCATCGCGGTCGAGAACCAGCGCGACGAGGAGTTCACGCCCGAGGGCGCCGAGGAGGGCGACCTCCCGCAGGCCCCCGCCGGCGAGCTCGTCGTGATGGACCTCACCGCCGACCCGTCCACCTGGGTCGCCGAGCACATCGCGCTCACCGGCCTCGCGGGCCTCGACACCCCGAGCGACCCGGAGCCCGAGTACGTCTCCATCAACCCGGCCGACACCGCCGTCGCCGTGACCCTGCAGGAGAACAACGCCGTCGCGATCCTCGACCTGGCCACCCGCACCGTCACCGCGTCCTACTCGGCCGGCACCGCCTCCGTCTCCGGGATCGACACCCTCGACGACGACCGCATCGCGCTGACCGACTCGATCACCGACGTCCCGCGCGAGCCCGACGCGATCGGCTGGGTCGGCGACGACCACGTCGCGATCGCGAACGAGGGCGACTGGAAGGGCGGCACCCGCGGCTGGTCGATCCTCGACGCGGCCTCCGGCGCCGTGGTCTGGGACGCCGGCAACTCCTTCGACCACCTCGCCGTCAGCCTCGGCCTCTACCCCGACAAGCGCTCCGACGCGAAGGGCTCCGAGCCGGAGGGCCTGCTCTCGGCGACCTTCGACGGCGTGCCGTACGTCTTCGTCGGCGCCGAGCGCGCCAACTTCGTCGCGGTCTACGACGTCTCCGACCCGACCGCGCCGCGTCTCGTGCAGGCGCTGCCGTCCACGCCCGGCCCGGAGGGGCTGCTCGCCCTGCCCGAGCGCGACCTGCTGGTCGTCTCGAGCGAGACCGACGACGCCGAGGCGGCGGTGCGCGCGAGCGTGCAGCTCTACGCGCTCGGCGCCTCCGCCCCCGCCTTCCCGACCATCGCGTCGGCCGACGTCGACGGCTCGCCGCTGCCGTGGGGCGCGCTCTCGGGCCTCTCGGGCGACCCGGCCTCCGCGGATCGTCTCTACGCCGTGAGCGACAGCGCGTACGCGCCGAGCACGATCCACTCGGTCGACACGTCGGTCGTCCCGGCGCTGATCGACTCGACGCTCACCGTGACGGAGGCGGGTGAGCCGGCCGCCCTCGACCTCGAGGGCATCGCCGCGCGCGAGGACGGCGGCTTCTGGGCGGTGACCGAGGGCGCGACCGGACCGGAGAACGCGCTGCTGCGCCTGGACGCCTCCGCCGCCGTGCTCGAGCGGATCGCGCTCCCCGCCGAGCTGGGCGACGCGCTCGGCTCGCAGGGCTTCGAGGGCGTCACGATCGAGGCGGGTGCGGACGGCGAGATCGTCTGGACCGCACTGCAGCGCGAGGCGTCGACCGACGCCGACGGGATGGTGCGAATCGGGCGCTACGACGTCGCGGCCGGCAGCTGGAGCTTCTTCGGCTACCCGCTGGAGACCCCGTCCGGTGCCGAGGGCGACTGGAACGGCCTCTCCGAGATCACGCTGACGCCCGCCGGGACCCTCGCGGTCATCGAGCGCGACAAGCGCAACGGACCGGACGCGGCGCTCAAGGCCGTGTACACCGTGCCGCTGCCGACGGGGCCGGGCGCCGCGATCGGCGAGGAGCTCCCCGTGCTGGAGAAGACGCTCGCCGTCGACGTCCTGCCCGCGCTCGAGGCCGGCAACGGCTGGACCCAGGAGAAGCTCGAGGGCCTGGGCATCACCGGCGCCGGCGAGGTCTTCGCAGTGACCGACAACGACGGCGTGGACGACGCCAACGGCGAGACGGTGCTCGCGTCGCTCGGCTCCGCGGCCGACGTGTTCGGAGCGGCGGTGACGCCGACCCCGGCGCCGACGACCGAGCCGACCGCGGTGCCGACGACCGAGCCGACCGGGGTGCCCACGGCTGAGCCGACTGCTGCGCCCACTGCGCAGCCCACGGCCGGACCCACGGCCGAGCCCACCATTGCGCCGACCGCGCAGCCTACGGTCGCGCCGACGCACCCCGCCGGTGCCGTGCCGCCGCGGACGGGCTCCGGCTCCGGCTCGCTCGCCTCGACCGGTGTCGAGACCGGCTGGCTCTCGGCCGCCGCGCTGTCCCTCCTCGCCGGCGGAGCCCTCGTGCTCGGCCTCGCCCGGAGGCGCCGCACCGCGCGCTGACCGGAGCAGATCTCGATACGGCCGCTGCGCGCGGCTCCCCCTGCTGGTCGAGTAGCCGCGGCACGCGGCGTATCGAGACCCGCCGTCACCAGCAGGGCAGGTCTGCAGACTCCACTCCTGGCGCTGGTGGATCTCGATACGCCCGCTCCGCGGGCTACTCGATCAGCATGACCGCCTGCGGGTCGAGCAGCCGCGGCAGTCGGCCCCCTCATGCTGGTCGAGTAGCCGCGGGACGCGGCGTATCGAGACCCGCCGTCACCAGCAGGGCGGGTCTGCAGACTCCCCTTCTGACGCGGGGTGATCTCGATCAGCAGGAGTGCGCCGGTCACCCGAGGACGAGCGTCAGGCGGTGCGCTCCCGGCCAGAGTGCGTCCTTCGGCAGGACGTCCGGTCCGCAGGCGCGAGAGCCGAGGCCGTGCTGGGCGGCGTCGACGAAGAGGTGCAGGGTGTCGGACGGCGGGAGTTCGTGCGGGTGCGCCGCGGCGCTCCGCTGCTGCGGGGTGTGGCGTGAGAGCTGGAAGCCCGGCCGGCGGCCCCGCGCGTCGGGGAGGGCCGTCACGCTGAGCGGCCCGAGCTCGAGCGAGCGCAGGTCGGAGCGGTGGCCCGACTCCTGGGGGCGGGCGTAGGCGACCTCGAGCGCATCGACGGCGGAGGAGAACCGGCCGACCCGGGCCGCCGCGCGCGAGTCGGGGTAGGACTCGGCGGGTCCGGTGCCGAACCACTCCACTGAGCCGTCGGCGAGCGAGCCGGGCAGGTCGAAGCGCAGCCCGACGCGGGGCCAGGTGCAGTCCCAGACTCCGAAGGGCTCGATGTCCGCCCGGAGCAGCAGCCCGGTGTCGACCAGGGTCCACTCCAGCCGGGTCTCCACGCCGATGCCGGTGCCGGCGGCCATGCTGCGCACCCGGCGGACGAGTCCGTGCTCGCCGAACTCGACCGAGAGGGTGCGGTGCCGGAGGCGATCCAGCCCGCGCTCCCGCCACCGATCGGCGGACGGCGGGACGTCCTCGTCTCCGCGGCCGTTCGTCAGCGCCGGGTCGGCGACCTCGTACGAGCCCTGGCCGTCGAGGCGGTCGTTCTCGGTCGGCGCGCGCCACAGCTCGAGGCGTGGGCCGGCCATCGGCAGGGCGGCCAGTGCGATCAGCGTTCCGTCCGCGGCGAAGCGCGCGCCGCCGAGAGCTGCCCCCTCCGCCGTCCTGCGGAGGCGGTCGGTCGTCGGTCGCGGGCGGGTGCTCGGGCGTCCCAAGGACGCCTGTGCGGTGGCGACGACGTGTCCCGCCGCCGACCAGGCGGTCGCCGCGCGGCGCGTCGTCCGCACGGTCAGCCATCGCTCGGCGCCGGTGAGCGGTGGCGTCGGTAGCAGCAGCGGGACGTGCGCGACTCCTCCGGCCGCGACGGGCGACACCTCGACCGCGCCGTGGGTGACGGGCCGGCCGTCGTCCTCGAGCGTCCACTCGAACTCCAGATCGGCCGTGTCGAGGGTGTGCCTTCGGTTGCGGATCTCGAGAGTCCGCAGACCGGGGTCGATCGCGAGCGCGACCTCGGCGGCGACCGCGGCGAACTCGGCGAGGGCAGGTGTCGGCGTCCCGTCGGAGAGGACGAGGCCGTCCATGATGAAGATCCCGTCGTGCAGCGCCTCGCCGAAGTCGCCGCCGTAGCCGAAGAACTCGGTGCCGTCGGCGGTCCGGGTGCGCAGGCCGTGGTCGCGCCACTCCCAGATGAAGCCGCCGTGATGGCGCGGATAGCGGTCGACGAGGGCCTCGTAGTCGGCCAGCGCCCCGGGCCCGTTGCCCATCGCGTGCCCGTACTCGCACAGGAGGAAGGGCTTCGACCGCTGCCGGGCCCCTGCCGCGGGGCCGATCTCGTGCACCGGCATGGTCTGCTCGCCGCAGACGGAGTGGATCTCCTCGAGCGTCGGATACATCCGCGAGTAGAGGTCCGTGTAAGCGCCCTCGTAGTCGCCCTCGTAGTGGACCGGCCGCGTGAGGTCGCGCTCGTGCACCCAGGCGGCCATCGCCGCGAGGTTGCGGCCCGTCCCCGCCTCGTTGCCGAGCGACCAGACGACGACGCTGGGGTGGTTCTTGTCCCGCTCGACGGTCCGCTGCACGCGATCCAGGAAGGCGTCGCGCCAGGCCGGGTCGTCGGACGGGTTGCCCGCCCAGGAGACCTCCCAGAAGCCGTGCGTCTCGAGATCGCACTCGAGGACGACCCAGAACCCCAGCTCGTCGGCGAGGTCGAGGAAGGACGGGTGCGGCGGCTGGTGCGCGGTCCGGATCGCGGTGATGCCGTGGCGCTTCATCAGCTCGAGGTCGGCGCGGGTCGCGGCGGCGTCGTGCACGCGCCCGCGGTCGGGGTGGGACTCGTGGCGGTTGACGCCGCGGAAGACGAGCGGGCGGCCGTTCGCGAGCAGGCGATCGCCCTCGATGCGGACGCTGCGGAAGCCCAGGCGCAGGGTGACGGTCTCCTCCGGGGAGGCGACGGTGGCGTCGTAGAGTCGGGGCGACTCCGCCGACCACGCCTCGACGCTCGGGACGGCGAGAGGAGCGACCTCGTCCGGGCCGTCCCAGACCTCGTGGATCCCGAGCTCCGGGACGCGGATCGTGATCGGGAAGGCGCCGGTCGGCACGACGGTCAGCTCGCCGCTGCCGCCGATCTCGTCGTAGGAGGCGGTGACGTCGACGTCGTCGAGGGCGAGGGCGGGACGGGCGAGCAGCGTCACCGAGCGGAAGATGCCGGCGAGCCACCACTGGTCCTGGTCCTCGAGGTAGCTGGCGGCCGAGAACTGGTGCACGCGCACGGCGAGGACGTTCTCGCCGGGGACGAGGTGCTCGGTGACGTCGAACTCGGTCGCGAGCCGGCTGCCGGTGAACCAGCCGATCTCCACGCCGTTCAGCCAGACAGTCGCCAGCGATTCGACGCCGTCGAAGCGCAGGAGCACCTGGGCGGCGCCGTCGAAGGCCGCCGGGAGCTCGAAGGACCGGCGGTGGTCGCCGGTCGGGTTCTCGTCGGGGACGTGCGGCGGATCGACCGGGAAGGGGTAGCGGATGTTGGTGTACACCGGCCGCCCGTGCCCCTCGAGCGCCCAGTGCGAGGGGACCCGGAGCGACCGCCAGCCGTCCGTGCTCGTCGAGGGATCGGCGAAGGGGGGCGGCGCCCAGACGCCGTCCCCGGGGTCGCCCGGCAGGAGCCGGAACGCCCAGTCGCCGTCGAGCGAGAGCGCCGGGGCGTCCGAGTGCAGCCAGGAGCGCGGGGCGAGGCGGGAGGAGGAGCCGGGGGCGGTGGTGCCGAGGTGGGGCATGGCGGTGCGGGGTCTCAGTTCTCGAGGGGGCGGCCGAGGGCGGCGTGGTCGGCGACGACGCTCACGCGAGGGTGGCGCTGCAGGGCGGAGGCGGGCAGTCGCGGATCGACCTCTCCCGTCAGGGCGGCCCGGAGGGCGCGGGCCTTCCCGGCCCCGCGGGCGAGGAGGAGGACGTGGCCGGTATCGAGGATCGTGCCGATCCCCTGGGTGACGGCGCGGCGCGGCACCCGGTCGGGGTCGCCGCCGAAGTAGCGCGCGTTGTCGCGGCGGGTCGAGTCGGCGAGCTCGACGACCCGGGTGCGGCCGTCCAGCGGCGCCCCGGGCTCGTTGAAGCCGAGGTGTCCATTGGAGCCGATGCCGGCGAGCTGCAGGCCCGCTCCCCCGAGCTCGACGAGGCGGCGCTCGTGCTCGCGCGCCGCGTCCTCGGCACCGAGCCGAGACGTCTCGGGGACGAGTACCCGGTCCGGGTCGATGCCCAGGGGCCCGGCGATCCGCTCGAGGACGTAGGAGCGGTAGCTGCGCGGATCGGTCTCGTCGAGCCCGACGTACTCGTCGAGGGCGACGAGGGTGAGGCCCTCGGTCCGCAGCCCGTCGGCCCTGGCTCGCGCGAGCTGCTCGTAGACGGGCTCGGGCGAGGATCCGGTGGCGACGCCGAGCACGCCGCGGGGGTTCTCGCGGGCGAACTCGGTGACGAGCGCGGCGGCGATCCGCCCGACGGACGCCGCGTCGCTCGCGTGCAGCAGGGTGCCTCCCGAGCGCGGGACGAGCGCCCGCTCGAGCAGCGCCGTCACTTCAGCGCCCCCTTCGCGATGTCGCCGATGAACTGCTTCGCGCCGAGGAGGAAGACGAACAGCAGCGGCACCACCGAGAGCAGCGCCCCGGCCATCACCATCCCGTAGTCCTGCCCGTGCGCGGTGTTGAGCTGGCTCATCGCGACCTGCAGGGTCAGGGTGTTGGGGTTGTTCAGCACGATCAGCGGCCAGAGGTAGTCGTTCCAGGCGGCGATGAAGGTGTAGACGCCGAGGAAGCCGAGCCCCGGCCGGATCAGCGGGAGGCAGACGGTGAGGTACTGCCGGAAGAAGCCCGCCCCGTCGATGACGGAGGCGTCGAGCAGCTCGTCGGGGACGCTCGAGAGGATGTACTGGCGCAGCCAGAAGATGCCGAACGCGTTGGCGGCCGCCGGCACGATCAGGGCCTGCAGCTGGCCGACCCAGCCGAGGTTGATCATCGTGATGAACTGCGGGATCACCGCGAGCTGCATCGGCAACATGAACGTGCCGAGCAGCACCCCGAAGAGCAGGCGGCGGAAGGGGAAGTCGAACTTCGCGAAGGTGAAGGCCGCGAGCGAGTCGAAGAACAGCACGAGCGCGGTCACCGAGATCGCGACCACGACGGTGTTCAGCAGCGAGCCGCCGAAGTCGATCGTCGTGAAGACCTTCTGGATGTTCGTGAGCAGTTGCGTCCCGGGGACGAGCACCGGCGGCGACTTGTAGATGTCGCTCGTCGAGTTGCTCGCCATCACGACCAGCCAGTAGAGGGGGAACAGCGAGACGACCGCTCCCGCCCCCAGCAGCACGTGCAGCACAACCCGCGACGGCGGGGTCGGCCGGCGTCGGCGGACGCCCGCCTCCTGGTCGCGAGCCCGGCGGGAGGGGGCGGCGTCCGCGCTGCGGACGCGACCGGGGTTCTCGGCGAGTGCGCTCATGAGCGGGATCCCTTCTCGCCGCGACCCGCGGCCCCGCGCCAGCTCAGCACGGTGATGATGACGACGAGGAGGAAGATCGCCCAGGCGATCGCCGCTCCGTAGCCGAAGCGGTTGTAGTTGAAGGCCTGCTGGTAGAAGTACAGGACCGTCGTGAGTCCGCCCTGGCCCGCTCCGCCGCTATTGGGGTTCGTGATGCTCGAGGACGAGGTCAGCACCTGGGCCTCGGTGAAGCTCTGCAGTCCGGTGATCGTCGAGACCACGACCACGAAGATGATCGTCGGCCGCAGCAGCGGCAGGGTGATCGAGAAGAAGCTCCGGATCGCTCCGGCGCCGTCGATCTTCGCGGCCTCGTAGACCTCGCTGCCGATCGACTGCATGCCGGCGAGGAAGATGATCGCGTTGTAGCCGGTCCACTGGTAGGTGATCAGGATCGCGACCGTGATCTGGATGCCGAACGGCGTCGACAGCCAGCCGACCGCCGGCAGCCCGATCCCCTGCAGCGCCGCGTTCGCGAGGCCGAAGCGGTCGCCGAAGATCGAGCCGAACAGCACCGCCATGGCGACGACCGAGGTGATGTTCGGGACGAAGTAGGCGATGCGGTACACCGTCGTGAACTTCACCGCGGAGTTGAGCATCGCCGCGACGAGGATGGCGAAGAAGAGCATCGGCACGGTCGAGAGCAGGAAGATCACGAGCGTGTTGCGGATCGACAGCCAGAAGGTGGCGTCCGAGAGCAGCCGGGTGAAGTTGTCGGCGCCGACCCACTCGGCGGTGCCGAGGCCGTTCCAGTCCTGGAACGACAGCAGCAGCGAGTACACCATCGGGTAGAGCCCGAAGGCGAGGAAGAGCAGGAAGAACGGCGAGATGGCGACGTAGTACGGCCACACCTTCTTCCCGCGGCGGCGGGGGCGCGCCGGCCGAACGGGCGCGCCCGCCGCCAGGCCTGCCTGGGTCACGCGGCGCTCTCCAGGGCGGACTTCGCCGCGGCGACGGCGTCGTTCCACGCGGCCTCGGGATCCTTGTCCTGCGACTCGATGTTGGTGAGCTCCGTGTAATAAGGAGCGGAGACCTGGTTGTCGAAGGGGCCGGTGTAGGTGGTGGGCATCGAGTCGGTGGCCTGGGCGAAGACGTCGACGGTGGTCTGGCCGCCGAAGAACTCGTCACCGCTGGTGAGGGCGGGCTGGTCGAACGCGGCGGTCGAGGAGGGGAAGGCCCCGGTCTCGGTGTACGAGATGGCCTGGTTCTCCGGGTCGAGGAGGAACTCGATCACCTCGAGGGCTCCGGCGGAGTCGGCGGTGCCGGCGGGGATGGTCAGGAACGAGCCGCCGATGTTCGCCGGGCCGCCGGGCATCGGGGCGACGCGCCACGATCCCGAGGTGCCTGCCGCGGCGCCCTTGATGTCGGCCTGGTACCAGGCCGCACCGAGCAGGGTCGGCAGCGATCCCTCCGTAATGGCGGCGGCCCAGTCGGGGCTGCCGTCCTGGAGGCCGGCCGAGAGCCCGCGCTGGTGCGCGTCGACGGCTCGGGCCCAGGCCTGCTTGACCGGCTCGCTCTCGCCGAGGAACGCGCCGTCCTCGTCGACGAACTTCGTCGGGCTCTGGAACATCGACTTGCTGAAGACGTCGCCGAGCGAGACCTCGATGAAGGCACCGTTCGCGGCCTTCAGCTTCTCGCCGAACGCGAAGTAGTCGTCCCAGGTGGCGGTCGCCGCCGCGACGTCGGCCGGCTCGGCGGGCAGGCCGGCCGCCGCGAGGATGTCGGACCGGTAGTACATCGCCGTCGGGCCGATGTCGATCGGCAGACCGAGCAGCTTGCCGTCGGGCGTCGTCGCCTCGGCGAGCTTCCAGTCCGGGAACTGCGCGAGCAGATCGGCCGAGACGAGGGGCTTCAGGTCCGTGAAGAGATCGGCCTGCTGGAGGAAGTAGGGCATGTCCTCGCCCTTGACGCCGGTGACGGCCGGCAGGCCCGAGCGTCCGGTGAAGGTGGTGACGAGCTTCTGCTTGAAGTCGCCGCCGATCACCGAGACGTCGATGCCGGCGTCGGGGAACTTCGTGGCGGCCGAGGCGGTCACGGTGTCGCTGAGTCCGCCGGGCCAGATCCAGATCGCGGTCCCGGCCGAGGCGGAGCCTCCGGTCGAGCAGCCGGCGAGGAAGGAGGGCATGGCGAGGGCGGCGGCAGAGACGAGTCCGACGCGAAGCATCGTGCGACGGGTGGGCTGGATCATTCTGGCTCTCAATCGTGGGGGGTCGGGAGGGCGGCGAGCGTGGGGGTGAAGGGGTGGGGCTTCCCCTGCGCGAGCGCGTCGCGCAGGAAGTCGTAGCGGCCAGGCGCCGCGGCGTCCTGGTGGACGGCGAGCCAGGGCAGGAGCTCGTCGAGCCGGGGTGCGGCGGAGGCTCCGCCGGGGCGGGAGACGGTGACGGCAGCGACCAGGCAGGCGAAGTCGACCCGCTCCGCGAGCGACCACGGGGCCGTCGTCGCGACGGCGAGGGCGGCGCCGAAGACGTCGCCCGCCCCGGTGGAGTCGACCGCGCGGATCCGCACGGTGGGGCGGACGACCTCCTCGCCGGTGCCGGAGTCGACGGCGATCACGCCCTCGGCGCCCATCGTCACCACGCTCAGCTCGACCCGCTCGGCCAGCGAGCACGCGGCCGCCCGTGCATCGTCGGCGCGGGTGTAGGCCATCGCCTCGAGGTCGTTGGGGAGGAAGGCGTAGCAGTCGGAGAGCTGGGCGAGGATCGCGGTGTCCCAGTCGCCGCTCTCGTCCCAGCCGACGTCGCCGAAGACGCGGGTGCCGGCAGCGGAGGCGGCGGAGAGCCAGCGCGAGCCGCCGGGCTCGAGGTGCGCCGTCGCGACCGCCGCGCGGGGCGGGCCGGCGGCGAGCAGCTCGTCGGCGGTCAGCGGAGCGGGCGTCCCGCCGGTCACCAGCGCGCGATCGCCCGCCCAGCCGAGCGACGCGGTCACGGGGACCGACCAGCCGGCGACCTCCACGGCGCCGCCGAGGTCGATGCCCTCCACGGCGAGCAGGTCGAGGCACAGGGCGCTCTGCCGGTCCGTTCCCACCGCGGCGACGACGCGGGTCGGGAATCCGAGCCGCGCTCCGACGATCGCGAAGTTCGCGATGCCGCCCGGGGTGAGGCCGAAGTCGGCGGTCCAGATCTCCCGGCCGGGAGTGGGGGCCTCGGGCAGCGCCGCGTAGACGAGGTCGAGGAACAGCTGGCCCACGGTCAGAAGACCGGTCTCAGGACGGCTGTCGATCATCCGGAATCCTCTCGATGGGGCGGATCCTGCGGCGCGGTGTGCGAGGCAGGCCGCGACAGTGCACGACGGTGTGAGGAGTTTCTAGCACGGCGTGATCGGTAAATGAAGACTTCTGCTTGGAAAAGATTTGCGATTGAGCGATTTTGAGCGCTAGGGTCGTGGCGATGAAGGACACCAGAGATCTCGCCATCCTCGACCACCTCCGCGCCGCTCGAGCCGCGTCGGTCGCCGAGCTCGCGGACGCCGCGAAGACGAGCATCGCCACGATGCGCCGCGACCTGCAGCGGCTCGACGAGGCGGGGCTGCTCCGCCGCACCCACGGCGGCGCCGTCGTGCTCGACGCCGACGCGCCGTTCGCTGACGTCGAACCCGTCAACCGCGACGCGAAAGAGCGCATCGCGGCGCACGTGGTGGCGGGAGTGGAGGACGGGCAGTCGCTCATCCTGGACATCGGCACGACCACGCTCCAGGTGGCGCGGATGCTGCACCACCGCAGGGTGACGATCATCACGCCGAGCCTGGCCGTCTACGAGACCCTGCGCGACGACCGCGAGGTGCACCTCATCCTGCTCCCGGGCGACTACGACCCGGTCTACCGCTCGGTCTCCGGCCATCTCACGACCGAGTGCCTGCGCTCGGTGCACGCCGACCACGCGCTCCTCGGAGTGAGCGGCATCGCCGACAACGGCGACCTGCGCGACACCACGATCGCCCAGGTCCCGATCAAGCGAGCGATGATGGACGCCTGCGACCGGGCGACGGTGCTGGCCGACTCCAGCAAGTTCCCCGGTCTGGGAATCGCGCGCATCGCGCCCGTCTCCTCCCTGACCGGCGTCATCACGGACGAGGTGCCGCCGGCGACGACCGCCGCCGCCCTCGCCGCCCAGGGTGTGGAGGTCACCGTCGCATGAAACTGGTCCTACTCGGTGGAGGCGGCTTCCGCGTCCCCCTCGTCTTCTCCGCCCTGGTGCGCGACCACGAACCCGGCCGGGTCACCTCGGTCGCGCTGGTCGACACCGACCGCTCGAAGCTCGAGGTCACGGCGCGGATCCTCGCCGAGCAGAGCGCGCCGCACGCGGACGCCCCGGTCGTGTCGATCCACACCGACCTCGAGGAGGCGCTGCCCGGCGCCGACTTCGTCTTCTCGGCGATCCGCGTCGGCGGGATGACCGGTCGCTGGAGCGACGAGCGCATCGGGCTCTCGCACGGCGTGATAGGCCAGGAGACGGTCGGCTACGGCGGCATCTCCTACGCGCTGCGCACGCTGCCGGTGGTGATGCGCCTGGCCGAGACGATCAAGCGGCTGGCCCCGGAGGCCTGGGTCATCAACTTCACCAACCCGGCGGGTGTGGTCACCGAGGCGATGTCGCGGGTGCTCGGCGACCGGGTCATAGGGATCTGCGACTCGCCGATCGGGCTCGCCCGGCGCGCGCTGGGCGCCCTCGGCGTGCAGTCGGCCGACGCCCGGATCGAGTACGCGGGGCTCAACCACCTCGGCTGGGTCCGCTCCCTGGTCGTCGACGGCGTCGACCGCCTCCCGGAGCTGCTCGAGCAGCCCGAGCGCCTCGAGTCGTTCGAGGAGGGCCGCCTCTTCGGGGCGGACTGGATCCGGACCCTCGGAGTGCTGCCCAACGAGTACCTGCACTACTACTCCTTCACCCGCGAGGTGCTGCACGCCGACCAGCTCGCCCCGCGCTCGCGCGGCGGCTACCTGGTGGAGCAGCAGGGGCGCTTCTACGCGGAGGCCGCGCACTCCGCGCACAGCCCGCTCGCGCTCTGGGAGGCCTGCCGCCACGACCGCGAGCAGACCTACATGGCCTCGAACCGGCAGTCGGTCGGCATGGGCGAGCGCGACGAGGACGACCTGGTGTCGGGCGGCTACGAGGACGTCGCCATCGCCCTGATGCGCGGCATCGCGCACGACCAGAGCGCCCGGCTGATCCTCAACGTGCCCAACCGCGGCGTGCTCGATCTGCTCGACGACGAGGCCGTCGTCGAGGTGCCGTGCATCGTCGACGCGACGGGCGCGCACCCCGTGCCCGGGTCGAGCATCCCCGACTTCGGCCGCGGGCTCGTGACGAGCGTCAAGTACGTCGAGCGGCAGACCATCGAGGCTGCGCTCAGCGGCTCGCGCGCGGCGGCCGTCCGGGCCCTCGCCCACCACCCGCTGATCGACTCCGTCGGCATCGCGCGGGCCCTGCTCGAGGACGCGACCGCGACTTTCGGCGAGCTCGCGTACCTGCGCTGAGCAGCCCCTCCCCCACACCCTCCCCGAAACGATCCCGAGGAATCCGTCGTGCACCAGAACCAGAAGCTCGTCGAGGAGCGCATCGCCCGCGTCCTGACCGAGCGCATCGTCCCCGCCGTCTACTCCGCGACGGCCCCCGTGTCGCTGCGCTCGTGGACCGTCCCCGACGAGCCCGTCCCCGCCGCCGAGGCTCTCGCCGCCGAGTACACGCCCTTCGCGCTCGAGCAGCCGTGGGGGCGCGCCTGGTCGACCTGGTGGTTCGAGGTCACCGGAGAGGTCCCCGGCGAGTGGGCGGGCCGGACCGTCGAGCTCGTGCTCGACCCCGGCTTCCAGGGCGACTGGCCCGGCAACCAGGCGGAGTGCCTGGTCTTCACGCCCGACGGCGTCCCCGTCAAAGGCATCCACCCGCGCAACATGTACGTGCGCATCGCCGAGGACGCAATGGGCGGCGAGCCCGTGCACTTCTTCGTCGAGGCGGCGGCGAACCCGGACATCCTGGTGAACGAGTTCGTCCCGACGGCCTTCGGCGACAAGAAGACCGCGCCGCAGACGCCGATCTACCGCTTCCGCACCGCGCAGCTCGCGGTCTTCGAGCCCGAGGTCTGGGCGCTGCGCTTCGACATCGAGGTGCTCTACCAGCTGGTGAAGGAGCTGGCCGAGACCGATCCGCGCCGGCACGAGGTCCTCCGCGCGCTCGAGCGCTCCCTCGACGTGCTGCGCCTGGACGACATCGTCGGCACCGCCGCGGCCGCGCGCGCCGAGCTCGCCGAGGTGCTCGCGAGCCCCGCGAACCCCTCCGCCCACGTGCTCAGCGGCATCGGCCACGCGCACATCGACAGCGCCTGGCTCTGGCCGATCCGCGAGACCAAGCGCAAGACCGGCCGCACCTTCTCGAACGTCCTCGAGCTCGCGAAGGACTACCCCGAGCTCCGCTTCGCCTGCTCCTCGGCCCAGCAGTACGCGTGGGTCAAGGAGCGCTACCCGAGCGTCTGGGAGGGGATCAAGGCGGCGATCGCCGACGGCACCTGGATCCCGGTCGGCTCGCAGTGGGTCGAGCCCGACGGCAACCTGCCCGGTGGCGAGGCGATGGTGCGCCAGATCACCCAGGGCATGCGCTTCTTCCACGACGAGCTCGACGTCGAGACGAAGGGCGTCTGGCTGCCGGACTCCTTCGGCTACACCGCCGCGTTCCCGCAGATCGCGCTCCTCGCCGGCCTCGAGTGGTTCCTCACGCAGAAGCTGTCCTGGAACCAGACCAACACCTTCCCGCACCACACCTTCTGGTGGGAGGGCATCGACGGCTCCCGGATCTTCACCCACTTCCCGCCGATCGACACCTACAACGCGACCCTCGAGGGCGAGGAGCTGCACCACGCGGTGCGCCAGTTCCGGGAGAAGGGCCGCGCGACCACCTCGCTCGTGCCGTTCGGCTACGGCGACGGCGGCGGCGGCCCCATCCGCGAGATGATGGAGCGCCAGCGCCGCGTCGAGTCGCTCGAGGGCTCGCCGAAGGTCGTGATCGAGCACCCCGACGAGTTCTTCGCCCGCGCGCAGGCCGAGTACCCCGACGCCCCCGTCTGGGTCGGCGAGCTCTACCTCGAGCTGCACCGCGGCACCTTCACCTCGCACGCCCGCGAGAAGCGCGGCAACCGCGTCGCCGAGCACCGCCTCCGCGAGGCCGAGCTGTGGTGGGCCGCCGCGGCCGTGCAGGCCGGGGCCGAGTACCCCTACGCGGCGCTCGACCGGCTGTGGCAGGCGACTCTCCTGCAGCAGTTCCACGACATCCTGCCCGGCTCCTCGATCGCCTGGGTGCACCAGGAGAACGAGGCGGAGTACGCCGCGAACGCCGCGGAGCTCGACGCCCTCATCACGGCGGCGGTCGCCCTCGTCGCCCCCGCCGGCGCGGTCCTGAACACGGCCGACCACGAGCGCACCGGGCTCGTCGAGTCCGCCGACGGCTCCGCTCGCGCCCTCGTCCGGGTGCCCGGCAGCGGCATCGCGCCGCTGGTCGCGGTGGAGCCCGTCCACCCCGTCGAGGGCTCGGTGACGCGCCTCTCGAACGGCCTCGTCGGCGTCGTGATCGACGAGCGCGGACTGCTCACCTCGATCCGCGACCTCGTCGCCGGCCGCGAGCTCGTCCCCGAGGGCCGCCCCGCCAACCTCCTCCAGCTGCACGAGGACCTCCCGAACGCGTGGGACGCCTGGGACATCGACGCGCACTACCGCCACAGCCGCACCGATCTCGTCGAGACCGAGTCGATCGAGCTCGTCGAGTCCGGGCCGCTCCGCGCCACGGTGCGCATCGTCCGCAGCTTCGGAGCCTCGCGCGTCGAGCAGTTCGTCTCGGTCGTCGCCGACGACCCGCGCGTGCACCTGCGCACCGAGGTCGACTGGGCCGAGGTCGAGAAGCTGCTCAAGGTGACCTTCCCGCTGGTCGTGCACGCGCAGCACCACAGCGCCGAGATCCAGTACGGGCACGTCCGCCGCCCCACACACACCAACACCTCCTGGGACGACGCGCGCTTCGAGGTCATGGCGCACCGCTGGGTCCACGTCGAGGAGCCCGGCTACGGCGTCGGCCTCACCAACGCCGGCAGCTACGGCCACGACATCACCCGCACCGTCGGCGTCACAGGCGAGGTCGAGACGGAGGTGCGCATCAGCCTGGTGCGCGCCGCCCGCTCTCCCGACCCGGAGCAGGACCTCGGCCACCACCGCTTCGACTACGCGCTGCACCCCGGTGCGAGCATCGAGGACGTCGTGGTCTCCGGCTACGAGCAGAACCTGCCGCTGCGCCTCGCGGCCGACGGCGAATCGACCGCGCAGGCCTGGTCGCTGCTCGCCCTCGACGGCGGGACCGCGCACATCGAGAGCGTCAAGCTCGCCGACGACCGCTCGGGCGACGTCGTCGTGCGCCTCTACGAGGCGGCGGGCAGCCGCTCGAGCACCACGCTGACCACGGCGTTCCGCTTCGCGGCCGTCACCGAGGTCGACCTGCTCGAGCGGCCGTTGCGCGACGACATGCCGCGCACCCGGTCCTTCGAGCAGGGCGACGCCTCCGTCACCCTGGGCCTCCGGCCGTTCCAGGTCGTGACGCTCCGCTTCGCCCGCTGATCGAGGACGGGAGCAGCGTCGTGATGCAGCGGCTCGCGCTCGACGCCGGCCAGAGCGGGGTGCGCGCGATGGTGGTGCGCGGCTCCGAGCGGCCGCGGATCGAGCTCGACCTCAGCCGTCACCGGGGAATCCGCACCGATCTCCCGGTGGCGGCGCAGCTCGCCGACGTCGTCCGCCGCGTCCATGCCGACGTCGGGGCGCTCGACGCGGTCGCCATCGGCGCGACAGGCTTCGCCGGCACGGAGGACCTCCGCGATCTGCACGCGCTGTCGCACCTGGGCGTCCGCTCGGTCTCGATCGCGCACGACTCGGTGACGTCCTACCTCGGGGCGCTCGGCGCCGAGCAGGGCGCGGTCGTCGCCGCCGGGACCGGAGTCGTCACCCTCGCGGTAGGCGAGAGCTCCGTCGCCCGAGTGGACGGCTGGGGCAACATCATGGGCGACGCCGGCAGCGGCTACTGGTTCGGGCGAGCGGCGCTGACGGCCGCGCTACGCGCCTACGACGGCCGAGGCCCGGCGACCGTCCTCCTCGACCGCGTCCGCGACGAGTTCGGCGACGTCGAGGACGCCTACCTCCAGCTCCAGGCCGATCCGGGACACATCCGGCGGACGGCCTCGTTCTCGCGCTGGGTGACCGACGCCGAAGCGGACGGCGACGCGGTGGCGGCGGAGATCTGCCGGTGCGGGGCCGCCGAGCTCGCCCTCGCGGTGGCCGCGGGCCTCGCTCGCGTGGGGGCCGACACGGACAGCGCGTCGGCGGTCTGCGCGATCGGAGGGCTGTTCCAGTCCGACGCGATCACCCGCGCCTTCGTCGGCGAGCTGCATCAGCGCCGTCCGTTCTTCCGGTCGACCGTCCCGCGCGGCGACGGGCTGACCGGCGCCGAGGAGCTGCTGGCCCTGCCCGCGGAGCACCCGCTGACCAGCCGGGTGACCACGCTCACTCTCGCCTGACGGCCGCCGCATGCAGCCCCCTCGCGCTGGTCGAACGGCCGCGGCGCAGCGTATCGAGCGGCGAAGCCGCTTCGCGTCTCAGTGATGAGGGAGAGGACGCGGCTGCGCCGCGTCATGGTGGTCGAGTAGCCCCGAAGGGGCGTATCGAGACCCGCCGTCGTCAGCAGGGCGGGTCTGCAGACTCGTTCTTCTGACGCCGCTGGATCTCGAAACGCCCGCTGCGCGGCCCCCATGCAGGTCGAGTAGCCGCGGCACACGGCGTATCGAGACCCACCGTCACCAGCAGGGCGGTCTGCGGACTCCCCTTCCGACCGAGGTGGGTCTCCTTGGAAGAGACGCCCGCAGCATGCTGGTCGAGTAGCCCCGCAGGGGCGTATCGAGACCCACCACCGCATGAACGTCGGTCTCTTCCCCGCCCCGCGGTGGCGCCGGAGGCGCCCCCTCCGCTCGATACGGCCGCTCCGCGGCCTACTCGATCAACAGGAGTCCTCCGATCGACTCGCGGTGGGCATCGAGCATCGGGCAGACCCCCGTACGCGTCCACTCGCCGTCCCCGACTCGCGCGAGTGGACGCGCAACGGGCGCTGCGCCTTCGCTGGGCCCCGTCCCGGGTCCACTCGAGGAGCGCTGCCGCTCGAGCAGCCGCGGCACGCGGCCTATCGAGCGGAAGCCGCTTCGCGTCCCGGTGATGAGGGAGAGGACGCGGTTGCGCCCCGTCCTGCCGGTCGAGTAGCCGCGGCACGCGGCGTATCGAGACCCACCGTCACCAGCGGCGCAGGCCTGCGGACTTCTCTTCGGGCGCGGGTGGATCTACGTGGAAGAGACGCCGCAAACATGCTGGTCGAGTAGCCGCGGCACGCGGCGTATCGAGCGGCGAAGCCGCTTCGCGTCTCGGTGGTGAGGGAAAGGACGCGCGGCGCCCCTTTTTCATGCTGGTCGAGTAGCCCCGCAGGGGCGTATCGAGACCCACCACCGCATGAACGTCGGTCTCTTCCCCGCCCCGCGGTGGCGCCGGAGGCGCCCCCTCCGCTCGATACGCCCGCTGCGCGGGCTACTCGATCAGCAAGGAGCAGGCGGCGCATCGAGCCCGAGGCCCTCCCCGCAGAACTGAGTACACTCGGTTCCTCAGCCCGGGAGGCCCGATGTCGACTGCACTGCCCTCGGCGGCGCCCGGGCGCCGCGAGCGGAACAAGCTCGCCAAGCTCGAGCGGATCACCGCGGCGGCGAGCGAGCTGTTCGCCGAGCACGGCGTCGACGACGTGACCACGCAGCAGATCGCCGAGCGCGCCGACATCGGCACCGGCACTCTCTTCCTCTACGCGAGGACGAAGAGCGAGCTGCTGCTGCTCGTGCAGAACGCTCACTACGCCGAGGCCCTCGAGCGCGGCCGGGCCGCCGCCGCGGACGCCGGGACGGTGCTCGACGCCGTGCTCGCGCTGGTCGCGCCGATCGTCGCCTGCAACCGCGCCCACGTCGGCAACGGCCGCGTCTACCTCCGCGAGATGGTCTTCGGCGACCCCGCGGAGCCGCACCACGCCGAAGCTCGCTCGATCGTCGGCCGGAGCGAGGAGGCGATCGCCGAGATCCTCGAGCGCGGCGGCGTGCCGAGCGCGAGCACCGTGGCCGGCGTCGTCTCCGCGGTCGTCTTCGTCACCCTCGCGGCCGGCGACGAGCCCGACGTCGCGGCGATCCTCCCCGCGATCCGCGCTCAGCTCGCAGCGATCCTGCCGACCTGACCGCAGCCCGACCTGACCGCAGCCCGACCTGACAGACAGCCCGACCCGACCGGCAGCCCGGCCCGACCGCCACCTCGGCCGCTGATCAGGGCCGCAGGAACTCCGCCGCGACGGGAGCGAACTCCTCCCAGTACTGGAAGATCCCGCCGTGCCCCGAGTCCGGGTAGAGGATCAGCTCGGACCCCGCGATGCGCCGGTGCAGATCATGGGACAGCACCGAGGGCACCATGCGGTCGTGGTCGCCGTTGGCGATCAGCGTGGGCTGGGTGATGACGGACAGGTCCGACGGCGCCGAGCGGCCGAAGCGCTGGATCGCCTTCAGCTGGGTCGTGAAGGCCTTGGTGCTGACCTTCTCGTCGCGGTCGGCGGTGCGCTCCTTCAGGCGTCCCACGAACTGCTTGGCGGCCTTCCTGCCGGCGGCGTCGCGCGGGAAGAAGAGGAACTCCTTGATGTCCGAGCGGGTGAGGACGGAGCGGACGAGGTCGAAGTACGTGACGCCCACCACCTTGTCCATGTCCTTCCCGCCGCGGGGACCGGTGCCCGTGAGCACCAGCCTGCGGACGAGCTCGGGGTGCTTCACGACGAGGTCCTGCGCGATCATCCCGCCCATCGAGAACGAGAAGACGTCGACCTTCTCGAGACCGAGGCCCCGGACGAAGAGGTACGCGTCGTCGGCGGCCTCCTCGATCGTGCCCGGCACGGTGCCTCCGGAGGCGCCGACGCCCTGCTGGTCGAACGCGATCACGTGCCGCCGCGCCGCGATCGCGTCGACGATGCGCGGGTCCCAGTTGTCGAGATTCGCGGCGAGGTGCCCGAAGAAGACGACGGGGACGCCCTCCTCCGGACCCAGCTCGCGGTAGGCGAAGGTCTTGCCCTGCGTGGTGACGCTCCTCGCGGGGGCGAGCGCGTACGAGGTGATGACGGGATCGGCGGTGCTCATGGTGTCTGCTCCTTCAGGGGCGCGTAGGCGGGAGGAGTGTCAGAGACCGAGGACGACGGTCTTGCCGCGGGCGCGGGAGGCTCCGAGGGAGGCGAGTGCGGCGGGCGTCTCGTGGAAGGGGAAGGTGGCACCGACGACCGGGCGGATCGCGCCGGCGTCGACGAGCTCGGCGATGCGGGTCAGCTGCTCGCCGCTCGACTCCATGAAGAGGAACTCGTAGTGGACACCCAGCGAGCGGGCGCGGCGGCGGACCCCGAGGCTGAGGGCGGCGATCGCGAGGCGGAGGACCGGGTTCAGCCCTCTCTTCTTCGCGAAGGCGGGGTCGGGCGGGCCGGAGATGCCCACGGCCCGGCCTCCCGGAGCCAGCACCCGCAGCGACTTCGCGAGGTTCTCGCCGCCGAGGCTGTCGAGCACGACGTCGTAGCCGGAGACCTCCTTCTCGAAGTCCCGGCTGCGGTAGTCGATCACCAGGTCCGCGCCGAGGTCGTGGAGGAAGCCGGACTGGGCCGCCGACGCGGTGGTCGCGACGAAGGCGCCGAGGAGCTTGGCCAGCTGGATCGCGACGGTGCCGACTCCACCGCAGCCGGCATGGATGAGGACCCTCGATCCGGGGCCGACCTTCCCCTTCACGACGAGCGCCTGCCAGGCGGTCAGCGCCACCAGCGGGAGCGAGGCCGCCTCGGTGAGGCCGATCGAGGACGGGGCGAGGGCCACGTCGGCCTCGTCGATCGCGATGCGCTCGGCGAAGGTCCCGATGCGGTGGTCGCGGGGGCGGGCGTAGACCGTGTCGCCGACGGCTAAGCCGCGGACCGCCGACCCGACGCGCAGGACGGTCCCGGCGACGTCGTGGCCGAGGACGAGCGGCGTCGTGTACGGGAGGATCGCCGTGAACTCGCCGAGGCGGATCTTCTCGTCCAGCTGATTCAGCCCCGCGGCCGCCACCTTCACCAGGACGTCGCGCGGACCGACGACCGGCTCGGGGACGTCGGCCTCGTGCAGAGGCTGCTTGTACCTGTCGATCACGAACGCGCGCACGGGGACTCCTGGAGACGATCGGCGGCCCGACCGGATGTGGCGAGCGCACTCATTAATGAGTGTACTCACTATTGACGAGGTCAACGCGAGCGGATCAGCCCTTCACGGCCGAGCCGGCGACCGACTGCACGAAGTAGCGCTGGAAGATCAGGAAGACGATCAGCACCGGCAGCACCAGCAGCGTGCCGAAGGCGAACGTCTGCCCCCAGTCGGGCGGGACCTGTGCCGAGAACACGCTCATCTCGAGGGGCAGCGGCCGGGCGGCCGGATCCGAGGTGACCAGCGAGGGCCAGAGGTACTGGCCCCAGGAGGAGAGGAAGGTCAGGATCGCGACGGTCGCGAAGACCGGGCGCGAGTTCGGGACGACGACGCGCACGAAGGTCCCCCAGGCGCCGAGGCCGTCGAGCCGGGCCGCCTCCTCCATGCTCTTGGGCACGTTGAGGAAGAACGTGTAGAAGAGGAACACCGAGAACGCGTTCGCGATGAACGGGATCATCTGCACGAGGAGCGTGTCGCGCTGTCCCTGGAGCAGGGACATCAGCGGGATGGCGACGGATTCGAACGGCACGATGACGAGCAGCACGATCAGCAGGAACACCTTGTCGCGGCCCACCCACTCCAGCCGGGCGAAGGCGTAGCCGGCCAGAGAGTTGACGACGAGCCCCGCCACGACGATCACGAGCGAGATCACGAACGAGTTGGCGAAGAACTGCCAGAAGTGGCCGGTCGCATCCAAGCTCAGCGCCGTGAAGACGCTGGCGTAGTTGTCGAAGGAGAGGTTCGTCGGCAGGAAGCCGGCGAAGCCGTCGAGCACCTCCGCCGACGGCTTGAGGCTGCCGATCAGGAGGTAGTAGATCGGCGCGAACATGAGTGCCGCGGCGGCGATCATCACGACGTAGTCGCGGACGGCGCGCGCCGTGCGGGCGGTACGGCGCCCCGATGCTGTGCTCAACTCTCGCTCCCTTGGCGGAGGACCCGACGCTGGATCAGGGTGATGACGACGATGATCAGGAAGAGGACCACCGAGATGGCGGACGCCCGCCCGAGGTTGCTCTCGCTGTAGATGGCCTGGGTCGCGTTGTAGAGCAGGGTCTGGGTGCCCTCCTCGTTGGCGCCGGCGGTGCGGATCAGGATGAAGACCTGGTCGTAGACGCGGAACGCCAGGATCGTCGTCAGCAGCGTGACGAAGATCAGCGTGTTGCGGATGCCCGGGACCGTGATGTGGACGAACTGCTGCCAGCCGTTCGCGCGGTCGAGCCGGGCCGCCTCGTAGCGCTCCTCCGGGATCTCCTGCAGCGCGGCGAGAAGGATCACCATCTGGAAGCCGACGCCCTGCCAGATCGAGAGCAGGATCACCGAGCCGAGGGCGGTCGCCGAGGAGCCGAGCCAGTCGTGCGCCGGGACGAGCCCGCCGGTGACGAAGGTGACGGAGGAGTTCAGCAGCCCGTCGCTGCTGCGATCGAGGATGAGCCGCCAGACGACCGCGACGAGGGCCATCGGGAAGACGACCGGCATGAAGAAGAAGGTGCGGAAGAAGCGCACGCCGGCGAGCTTGCGGTTAAGAAGCACGGCGAGCAGCAGCGCGAGGCCGGTCTGCACCGGGATCACGACGATCGCGAAGACGAGGTTGTTGACCAGCGAGCGCAGGAACGCTCCCGAGATCACCGGATCCGTGAAGAGCCGGATGTAGTTGGTGAGACCCCAGAACTTCGCGGGCCGGGACTGGTCGACCTGGACGTTGTAGAGCGAGAGCACGATCGCCGCGACGAACGGGACGGCGACGAAGGCGATCAGTCCGAGGACCGCCGGGGCGGCCATGAGGGCGCCGTCGCGGGTGTCCTTCCAGCGGAAGCGGGGTCGGGCGCGGGTGAGAGCGACGGGTAGCATCGGCGTCGATACGGGTGAGGCCACGGTCGGAGTCCTTCGGTTGTCGGCGTCGGTGCCGGACGGCAGGAGGGGGTGGGCGGGCGCCCGGCTGCGAGCGCCCGCCCGGATCGGCTACTTGTAGTCGTCGTTGTCCGCGAAGCTCTGATCGATCGCGGTGGCCGCGTCGGTCAAGGACTCCTTCGGGTCCGCGCCGCCCCAGACCGCGGCGAGGGCTCCGGAGAACTTCGCGGTGATCGTCGGGTAGCCGGCGGTGACGGGGCGGTAGACGGCGATGCAGTCGTCCGTGATCGCGTCCGCTGCGCAGGCGTTCGCCAGCTGCTGACCCCAGAGGGCCAGCCCGCCGCCGTCCTGGTAGAGGGCGTCGGCGGCGAAGGCGGTCTTCGTCGCGGGCGGGGCGCCGTTGGCGGTGGTCATCGCGCCGACGTTCTGGTCGTTCAGGAGGTAGTCCAGGAACGCTCCGGCCGCGTCGCCGTTCTTCGTGCCGGAGCCGATGCCCCAGGTCCAGGAGCCGGCGCCGGCCTTGGAGCCGTCGCCGAAGTCCGGCAGTGGCAGGGCGACGAGGTTCTCGCCGAGCGCCTCGGAGAAGGTCGGGTAGTTCCAGTGCCCGCCCCAGGCGACCGCGACCCGGCCGTCGACGAACGCGTTGCCGTCGGAGTTGGGGTCGGAGTAGTCCTTCCAGGACGCGAAGTCGGTCAGCGCCTGCACGCTGGCGTCCGAGTCCACGGCGCCGGTGGCCTTGCCGTCCTCGATCAGGTTGCCGCCCGCGGACTGGATGAGGGGCGCGAAGCCGTAGGTGCCCCACTCCCCCGACAGGCTGGCCTCGTTGAGGTCGATGGACTTGCCCGAAGGGTTCGCCGCGGCGAGTGTCTTCAGCGCGGCCGAGAACTCGTCGGCCGTCCAGGCCGTGTCGAACGAGGTCGGCACGCTGATCCCCGAGGCGTCGAGCAGGGTCTTGTTGCCGTACAGACCCATGGCGGAGTCGAACATCGCCAGCGCGTAGAGCTCGTCGTCCGAGGTGCCCTCGGCGATGGAGCCCGGGGTGGCGTTGTCGACGGTGGCCTGGTCGACGAAGTCGCTGATCGGGGTGATCTTGTCGTTGTAGACGAAGCTCGCGAGCGTCGGCCCGTCGATCTCGAGCACGTCGGGGAGCTGGTCCTTCGGCGTGCTGGTGATCGTGGTCGTGTAGGTGTCGCCGGAGATGATCCGCAGCTTCGCGGTCACCTCGTCCTGCGAGCTGTTGAAGCCGTCGACCGCGGCCTGCAGAGCCGCGTTCTCGCTGTCCTGGCCCTGGTGCGCCCAGACGTTGATCTCTCCCGTGCCGTCGCCGGCGGCGGCGTCCGTGCCGCCATCGCCTCCGGCCGAGCAGCCGGTCATCGTGGCGATCGCCGTGGCGACCGCGACGGCGACCAGGGGGCCGCGACGGATGGTGCGTGTGTTCCTCATGGTTCTCCTTGGTGCTGTGCGAGCGCATCCGTCCTCGGATGCGGGGTGCAGGCTGAGTGGTAGCGGCCGGGACGCGCCTGCGGGCCCCGGCGGGATCGGGGCCGCTAGCGAGCGGCGGCGGCGAGCTCGGCCGAGCCGAGGGCGATCGGGTCGACGATTCCGCCGAGGAAGACGCCGTTCTCGTCGGCGGTGCGGAAGGCGAGGAACTGCCAGCGACCCGCGCGATCGCGGATGACGCGGCCCGAGTAGAGCGAGTCCTTCGTCAGGGGTCGTGCGCCGGAGAGGTCGTAGCACCGGGTCGGATCGTTCACCTCGACCGCCCAGGTGCCCGCTCGCGGGTGGGCTCGGGCGTGCGCCGGGGTCATCGAGTCCTCCGTCGAGGAGAAGAGCAGCAGCCAGCGGCCGTCGACGAGCTCGACCTGCGGCACCTCCAGGTGCGCGAATCCGGCACCGGGGCGCGAGAGCGGCGGGCGCACCTCCCAGCTGACGAGGTCGGGCGAGACGGCGTGGCCGATCACTCCGCGGTCGTCGAGCGGCCCCTCCGTGGAGCGCGCCGTGACGAGCATGTGCCAGCCGTCGCCACTCGGGTCGCGGAAGACCCACGGGTCGCGCCAGGCCTCCTCCTTCCACTCGGAGGTGCCCCAGGTCTCGTACCAGCGCGGATCGGCGACGACGACCGGGCCGGGCTGCTTCTCCCAGCTGCGCAGGTCGGCGGACACGGCCACGCCGATGGTCTCGATGTTCGCGACGAGCGGCTCGGGGTGGAGGAAGCGCGAGCCGGTGTAGAACATCCGCCACAGCCCGTCGTCGCCGCGGACGACGCTTCCGGTCCAGGTGGCGGTCTCGTCGAACGCGCCGATGTCTCCCGGCGCGAACGGCGAGCCCCCGAGCACGGTCCAGGACGAGAGGTCCGAGGAGACGGCGTGGCCGATGCGGGCGGCCCGGTGACGGCGACTCTCCTCGCCGAGCGAGGTCGGTGCGTGCAGGAAGAAGGCGTGGAACTCGTCGCCGTCGTCGGCCAGCCAGAAGTCCCAGACCCACGAGCCCTCGAGGGTCACCATCGGAGCGCCTCCTCGGCGATGGTCGACCGCATGTGCATCCCTCTCCAGTGAACGAATAGCGGTGCTAAACCGCTTGACTGGTGAAGTTATGCGGTTTAGCGCGCCAAGTCAATCGCTTTAGCAGAATCGATCTACGATGGGACGACCAGGAACGGCGGAGGGGGCGCGATGGCGCGGCAGCGAGTGACGATGGCCGACGTCGCGCGGAAGGCCGGCGTCTCGACGACCGCCGTCTCCCTCGTGCTGAACGACCGGCAGGGCACGCGCCTGTCCGAGGACGCGGCGAAGCGGGTGCGGGCCGCGGCCGACGAGCTCGGCTACCGGCCGAACCTCACCGCCCGGGCGCTGAGCACGCGGAAGTCGCGGATCATTGGCTTCATCTCGGAGCAGGTCACCGTCGACCGGCTCGCGAGCGGGCTCATCCGCGGGGCGCTGCGCGAGGCGAAGCGGCAGAACCACGTGCTCTTCATCGCCGAGACCGAGGGCGAGGCGGACGCCCTCGACGAGGCCGTCGACGCCCTCACCGACCGTCAGGTCGACGGCATCATCTACGCCGCGACCCGGCCGCATGCCCTCCGCCTGCCGGCCCGCGTGGGCGGCACGCCGGTGGTGATGCTGAACGCCGTCGCCGACGACCCCGAGGGCTCCCCCGGCGGGCCGCGACCCGATGCCGTGCTGGCCGACGAGCGCGCGGGAGCGGTCGACGTCGTCGATCTGCTCCTCGACGCCGGCCACTCCGAGGGCGTCGTGATCGTCGGCCGCTCCGTCGACCAGCCCGACGACGAGTGGCTCAGCCTGGCCGTGCAGCGCCGGCTCGACGGGATCTGGGAGTCGCTCGGCGCACACGGGGTCCGCCCGATCGCCCAGCTGCCCTGCCGGCCGTGGTCGGTGAAGGCCGGCTACGAGGCGGTCCGCGACCTCCTCGCCGCAGGCGTCACGCCGCACGCCCTGATCTGCTTGAACGACCGGCTCTCCTTTGGCGCCTACCGCGCCCTGGGAGAGGCCGGCCTGCAGGTGGGGCGCGACGTCTCGGTCGTCTCGTTCGACGACGACGACATCGCGGTGTACCTGCACCCGATGCTCACCACCGCCGCCGCGCCCTTCGAGGAGATGGGCGCCCTCGCCGTCCGCCTCCTCCTCGACGACGACCGCGAGCCCGGCGAGCACCTCGTGCCGATGCCCACCCGCGTCCGCGACTCCGTGCACCTCACCCGCGCCCGCGCCGCCGAGTTGCAGCAGCAAAGCCCTGAGCCCGACTGGACGCGCTGACCGGCCCGTTTCATGCTGGTCGAGTAGCCGCGGCACGCGGCCCCCGCATGCTGGTCGAGTAGCCGCGGCACACGGCCCCCGCATGCTGGTCGAGTAGCCGCGGCACGCGGCGTATCGAGACCCGCCGTCGTCGACACGGCTGGCCTGCAGACTCCACTTCTGGTGCCGGTGGATCTCGATACGCCCGCTCCGCGGGCTACTCGATCAGCATGGAGGACCCGCCGCGCGGGCTGCTCACTCAGCAGAGAAGTGCGCACCAGCGCGGCCCCATGCTGGTCGAGTAGCCGCGGCACGCGGCGTATCGAGACCCGCCGTCGCCAGCAGGGCTGGCCTGCAGACCCCACTTCTGGTGCCGGTGGATCTCGATACGCCCGCTGCGCGGGCTACTCGATCAGCAAGGAGGACCCGCTGCGCGAGCAACTCGATCAGCAGGATGCGCGGCCCCGCTCGCCCAGGACCTCCGGCACGCGGAAACACCTCCGGCTCGTCGAATCCGTGGATTCCGACGAGCCGGAGGTCGTTCCGCGTGCCGGAGGTGCGGCCCGGGGGTCAGCTGCCGGAGGGGGCGTCCGACTCCTCGGGGGTGGCGGTGTCGCTCGGGGCGGAGGGGGTCGCGCCGGCGTCCGGAGCGTCACCGGCGGCAGGGCCGGTGCCGGGGCGTGCGGGACCGGCGGGCGCCTCACCGGCGGCCGGCGGCGCGGGCGGGGTCGGGGCGGAGCCGTCGGCCGGGGGCGTCGGGAGCTCGCAGTCGCCCGAGGGCGCGGCCGGCGGGGTCGGCGGGGTCACGGCGTCGCCGTCCGCGGGCGCGGTGGGCGGGGTCGGGAGCACTCCGTCGGCGGGCGGGGTCGCCGTCGCGCCGTCGGTGGGCGCGGCGGGAGGCGTGGGCGCCTCGCCGTCAGCGGGAGCCGCCGGCGGGGTCGGCATCGAGCCGTCGGCGGGAGCGGCCGGCGGCGTGAGCGCCTCGCCGTCGGCAGGGGCCGCGGGAGGCGTCGGGGTCTCGCCGTCAGCGGGGGCAGCGGGAGGCGTCGGCGCCTCGCCATCAGCGGGAGCCGCCGGCGGGGTCGGCATCAAGCCGTCCACGGGGGGCGTGGGCGCCTCGCCGTCAGCGGGAGCCGCGGGCGGGGTCGGCGCCTCGCCGTCGGCGGGCGCGGCCGGCGGGGTCGGCATCGACCCGTCCGCACCGGGCGCCGGGGGCTTCGGCAGTCCGGCGCCCGTGGGTCCGCAGGCGGCCGGGCCGGTCGAGGCCGGGCCGGTGAGGGTCGGCGCATCGCTGGAGTCCGGGGTCGGCGTCGCACTGGCCGTCGCGCTCGGCGTCGTCTCGATCGTGCTCGAGCTCGTCGAGCCGGAGGTGGGCGCGGAATCGGCGAAGGCGGCGGTCGATCCGATCGCGGCGAAGCCGAGGGCGCCGGCGGCGATGCAGAGGGCGATCGCACGGGTCCGGGGGCGGCGCGGGCCGAAGCCCTGGCCCTCAGTACCCGAGCCCTGGGTTCCGGGGGTGCGGCTGTCGGGGGTCTTGCTCATGGGAGTCTCCTCGGTCCGGCCCGGTGCCGTTCCCGTTCGGGAGCGGTTGCGGCCGGTTCCATTTCAGATTCCGAGCCGAATCTGAAGCGGTCCTTAAGAACAGAGGCTCCCCAGCCGAGTGGCGGTCGACGCCGATCCGCGCCCCCTACGGTCGGAGCATGCTCCCCTCCGCCCGCGTGCTCCTCGTCGAGGACGACGACGCCATCCGCTCCTCCGTCGAGGCCGCCCTGCGCGGCGAGCGCTACACCGTGCGCGCCCTGCCGACCGGCGAGGACCTCGCCCGCGAACTCGCCGACTTCGCGCCCGACCTGGTCGTGCTCGACTGGATGCTGCCCGGCCCGAGCGGCATCGTGCTCGCCGAGCGGATCCGGCGCACCAGCGATGCGGCCGTGATCATGCTGACCGCGCGTGACGCCGTCGACGACCGGCTCCGCGGCTTCGACGAGGGCGTCGACGACTACGTGGTCAAGCCGTTCGTCCTCGCCGAGCTGGTCGCCCGGGTCACCGCGGTGCTCCGCCGGCGCGGTCGCGTCCCCTCGATCATCGAGATCGGCGACCTGGTCGTCGACCCCGACGCCGGACGCGCCCGCCGCGGCGGCGAGCCCCTCGACCTCACCGCCACCGAGTTCCGGCTGCTCGCTTTCCTCGCGGGAAGCCGCGGCCGCACGCTGACCAAGACGCAGATCCTCACCCAGGTCTGGGGCTACGACCACGTCGACCCCAACCTCGTCGAGGTGCACCTCAGCTCGCTCCGCAAGAAGATGGAGGCGCACGGCGACCGCCTCATCCACACCGTCCGCGGGCTCGGCTACCGGGTGGAGGCATGAGCGTCCCGGCAGGCGCCCCCGCCGCAGGCACCGACGCCGCGCGCCCCGCCTCCGCCCCGCTGCGCACCGGCTCCCTGCGCCTGCGCACCGTGCTCGCCGTGCTCGCCCTGCTGGCGGTGCTGCTGCTGGCGCTGTCCGCGACGGTGCAGGTCGTGCTCGGCGAGCGCCTCCGCGACCAGATCGAGGAGCGCCTGGCCGACCGCGCCTCCGCGGCCGCCGCCCTCGTCGGCACGATCGCCGACGACGAGCTCGCCTCGCGGCTCTCCGCGCAGGGCGTCGCGGTGCGGATCCAGAGCCCCGACGGCGAGGAGGTGGTCGCCGGCCCGAGCCCCGAGCAGCTGCGCCAGGGACCGGGAGCGGCGGACCAGCTGGGCGAGCCGCCGAGCCCGCCCGGGAGCACCAGTGCCGCCGTGCCCACGCCCCGCGACGCCACCGTCACCGTCGCCTCGAGCAGCGTCTCCGGCGACGACGGCCTGATCACCCTGCAGTCCGTCCTCAGCGACGGCACGGTGCTGACCCTCAGTAGCGAGGCGGGCTCGGTCGGCTCGACCCTCGCGTCGCTGAACGGGATCCTGCTCGGCGCCTCGGCCGTGTTCCTCCTGCTCGCCGCCGGCGCCCTCGTCCTGGTGGTCCGCGCGACCCTGCGCCCGCTCGAGCGGATGACGACCGTCGCCCGCTCGATCGCTCACGGCGATCGCGGCCGGCGCCTGCGCCCCTCGCGGCCCGGCACCGAGCTCGGCCGCACGGCCACGGCGTTCGACGAGATGCTCGACGACCTCGAGCAGGCCGAGCAGTCGGCACTGGCCGCCGAGCGCCGGATGCGCGCCTTCGTCTCGGACGCCGCGCACGAGCTGCGCACCCCGGTCGCCGGCATCCAGGCCGCGGCCGACGCGCTGGTCCGCGCCGACGGCACCGAGGAGGAGCGCGAGCGGCTGTCGGTGCACGTGGTCCGCGAATCGCTGCGGGCCGGGCGGCTCATCCAGGACATGCTGCTGATGGCGCGGCTCGACGAGGGGCTCGCCCTCGACGCCCGGCCGCTGGACGCCGGCGCGGTGGCGGCCGCCGCGATCGAGCGGCAGCTGCTGCGCGACTCCGGCCCCGAGATCGTCCTGCACCGCGACCCCGCGGCGCCGCCCGTGCACGCCGACGCCGACCGGCTCGGCCAGATCGTCGGCAACCTGCTCGAGAACGCCGCCCGCTTCGCCCGCTCCCGGATCGACGTCACGCTCGCGCACACCGACGGCCGCGTCACGGTGACGGTCGACGACGACGGCCCCGGCGTCCCCGAGGCCGACCGCGACCGCGTCTTCGACCGGCTCGTCCGCCTCGACGACGCCCGCAATCGCGCGGACGGCGGCTCGGGCCTCGGCCTGCCCATCGCCCGCGGCCTCGCGCGCGCCCTCGGCGGCGACCTCGTCTGCCTGCCCGGCGCCGCCGGCGCGCGCTTCCGCGTGATCCTGCCAGCCGGCTGAGAAGATCCCCCTGCGGCGTGGGACCCCCCTGCTGATCGAGTAGCCCGCGCAGCGGGCGTATCGAGATCCACCACCGCCAAAAGTCGAGTCTGCAGACCCGCCCTGCTGGCCACCGAGGGTCTCGATACGCCCCTGCGGGGCTACTCGACCAGCATGAAGCGTCCGCGCGTGAGAACTCGCACAGCACATCCGGCGAATGCGCAAGTACGTGTTCAGGGGACGCCTCCCGCGCGACGATGGGCGGGATGGACACGATCGACGAGCGCAGCGCCTGGGCGCGGACCGTCGTCGAGCGCGACTTCGGCGTCCGCCTGGTCGACTTCCTGCCGATCATCGGCGGCCTCGACCACGGCGCTCAGGTCTGGTTCGCAATCGACGACGCCGGCGCCCCGTGGAGCGTCAAGGCCTCCCGCCGCGACGGCCGCTTCGGCCTCGCCCTCGCCTCCGCCCTCGGCGACGCGCGGGCGCCCGGCATCGCCGCACCCACCCGCGCCCGCGACGGCCGCCCCTGGGCCGAGGACTCCGACCTCCTCGTCTCGCTCGCCCCCTGGATCGTCGGCGACGACGCGGTCGACTCCGGCGAGGACGCGCTGCCCTGGGAGGAGTTCGGCGCGGTGCTGCGCGGGGTGCACGACTCCGCCCCGCCCGCCGGCACCGTCCCGCCGCGCCGCGGGATCCGCCGCGCCCAGCGCCCGCCCGCCGCGCTGCTCGCCGAGGTCGACGAGCACCTGGCCCCCGAGCTCCGCGACCGCCTGCACGCCCTCGCCCGCGCCGAGCGGCGCCTCAAGCGCTCCCGCACGCCGACCGCCCGCGTCCCCGTGCACGGCGACCCGCACCCCGGCAATGTCGTGATCGACGCGCACGGCAGCCCCTGGCTGATCGACTTCGACGAGGCCACCGTCGCGCCGCGCGAGGTCGACCTGCTCCTGGTCGAGCTGGGCGTGATCTTCGCCCGCCCGATCACCGACGCCCAGCGCCGCGCCTTCCGGGCCGGCTACGGCGAGACCCTGATCGACGACGAGCGGATCGCCCGCTTCGGCTGCGTCCGCGCGGTCGAGGACGTCGCGACCACCGTCCTCCGCTCGCTCGCTCCGGCTCGGACGACGGCCGAGGAGGAGGAGCGGCGAGCGCTCCTCGAGGGCCAGCTCGGCCCGCACGGCCTGGTCTCGCTCGTCGAGACCGCCCTCGACCGGCTCGGGCAGCCGGCCGCCTAGACCCACCCCGCAGCATCCCACCCCGCCGCATCGCACTCCGCAGCACCGCACTCCTCCCACCGCACCCGCACAGCACCCGCAGAAGTAAGGAACCGCCCCTCATGCGCAGACGACTCCTCCCCCTCGCCGCCCTCGCGGTCTCCACCCTCGCCCTCACCGCCTGCAGCGGCTTCGGCGGCGGCGGCGGCTCCTCGGCCGACGGCGACTCCATCACCTTCACCACCTGGGCCAGCGAGTCGGAGCAGGCGGCCTTCGAGTCGCTGATCACCGACTTCGAGGCCGCGAACGACGGCGCGAGCGTCGAGCTCAACGTCGTCCCCTACGACCAGATGTTCAGCAACATCGACGCGCAGCTCAGCTCGGGCGAGGCACCCGACGTCTTCCGCGTCGACTACGGCAACCTCGGCGTCTACTCCAGCCAGGGCCAGCTGCTCGACCTGACCGACCGCATCGACGAGTTCGACTCCTTCACCCCCGCCTTCCAGGAGGCCGTGTCGTTCGAGGGCACCCCCTACGGCGTCCCGCACCAGACCGACGTCTCGGCCCTGCTCGTCAACACCGAGCTGCTCGCCGCCGCGGGCGTCACCGACATCCCCACCACGGCCGCCGACGCCTGGACCTGGGAGGAGTTCGCCGACGTCTCGACCAAGCTGCGCGCCTCGCTCCCCGCCGAGCAGTACCCGTTCGCCGCCAACTGGCAGCTCGGCGGCACCCCGCGCTGGCTGAGCTGGCTGTTCGAGGCCGACGGCGCCCTGCTCGAGGAGGACGGCACCACGCCCGCTATCGACTCCGAGGCCGGCGCCAAGGCCCTCGACTTCACCAAGAGCTTCTTCGAGAACGACTGGGTCCCGCCGACCAGCTCGGTCAAGTCCGCCACCTACGCCGACTCCTTCTTCACCGAGCAGAGCGTCGCGATGTCCTTCGTCGGCTCCTTCCTCGTGCCGGACGTCGACAACCTCGCCGACTTCGAGTGGACCGCCACCCCGATGCCCGTCGACGCCCGCGGCGCGACCGACCTCGGCGGCAACGCCCTCGTCGCCACCGCCGAGACCGACAACCCAGACCTGGCGGCCGAGTTCCTCTCCTTCATGACCGAGGCCGAGAACATGGCCGAGTTCTGCGCCGCCACCAACGAGCTGCCGACCCGCACCGACATCGACCCCGCCTCGATCGACTTCGCGGTCCGCGCCGACGTGATGCCCGTCTTCGTCGAGCAGGCCGCCACGATCACCCCGCGCGACGTGCAGCAGCTCACCTCCCCCTTCCTCGCGCAGATCTCGGTCGCGATGCAGGACCAGCTCGAGGAGGCGTTCGTCGGCGGACGCAGCACCGAGGAGACGCTGACCGGCCTGAGCGACGCGATCGCGCAGGCCACGAGCTGATGACCGCCGTCCCCCTCCGCGGGTCGCCGCCGCGCCGGCGCCGCACCGCCCGCACCCGCGAGGCGCTCGCGGGCTTCGGCTTCGTCGGCCCGAACCTGCTGCTGATGGCGCTGTTCCTGTTCGTGCCGATCCTCTGGGCGATCCAGCTGTCGTTCCAGGAGTCGCGCGGCTTCGGCACCCCGGAGTGGGTCGGCCTCGCCAACTACGCCCGGATGGGCGCGGACCCGGTCTTCTGGCAGAGCCTGGGCAACACGCTGATCTTCACCGCGGTGACGGTCCCGCTGGAGCTGCTCGGCGGCCTCGGGCTGGCGGTGCTGCTCAACTCGGTGCTGCCGGCCCGCGGGATCTTCCGCACGATCATCGTGCTGCCGCTGGTCATCTCCGGAGTCGCCTCCGGCATCATCGCGGTCACGATCTTCAGCGAGTCCTCCGGCATCGTCAACAAGGTGCTGTCCTCGCTCGGGGCCTCGCCGGTCTCCTGGCAGTCCGACGGCACCGCGGCGATGATCTCGGTGATGCTCACCGCGGTCTGGCTGCGGGTCGGCTTCAACATGGTGATCTACATCGCCGGTCTGCAGGGCGTCTCGCCCGAGCTCTACGAGGCGGCGCGGATCGACGGGGCCACCCGCTGGCAGCAGTTCCGCTCGCTGACGGTGCCGCTGGTCGGCCCGTCGACGTTCTTCCTGCTGATCATGAACGTGATCGCCTCGTTCCAGGTCTTCGACATCGTCTTCGTGATGACCGGCGGCGGGCCCGGCTTCTCCACCTCCGTGCTCGGCACCTACGCCTACCGCAACGGCTTCCAGGTGCGCGAGCAGGGCTACGGCGCCGCGCTCGGCGTCGTCATCCTGCTCGTCTCCCTCGCCTTCACCTACCTGCAGTGGCGCACGAGCCGCACCCGCGACCTCGTCGAATAGGAGCCTCCTGTGACGTCCTCCACCCTCACCACGCCCGCCGCCGTCGCGGCCGCGAGCGTCCGCGACGCGCCGAAGCGCCGCCGCTCCACCCGCGACGGCTCCCGCACCGGACTCGTCGTCCGCATCGTCGTCGCGGTGATCGCCTCGGCGATCGTCTTCTTCCCCCTCTACTGGATGCTCGTCATCGCGTTCTCGCCGCGCGGCGAGGTCTTCTCGCCCGGCCCGCCGCAGTTCTGGCCGAGCGAGATCTCGCTGGAGAACTTCGCGACCGTCTTCGCCCGCTTCCCGGTCGGCGAGTGGTTCGTGAACTCCGTCGTGATCGGCGCGTTCGTCACCGCGTTCACCGTGGTGCTCAACCTGCTGGCGGGCTGGGGCTTCGCGCGGCTGCGCTTCCCGGGCCGCAACCTGCTGTTCCTGCTGGCGCTCGCGACGATGATGATCCCGGTGCAGGCGATCATGGTCGCCCAGTTCAAGCTCGTCACCGGGCTGCAGATCTACGGCACCTACTGGTCGGTGATCCTGCCCGGAGCGGCGGCGGCCTTCGGCATCTTCCTCGCCCGGCAGTTCTTCCTCTCCATCCCGGAGGAGCTGATCGAGGCCGCGCGGATCGACGGGGCCGGCCACCTGCGCGTGTTCCTGCAGATCGTCCTGCCGCTGAGCAAGCCGTTGATCGCGGTGCTCATCCTGCTGACGCTGCTGGGCAGCTGGAACGACTTCGCCTGGCCGCTGATCGCACTGAAGGACAACGAGCTGTTCACCCTGCCGATCGGCCTGCTCTACCTCAAGGGCCAGTCGACGCCGGACTACTCCGCGAGCATGGCGCTCGCGCTGATCTCGGTGCTGCCGATGGTGCTGCTGTTCCTCGCCTTCCAGCGCTACTTCGTCCAGGGCTTCGCCCGCAGCGGCATCCGCTGAGCGGGGGCGGGTCACCGGCCAACGAAGTGGTCGCCCACCCATGCTGATCCAGCAAGGTGGTCGCCCACCCATGCTGATCGAGTAGCCCGCGCAGCGGGCGTATCGAGATCCCCCACCCCCAGAAGCCGAGTCCGCAGATCCACCCGGCCGGCACCGGCGGACCGTCGCCGGCCCCTCGGCCCGCCGCCTAGTCTGAGAGCGACCGCCGCACGAACGAGGAGACCTGGGTGAACGTCCGCGAGCTGCTCGGCCACCCGGAGCTGCAGCTCACCCTGGTCGGCGGCGACGACGTGCAGCTGGCTCGCGCGATCTCGGGCACCTACACGATCGACCTGCCGGATCCAGGCCGCTTCCTCTCCCCCGGCGACGTGGTGCTGACCAGCGCGCTCTGGACCTCGGGCCGGGAGAGCGTCGAGCGCTTCGTCGGCGGCGTCGCCGATCGCGGTGTCGTAGCGATCGTCGTCGGACTGATCGCGGTCGGCTCGCTGCCGCCCGGCATGCTCGAGGTCTGCCGCCGACACGGCGTCGCCCTGCTGACCGTCGCGCCGGACGTGTCGTTCAAGACCATCGCGCAGACGGTCGCCGGAGTGATCGCGCAGGCCGACCTGCCCACGCTCGGCCGCGAGGCCCGGTTCGCGCGCCGCCTGCTCGCCGATCCCGCCTCGGGCGAGGGCGTGCAGGTGGCGTTGCGCGCGTTCTTCGAGGAGTTCGCGCACGGCAGCTGGGCCGTCGACCGGGCCGGCACCCTGGTCGCCTCCGCCGGCGGACTGCCCACGGCCGCCGACTACGGCGCCGCCTGGGAGGCCTCGCTGTCCTCCCCCGACAGCCGCTGGGAAGTCACCGAGCACGGCCGCTCGCTCTCCCGCCGCGCCCTCTTCTCCGCCGCCGGCGAGCGGCTCGGCGTTCTCGTCGTCACCGGCGATCAGCGTGGCTGGTCGGACGAGACCGCGGACGGCGTCGAGCTGCTCGCCGGTGCGGTCGCGGGCCGACTCGACCTGGCTCGCCAGCGCGAGCGCGCGTCGGCCGCGCCGCTGCTCGACCTGCTCCGGGCGCTCCTGCACGACGAGCTGCCCGAGTCCGAGACCGCGGTCCGGCTGCGGCTGCTCGGCTCCCGCCTGGGCGCGCCGCTCCGGGTGGTCGTCGCGCGAACCGACGATCCGTCGCTGCCCCCGGAGGCGCTGCTGGAGCCGCTGCGCGCGGCCGCCGAGCGCGAGCACGCACTGGCACTGGGCGCGGTGCTCGACGGCGCCGCCGTGCTGCTGCTCGGCGATCCCGCGGACGGGACGGCGACCCCCGGCCCCGCGCTGCGCTCCGCCGTGGAGGCGGCGCCGTGGCTCCTGCACGAGCGCCGGATCGCGATCGGCGTGGGCGACCCCTCCCGTGCCGTGTCGCAGCTGGGCGTCTCACTGCTCGCCGCTCGCGAGCGCGCGCGCAGCGCGACCTCGGACGAGCCCGTCTCGATCGTCGAGCACACGGTCCCCGTCTCCAGCGACGCCCTGCTCGAGCTGGTCGCGCCGCGCACCCGCGCGGCCTTCGCGCTCGCCGTGCTCGGGCCGCTGGTCCGCTACGACGACGAGCACCGCAGCGACATGGTCGAGACCCTCCGCGTCTTCCTCGAGAGCGGCGGCTCCTGGCGCCAGGCCGCCGACCGCCTGCACCTGCACGCCAGCACCCTCCGCTACCGGATGCAGCGGATCGAGGCGCTGACCGGCCGCGACCTCTCCGCGATGGCCGACCGCGTCGACCTGCACCTGGCGCTCCGCTTCCTCTGACGCGCCGAGCGCCGCCGGACGACAGGACCCGCGCCAATCGACCGTCCCGCGTCAGCGTGCGCCGTGGGCGCCAGACCGCCTTTCGCGTGCCAGATGTTCGACGGTCGATGGAGCTGGATGCGAGCATTCGTCGTCCCCGCCGTCCATCCATCCCAGAGGAGCCCCCGTGCATCGTCGTCCCGACTCCCTCCGCCCGCGCCGCTGCGCCGGCACCCCGTTCACCGTCGCCGCCTCCCTCGCCCTGACCGTCGGCCTCCTCGGCTCCGCCACGGCCGCCCACGCCGCCGAGGCGCCTCCGGCCTCCCCGACCCCCACCGCCAGCGCGACCGTCAACGCCGCCGCCTTGACGGCCACCGCCCGCGGCGAGCTCGTCCTCAAGCCCGGCGAGAAGCCGGCCTCCGGCACCCCGCTCAGGTGGACCATCACGGTCACCAACACCGGCGCCGTCCCCCTCGACGATGTCACCACCGACCTCAGCGAAGGAGTGATCACCCTCAAGCCCGGCGAGAAGCACGACTTCATCGAGCAGGACCTCCTCACCAGGAGCATACTCAGCGACGGCTACGCCCTCATGACCACCCACGCCACCGCACTCACCCCCACCGGCACCGAGATCACCACTCTCGTCACGGCCCGCTTCGACCTCCCCACACCCACACCCGCGCCGACTCCGACCACGCCGGCACCCACTCCGACGACGCCGGCACCCACTCCGACCACGCCGGCACCGGCCCCGACACCCGCGCGGGGCGCCTCCCTGAGCGCGACCGCGCGCGGCGAGCTCGTTCTCAAGCCCGGCGAGACGCCGACGGTCGGCACCCCGGTGAGGTGGACCGTCACCCTCACCAACACCGGCGACGTCCCCCTCGACGAAGTCGGCGATAATCTCGTTCAACCCGGCCTCCATCTGGAACCCGGCCAGGCCCGCGAGGTGACCTGGTCGACCACCCTTGATGAGTGGGAACTCTCGGACGGCTTCGCCCACATCGCGAAGTTCGTCGCCGGACTAGCACCTGACGGCACCGTGGCCCGCACACGCGTCGACGGCCGAATCGCCCTCCCTAGCCCGATACCGACCCCCGCACCGACTCCGCCCACTCCGTCACCGACCCCGACGACACCCGCACCCACCCCGACGACACCTGCACCTTCACCGGCGCCGACCCCGGCCGAGGACCCGACGCTGAGGGCGACGGCGGACGGTGAAGTCGTCCTCAAGCGGGGCGAGACCCCGAAGGTCGGCACCCCGGTGCGGTGGACCATCACGGTCACCAACACCAGTGACGTCCGCGTCCAGGACATCACCGCCGACGACACCGGCGACCTCATCGACCTCGACCCCGGCCAGACCGGAGACCTGAAACTGACGACCACGCTCAGCCAGGAGGACCTCACGAACGGCTACACCCTCCTCGACGCCCTCATCACCGGCAAGACACCCGCCGGCACCGAAGCCATCACCCTCCTCGAGAGCAAGCTCACCTTCGCCGCCCCGATGCCGCCGACGCCGACCCCCACGCCGACGCCTCCCACCCCCACTCCCACTCCCACGCCCACGCCTCCGGCACCCACCCCGACCCCGCCCGCACCCACCCCGACCCCGACCACACCTGCGCCCACCCCGGTCGTCCCGACGCCCACCCCCTCTCCCAGCACATCGGCCGCCGTCGTGCCCGTGACCCCGGGCTCGACCGGCTCGACCGCGAAGGTCTCGTCCGCAACGGACACGGCCCAGCGCCGCCTCGCCTCGACCGGGTACGACGCGGCGAGCGCACTGCCCGCCGCCGGGATCCTCACCGCCCTCGGCGCGCTCGGCGTGCTCCTCGGCCGTCGCCGCCGACGCCACAGCACGGCCGACTGACCGATCGCCGGCGGAGTCGATGCCCCTCGACACCGCCGGTGATCCACGACGGCCCGGGCCCGCCCTCCCGGCGAGCTCGGGCCGTTCCACGTTCCCGAGTGATCGCTCCCTCCGTGACGGTCGACCGCGTCGACCTGCACCTGGCGCTGGCTTCCAGCAGCCGGACGCCCTGGCCGAGGAACACGACCTGCGCCAGACGGTCGCCCCGCGTCAGCCTGCGCTCCGGACGCCAGATGTTCTCTCGTCTGCCAGATGTTCGACGACCGATGCGGCGCGATGCGAGCATTCGTCGTCCCGCCTTCCACCCCACCTCTGAGGAGCCTCCGTGCAACGACGTCCCGACTCCCTCCGCCCGCGCCGCTGCGCCGGCACCCCGCTCACCGTCGCCGCCTCCCTCGCCCTGACCGTCGGACTCCTCGGCACCGCCTCGGCCGCCCACGCCGCCGTGGTGCCGACAGCCTCCCCGACGCCCACCGCGAGCGTGACCGCGAAGGGCGCCGCTTTCAGCGCGACCGCGCGCGGCGAGCTCGTCCTCAAGCCCGGCGAGAAGCCGGCGGTCGGCACCCAGGTGAAGTGGACCATCACGGTCACCAACACCGGCGACGTCCCCCTCGACGACGTCGCCCGAACGATCGTCGGACCCGGCCGCCATCTGGAACCCGGCGAGGCCCTCGAGCTGACCTCGTCGACCACCCTCAACCAGAAGCAACTCGCTGAAGGCTCCGCCGTCTTCGACGAGTTCACCGGCGCGAGGACACCTGACGGCGTCTCGGTCTACGCGCGCGTCCGCGGCCGACTCGCCCTCCCCAGCCCGACTCCGGCTCCGATCACGCCGGTACCGACTCCGACCACGCCGGCACCCACTCCGACGACACCGGCGCCCACCCCGACACCGGAGCAGCACCCCTCACTGAAAGCGACCGCCCGCGGCGAGCTCGTCCTCAAGCCCGGCGAGAAGCCGAAGGTCGGCACCGAGGTGAAGTGGACCATCACGGTCACCGACACCGGCGACGTCGCCCTCTACGACGTCTCCGTCGGGGAGACGGGCGACGAGGTCGATCTCGCGCCTGGCCAGACCAGGGAACTGACGCTGAGCACGACCCTCGGACAGAAGGACCTCGACGCCCGCGCCGCCGTGCTCACGACGTTCGCGGGCGGCGACACCGAGTACGGCGAGTTCATCAGCGTCGACGTGACCGGCAGACTCGCCCTGCCGACCCCGACCCCACCGACCCCGACCCCACCGACTCCGACGCCCACTCCCACCCCGCCAGCGCCCATCCCGACTCCGATCCCGACACCTCCGGCGCCCACCCCAGCCCCCCAAGGCGCGCTGGAGGTGTCGGCCCGCGGCGAGCTCGTCCTCGAGCCCGGCGAGAAGCCCGCGGTCGGCACCGAGGTCGAATGGACCATCACGGTCACCAACACCCGCGCCGACACCATCTACGACATCACCAGCAGGACCGCCGAGGACTTCTTCGACCTGCAGCCCGGCGAGACCAACGAGCTGACCTCCACGACCGAACTCACCCAGGCCGACCTCACCAACGGCTACACCGTGCTCGACGACATCGTCGCCGGATTCACCCTCACCGAGGACGAGGTCAGCGCACCCGTCACCGCCCGGCTCACCCTCTCGACGCCCACCCCGACGCCCACGCCCACCCCGCCGGCGCCCACCCCAGCACAGGAGCCCTCACCGGCCACTCCGGCGATCGTCGCTCCCCCAGCCTCCGCCACGACGGGCTCCATCACGAAGAGCTCGAACGCCGCCGAGGCGTCGAAGAACCGCCTCGCGGAGACCGGGTCCGACGCGGCCGGCGCGCTCTCCTCCGCTGGGATCCTCACCGCCCTCGGCGCGCTCGGCGTGCTCGTCGGGCGTCTTCGCCGGCGCAACCGCTCGGCCCACTGACCGCTCGCTGTCGGAGTCGACGCCGCCGACGAGCCACGACGGCCCGAATCCGCCCACCTGGTCGGGTTCGGGTCGTTCTCACTCGCCGGGTGATCGCTCCCTGCGGAACACCGAACGATCGATCCCGCGACCGGCCCGTTCTCGTCGCCGACCTGCCCGTTTCGACACAACGCCCGCCACTACTGGGCATCAGTACCGTCACTCTCGTCGGGCGCCTGATTGCCTACTTCACGCCATAAAGGTGGCAACCCCTCATCGCCGATGTGATCGTTTCCGAGCTCCGCTCAATATTCGTATCACCAATGCCAAGGAGTTCCCATGACCCCCGCTGCCCCGACGCCCAGGGACCCCGCCGGTCCCTCGGAGCACCGCTCAGCATCGCCGCCTCGCTCACCTTGAGCGCCTGCCTGCTCGGCTCCACTGCCCTCATCGCCCACGCCGACGAGGCCGCCGTGCCCGTCGTCTCCGAGACCCCCGCTCAGGCCGTCGTCGTCGACCCCACCGCGCAGGCCGTCGCCTCGGCGCCCGCCGCACTCGAGGCCGCGCCCGCTCCGGCCGCGCAGACGTCCGCCCCGACGGTCGCCCCGGAGCCCGTCTCCCCGGCGCCCGTCTCCCCGGCAGCCTCAGCGGCACCCGCTGCGACGGCGTCCGGCGAAGCGACGGTGCACGCCACAGCCGCTCCCGCCACCCCGGTGCCGACCGCGCCCGCGGCCGAGGCGCCGATCGTACCGGCCCCTGCGCTCCAGGATGCGCCGGCCGACGCGCCCGCAGCGGCGACCGAGACGCCGGTCTCGGCGCCTCAGCAGCAGCCCACTCCGGCCGCATCGGCATCGATGTCGGACGGCGTGACCGCGACGGTGAAGGGCGTCCTCGATCTGAAGCCCGGCGAGAAGCCGACGGTCGGGACCACCGTGAAGTGGACCATCACCCTTCACAACATCACGTCCCACCCCGTCGACGTCCTCAAAGCGTTCTCGCACCTCGAGCCCGGCGAGAGCGGCGACGTCGAGGACAACCTCGCACCGACCACGCTCACCCAGACCGACCTCGACGCCGGCCGCGTCACCTACGCCAGCCGCTACGACGTCGTCTCCAGCAACGGCCGCCAGATCATCCGCGCACGGGGCGCACTCGAGCTGGCCAGCACGACCACCCCGACCGCCACGACCACCCCGACCAACCCGGCCACGCCGACCGCCCCCACCACGCCGACCGCCCCGGCCTCGCAGGCGCCGGACGCGACCGCGCACGCAGCGCAGTCGTCCTCGATCCGAGGCGAACTGCTCCTCGAGCCCGACGAGAAGGTGACCGCGGACACCCGCGTGAAGTGGACGGTCACGATCACCAACACCGGCGAAGTCCCCCTCCACGACGTCGACAACGGCCACACCGGAGAACGCGTCGACCTCGCCGTCGGCCAGTCCAAAGACCTCACCGCCACCCTCCCCCTCGGCCAGAGCGCACTCGCCAACGGCACCGCCACCCTCACCGCCCGCACCTCCGGCATCAGCGACACGGGCGTCCTCGTCCACAGCCGAGCCACCGGCACCCTCACCCTCCCCACCACCACCACCACACCCACCATCCCGGCCACGCCGACCGTCCCCACCACGCCGACCGCGCCGACCGCGCAGGCACCGGACGCGACCGCGCACGCAGCGCAGACGTCCTCTGATCGAACGGCACACTGACCGATCGCCGATGGACTCGACACCCCTCGGCATCACCGGCGGTCCACGACGGCCCGAGCCCGCCCTCCGGCGGGCTCGGGCCGTTTCATCGTTCCCGAGTGATCGCTGCGGGTGCGCCGCGGAGCGTGCGCAGCCGGCCGCCGTCGACCCCGTCGACCCGGATTCCGCCATGGTGCCGCATCAGCGCCATCTCTCTCATCGGGCGCCTGAATGCCTTATCTGCGCCACCGATGTGCGCACCGGATCGAACAGTGTGAACATTTGCGAGCTTCACTCGACATTTGATGACCACCGCCTAGGAGTTCCCATGACCCCGCGCCGACCCGACGCCCCCTCTACCCGCCGATCCCCCGGCTCGCCCTTCACCATCGCCGCCGCCGTCACGCTGAGCGCCTGCCTGCTCGGTTCCGGCGCTCTCGTCGCGCACGCCGATGAAGGAGCCGCCCCCGCCGCTGCGGAGACGACCGCGACCGCCGCCGTGCCCGCGTCCGCCGCAGAGGCCTCCGCTCCCACGTCTGCTACGGCGGGGTCCACCCCGTCCCTCTCGACCGCCCCCCAAGACGTCGCACCCGCGCCGATCGCGCCGGCCGTTGCGCCGGCTCCCGCCCCTGCGGCTTCCACCCCGGTGAGCGCCCCGGAGGCCCCCGCCCGGACCACGCCCGACACCGCGACGACGCCCATCGCGGCCGCCTCCACTGTCGAGGTACCGACCGTCGTTGTCGAGACGCCCGTCGCCCCCGCCCCCGTGACCCGGGAAGCGCCGGCCTTCGAGCCCGCCGCCGCGACGGAGACGCCGGTCTCGACTCCGCAGCAGCAGCCCACTCCCCCCGCCGCCGCCACGACGGACGGCGTGACTGCGACCGCGCAGGGAGCACTCGTCCTCGCGCCCGGCGAGAAGCCCAAGGTCGGCACGCCCGTGAACTGGACCATCACCCTCCACAACAACACCCCCGACGCCGTCTTCGTCCTCAAGACCCTCGTCCGCCTCGAGCCCGGAGAGAGCGCCCAAGTCGACGACAACCTCCCGCCCGCAACACTCACCCAGGCCGACCTCGACGCCGGCGTCGTCACCTACCGGAGCCGCTACGACATCGGCGCGAACGGCAGTGAGCGCATCCTCCGAGTGCACGGCGAGCTGACCCTCCCGAAGGCCGCACCGACCCCTCCGCCGTCACAGCCCACCACTCCGACCACGACGCCCACGACGCCCACCACCCCCACGGTCACGACGGACGGTGTGACCGCGACCGCGCAGGGAGCACTCGTCCTCGCGCCCGGCGAGAAGCCCAAGGTCGGCACGCCCGTGAACTGGACCATCATCCTCCACAACGACACCCCCGACGCCGTCTTCGTCCTCAAGACCCTCGTCCGCCTCGAGCCCGGAGAGAGCGCCCAAGTCGACGACAACCTCCCGCCCGCAACACTCACCCAGGCCGACCTCGACGCCGGCGTCGTCACCTACCGGAGCCGCTACGACATCGGCGCGAACGGCAGTGAGCGCATCCTCCGAGTGCACGGCGAGCTGACCCTCCCGAAGGCCGCACCGACCGCCCCCCACTCCGATCGCGTGACCGCGTCGGTCCGCGCCGTTCCCGACCTGAAGCCCGGCGAGCAGGTGAAGGTCGGCACGGTCGTGAAGTGGATCGTGACCTTCCACCACTCCACCCCCGACACCGCCAGTATCGGCGGAACCACCCTCGTGCTGACCTCCGGCCGCAGCGGCTACGTCGAGGACACCACGAAGCCGAGCACGGTCACCCAGGCCGACCTGGACGCGGGCGTCGTGACCTACCGGAGCGAGTTCAACGTCAGCACACCGGAGGGGTCGTACACGATCCCCGCGACGGGCGAGCTGACCCTCCCGAAGCCGGCGCCCGAACTGCCGATCGGCACGACGACCGATCCGGCGACCGGCACCACCCCAGGCACGGAGACGGGCACCATCACCGACGGCACGACTACCGGCACGGCGACGACCGCGGGAACCACTGCGCCCGTCGGATCCGGTGCTGCCACCACTGACGAGAGCGTCGCCGCCGGCACGGACTCTCCGGAGCACGCCGCTGTCGGCGCCGCCGCTCGCACCGGCGCGGGGGTCGCCTCTCCCTCGGCACCGACCATCGCTGACAAAGCCTCCGGCAGCACGAGCGCGAAGAGCTCGGCCACGAAGAGCGCCTCCGCCGCGCACCTCGCCCAGACCGGCGTGGACACGGCGGCCGCACTGCCCGCCGCCGGGATCCTCGGCCTGCTCGGCGCGCTCGGCCTGCTCCTCGGCGCCCGTCGCCGCCGCAACCGCACCGCCGACTGACACAGCACCGTCCCCTTGAAGCGCCGGTGGCGTCGACCCGACTCGACGCCACCGGCGCTTCGCCGTGTCATCCCCTGCCACGGATGCGCACGCGCGACGTCGATCCACGCTCCGCGCGCACTCGTCCTCGAGCGCTTCACTGCCCCCGAGGGACAGCGGCCTCGACTCGAATCGGAGCCACCGACCCTCGGTCGTCGCGCACTGCCACCGACGTCAGTGACTGCCGAAAGCCCGCTTCCGCGCCAGGAATGCGCAGCTCTGGAAACACCCGTGTGATTATTCCCGAACCGTCTCGACCCCTTGCCGATCCCTGCCCAGGAGCCCCATGACCCCCTCACGTCCCGACCTACGACGACCGCGCCGATCGCCCGCCACTCCCCTCAGCATCGCCGCGTCCGTCGCGTTGAGCGCGTGCCTGCTCGGATCCAGCTCCCTCGTCGCGCACGCCGAAGGACACCCCGACGTCGCGACCGCGACGCCGGAGCAGGACGCCGCTGCAGCGGTCGCCCTGTCGACGCCCACGCCCTCTCCCGCACCGGACGATGCCGCGCCGCCGGCCGGCCCCGCCGCCCCGGACGCCGCCCCGGCGACCGCACCCGCCGCGCCGAGCAGCGCACCCGCCGCGCAGGACGCCGCCCCCTCCCCCGCTCCCCCGGCGCCGACCCCCGCGACCGCCCCGCCTATGGCCGATCCCGCCCCGGCACCGGCCACGACCGACGTCACGGCGACGCCGACCGACGCGGCCGCACCGGAGACGCCGGTCCCCTCTCTCGCACCGGCCGCACCCGACGCGATGCCGACACCGGCGGCCGAGGCGCCGGCCGCCGCGTCGGAGACGCCGGTCGCCGCCGCCCAGCAGCAGCCCGCTCCACCGCCGACCGTGCCCATGACCGGGGACTCCCTCGTGAGCGCGACGGTGAGGGGGACGTTCGAGGTGAAGCCGGGCGAGAAGCCGGTGGTCGGCACGAAGGTGAAGTGGACCGTCACCTTCCGCAACAACGGAACGACCGCCGCCGCCGTCTACGGGACCGAGTTCTCCGTCCCGGCGGGGCAGAGCCGCGACGGTCGGGACGACGCGAAAGAGCAGACGGTCACTCAGGCCGACCTCGATGCCGGGGTTATGAGGTACGCGAACAGCTGGGGCGTCGTCACGCCCGCGGGCGTGCACTGGATCCCCGTGCGAGGCGAGCTGCCCATCCCGGCGGAGAACCCCGCCCTCGAGGTCGTCTACACCCCGAGGTTCGAGCTGGCACCCGGCCAGCCGGTCGTCGTCGGCACCGTGGTGGACCCGACCGTCACGGTGACCAACCGCGGGGAGGTGACCCTGCACGACATCACCTTCACCGGCACCCCGCCGTTCAGCCTCGCACCGGGTCAGCGCGCCGTCCTCTCCTCAAAGGGCACGGTCGACGAGCTGGACGTGTTCGCGGGCGAGTACCACCGCGACGGCGGCTACGTCTACGCGCGCACCCCGAGGGGCGCCGTCTACAAGACCATCGCCTCCGTGCGGCTCCCGTTCCCGAAGCCGGACGCCCCCGCCGCGACAAGCACCGCCACACCGGCCCCTGCGCCGAGTGCCGGGACGGGAGGGTCCCCAGCGGGCGGCACGACCGACGAGTCCTGGAGGTTCCGCGGCGAGTTCGTGCTGCAGCCCGGCGAGCAGGTGAAGGCCGGCACGAAGGTCCGCTGGACCTCGACGTTGACCAACACCGGCCCCGACGACCTCCGCGACCTCGTCGCCGTGCGGGTGGGGGCCGCCCCCGGCAGCCCCGGCAGCACCAGCGAGAAGCTGGCCGTCCTCGCCAGGGGCCGGACCGCGCAGCTGCACCTCGAGTCCACCGTCACGGAGGACGACCTGGTGAGCGGCATCACCCACATCGTCGTCGACGCGACCGCCGTGACGGGCGGACGGACGAACACGGTGCGCAGCGGTGCGACGCTCGCGATTCCCGTCGAGCACCCGCTCCTCGACGTGACCACCACGACGAGGCCGAGGCTCGGGCCGGGAGCACCCCTCGTCGCCGGCACCGTCCTCGACACCACCTTCACGATCGTCAACCGCGGGGACGTCACGCTCACCGACGTCCGGTTGAACAGCTTGGCCCCGTTCACCCTCGCACCGGGCGAGAGCGCTGACCGGGTCCTCTCGGGCCCGCTCACAGCGCGGGACGTGGAAGCCGGCGAATACCGTCTCACGGCCAAGGTGACCGTTCGCACCCCCCGCGGTGTCCAGTACAAATCCAACGACATAGTCGTCGCGCTGCCGATCCCCACGAGCAGCTCCCCCGGCGCCGCGCCGGCTCCCGCACCCACCGGCGCCCCGTCGACCCCCGCACCCACCGGGACCGCGCCCACCGGCACGCCCTCGGCCCCCGCGCCCACCGGCACGCCGTCGGCCCCCGGGACCGCGCCCACCGGCACACCGTCCACTCCGGCACCGACCGCCACGCCGCCGATCCCCGCACCCACCGGCACCCCGTCGACCCACACACCCGGCACGCCGTCGGCACCCGCACCGACCGGCACGCCCGCCCCCGGTCCCAGCACTACCCCGCAGATCCCCGCTCCGGCACCCGCCGGCGTGACCGGGACCGTGAGCGGATCGCTCGATCTCAAGCCGGGTGAGAAGCCGGTCGTCGGCACCCGGATCAACTGGGTCGTCACGTTCCGGAATCAGAGCTCCGCCCCGGTCTCCTTCTACAACACCCCCGTCGTCCTCGGCCCCGGCGAGAGCCGCGACGCCCGGGACACCACGAAGACGTGGGCAGTGACCCAGGCCGATCTCGACGCCGGCCGAGTGTCGTACGCGACCTCCTGGGGAGTGAAGACCGCGAGCGGTGACGGCTTCGTCACCGTGCGAGGCGAGCTTCCCCTGCCCAAGGACGCCCCTATCGCCGCGGAGCATCCTCTCCTGGAGGTGACGCACGCTTCCGCCCTCGACATCGCACCGGGCACACCCGTCACCGCCGGCACCGTCGTCCGGGCGACCATCACGGTGACCAATCGCGGCGATGTCGCCCTCCGCGACATCCGCCTCGGCAGCACTCCGCCGTTCACCCTCGCACCCGGCGAGCAGCACACGGAGCCCTTCACGGACTCGATCACCGAGCAGGATCTGCTCAACGGCCGGTACCTCCGCGAGGACGGCGTCCTCGTCGCGCTCACACCCAGCGGCGCCCAGTACCGTCTGGACTTCACCCCCGCCACCTTCCCGATCCCGAAGGCCGCCACCACCGGCACGACGCCCGCCCCCTCGCCCGCGCCGACCGTCGCGCCGGCACCGACCGCGACGCCCACACCGACCGCGACGCCTGCGGCCACCGGGACGCCCGCCACGGGGACCGCGACTCCCTCGCCCACCGGCACCGGCACCGGCACTGGCACCGGCACTGGCACTGGCACTGGCACTGGCAGTACCCCCGCCCCGGGCACGGACACACCGACCACGGGCACGCCCTCGACCGGCGCCGGCGGGTCGGGTACCACTGGCTCCGGCACCTCAGACCCGAGCAAGCCCGGGACCGGAACCACCGGGTCCGGTACCACCGGATCCGGCACGGGCACCACTGGCTCCGGCGCCACAGGCTCCGAAACCGGCCCGACCGGCACCGGCACCACCGGTTCAGGCACCGCAGGCACGGGTACCGCAGGCACGGGCACCGCAGGCACGGGCACCGCAGGCACGGGCACCGCGGGCACGGGTACCCCCGGCATCACCGGCACGACCACCACCGACCCGGGCACCGACGGCGCCGGTACCGGCACGACGGTCACCGGGACCCGCCCGACGATCACCGCCTCCACCGAGACGGGCAGCGGGGGTACCACCGGCTCGTACGCTAACGGCGTCGGCACGACGGTGGCGGGCACCGGCCCGACCGGCGCACGCAGCACAGCGACGGGTACGACCGCCTCGGGCACGACCGGCACGACCACGGGCGGCACGACCGGCTCCGGAGTCACGGGCACGCGGGCGGCGAGGGACGCGTCCGCTCCCCGCCTCGCCGAGACAGGCGTCGATCCGGCGCCCGCGCTGGCCGCCGGGGGTGTCCTCGCGCTGCTCGGCGCGCTCGGCACCCTTCTCGGCGCCCGACGCCGACGGCGCAACCGCACGGCCGACTGACCGGCCCGCCGACCGCGGGAACGACGGAGGGCGCGGGGCATCACGCCCCGCGCCCTCCGTCGTCCGTCCGTCAGCTCGCGGCGACCGCGATCTCGTTCGGCGTGACCTCCAGCTCGGCGCTGGACAGCACCTTCCCGGTGGTCAGATCGAGCGCGTGGACGCTCTTCGCGGCCGGGTCGGTGACGTAGGCGATGTCACCGGCGACCGTGATGGCAGGGTGCGGGTCCTGCCACTCGACGGGGCTCTCCCAGGCGTCGACGACGGGGTACGAGTCGGTGATCTCCCCGGTCTCCGGCTCGATCACGTGGACCGCTCCGTCCGAGCCGATCAGGTAGGCGAGGTCGCCCGGGCCGCGCGCGACGCCGCGGAAGGTGTACTCGACACCCTCGGGCAGGTCGACGACGTCGAGGGTCTTCGCCTCGGTGTCGATCAGCGCGAGGCGGTGCAGGAGGTAGCCCTCGGCGTCCTGGTCGTCCTTGTAGTCGCCGACGACGATCGGGCTGGTCTCGCTGACCCAGGCGTTGCCCATCCGGCCGTAGGGCTGGTCGGGCGCCTCGAGCTTGGTGATCTCGCCGCCGTCGTAGACGAGGGCGCCGTTCTCGCAGCCGAAGACCACGACCTCGTTCTCGGCCGTGCCCTCGCCGTGCACACCCGGGCACTGGTCGTTCGTGGCGACCACCGCGCCGGCGGCGTCGCGCACCTCGATGCCGGTGCGGCCGTCGGCGTTCCCGACGGTGGTGAGGAAGGTGCCGTCCTCGAGGACGATCGACACCCCGTGGTGCGCCTCGACGCCCGGGATGGTCTCGACCTCGGGCACGCCCTCGGCGTCGGCCAGGTCCGCGGTCTCGACGACCGTCGTGTCGCTGGTGCCGTCCGCGTAGAGGATCGTCTTGCCGCCGTGGCGGACGACGTGGCCGGGGGTGTCGGCGGCGAAGACGACGTCGGTGAGCTCGGGCTCGCCCGTGGTGCCGGCGGCGGTGTCGAGGAGCTGGAAGCCCTCGCTCATGGTGACCATGACGTGCCGGCCGTCGCCGGCGGGGTTCAGGCGTGTGAACTCCTCGGAGTCCAGGTCGGCCACGGTCTCGAGGGTCTCGCCGTCGAGGACGAGGACACCGCCCTCGTAGGCGACGGCGACGCGGGTGCCGGCGGCGGCCGAGGTTGCGGTGGCGGTCGGATCGGCCGCGGGGGCGCTGCTCGAGGAGCAGGCCGCGAGGGTCGCGATCGTGCCGAGGGCGAGGAGGCCGAGGCCCGCTCGGCGGAGAGGTGCTCGCCGGAGCGGCGCTCGGCGGAAGGGGCTGGTGCGCATGGGGATGTGGTTCTCCTGGTGCTGGTCGTGGGCGCTCACGGTGAGAGCCCGGTGGCGATGCGCTGCGTGTTCACGCGCATCATGCTGAGGTAGTCGGGGGCGCCGCCCTCGGGCCCCGTGAGGGACTCCGTGAACAGCTCGACCACCTCGACGCGGATGTCGGCCTCGCTCGCGAGCGCCTGGACCAGGCGGTCGGGAGACGAGGACTCCGCGAAGATCGTGGGGACGCCGGTCTCCTCGACCGCGTCGACGAGGTCGGCGAGGTCGGAGGCGGACGGCGCCGCGAGGGTGGTGCCGCCGGGGATCACCGCGCCGACGACGTCGAAGTCGAAGCGGTCGGCGAGGTAGCCGAAGACGTGGTGGTTCGTGACGAGGGCGCGGCGCTCCTCCGGGATCGCGGCGAAGGCGGCCGTCATCTCGGCGTCGAGCGCCTCGAGCTCGGCGCGGTACTCGGCGGCACTGCGATCCAGGGCCGCGGGGTCCGCTCCGTCGAGTTCGGCGAGCGCCGGCGCGAGCGCGTCGACGACGGCGATCATCCGGGCCGGGTCGGTCCAGAAGTGCGAGTCGGGGCTGCCCTCGGCGTCGCCTTCGCGATAGTCGAGCACGTCGATCGCGTCGCCGGCGACGAAGGCCGGCACGTCCTCCGCGGCGGCCGCGTCGAGGTGCTGCTGCAGCCCCTCCTCCAGACCCAGGCCGTTGGAGACGACCAGGTCGGCCGAGCGCAGCCGCGCCGCCTCCTGCGCGGAGATCTCGAAGGAGTGCGGGTCGGCGTTCGGCTTCATCAGCGTCACGACCTCGGCCTCCTCGCCGACGAGGCGCTCGACGACGTCGCCGAGGATGTTGGTCGAGACGATCACCACCGGGCGGTCGTCGGCGCCGGCCGAGCAGCCGGTGAGCGCGAGCAGTGCGACGGTGGCCGCGGCGAACGGCGTGCGGCGTCGGAGGTGGCGGGGGCGTCCCATGGTCAGCGCCCCGTCTCGGCGGTGAACGCCGGCTCGGTCGCCGTCTCGAAGCTGCGCGCGAGGCGGGCGTCGTCGGCGTAGTCGATCTCGTGCAGGCGCCGCTCGGCGGGCGCGCTGAGGTAGGCGCGCTGCTGGTCGGCGACGAGGGTCGGGGTGAGTCCCGCGGCGAGCGACTCGGCCGCGAGGGGCTCGGTCTGGGCGAGCACCGCGCCGTCCGCACCGTCGAGCACGAGCACCCGGCCGTCCTGCGCGAGCGCCAGCACGTGCTCGTCCTCGTCGTCGACGGCGGTCACGTGCGCGAGAGGCGCGGGAGCGGGGAGCAGCGACCAGGAGCGGGCGCGGGTGTCGAGCAGCCAGATCCCGTCGCCGCCGGCGAGCCCGGCGACGGTCGGCCGGCCCTCGCGGTTCGCGAAGCTCGTCGCGGCGGGCGCGGTCACGTCGGCGGGGTAGGGGATCCGCTCGACGACGAGCTCCTCGCCGTCGACGGTGGCGAGCAGCGCGCCGTCCGCGCAGCCGATCACCGCGCCGACGCGGGTGGTGATCGTCCCCGCGGGCTGCGGGCACGCCTCGACGAGGCCGGTGCGCTCGCCGTCGGACGTGTGCCCGACGACCGACGCCGACTCCCCGGCACCCTCGGTGACGAGCGCGAACGAGCCGACCGGGACGACCATCCCGGGCCCCGGCTCGCCGTCCAGGCGGAACGACTCGCGGAGCTCGCCCTTCGACAGCGCCTCGGTGTCGAGGAGCACGGCCTCGCCCGACTCGGGGAAGAACAGCCCGGTGCCGCCGGACGTCGACAGGTTCGTGGTGGCGACGACCGCCTCCCCCTCGCCCGCGACGGTGCCGAGCAGTCTCGGCTCCGCGCGGTAGTAGTGGAAGTGGTCGACGTGGTCCCAGGTCCAGACGCCGCTGTCGACGATCTCGATGCCGACGGCGGTCTGCGCGAAGAGGTAGCGGCCGTCGGTCGTCAGCGCGGACGGCGCGCCGACCGTGCCGAGCTCGGCGACGCTCTCGTCGAGGAGATCGAGGTGCGAGACGGCGCCGGCCGGGTCGATCCAGGTGAGGCCGAGGGCGGGCTCGGCGAGCTCCGCGGCTCCCGAGACGGCGCCGTGGCCCTCGCCGGTCGCGTCGTCCACCGGCGGTGCGGCGGGATCGGCGGAGCAGGCCGCGAGGGCGAGGGCGCCCAGGAGGAGCGCCGGGGCGGTGCGGAGGGAGCGGGTGGAGCGGGAGAGCACGGGGTCCTTTCGGAGGGGGACGAGGGTCAGGCGGGGACGGCGGCGGAGACCCGGCGCGGACGGCGCGAGGCGGTGGCCGCCCGCAGCGCCCAGGACAGTCCGGAGACGGCGAGGGCGGTGGCGGCGACGGAGGCGCCGGCGGCGGTCGCCGCGTACCAGGAGACGAGCAGCCCGACGAGCACGGAGAGCACGCCGAGCACGGCGGCGAGCGCCATCCGAGTCGGGATCCGCGTCGTCCAGTGGCCCGCGGCGACTGCGGGCGCGAGGAGCAGCCCGACGACCAGGAGCGAGCCGACGGCCTGGTACGAGGCGACGACCGCGAGGGTCACCAGCCCGACCAGCGCGGCCTGCGCCGAGCGCGGCCCGAGCCCGAGGACGGAGGCGATCCGGTGATCGAGCGCGAGCGCCACCAGCGACCGGTGGAACACCACCGCCACCGCGAGCCCGACTCCGGCAGCGACGGCCAGCAGCACGAGATCGACCGGGGCGATGGCGAGGATGTCGCCGAACAGGATCGAGGTCGCGTCGGTCGCGAAGCTGCCGGAGTGGCTGATGATGATCACGCCGAGCGCGAGCATCGAGACGAAGAGCATGCCGATGCTCGTGTCGTAGGACAGGCGGCCCCGACGCTGCAGCGCGGCGATGCCGAGGCTCATCGCGACGGCGCTCGCCGCCCCGCCGACCAGCACGGGCGCGCCGAGCACGGTCGCCAGCGCGACGCCGGGGAGCATCCCGTGGGCGAGCGCCTCCCCGAGGAACGCCATCCCGCGGATGACCACCCAGGTCCCGACGACTCCGCACAGGACGGCGACGAGTGCGCCGCCGAGGAGGGCGCGCTGGAGGAAGTCGAGCGCGAACGGCTCGAGGATCCCGGAGAGGAGGGCAGGCATGGTGCCCGACCGTAACGGATAATGAGAACGATTATCAAACTGCTACGCTCGGGGCCGTGTCCAGCAGCCAGCAGCCCTCCGCCCGCGTCGGCCTCCGCGGGGTCGGCGTCGACTTCGGCGAGCGGACCGCGCTGGACGGCGTCGACCTCGACGTGCCGGAGGGCACGCTGACCGTCGTCGCGGGGCCGAACGGCGCGGGCAAGTCGACGCTGCTCGAGGTGATCGCCGGCACCCGGCGGCCCTCCCGGGGAGTGCGCACGGTCTCGTCCGCGATCGCCTTCGTCCCGCAGCGCACCGCCGTCTCGGACCGCCTCCCCATCACCGTCCGCGACGTCGTGACGGTCGGCGTCTGGGGGCGCACCGGCCGCTGGCGCCGGGTCGGACCGGACCTGCGCGCGGTGGTCACCGCGGCGATGGACCGCCTCGAGATCTCCGCGCTCGCGGCCGAGCCGTTCGCCGTGCTGTCCGGCGGGCAGCGGCAGCGGACGCTGCTCGCGCAGGGACTGGCGCGCGGCGCCGACCTGCTCCTCCTGGACGAACCCACGACCGGACTCGATGCGGCGAGCGCCGAGCGCATCCGGGAGATCCTGCGCGCCGAGGCGGAGCGCGGCGTCGCGGTCGTCTGCGTCTCGCACGACCCGGCGGTGATAGCGCTCGCCGACCGCGTCGTGCAGCTGGCCGACGGTCGCCTGCGGGGCGAGGCCTTCCTCGCCCGATGAGGCGGCTTCGGGGACGGCGGGTCTCGATACGCCCCTCCGGGGCTACTCGACCACCATGGAGGACGCCGCACCGGGGCTGCTCGGCCGGCAGGCCGCGCGATGCATGCACGTCTGCTTGGATGAGCAGATGACCTGGAGGTGCCGATGACCGAGGATCTCGAGCCCGCCGCCGAGCTCTTCAAGGTGCTCTCCTCCTCCTCGCGGCTGCGCCTGCTCCGCGCTCTGGCGAGCGAACGGTCGACCGTCGGGCACCTCGCGGAGACCACCGGGCTCTCGCAGCCCCTGGTCTCGCAGCACCTGCGCACCCTCCGCGCGGCCGGCCTGGTCGCCGTCGAGCGGATCGGGCGCGAGGCGCACTACTCCGTCGCCGACACCCACGTCAGCCACATCGTCGACGACGCGGTCCGGCACGCCCTCGAGGGTTGACCGCGGTCGGCACACCCGAGGGCGGCCAGCGCATCAGCCCTGGCGCGCCTTGAACCGCGGGTTGAGCTTGTTGATGACGAAGACCCGGCCGCGGCGGCGCACCACCTGCGACCCCGGCATCGACTTCATGGACTTCAGCGAGTTGCGGACCTTCACGACTGCTCCTTCTAGTTGATAACGATTATCGTTTAGAGTAGCTCGTCATGGAGACTCCGAGCCAACTCCCCCGACCACCCGTCCTCGCCGTCACACTGGTGAGCGCGACCGACGCGGACGACAGCGCCCGGATCGCGCGGCAGCTCTCCGGCGGCACCACGGCCATCGAGAGCTTCGCCGTCGACCTCCCGGACTCGGACAGCGCGGAGTTCGCGGCGGAGCTGGCCGCCGAGCTGGCCCGCCAGGCGGACGACGGCGAGAGCAGCATCACCGTGATCTCGCTCGATCCGGTCGCCGACCCGATGGAGGTCGCCCTCGTCCTCGAGCACCTCTGCGTCCGGCGGCACCCCGGCGACACCCGGATCGGCGTCCTCGACGTCGTCGCCGTCACCTCGGTCGACGAGGTGACCCGGGTGCTGCTCGGCGAGGCCGCGGAGCAGGGGTGGGAGCAGGAGCCGCCGCAATGGGACCGCGCCGAGCGGCTCGCGGCGCGCCTCGAGTTCGCCGGCCTCATCATCCTGACCGACGGCGACGGCGCGGGAGCCTCGCCCGCCGTCGACCTGCTGCGGGTGCTCTCGCCCGGGGCGGAGATCCTCACCGAGCGCGACCTCGACCGCTACCGGCAGCGCCGCGCCGTCCTCGTCCCGCAGCGCGCGCACCGCCTCGCCTCGGACCTCGGCTGGCAGCGGGCCCTCCGCGGCGTCCCGAGCGACGCGGGATCGGTGACCGCGTTCGTCTTCCGCGATCCCCTGCCGTTCCACCCCGGCCGCCTGAATGCAGCGGTCGCCGCGGACTTCGTCGCGCACCGCGTCGGCCGGATCCTCCGCTCGCGCGGCCTGGTCCGCCTCGCCAGCCGCGCCGATCGGGTCGCGAGCTGGTCCATTGCCGGCGACGTCCTGAGCCTCGACCCCACGGCGATCCGCAGCTGGAGCACCGACGCACCCGTCGGCCAGGAGCTCGTCTTCCTCGGCCGCGACCTCGACGTCGACGAGCTCACCCGCGTCCTGCACGGCTGCCTGCTCACGCCGCGCGAGCTCCTCGCCGGCCCGGACCTCTGGCGCACCCTCGCCGACCCGTTCCCCCGCTGGGAGGACGAGCACCAGCACTGAGCGGACGGAGCGCGCGCCAGGCGCGAATGGACGCGCAACGGGCTCCGCTACCGCCGCAGACCCCGGTCCGCGTCCGCTCGAAGGGCTGCGAGCGCGCGACCGGACCCGAACGAGGCACCACGACCGGGTCAGGCCCCGCCCCGGGTCCACTCGGGCGGCTCCGCAGGCGGGTCAGCCCGCGTACGCGTCGATCCGCGCGAGCAGCTCCGCCTTCGACACCTCGGACGCCCAGGACCCCTGTACCGAGTTGCGCGCCAGCTGCACCAGCTCGTCGCGGGTGAAGCCCGCGTCGGCGAGCGCCGCGTAGTTGTCGGCGATGTAGCCGCCGAAGTAGGCCGGGTCGTCGGAGTTGACCGTCACCCGCACGCCGCGCTCGAGCAGCGCGCGCATCTCGGGCGCCTTCGAGTCGCTCGAGACGAAGGAGTTCGAGAGCGGGCAGCAGGTCAGCGCGAGGCCGCGGTCGACCAGGACGTCGATCAGCTCGGGCGCCTCGACGATGTTCGTGCCGTGGTCGATCCGGTCCACGCCGATCTCCTCGAGCACCTGGCGCAGGTGCTCGACGCCGTTGGGCTGGTCGACGTCGCAGTGCATCGTCAGCTTCAGCCCGGCCTCGCGGGCCCGCGCGAACACCTCGCGGAACTTCGCCGGCGGGTTGCCGCGCTCGTCCGAGTCCAGGCCCACGCCGATCAGCCGGTCGGCGAACGGCAGCGCGCGCTCGAGTGTCTCCGCCGCGCTCTCGGCCGACAGGTCGCGGAGGAAGCAGAGGATCAGCGCGGCGTCCACGCCCAGCTGCGCGGCGTCCTGCGCGGCGCGGTGGTAGCCGCCGATCACCGCCTCGAACGGCACTCCGCGCGAGGTGTGCGCCTGCGGATCGAAGAACGCCTCGACGCGGACCACCCCGTCCGCCGCGGCCCGGCGGAAGTAGGCGGTCGCGAGGTCGTAGAAGTCCTGCTCCTCGCGCAGCACGTCCATCGCCGGGTAGTAGACGGCGAGGAACGAGGCGAGCGAGTCGAAGTCGTAGGCGAGCGCCTCGGGCACGGGCAGGCCGTTGCGCTCGGCCAGCTGCGCGCGCAGCTCGGGCTCGAGCGCCCCCTCCAGGTGCACGTGCAGCTCGACCTTGGGCAGACCGAGGAGGAAGGAGTCGGAGGTCACGGGAGCCTTTCGTCGGTGCCGGCGGTGGTGCGGGCGGTGGAGAGCGGAGAGCAGGATCAGGGACGCGCCGCGATGAAGTCCAGCGCCACGAGCGGTCCCGGCAGCACCGCGCCGATGACGGTGCGGGCCGGCGGATCGACGGCGAACCGCGCTCCGTAGACCTCGGAGGCGGCGGCGAAGTCGCGCTCGAAGTCGCTGAGGATCATCGTGACGCGCACCACGTCGCCGAGGCCCAGGCCGAACTCCGTGGCGAGCAGCCGCTCGATGTTGTCGAGGGCCGCGGCGGTCTGCGCGGTGATCCCCTCCGGGACCGTGCCCTCCGGCACCGAGCCGTCACCGGGCGCGAACGGCCCGATCGCCGAGCCGTAGACGACGCCGTGCGCCTCGACGGCGTGGCTGTACGCGCCGCGGGGGGCGCCGAGTGCCTCCGCGGTCACGAAGCGGCGGGTCGCGGTGGCGGTCATCGCGGCAGCTCCCCCGAGACGACGCGGCCGCGCGAGACGACGGCGACGATGCTCTCGGCGCGCAGGTCGTCGATGCTCTCCCACGGGCGGCCGCGCAGCACGACGAAGTCCGCGCCGAAACCGGGCGCGAGCCGGCCGACCTTCGCGCCGAGTCCGACGACGGCCGCGGCGTCCGAGGTCGCGGAGATCAGCGCGCGCTCGGAGCTCCAGCCGAACGACTCGCGCATCCGCCGCACCTCGTCGAGCTGCTCGCCCCAGTCCACGTAGACGCCGTTCGCGTCGGTGCCGAGCACGAAGCGGACGCCCGCCTCGCCCGCGGCGAGGAAGCCCGCGTCGCGCACGGCGACCACGTCCTGCGCCTTGAGCGACGCCTCCGGCGACGACGGCGCCCGGCCGGCCGCGATCACGTCGTTGATGAAGAGGGTCGGCGCGACGGGCAGGTTCCGCTCGACGAGCGTGGCCCAGTGCTGCGGCCCGATCGCGGTGCCGTGCTCGATCGAGTCGACGCCGAGCGCGAGCGCCCGGTCCAGGCCGACCTCCGAGTGGGTGTGCGCCGCGACAGGCATCCCGAGCGCGTGCGCCTCGTCGATGGTGGCGGCGATCTCCTCGTCGGTCTGGTTCCGCCAGCCGACCTTGTCGCCCATCGAGAGCACGCCACCGCTGGTGTAGATCTTGATGCCGTCCGCGCCGGCCCGCGCCCAGGTGCGCACCAGGCGGCGGCATTCGTCGGGGCTGTCGGCGACGCGGTCGCGGTGCGGGTAGTGCGGCGGCACGAAGAGGTCGCCGTGGCCGGCGGTCATGCCGACCGCGCCGTGCGTGACGATCCGCGGGCCCTCCGCGATGCCCTGCTCGAACATCCGCGCCACGGTCATCTGCAGCTCGTCCGCGCCGAGGTCGCGCAGGGTGGTCACGCCCGCCCGCGCGGCCTTCCGCGCGTTGTTCGCGATGTGGAAGACGCGCTCCTCGCGCGGGGTGACCAGCGGCCAGGAGGCGAAGTCGGCCGTGCCCGCGCCGGAGTAGGCGCCGAGGTGCACGTGGGTGTCGACGAGGCCGGGGATGATCGAGAGTTCGTCCGATCCGCGTTCACCGCTCGGGCCGTCGGCCGGCTCGACGGAGGCGATCGCGTCGCCGCTCCAGGCCAGGGTCGCCGTGCCGAGGGCGCGGGTGCCGTCCCAGACGGCGCCGGTGATGCTCGTGGTGGTGCTCATGTCCGTCCTCAGTTCTGTCCGCCGAAGCGGACGGCTGCCAGTCTCTCGCCGATCGCGACGACCGCGTAGGCGACGACTCCCAGTGCAGTGATCACCGCGAGCGACGCCCACAGCTCGTCGTAGCGGAACCCGGCGGAGGCGCGCTGCACCGCACCGCCGAGCCCCTGCCCCGTCGCCAGCCACTCGGCCAGCATCGCGCCGCTCAGCGCGGAGGGCACCGCGACCTTGGCGGCCGCGAAGATCGCCGGCACCGCGGTCGGCAGCGCCACCTTGAGCAGCACGTCCAGCGGCGAGCCGCCGTAGACCGAGACCAGCTCGAAGGACTCGCGCGAGAGCGAGCGGAGGCCGAAGCCGACCGTGACCAGCGCGGGGAAGAACACCGCGATCGCGCCGACGGTGGCGACGGCGCCGATCCCGTTGCCGATCGCCAGGGTCACCAGCGGCGTCACCACGATCAGCGGCATCGACTTCAGCAGCATCGCGATCGGCATCACCGTCGCCTCGAGCGAGCGGATCAGCACGAACAGCACCGCGATCGCGAGGGCGACCAGCAGGCCCGCGACGTAGCCGACAAGTGCGTCGACGGCCGTCACGCCGAGGTTGCCGAAGACGATCGCGCGGTTCTCCGCGGCGTCGGCCTCGACGAAGAGGTACTCGGCGACGTCGGTCGGCGTCTTGCCGAGCAGCGGCGAGATGTCGGTGATCGCGAGGAAGGCGTACCAGAACGCGAGCGCGAGGACCGCGGCGACGGCGAGCGGCACGAGCTCGCCGCGGACGATGCGCAGCACCATCCGGCCGGTGAGGTCGCTCGGCCGGCGGGCGGCGCGCGACGAGGAGGACGGGGTGCGGGTGGCGGTGCTCATACGACGCCCCCCGTGCTGCGGGCGACCTCGACGCGGGCGCGGCGGCGGTTCGCGCGCGGGCGACCGACGACCAGCGGCATCAGCCAGCGGCCGAGCGCGGCGATCAGCGCGTAGCCGATGATCGTGACCAGTCCGCTGGTGACGGCGAAGGCCCAGGCCCGCTCGACGTCCATCTGCCGCTGCGCGACCGCGAGGGCGACGCCGAGGCCGGTGGTCACTCCGCCGAGGTACTCGCCGAGCACGGCGCCGAGGATGGCCGCCGGCACGCCGACCTGCAGCGCGGTGATCGTCGCGGGCACGGCCGCGATGGCCTGCACCTTGACGATCTTCGCCCAGCGTCCGCCGCGGTAGGCGGAGACGAGGTCGAGCGCGGTGCGCGGGGCCGAGCGGACGCCGAGCAGCGCGCCGATCAGCGTGGTGAAGAAGACGAGCAGCGCCGCGAGGAAGATCGAGGTGGTGCGGCCGCCGAAGATCACCAGGATGACCGGGCCGACCGCGGTCAGCGGCAGGCAGTGGCTGATCACGCCGATCTGCTCGATCACGCGGTGGGTCCACGGGAGCAGCAGCGCGACGGCGGCCAGCGCCAGGGCCGCGAGATTGCCCCAGAGGTAGCCCTGGCCGGCGGCGAGCACCGTGTCGCCGACGTTGCGGAGGTAGAAGAGCGGCCCGTCGCGGACGAACGCGGCGATGATCGCGCCGGGGCTCGGCACGGCGCGGCTCTCGCGGTAGACGGTGTCGGCGAGGATCCACCAGACCGCCACGAAGACGGCGAGCCCGGCGAAGACGCGCCAGTTGGTGCGGATCCAGGGCGTCACGCCTCGTCCTCCATCGCGACGCCGTGCTGCGAGAAGAGGATGTCGGTGATGCGGTCCTCGATCGCGTGGAACTCGGGGCTGCGCAGCATCTCGACCGTGCGCGGGCGCGGCAGGTCGATGTCGATCACCTCGACGATCCGGCCGGGCCGCGGCGACATCACGGCGACCGTGTCCGAGAGCAGGATCGCCTCGGCGATGCCGTGGGTGACCATCAGCGTGGTCGCGGGACGCGCGGTCCAGATCCGCTGCAGCTCCAGGTTGAGCCGCTGCCGGGTCATGTCGTCCAGGGCGCCGAACGGCTCGTCGAGCAGCAGCAGATCGGGCTGGACGACCAGCGCGCGGGCGATCGAGGCGCGCTGGCGCATGCCGCCGGAGAGCTGCGAGGGGTAGGCGTCCTCGAACCCGGTCAGCCCGACGAGGTCGAGCAGGTCCGGGATGCTGTCGCGCTTCGCCGCCTGCCGGGTCAGCTCCAGCGGCAGCCGGACGTTCGAGCGCACCGAGCGCCAGGGCAGCAGCGCCGAGTCCTGGAAGGCGATGCCGAGCTCGGCCGAGCGCTTCGTGCCGAGCACGGGCGTGCCGTGGATCGAGACGGAGCCGGTGGTCGGCTTCTCCAGCCCGGCCAGCATCCGCAGGATCGTCGACTTGCCGCAGCCGGAGGGGCCGAGCAGCGAGAGGAAGGAGCCGCGCGGAGTGACGAGGTCGACCTCGGCGAGGGCCTGCACCGAGCGGCTGCCCAGGTCGAAGCGCTTGCTCAGGCCCGACAGGCGGATGCCCTCGTCCTGGATGGTGGTCGCTTGCTCGGTCAACTGCTCGTCCTCTCCGCGCGGTCCGTGGTGGTCGTGGCCGGGACCGTCTCAGGGCCCGGCCGGGTCGAGGCTCAGCCCTCGAGCAGCTCCGGGTGCTCCTCGTAGACCTCGTCGATCAGCGTGGTGTCGAAGAGCTCGTCGGCGTCGAGCTCGATGCCGGTGAGGGCGAGCGAGGCGACCGACTCGTCCTGCAGCTGCGGCGTGATGGTGAGCAGGCCGTTCGCGTCGGTGTCGGGGGTGCTGATCAGCTCGGTCTGGGTGACCATGACCTGCGCCTGCTCCTCGACCTTGTAGTTCTGGTCGGCGGCGTAGTCGGCGACGACGGTCGCGGCGGTCGCGTCCGGGTCGGCGACGGCGTCCTGCCAGCCGCGGGCGACCGCGTAGAGCAGCGCCTTGACCTTCTCGCGGTCGTCGTCGATGCTCTCCTGCGCCACGACGATGGTCTCGCCGACCATCGGCAGGCCGGTGTCCGCGAGCAGGAACTGCTGCGCCGAGAAGCCGCGCTGGTTGAGCGTGTTCGCGCCGGCGGTCGCGTAGCCGATGTAGCCGTCGACCTGGCCGGTGGTGAGCAGCGTGGAGTCGGTGAGCGGCACGCGGGTGACGTCGTCCTCGTCGATCTCGTTCGCGGCGAGGAAGGCGCGCCAGACCAGGTCGTTGCTGTCGCTGACGCCGATGGTCTTGCCGACCATGTCCTCGGGGGTCTCGATCGGGGCGTCGGTCAGCGAGACGATCGCGAAGGGGTTCTTCTGGTAGGTCGCGCCGACGATCTTCATCTCGGCGCCCTCGGAGACCGCGGGGCCGGTGATCAGCGGCGAGGAGACGCCGGCGAAGGCGGAGCCGCTCGCGATGGCGGTCTCGGCGCCGGTCGCGCCGGTGCCGCCGGGGGTGAGGGTGACGGAGTCGAAGCCCGCGTCGGCGAAGTAGCCGTTCGCGTCGGCGAGGTACTCGCCAGCGAACTCGACGTGGGGGACCCAGGAGAGCTGCATCGTGGCCTCGCCGAACGAGCCGGCGTCACCGGACTCGGCGGCGTCGGAGCCGTTGGAGCAGGCGGCGAGCGTGGTGCCGGCCACGACGGCGACGGCGAGGACGCCGAGCACGGAGCGGAGGCGGGACCGGGACGGGGCGGTGCGGGGCATGCGGGCTCCAAGGGGCGTCGAGGGCTGGGGGGGGGTGGGGCGGACCCGATGGGGCGGACCCGGGGGAAGGCACGCGCCGAGGGGGCGGCGCTGACCCAGTCGACCGCAGCCGGGCACTCCACCGCGTCGTCGCACGGAGGATTTCCGCGCCGCGACGGCCCCGACTCCCCGATGCACGGACAAACCGTGTTGCAGTCAGGTTTCCAGCCTCGCATCCCGGCCGCCCCCTCCACGCATCGCGGAGTCTTCGACGCCGTTCACCGGCTAATCCTCCACTTCCCGCGGAGGGTCCTTGAGAGGAGAGCCGCCCTCTCTCTCATGCTGATCGAGTAGCCCGCGAAGCGGGCGTATCGAGATGCCCCAGCTCCAGACGAGCAGCCTGCAGACCACCCCGCTGACGACGCCGGGTCTCGATACGCCCCTCCGGGGCTCCTCGACCAGCAGGGGGTGCGCACAACATCAGCTGACAGCAGGGTCCCTCCCCTGACAGCGGAGGCCACCCCTTCTCAGCTGATGTTCTGCAGCGCCCGAGCGCTCCCCACCGTTCGAGCGCCTCTCTGCTGACCGAGTAGCCCGCACAGGGCGTATCACCCTCGCTGAGACCAGCGTCCGCCGACCAGCCCTGCTGGCCACGGCGGGTCTCGATACGCCCCTGCGGGGCTACTCGACCAGCATGCAAGGGCAGCCCGGCCATGCTGATCGAGCAGCCTGCACGACGGGCAGCCCCTTCATGCTGATCGAGTAGCCCGCGGAGCGGGCGTATCGAGATCCGCCGGCGCCGGACGTGGATTCGTCAGCCGGCGGCGACGCGGCGCAGCGCCGCCAGCACGGTGCGGACCGCGGTGCGCGCCAGCGCGTCCGGGCGAGCCAGGACGTCGACGTGGCGGACGAGGCCGGTGCCCTCGAGGGGGCGGAGGACCATGCCGTCGACGGCGAGCGGCGCCGCCGTGATCCGGGGCAGGATCGCGATCGCGGCGCCGGAGCGGACGACCTGCGCGGCGACGGAGAACTCATTGATCCGGTGCGCGACCCGCGGCGCGCGGCCGATCAGCGCGCCGAGGTGCTCGAGCACGCCCGTGAGGGGGAAGCCCTCGTGCGTCGAGACCCACTGCTCGTCGGCGAGCTGCTCGGGCCGGATGCTCGACTGCGCGGCGAGCGGATGCGCGGCCGGCAGCGCGATGTCGAGCGGCTCGACGAGGAGCGGGGTGACGACCAGCCGGGCCCGCGGCCACTCCGGATCCTGCGGCAGCCGGTGCGCGACGACGAGGTCGTGGTCGGCGGTGAGCCCGGCGAAGCGGCTCTGCGCGACGTCCGCATCGGCGAGCGCCACCCGCGGGCCGTCGGCGAGCGCCGCGAGCAGCGGGCCGAAGAAGGCGAGCCCCGCGCTGTGGAACGCCGACACCCGCACCGCACGATCGTCGTGCCGGAGGAACGAGCCGATCGTGTCCTCCGCCTCGGCGAGCGCCGCCTCCACCCGCGTCCCCGCGACCGCGAGCGCCTCGCCGGCCTCGGTGAGCACGAGCCGCCGCCCCTCCTTCACCGTCAGCGGCACCGGGACGCCCGCCTGCAGCGCGGCGAGCTGCTGCGAGACCGCGGAGGGGCTCACCCCGAGCGCGGCGGCGACGGCGGCCACGCTCCCCCGATCGCCGAGTTCGCGCAGCAGGCGGAGGCGGGCGGGATCCATGGGCGCGAGCCTAACCGGGAAGTAACCGCTTCATCGTCGGTGAAGGAGCAGCCGCTCGCTCTTCCGCCTCCGCCCTGCGACGCTGTCCCCGTGCCCCTCCGCTCCCGCCCCGACCTCGCCGTCGACCTGCTGCTGCTCGCCGTCGCCGCCGTCTGGGGCGCGAGCTTCGTCGCCGCGAAGGACGTCGCCGCCGACATCGGCGTCCCGTCGACCGTCGCGCTGCGCTTCCTCACCGCCGCCGCCGCGCTCGCCCTGCTCTGCCTCGCCCGCCGGGAGCACCTCCCCCGCGGTCGCGGGCTGGCCGTCGCCGCCCTCCTCGGCGCCTCGCAGGCCGCGATCATCGGGCTCGAGACCTGGGGCGTCCACCTCACCTCGGCCACGAACGCGGGCCTGCTGATCAGCCTCGCCCTGGTGCTGACCCCCGCGCTGGAGGGCCTCGCCTCGCGCTCCTGGCTGCCGCGCTCCTTCTTCGTCACCGCCGTCGCGGCCGTGGTCGGAGTCGCCCTGCTCGTCTCGGACGGCGGTCTGCGCACCCCGACCTGGGGCGACGCGCTCGTGCTCGCGGCGGCCGTGGTGCGCGCCGTGCACGTCACGGCCAGCGCCCGGCTCGTCCGCGGGCGCACGGAGGGCTCGCTCGGCGTGGTCCTCGTGCAGCTGGTCGTCTGCGCCACCGTCTTCTCGCTCCTCGCCGGGCCGGACCTGCCCGCCGCCGCCCGCGCGCTCGACGCCGGCGGCTGGGCCGGCGTCCTCTTCCTCGGGCTGCTCTGCTCGGTCTTCGCCTTCGTCGTCCAGCTCTGGGCGGTCCGGCGGACCTCAGCGGCGCGCGCCAGCATCCTGATGGGCACCGAGCCGGTCTGGGCGCTGCTCGTCGGCGTCGTCGTCGCGGGCGAGGCGATCGGCCCGCTCGGGGCGGTCGGCGCCGCGCTGATCGTCGCCGCGGGCTACGCGGGCCAGGCGATCGAGCGCCGGCACCGGCTCGGCGCCAGCACCCCTGCAGACCGGTCGGCCGGGCCGGTCAGTGCGCCACGAGCTCCTGCAGCCCCGTGACCCGGAGCAGATCGAGCCGCGTCTGATCGGTCGAGCCGGGCGTCGCCGTGTAGATCACGATCCGCAGATCGCCGCCCGGCACGGCGAGCACATCGCAGTCGATGGTGATCGGCCCGACCGGCGTCGAGGTGACGGTCTTCCGGCTGGAGCGGTGCTCGGCGACCCGGGCCACGGCCCAGCGGCGCTCGAAGTCGGGCGACGTCGCCCGCAGCCGCGCCACCAGGTGCGCGAGCGCCGCGTCGTCGGGGTAGCGGCCCACCGCCGCGCGCAGATCCGCCGCCAGATCGTTGGCGAAGTCCTCGGCGTGCTGGTCGTCGAACTCGGTGCCCTCGTGCCCCTGGGTGAAGTAGCGCCAGACCAGGTTGCGGTCCAGGCCCGTGTGCCGCGAGGGGTCGCCGTTCAGCGCCGCCCAGAGCGGGTTCCACAGCAGGATGTCGTGCGCCGCACTGAAGACGGCCAGCGGCACGTCGCCGCAGCGGTCGACGATCCGCTGCACGCCCGGAGTGATGTGCTGCGGCACCTGCGTCGCGGTCGGCGGCGCGACCCCCGCGACCCGGTAGAGGTGGTCGCGCTCCGCCTCCGTCACCCGCAGCGCGCAGGCCAGCGCGCCGAGCAGCTGCGCCGACGGGTGCACGGCCCGGCCCTGCTCCAGCCGCACGATGTAGTCGACGCTCACGCCGGCCAGCGCGGCGAGCTCCTCGCGGCGCAGGCCCGCGGTCCGGCGGCTCGGTCCGGCGGGCAGGCCCACCTCGGCGGGCGTCACGCGCTCGCGCCAGGAGCGGAGGACGTCCGCGAATTCGCTCATGCCCACCATGATCCCCCGCGGGGGCGAGGCGGTCCTGGTACTGCTGATCCTCCCGTCGACCGGGGCCTGGGCGGAGGAGGCGCCGGGGCGGAGCATGGAGCCATGACAACGACACTGATCACCGGGGCCAACAAGAGCCTCGGCCTCGAGACCGCCCGCCGCCTGATCGAGGCCGGCCACACCGTGTACGCCGGCATGCGCGACCCGGCGAACGGCGACGCCGCCCGGGCGCTCGGCGCCCAGGTCGTCCAGCTCGACGTGACCGACCAGGCGAGCGTCGACGCGGCCCTCGCCTCGCTGCCCGCCCTCGACGTCCTGGTCAACAACGCCGGGATCCTCGGCACCTCCTTCGGCGTCGACGACCTCTCGGCGGAGGCGATGGCGAGCGTCCTCGAGACGAACGTCGTCGGCATCGTCCGCGTGACCCAGGCCGCGCTGCCGCTGCTGCGCCGCTCGGCCGCGCCCGTGATCGTCAACGTCTCCTCCGGAGTCGGCTGGCCGCGCGCCCTGGTCACTCCGGGCCGCGACGAGTTCGGCGTGCCCGCGATCCCCTACGCCGCCTCGAAGGCCGCGGTGATCACCCTGACCGTGCAGTACGCGAAGAACCTGCCCGAGTTCCGGATCAACGCGAGCGACCCCGGCTACACCGCGACCGACTTCAACGGCCACGGCGGGCACCAGACCGTCACCGAGGGCACCGACGCGACCGTCGCGCTCGCCCTGCTCGGCCCGGACGGCCCGACCGGCGAGTTCCACGACCGCCACGGTCGCATCGAGTACTGAGCGCCACTGCACGCTCGCTGGACGCTCGCCACCGAGGGCTCGCCGCGGATTCGTTGCACCTGGCAACAAACCGGCGGCGAGCCCGGCAGAATGGGGACATGACGCAACGGAGCAACTGGGCGGGCACCTACGAGTACCGCGCCGCCGACATCCTCGAGCCGGAGTCGATCGACGAGGTGCAGAACCTCGTCCGCGAGAACGAGCGGGTCCGCGCGCTCGGCACCCGCCACTCCTTCAACGCCCTCCCCGACACCGCGGGGGCACTGCTGCACCTCGGCCGCATCGCCCCCGACCCGGTGATCGACGCCGATGCGAGCACCGTCACCGTCGGCGGCGCCACCCGCTACGGCATCGTCGCCTCGCACCTGCACAGCAACGGCTACGCCCTGCACAACATGGGCTCGCTCCCGCACATCTCGGTGGCCGGCGCCATCTCGACCGGCACTCACGGCTCGGGCGACCGCAACGCCAACCTCTCCTCCGCCGTCTCGGCGCTCGAGCTGGTCACGGCCGACGGCTCACTGCGCACGATCCGGCGCGGCGAGCCCGGCTTCGAGGGCGTCGTCGTCGGCCTCGGCGCCTTCGGCGTCGTCACCCGGGTGACCCTCGACATCCAGCCGACCTTCGACGTCCGCCAGGACGCCTTCGTCGACCTGCCCTGGGACCGCGTGCTCGACGACTTCGACGCGATCACCTCCTCCGCCTACAGCGTGAGCCTGATGACGCACTGGTCGAGCCCCACCGTCGAGCAGCTCTGGCTGAAGACCAAGGTCGAGCAGGGCTCGGTCGCCGACGTCGACGCGACGCACCTCGGTGCGGTCGCCGCCTCCGCCTCGCTGTTCGCCGTCTCGGAGGGCGTCGACTCGAACCTCAACCCGTTCGGCGGCTCCGTCGGCCCGTGGTCGGAGCGCCTGCCGCACTTCCGCCTCGACCGCGAGCCCAGCGCCGGCGACGAGATCCAGAGCGAGTACATGGTGCCGCGCGAGAACATCCGCGAGGCCCTCGTCGCCCTGCGCGCGATCGGCGAGCGGATCGACGAGGTCCTGCTGATCACCGAGCTGCGCACCATGGCCGGCGACGACCAGTGGCTCTCCCCCGCCTCCGGTCGCGACAGCGTCGGCATCCACTTCACCTTCAAGAAGGACCGCGCCGGCGTCGACGCCGTGCTGCCCGCGGTCGAGGGCGCGCTGCTCCCGCTCGGCGCTCGCCCGCACTGGGGCAAGCACTTCCTCGCGACCGCCGCCGACATCGCCCCGCTCTACCCGCACCTCGACGAGTGGCGCACCCTCCGCTCCGCCTGGGACCCCACCGACCGCTTCGCCAGCGCCTTCGTCCAGGACCGCCTCCTCGGCTGACCCTCTTGCTTCCTCCCGCGAGATGCCACTTGGGTACGCGACACGCCGTGAAAGGCGTGCACAAGTGGCATCTCACGGAGGGGGACGGCGGGGGTAGCGTCGAAGGGACGAGAGGGAGGCAGCATGCCCGCGAAAGAGGAGATCCCGTCGACGATCGAGCGGTCGGACGAGCACGCGCAGAAGCTGTGGTCGGCCGCGCACGACTCGGCCGTCGACAGCTACGGCGAGGGTGAGCGCGCGCACCGCACCGCGTTCGCCGCGCTGAAGCACGAGTACGAGAAGGTCGGCGACCACTGGGAGCGCAAGGCCGAGAGCGGCCCCTCCGACGACCGCGCCGCCCAGCGCGGCCCCGACGGCGACGGCGACACGGCCGGCGGAGTCGACGCGAACGCCACCAAGGCGCACCTGCTCGACCTCGCGAAGCGCCTCGACGTCTCCGGCCGCTCGCGCATGACCAAGGCCGAGCTCGTCGACGCCCTGCAGCGCGCGAACGCGAAGCAGACCCGCCGCGCCCGCGACTGACCCGCGCACCGCACCGGCGACCCTCCGCCACTCTCCGAAAGTTGTCGTACTCGGCGCTCGAGTACGACGACTTCTGAGGAATCGGAGGACGTCGTCGTCCTCGGCGCCTAGTGCGACGACGTTCGAGGACCGGCGGGCCGGCCGCTAGGAGATGCCGAGCTCGTGGCTGAGGACGAGCGCCGCGGCGCCCTGCAGGACGAGCTCGCCCGGGTCGGTGTGGGACTCCATCCGCAGCTCGCGGGTGACGGCCGGCAGGGTGCGTCGGGCGATGGTCGCGCGCGCCTCCTCGAGCAGGGCCCCCTCGACGAAGCGCTCCGGACCGGCGAGGACGACCGCGTCGATCCCGAGCACGGCGACGATCGGCGCCAGCGCGATCCCGAGCGACCGGCCGGCCCGGCGCAGCAGCCGCTCCTGCTCCGGAGCCGAGGCCGCCGCGAGCCGCGGGCCGAGGTGCGCGACGGACACCGCGGACTCGAGGCAGCCCCGCCGCCCGCACGAGCACTGCTCACCGTCCTCGTCGATGACGACGTGGCCGATCTCGCCGCCGGTGAACTGATCGCCCTCGACGAGGGAGCCGCCGATGATCAGTCCGGCCCCGACGCCGTCGCCGAGCAGCACGAGCAGCAGGTTCGCTCCCCCGCCGCGGTGGAAGGTGTGCACGGCCAGGGCGGCCGTGTTGGCGTCGTTCGCGACGTGCACGGGCAGGCCGAACCGCTCGGCGAAGACGCGCCGCAGATCGAGGCCCCGCCAGCCGAGGTTGGGGGCCTCGCGCACGACTCCGCCGTGGTCGACGACCCCCGGTGAGCCGATCCCGATCCCGAGGACCGGCGCCTGGGACGAGGCGATCAGCTCGGCCGCGAGGCCGAGGGCGAGCTCGACCGCGTCCGCCCCGGACGCGCCGTCGCGGGCGAGCCGGCGGTGCTCCCGGATCTCGCCGCGCAGGCTGACGAGGGCTCCGGTGCACTCGGCCTCCGCCGAGAGGTCGAGGCCGACGATGCTCCGCGCCCCGTGGTCGAAGGCGATCACCAGTGCGGGCTTGCCCACCCGGGCGTCGACGCGGGGACCGAGGTCGAGCAGCAGCCCCTCCGAGTGCAGCTCGCCGATCAGATCGGAGATCGTGACCGCGGTGAGCCCGCTGATCCGGGCGAGATCCGCCCTGCTCATCTCACCGTCGTGGAAGAGGCGCTGGAGGACGAGCGAGCGGTTGTGCCTGCGGTTGTGCGACGGCAGTGCCTTCTCGGTGACGCGCAGCTGGCCCATGGTCCTTCATCTCAGCCCGTGACCGGCTCAGCCCTTGACGGCGCCGGCCGACATCCCGGACACGAGATTACGCTGGATGATCAGGAAGAACACGACCACCGGGAGCGAGAAGAGCACGGCCCCGGCCATCTGCCCGCCGTAGTCCGTCCCCACCTGCCCGCCCGACGCGGTGCTGAAGGACGCGAGCCAGACCGGGAGCGTGTAGCGGGCCTGATCCTTCAGGAACGTGTAGGCGACGATGTAGTCGTTCCAGCCGGCGATGAAGGCGAAGACGCTGCTCGAGACGATCCCGGGCATCACCAGCGGGAAGAGGACGCGGGTGAGCAGCTGCCAGGTCGAGGCGCCGTCCAGGCGCGCCGCCTCGTCGAGCTCGACGGGGAGGGCGAGGAAGAACCCGCGCATCACCCAGATCGAGAACGGCAGCACGCCCGCCACGTAGGCGAGGGCGAGACCCGTGGAGGTCCCGATCAGGTCGACCGCGTTCAGGAGCAGGAACTGCGGCAGGAGCAGCGCCGTCGCCGGGAGCATCTGCACGACGAGGAGCAGGACCAGGATCGCCCGCCGGCCCCGGAAGCGGAACCGCGCCAGCGCCGCCGCCGCGAACAGCCCGAGCACCATCGCGAAGGCGACCGCCGCGCCCACCACCACGACCGAGTTCTGCAGATAGCGCAGGAAGTCGCCCTGGGTGAGCGCCCGGACGAAGTTGTCCAGGGTCGGCGACTCGGGGAGGAAGTGCGGGGTGGAGCTGAGCATCTCGGACTGCGGTTTGAAGGCCGTGTTGACCATCCAGTAGACGGGGAAGAGCCAGAGCAGGCAGAACAGCACCGCGATCGCCGAGCTGATCCACGGGTAGCGCCGCAGCCGGCGCCGGATGGAGGTCGAGGTCGAGGTCACGGTCAGAGCTCCTCTCCGGAGCGGACGAGGGTGCGAATGTAGACGGCGCTCAGGGCGAGCAGGATCAGCGTCGACGCCACGGCGATGGCGGAGCCGGTGCCGATCCGGGCGCCGCCCGAGAACGCCGTCGTGAAGGTGAAGACACCGAGCGTGGACGTGGCGCCGTCGGGCCCGCCGGCCGAGACGAGCCAGATCTGGTTGAAGACGTTGAAGTCCCAGATCACCGAGAGCATCGTCACGAGCAGCAGGGTCGGCCGGAGTGCAGGGAGCACGACGACCCGGTAGACCGCGAGCTCGGAGGCGCCGTCCAGCCGCGCGGCCTCCTTGCGCTCGATCGGCACCTGCGTCTCGGCGGCGTGCAGGGTGAGGGCGAGGAAGGGCACCGCCTGCCAGACGACGAGGAGCCAGATGCAGACCCAGGCGAGCCGCGGGTCGGCGGCCCAGTTCGTGCTGGTCAGATCGCCGACCAGCCCCGTCCGGGTGAGCAGCCAGTTGACGACGCCGTACTGCGGCTGGAACAGCCAGCGCCAGATCAGCGAGGAGGCGACGTTCGGCATCGCCCACGCGAGGATCAGCACCACGGTCGTGAGGAGGCGCAGGGCCGCCGGCAGCCGGGTCAGCAGATGCGACATCCCCGCGCCGATCAGCACGCTGCCCGCGACGAGAGCGCTCGTGAAGACGAGGGTGCGCACCAGCGCGAGCCAGAACTCCGGGTCGCCGAGGATGTCGGCGTACTGCGCGAGCCCGACCACGTCGTAGGCACCGGTGAACAGGCTGCGCTGGTCGTAGTCGGTGAAGGAGGTGAGGACGAGCAAGACGATCGGAGCGATCGTCACGCCCGCGAGCACCAGCCCGGCCGGGGAGAGCAGCAGCAGCGGGGCGAGCGAGGAGCGGCGCCGGGCGCGGCGGGCCGCCGCCGCCGGTCGGGGCGGGGCGGTGGCGGGGGCGGCGGCCGGGGCGGTGGACATCGCGCGATCGCCCAGTCGGCCTAGTGGCCGTTGAGCGTGTCGTCGGCGGCGGCGTCGAACTCCTCCGACGCCTCCTGCACGCTCTTCGCGCCCGAGGCGATCGAGGAGAACAGCGACTCGATCTCCCGGTTGCTCTCGATCGCGGCCCACTTCGGGTTGGCCGGCACGGACTCCGAGGTCAGCGCGGCGGTGAAGAACGCGCGCTCGATCTCGCTCAGGTCGGACTGCGCCGCCTCGATCCCCTCCCGGCTGTTCGGGATCCAGCCGTCCACGCCGTGGACGAAGTCGCGCTGCACCTCGGGGCTCGTGGCGACGGCGATCCACTGCCGGGCGAGGTCGGCGTTCCGCGACTTGGCGGCGACCGCCCAGTTCGAGCCGCCGAGCACCACCGGCTGCGTGCCGCCGTCGACGCCCGGCATCGGGAAGGTCCCGAGCTCGTCCTCCGACAGCTCCGGGTTCGCCTTCAGGACGCCGGCGACGCCGGTGGTCAGGATCGCGGAGGTCTTGCCGTCGGCGAAGATCTGGTTCTGGTCGGGGTCGAGGGTGTTCAGCGTCGCCGAGGAGGCGCTGGAGTAGGCGTTCTGGAACTCCTTGAACGCCTCGAGACCGGACCGCGAGGCCCTCGAGCTGAGCGCGGACCACCAGGTGTCGCCGTCCTGCATCGCGATCCGGCCGCCCGCGTCCCAGACGAACTGCAGCCCCGCGTACCAGTACTGCCCCGGGAGGTAGAAGGCCGAGAAGTCGGGGGTGCCGGTGTGCGCGGCCTTCACCTTGTCGAGCGCGGCGGTGAGCTCCTGGTAGCTGGTGGGGAGGGTCATCACGCCCGCCTCGGCCCAGAGCTTCTTGCTGTAGACGACGGCCCGCGCGCCCGCGAAGCCGGGGACGGCGAAGAGGTGCCCGTCGAACGTCGCCGGGTCGACGAGGCCGTCGAGCCAGGTCTGCCCCTGCGCGAGCTCGTCCCGGTGCTCGGTCAGGTCGAGCAGCCCGCCGTTCGCGGCGTAGCCGGCGACCTGGGTGTTGCCGATGTCGAGGACGTCCGGCGGGGAGTCGGTCGCGAGCGCCGTCGAGACCTTGGTGGCGATCCCCTCCCAGGTCTGCACCTGCACGTCGACCTCCGCGCCGGTGGCCTTCGTGAAGCGCTCCTCGACGGCGGCGAGGGTCTCGGGCGAGTAGTCGCCGTCCATGCTCCAGACGGTGAGTGTCCGGCCCTCCTCGCGCGTCCCGTCCGGCCCGCCGTCGCTGGTCGTGCAGGAGGTGAGCAGGAGCACGCCCGCGACGCTCAGGGCGCCGAGGGCGACCGCCCGGCGCCGCACTGATGCGTACTTCCCGACCACGTTCTTCCAGGCCACAGCTCTCTCCTCCGTATGGGTGCCGCGGCGCGATCCGGGATCCTGCGCCAGTTGCGACGGAGTTAGTAAAGAACCCTTGCGAACCCCTGTCAACGAGGCTTCACTGACAGGCGCGAAGAGTCGCATCCCCCGCGCAGAACGGAGCCCGCCGTGCCGTCCCTCCTCCCCCGACCCCGCTCGCTGCGCCCGGAGACCGGCGAGTTCGTGCTCTCCGCGAGCACCCGGATCGCCTGCCCGGAGGCCCTCGAAGGCGCCGCGCAGCTGCTCCGCGCCACGGTCGGCCGGGCGACCGGACTCGCGCTCGAGCGTGGCGACGAGGCGACGGCCGGCATCCGGCTCGCGCTCGATCCGGCGCTCCCGCCCGAGGGCTACCGCGTCCGCGTCGACGCCCGCTCGGTCGCCCTCACCGCGGCCGGCCCGGCGGGCGCGCTGCACGCCGTGCAGACGCTGCTCCAGCTGCTGCCGCCGGCGATCCACCGGTCCGCTCCCCTGCCCGGGGTCGGCTGGGCGGTGCCGGCCGTGACGATCGAGGACGAGCCGCGCTTCGGATGGCGCGGGATGCTGCTCGACGTCGCCCGGCACTTCCTGCCGGTCCGCGAGGTGCTCCGCGTCATCGACCTGCTCGCCCTGCACCGCCTGACCGTGCTGCACCTGCACCTCACCGACGATCAGGGCTGGCGCCTGGAGATCCCGCGCTACCCCCGGCTCACCGAGGCGGGCGCCTGGCGGCGGCGGTCGCAGGTGGGCGCAGGCCCGACCGCGGGGCAGGACGACCGGCCGCACGGCGGGTACTACCGTCGGGACGACATCCGCGAGATCGTCGCCTACGCCGCGGCGCGGGGCGTCACCGTCGTCCCCGAGATCGAGCTGCCCGGCCACGCGCAGGCCGCCCTGGCCGCCTACCCGGAGCTGGGGGTGCGGGGCCTGCCGCTCGAGACCTGGACGGAGTGGGGCGTCAGCACGAACGTCTTCAACGTCGAGGAGAGCACGATCGAGTTCCTCGAGCACGTCCTCGACGAGGTGATCGAGCTGTTCCCCTCCGCGTACGTCCACATCGGCGGCGACGAGTGCCCGAAGGACCAGTGGGCGGCCGACGCCCGCACGCAGGAGCGGATGCGCGAGCTGGGCGTCCCGGACGAGAACGCGCTGCAGAGCTGGTTCGTCGGGCGCATCGGCGCGCACCTCACCCGGCGCGGGCGCTGCCTGCTCGGCTGGGACGAGATCCTCGAGGGCGGCCTCGCATCCGGCGCGACGGTGCTGTCCTGGCGGGGACGGGTGGGGGCGGTGGCGGCGGCCCGGGCCGGCCACGACGTGATCGCCTGCCCCGAGGACACCGCCTACCTCGACCACCGGCAGTCCGAGGCGGCGTCGGAGCCGATCCCGGTGTCCACCGTCACGACGGTCGCCGACGTCCTCGCCTTCGATCCGGTCCCGCCGGAGCTGACCGGTGAGCAGGCCCGGCACGTCCTCGGCGGTCAGGCGAACCTCTGGACCGAGCACGCCGACTCCCCGCGCACTCTCGACTACCTCGCCTTCCCGCGGCTCTGCGCGCTGGCGGAGGCGCTCTGGTCGGGCGGGCACCGCGACACGGAGGACTTCGACGCCCGTCTGGCGCACCACCTCGCCCGGCTCGACGCCTTCGGGGTCGAGTACCGCCGCGCCGACGGTCCGCTGCCGTGGCAGACGCGGCCCGGCGTCCCGGGCCGCCCGATGACGCACGAGGAGGCCGCCGAGCAGGTGGCGCTGCTCACCGCGGACATCGCCGGCGTCGCGAGCGGATCCCACCTCAGCACTGGACCGCCACCCGCTTCCTGAGAAATCAACGAGCAGACGCAGATCCATCGCGCACCTAGCGTCGAGGGCGACCCTCCCCGACCCGACCCCGGAGCGCCATGACCCCCCTCGCCCCCGCCGCCCACACCGCCCCTACCTGCGGCACCGCCCCCGCACCCGTTCGCGCCACCACGGAGGCGTCCGCATGAGGGTCACCGACACCAGCGACCTGTGGTGGCGCGCCGCCGTCTACTACAACCTCGACGTCAAGACCTTCATGGACTGGGACGACGACGGCGTCGGCGACCTCGAGGGCCTCGCGCACCGGATCGACTACCTCGCCGAGCTCGGCGTCGGCTGCCTCTGGCTCGCGCCGTTCTACTCCTCGCCCGGCAAGGACAACGGCTACGACATCAGCGACTTCTACGGCGTCGACGAGCGCTACGGCCACCACGGCGACGTCGTCGAGGTGATCCGCACCGCGCACGACCGCGGGATGCGCGTCATCGTCGACCTCGTCGTCAACCACACCAGCGACCAGCACCCGTGGTTCCAGGCGGCGCGCTCCTCCCCCGACAGCCCCTACCGCGACTACTACGTCTGGCGCGACGAGCCGCCGGCCGACCAGCCGGCCAACGTCTTCCCGGACGTCGAGGACGGCGTCTGGTTCCTCGACGAGGAGGCCGGGCAGTACTACCTGCACAACTTCTACCGGCACCAGCCGGACCTCGACACCGACAACCCGGCGGTGCGCGACGAGATCGCGAAGCTGGTCGGCTTCTGGCTGCAGCTCGGGGTCGACGGCTTCCGCGTCGACGCGGTGCCCTACCTGATCGAGCCGGGCGCCCGCGACGAGCACGAGTGGCTGCGCCTGCTGCGCCGCTTCATCAGCCGCCGCTCGGGCGAGGCGATGCTGCTCGGCGAGGTGAACACCACCCGCGACGAGCAGCTCGCCTTCTTCGGCGGCGAGGACGCCGACGAGCTGTCGATGCAGTTCGACTTCATCGGCAATCAGCGCCTCTACCTGGCGCTCGCACGGGAGGACGCGACGCCGCTCGTCGAGGCGATCGCGAGCCGCCCGCCGATCTCGGTCGGCAGCCAGTGGGCGAACTTCGTCCGCAACCACGACGAGCTGACCCTCTCGCAGCTCACCGACGACGAGCGCGACGAGGTCTTCGCCGCGTTCGCGCCGGAGGAGTCGCAGCGGATCCACGGCCGCGGCATCGTGCGCCGCCTCCCGCCGATGCTCGACGGCGACCCGCGCCGCATCCGGATGGTCTACAGCCTCCTGTTCTCGCTGCCGGGCTCGCCCGTCCTCTACTACGGCGAGGAGATCGGGATGGGCGAGAACGCCGACATCCCCGGCCGCAGCGGCGTCCGCACGCCGATGCAGTGGACCTCCGCCGCGAACGGCGGCTTCTCGCGCGCCGAGCCCGGCGACCTGATCGCGGCCCCGCCCGTCGGCGGCTTCGGCCCGGAGCACGTCAACGCCGCCGCGCAGCTCCGCGACCCCGGATCGCTGCTCGCGCACATCAAGGGCCTCGCCTGGCTCTATCGCCGCTCCCCCGAGATCGGCTGGGGCGAGTACACCCACCTCCCGGCCGACCAGTCCTGCGTCTTCGCGCACCGGATGTCCGCGTCGACCGGGACGACCGTCGCCGTGCACAGCTTCGCCTCGAGCCCGCGCACCGTGACGATCACGCTCCCCGACTCGAAGCCGGGGTCGCGCCTGGTCGACTCCCTCGGCGGCGAGTCGCAGCCGATCGGCGACGACGGCACGGTCACCGTCGGCATCGACGGCTACGGCGCCCGCTGGTTCCGCGTGGTGACGGCGGAGTCGCGCCGCCTGGTCTGATCCGGAAGCGCGACCGGTCCGATCCGGGAGCGCCGACAGGTCCGATCCGGGAGCAGCGGCAGGAGAGGTCAAGCCCCTTCTGAGCGCCGAAGGGCCCTGCCTACCGTCGAAGGGCGGGCGACGAGGTCCGCACCGACTGCTCCCGGAAAGGTACGACCGCATGTTCTTCCACCGTCAAGAGCTCCAGTTCACGTCCTCCCCCTCCAAGCCCGACGCCGTCTTCGCCCGCCGGTTCCAGGAGGTGCTCGGCGGACAGTACGGCGAGATCACCGTCGCCATGCAGTACGGCTTCCAGGCCTGGAACGCCCACGAGCCCGGCAAGTACCGCGACCTGCTCTACGGCATCGGCGCGGAGGAGTTCGGCCACGTCGAGATGATCGCGATCATGATCGCCCAGCTGCTCGAGAAGGCGCCCGTCGAGCAGTCCGAGGACGCCATCAAGAAGGACCCGGTTCTCGGCGCGGTCATCGGCGGCACCGACATCCAGGCCGCGATCGTCGCCGGCGCGGGCGTCCGCCCCGTCGACAGCAACGGCAACCCGTGGCAGGGCTCGTACATCACGGCGAGCGGCAACCTGCTGGCCGACTTCACCGCCAACGCGAACGCCGAGATGCAGGGCCGCCTGCAGGTCGCGCGGCTGTACCACATGACCGACGACCACGGCGTGCGGGACCTGCTCTCGTTCCTCCTGGCCCGCGACACGATGCACCAGAACCAGTGGATCGCCGCCGCCGCCGAGCTGCGCGCGGAGGGCGCGGAGGACCTGCCGGTGCCCTCGAACTTCCCGCTCTCGAAGGAGGAGCGCTCGGTGTCGTACGAGTACATCAACTTCTCGGACGGCGCCGCGGCCGCCGAGGGCAGCTGGGCGTCCGGACCCACGCCCGACGGCAAGGGCGAGTTCAGCTACCGCACGGCGAGCCCCGACGACGGCGTGCCGATGCCGCCGCCCACCCAGCCGGACGAGCGCTTCTACGGCACCTCGCCGAAGCCGAACATCGTCGAGAAGGCGGTCGGCGCCGTCAAGGACGCGGTGACCGGCAAGTAGCGCGCGCGGCCGCCGACGCCGGGAGGCGAAACGATTCGCGTCGTTTCGCCTCCCGGCGCTGTCGCAATGACCGGGGATGCACCTAGGCTGGCTGCGAATCGTTTCGCCTCACGACCCCGAGGAGTGGCATGGACGCCGCCGACACCGCCGCCAGCATCACCGCTGCCCCGCCGGCGCACCGCATCCTCGCGAGCGGCCGCCGCATCCCCGCGATCGGCGCCGGCACCTTCGGCTCCGACCGCTACGACGCCGAGACGGTCGGCCTCGCCGTCGAGCACTCGCTCCGCGCCGGCTTCCGCCTGCTCGACTGCGCCACCGTGTACGGCAACGAGCCGCGCGTCGGCCGGGCGATCGCCGACTCCGGAGTGCCCCGCGACGATCTCTTCGTGATGTCGAAGATCTGGAACGACGCGCACGAGCCCGAGGCCGCCGTCGCCTCGGTCGAGCGCTCGCTCGAGGACCTCGGCCTGGACGTGCTCGACGCCGTCTTCGTGCACTGGCCCTTCCCCAACCACCACCCGCCGCACGCCGAGACCGACGCCCGCGACCCGGAGGCGCGCCCCTACGAGCACGCCGCGTTCCTGCGCACCTGGGCGGCGCTCGAGTCGCTCGTCGACCGCGGTCTGGTCCGGCACCTCGGTACCTCGAACGTCACGATCGCGAAGCTCGAGCGGATCCTCGCCGACGTCCGCATCGCGCCCGCGCTGAACGAGATGGAGCTGCACCCCTGCTTCCAGCAGCCGGAGCTGTTCCGCTACTGCCTCGATCACGGCATCCAGCCGATCGGCTACTCGCCGCTGGGCTCGCCGTCCCGCCCCGAGCGCGACCGCGTCGACGGCGACCTCGTCGACATCGAGCACCCCGCCGTGCAGGCCATCGCCCGCGAGCGCGGCGTGCACCCGGTCTTCGTCTGCCTCGCCTGGGCCGTCAACCGCGGCCAGATCCCGATCCCGTTCGCGGTGAAGCCCGAGCAGATCGAGGCCAATCTCGCCGCCGCGTCGCTCGCCCTCACCGCCGCCGAGCAGGAGTCGCTGCGCGGCGCCGAGCGCAACAACCGGCTGATCAAGGGTCAGGTCTTCCTCTGGCCTGGCAGCGCGGACTGGCTCGACCTCTGGGACGCCGACGGCACGATCCCCGGCTGGGACGGCTACGGCTCCCCTGCGCTCTGAGATGGCGACGTACAAGGACCTGCAGCGGCTGACCGGGCTGTCGCTCTCGACGATCTCGAAGCACTACAACGGCCTGCCGGTGCGCCCCGAGAACGCCGCCGCGATCGAGGCGGCGGCCGAGCGGCTCGACTTCCGCGTCAACGGCTTCGCGCGCGGCCTGCGCTCGCGGCGCTCCCGCACGGTGGGCGTGCTGCTGCCGGCGCTCGACAACGAGTTCCACCTGTCGATCATCGCCGGACTCGAGCGGGCCCTGCGCGGCGACGGCATCGGCGTGCTGATCGGCGTCAGCCTGCCCGAGCCGGGCGCCGCCGTCGGGCTGCTGCTCGAGAAGATGGTGGACGGGATCGTCGCCGTCCCGACCCGGGGAGACGTCGACGCGCTTCGCAGCGCCTCCGAGCAGGGCACTCCCGTGGTGACGGTGGACTGGGTCGACGACGAGCTCGAGACCGATCGCGTGGTTCTCGACAACCGCGCGGCCGGCGCCTCCGCCGCCCGGCACCTCGCCGACCACGGCCACCGCGCGATCGCGGTGCTCGGCGGCGATCCGGACGTGTCGACCACCCGGGAGCGCACCGCGGGCGTCCTCGACGAGCTCGCCTCCCGCGGCCTCGGGCCGGCCGAGGTCGAGCTCGGCCCGCTGAGCGTCGAGAGCGGCATCGCCTCGATGGAGCGGATCCTCGCCCGCCGCGACCGGCCGACCGCCGTCTTCGCGAGCAACCGCGAGCTGACCGTCGGCGCGCTGACCGCGCTCGGCGACTCCGGCCTGCGCCTGCCCGCCGACCTCTCGATCGTCGGCTTCGACACCGTCGAGCTCGCGAGGGTCGTGCGACCGCGGCTGACCATCGTCGAGCAGCCGACCGACGCCATCGCCGCCGAGGCCGCCGCGCTGATCGAGCGCCGGCTCGACGGCAGCCCCGAGCCGTTCGAGACGCGCACCCTTCCGGGCCGGCTGATCGCCGGTGCCTCCGTCGCCCACGTCCACCACTGACATCCACCCCCTCACCGAGGAGCACCATGCTGACCACGACCCTCCTGCACCCCGAGATCCTGCACGCGCTCGCCCGCGCCGGCCACGGCTCCCGGATCCTGATCGCCGACGGCAACTACCCGGTCGGCACCACGCTCGGGAAGAACTCCGCGCTCGTGCACCTCAACCTGCGCCCGGACACGCTCACCGTCGACGAGATCCTCGAGGCGCTGCTGACCGCGATCGTCGTCGAGGAGGCGACCGTGATGACTCCCGCGCCCGGCCTCGACGTGCCCGCGCAGGACGCCTTCCGCGCCACCCTCGACGGCGTCCCCTTCGCCTCGGTCGAGCGCCACGCCTTCTACGCCGAGGCCCGCACCGACGACGTCGCCCTCACCATCGCCAGCGGCGACCGCCGCATCTACGCGAACCTCATCCTGACGATCGGCGTCCGCCCCGCCGACGCCTGACCGCGCCGCCTTCCGCCACCCACCCTCCAGAAGTTGCGGTAGTCGGGCGCGACTACCGCGACTTCTGAGGAGTGACGGCGGGTGCGGACGCGGCCCGCCGCCTGAGAGGGCGCGAGGCGTTCTCCGAGCGGACGTCCGTACTCTGAGCACCGTGGATCTGGACACCCTCCTCAACATCGGCCTCGTCGTGCTGTTCGTGCTCATCGGCGGGGTGTTCGCGGGCACCGAGATGGCGATCGTCAGCCTCCGCGAGAGCCAGGTGCGCGCGATCGAGGCGGGCAGCGAGCGCGGCCGGCGCATCGCCGAGCTGGTGCGGAACCCGAACACCTTCCTCTCGGCCGTGCAGATCGGCGTGACGCTCGCCGGCTTCTTCTCCTCCGCGTACGGCGCCTCGACGATCGCGCCGGACCTCGTGCCGCCGCTCGAGTCGCTCGGGCTGTCGAACGGCGCAGCCTCGACCGTCGCGCTGATCCTGATGACCCTCGTCATCGCCTACCTCTCGCTCGTGCTCGGCGAGCTGGTGCCCAAGCGCCTCGCCATGCAGAAGTCGGTCGCCTTCACCAAGGTGCTCGCCCCGCCGCTCAACACCCTCGCCCGCCTGATGCGCCCGATCATCTGGCTGCTGTCGGTCTCCACCGATGCGGTGGTCCGCCTCCTCGGCGCCGACCCGCGCGAGAAGGGCGAGAGCGTCTCGGCGGACGAGGTGCGCGACATGATCTCGAGCAACACCGAGATCGCCGAGGACAGCCGACAGCTGCTCGCCGACGTCTTCCGCGCCGACGACCGGCGGGTCGCCGAGGTGATGCGCCCGCGGCCGGACGTCGACTTCCTCCGCGGCGATCTGCCCGTCGCCGAGGGCTACGCGGAGGTGCTCGGCCGGCCGCACTCGCGCTACCCGGTGGTCGGCGAGAACCGCGACGACGTCCTGGGCTTCGTGCACGTGCGCGACCTGATGGCCGCGTTCCCGGAGGCGGGCCGCGACGGCACCGCGAGCAGCGTCGCCGACATCACCCGCCCGATCCTGGCGGTCCCCGGCACGACGAAGGTGCTCGCGGCCCTGCGCACCATGCGGCAGGACGGCCACCAGATCGCGGTCGTCATCGACGAGTACGGCGGGACCGACGGCATCATCACCCTCGAGGACCTGCTGGAGGAGCTCGTCGGCGAGATCTACGACGAGTACGACGGCGCGCGCCAGGACGTCGACGCGAAGGCCGCCGAGCAGCTGCAGGACCTCGACGGCGGCATGATCCTCGAGGACCTGGAGGAGCTGCTCGGCATCGAACTGCCCGAGGGGCCCTACGAGACGGTCGGCGGCTACGTGCTCGACCGCATCGGCCGAGTCGCCGTCGTGGGCGACACCCTCGTCGTCGGCGACCACGTGCTCCGGGTCGCCGAGACCGACCGCTACCGGATCTCGCGGGTCACCCTGACGCCGCAGCCCGCGTCGGAGCCGGCCGCGCCGGTCGACGCCGACTGACCACGGGTCCGAAGGTCCGGCCCCGATCCGTCGCCGCCCCGCCCCGCCCCGAAGCGACCCCAGGCCCCGTCAGGGCAGCGGGGCCTCGACCCAGCGCGGCGCCGGCAGCCCGGTCGCGCCCGGCCGCGCGAGCCACAGCCCGCCCGCGAGCGGGTACCGCGCCCGCTCGTCCGCCGACAGGTCTCGCGAGGCCGACGACACGACGGCGACGTCGAGCGCCTCCCCCGCGAAGGCGATGCTGGAGGAGTGCGGCGCGTCGATCGCGATGCCCTCGCCCTCCAGACGGCGACCCTCGGAGTCGTAGACGCGCACGCCGCTCCCGCCCCAGACCGAGCACCACAGCCGGCCCTCGGAGTCGACGGTCATGCCGTCGAGGAAGACGCCCTCCTCCGGCTCGAGGAAGGTCTCGCGCGGGCCGTTCACCCCGTCGAGGTACGGCCGCCGGTAGACGACGCCGGACTCGGTGTCGACCGAGTACATCACCGAGCCGTCGGGCGACCAGCCGAGACCGTTCGAGAGCCGCAGGTCGTGGTCGAGGACGGTGACCGCTCCGTCGTGCTCGAGTCGCAGCAGCACGTCGTCGCCGACCGACTCGCCCAGCGTCAGCGAGCCGACGACCAGCCGGCCCTGCGGGTCGATGGAGCCGTCGTTGAAGCGGTGCCCCTCGGGCAGCAGCTCGGAGCCGCGGGTCAGCGAGCCGTCGACCTCCAGGATCGCCAGGCGGCGGGTGAGTGCGACGAGCACCCGGCCGTCGCCGAGGGGCAGCGCGCAGCCGACCTGCTCGCCGACGTCCGTGCGGGTGATCGCCCCGAGCCCGTCCGCGGTGAGCGGCGCCGACAGCACCGCGCCCGCCTCGATGTCCACCCAGGTCAGCCGGCCGGTCTCCCCGTCCCAGACGGGCCCCTCGCTCAGGACGTAGGCGGGCGTTCCGGCGGGTGTCGCATCGATCATCCCCCCACGCTACCCACCCCCTCGGCGCCCCGCCCGTCCCCCTCCGCGAGATGCCACTTGTGCACGCGACACGCCGTGAAAGGCGTGCACAAGTGGCATCTCGCGGAGGGGAGGCAGGCATGCACCCCGGGGATACACCCGGCAGGCGCGCCGTGGCAAGGGGTGCATAGCCCGGCGATGCTCGGGTCTATCGTCGTCTCGCCGCGTCCGGGACCGCGCGCATCAGCAGCGCAGCCGGGGCGACAGGAAGGCGCGAGCCATGTCCACCGACACCGAAGAGCGCGGCCCCGTCCGGAGCCTCGTCCCCGCCCGCATCGACCGGCTGCCGTGGACGCGGTTCCACTGGTCGATCGTCGTCGGCCTCGGCTTCTCCTGGGTGCTGGACGGCCTCGAGATCCAGATCGTCGCGAGCGCCGGCTTCGCGAAGGAGTTCGACCTCTCGGCCGCGCAGGTCGGCGTGCTCGGCACGGTCTACCTGGTCGGCCAGATCGTCGGCGCGCTGATCTTCGGGCGGCTGAGCGACCGGCTCGGCCGGCGCAAGCTCTTCATCCTGACGCTGGTGATCTACCTGGTCGCGAGCGGCCTCGCGGGCCTCGCGCCGAACTACCTCTTCCTCGCCGTCTTCCGCTTCTTCGCGGGGATGGGCATCGGCGGCGAGTACGCGGCGATCAACTCCGCCATCGACGAGCTGATCCCGTCGAAGTACCGCGGCCGCGTCGACATCGCGATCAACGGCACCTACTGGGGCGGCGCGGCGCTCGGCTCCGCGGCGAACCTCTTCTTCCTCAACGACCAGCTCTTCGCCGAGAACGTCGGCTGGCGCCTCGGCTTCTTCCTCGGGCCGATCCTCGGACTCGCGATCATCTACCTCCGCCGGCACATCCCCGAGAGTCCGCGCTGGCTGATGACCCACGGCCGCGAGGAGGAGGCGGAGCGCACCGTCGACGAGATCGAGCGCCGCGTCGAGTCGGAGGGCGGAAAGCTCGAGCCGGTCGACGACTCGCAGGCGATCACCGTGAAGGCGACCGAGAGCATCCCGTTCCGCACCATCGCGCGGGTGCTGATCAAGCAGTACCCGAAGCGGACCCTGGTCGGCGCGACCATGATGATCACCCAGTCGTTCCTCTACAACGCGATCTTCTTCACCTACGCGCTCGTGCTGGAGAACTTCTACGGGGTGGAGCAGAACGCCGTCTCGTACTTCTTCTTCCCGTTCGCGATCGGCAACCTCGTCGGTCCGCTGGTGCTCGGCCACCTCTTCGACGTCTGGGGCCGGCGGAAGATGATCTTCCTCACCTACGGCGTCTCCGGGGCGGTGCTCGCGCTCTCGGCGCTGCTGTTCAGCATGGACGTGCTGACCGCGACGACCCAGACGATCCTCTGGTGCGTCTCGTTCTTCTTCGCCTCCGCCGGCGCCTCGAGCGCCTACCTCACGGTCAGCGAGATCTTCCCGCTGGAGCTGCGCAGCCAGGCGATCTCGTACTTCTTCACCCTCGGCCAGATCGCCGGCGCCATCGCGCCCACCCTCTACGGCGTGCTGATCGGCGACGGCAGCGACCGCGGCCCGCTCACCGTCGGCTACTTCGTCGGCGCAGCGGTGATGATCGTCGGCGGCGTCGTCGCCCTGATCTTCGGCGTCGACGCCGAGCGCCGCAGCCTCGAGAGCATCACCGAGCCCCTCTCCACGGTCCGCGACTGACCCGCCCCTCCCGCGAGATGCCACTTGTGCACGCTTCTCACGGCGTGTCGCGTGCACAACTGGCATCTCGCGGCGGGGAGAGACGGGCGCGGGTCAGCCGACGTGGACGCCCGGGCGGCGCTCGCGGCGGGGCTCGGCGCGGCGGAGGACCTCGCGGGTGACGGGGGCGACCTCGCCGGTGCCGGTGATCAGGAAGCGGAACATGTTGGAGAGCGGGCCGCCCTCGGTCCATTCGAAGTAGACGTCCGGGACGACGCCGGTCAGGGCGCGGATCTCGAGCAGCACCGTCGCGATGGTGTTCGGGATGTTGCCGCTGGTCACCGTGAGCACGCGGAAGCCGTGGCAGACGCGCCCCTGAACCACGAGGTCCTCCTCGAAGTCGGACGAGTCGGTGGTGTGCACCTCGAGGAAGAGGACCGGGCCGCGCATCGGCAGGTTGCTGTCGCGCTGCTCCTCGGCCAGCTTGTCGCGGTACTCGCGCTCGGAGCCGTCGTCGGGCTCGTTCGCGAGGACGCGGATCACGCCGTAGTCGTCGGCGTCGGTGCTGAGGAAGTCGAGCGCCTGCGCGTCGAAGGTCACCGAGGTCGCCCGCAGCTGGAACGAGCGCTGCACCCGCGAGATCAGCGACACCACGAGGATCCCGAGGATGAACAGGCTCGCGATCCGCACGCCGTCCGGCCGCTCGACCACGTTCACGACCGTCGTGTAGACGAAGACGAGCGCGATCACCGCGAAGCCGACAGCGCGCTTGCGCTGCTTCTTGCGCTTGGCCGAGAGGAACACGGCGACGGAGGCGGAGGTGATCAGCACCAGCACGCCGGTCGCGTAGGCGCCGCCCTGGGCGTCGACGTCGGCCCGGAAGAGGATCGTGATCAGGAACGCGACGGCCGTGAAGACCAGCACCAGCGGGCGCACCGCCGCGGCCCACTGCGGCGCCATCCCGTAGCGCGGGAGGTAGCGCGGCACGATGTTGAGCAGCCCGGCCATCGCCGAGGCGCCGGCGAACCAGAGGATGCAGATCGTGCTGACGTCGTAGGCGGTGCCGAACGCGTCGCCGAGGTACTCGTGCGCGAGGTAGGCGAGGGCGCGGCCGTTGGCCTGCCCGCCCGGCTGGAACTCGGCCTGCGGGATCAGCAGCGTCGTCACGAAGCTCGAGGTGATCAGGAACGCCGACATCGTCACCGCGGCGGTGATCAGCAGCCGCTTCGCCCCGCGGATCCGGCCGACCGGGGCCGCGTCGGTGTCGCTCGCGTCGCCGCGGATCTGCGGCATCACGGCCACGCCGGTCTCGAAGCCGGACAGCCCGAGCGCCAGCTTCGGGAACACGATCAGCGCGATGCCGACCATGATCAGCGGATTCCCGTGCTGCGTCGTCAGCGCCGACCACCAGTTCCCGATCACCACCGGGTTCTCGGCGACGTGCGCGATCGCGACGACGATGACGACCGCGTTCAGCGCGAGGAACACCGCGACCAGCACGACCGCGATCGAGATCGCCTCCTTGAAGCCGCGGAGGAAGACGATCCCGAGCAGCGCGACCAGCCCCAGCGTCAGCGGCACCTCCGCGCCGTGGAACCAGGCCGGCGCGAACGGGTTCTCGACCGCGTGCGCGGTGGCGTCGGCCGCCGACAGGGTGATCGTGATCATGAAGTCCGTCGCCGCGAAGCCGAGCAGCACCAGCACGAAGAGCTTGCCGCCCCACCAGGGCAGCAGCCGCTCCAGCATCGCGATCGAGCCCTCGCCGCGGAAGCTCTCGCGGGCGACGCGGCGGTAGACCGGCAGCGCGCCGAACAGGGTGAGCAGCACCAGGACGATGGTCGCCAGCGGCGAGACCAGGCCGGCCGCGAGCGCGGCGATCGCGGGCTGGTAGCCGAGCGTGGAGAAGTAGTCGACGCCGGTCAGGCACATCACGCGCCACCAGGAGTGCGTCTTCTCGGTGGTGGAGTGCGGCCCGGGGTGCGCGCCGGAGTCGCTCCGCAGCCCCTCGAGCAGCCACGCCTTCACTCCGCCGCGGCGCCCTGAAGAGGTCGCTGAGGAGAGGGGCGAGGGTTCGAGGGCGTCGGCGTCGCCGCGGACGAGAGAGGAGGTCACTGGACGTGTCTACTCGGCGGAGGCGGCTCCGGAGCCGAGAACGCCCGGATCCATACGGTTCCCTAACGGGCAGTTCGCGGGCGGGCGGCCCGACGGAAGCGGGTCACCGCCGCGACGTGTGCACGAAGAAGGCTGGATGGCCGGATCGGCCCGAGAACGAGGCGATCGCGGCCATCCAGCCTGAGTTGTGCACGGGGGCGGAGGCTTACTCCTCGACGACGATCGTCGTGATGACCGGGTTGCGGCGGTGACGGCGGGTCAGCCAGCGGCCGAGGGTGCGGGTGATCAGCTTCTCGATCGCGTCGCGGTCGGTCGGCTGGCCGGCGGCCTGGAGCACCGCGTCGTCGATCGCCTTGCTGGCGTTCTCCTTCCAGCTCGGCTCCTCGACGAAGCCGCGGGTGAAGAACTCGACCGGCTCACCCAGCGTGCCGCGGTCCAGGTCGACGATGGCGAGCACCGTGATGGTGCCCTCCTCGGCGAGGACGCGGCGGTCGATCATCGCGTCCTCGGTCGCGACGCCGATCGTGGTGCCGTCGACGAAGACGAGGTCGGCCGGGATGCGGCCGCTCATCCGCGAGCGCCCCTTGACGAGGTCGATCGAGACGCCGTCCTCGACGACGAAGACGTTCTTCTCGTCGATGCCGGTGCGCGTCGCGATCGCGGCGTTCGCCGTGAGGTGGCGCCACTCGCCGTGCACGGGCAGGACCGCGGTCGGGCGGAGGATGTTGTAGCAGTAGGCGAGCTCGCCGGCGCTGGCGTGGCCCGAGACGTGCACCTTGGCGTTGCCCTTGTGCACGACCGTCGCGCCCCAGCGGGTGAAGGCGTTGATGATCCGGTAGATCGCGTTCTCGTTGCCGGGGATCAGCGAGCTGGCGAGCAGCACGGTGTCGCCGGGGCCGATGTCGATGATGTGGTCCTTGTTGGCCATGCGCGAGAGCGCCGCCATCGGCTCGCCCTGCGAGCCGGTGCAGATCATCACGATCTGGGTCGCGGGCAGCTTCTCGAGCACCTTCATGTCGACGACGAGGCCGGCCGGGATCTTGAGGTAGCCGAGCTCGGCGGCGATGCCCATGTTGCGGACCATCGAGCGGCCGACGAAGGCGACCTTGCGGCCGTGCTTCTGCGCGGCGTCGAGAACCTGCTGGATGCGGTGCACGTGGCTGGCGAAGCTCGAGACGACGATGCGGCGCGGGGCGGTGCGGAAGACCTGGTCGATCGCGGGGGCGAGGTCGCCCTCGGAGATCGCGAAGCCGGGGACGTCGGCGTTGGTGGAGTCGACCAGGAAGAGGTCGACGCCCTCGTCGCCGAGGCGCGCGAAGCCGGGGAGGTCGGTGGTGCGCCCGTCGAGCGGGAACTGGTCCATCTTGAAGTCGCCCGTGTGCAGCACGAGGCCGGCCTCGGTGCGGATGGCGACCGCGAGGCCGTCGGGGATGGAGTGGTTGACCGCGAGGAACTCGAGGTCGAAGACGCCGGCGTCGATCCGGTCGCCCTCCTTCACCGGGCGGGTGCGCGGGGTGATGCGGTGCTCGGTGAGCTTCGCGGTGATCAGCGCGAGGGTGAAGGTCGACGCGATGATCGGGATGTCGCCGCGCTCCTTGAGGAGGTACGGCACGCCGCCGATGTGGTCCTCGTGGCCGTGGGTGAGCACGATCGCCTCGATGTCCTTCAGGCGCGAGCGGATCGCGGCGAAGTCGGGCAGGATCACGTCGATGCCGGGCTGGTTCTCCTCGGGGAAGAGCACGCCGCAGTCGACGATGAGCAGCTTCCCCTTGTGCTCGAAGACGGTCATGTTGCGACCGATCTCGCCCAGGCCGCCGAGCGGGGTGATGCGCATGCCGCCCTTCTCCAGCGGCTTGGGGGCGGGGAGCTCGAGGTGGTGGCGCGCGGGCTTGGCGGTTCTGGCGTTTCGCATGGGTGCTTTCCGGTGGGGGACGTGGCGTCGTGCTGGTGCGCGCGGCCCCCGCTTCGTGCGGAGCGCCTCGGCGCAGGTGGTCTGTGTGGTCGCAGCCGCCGGGTGGTTCCGGTGCTCTGCACGGCCTCGTCCGCGGTCACCCGGGTCGTGCTCCGCGCCGCATCGTGCGGCACCGGGAGCGGTGCGGGTGGGGGCGCGGGTCGCGGTGAGGAGGTGGATCCGGAGTGTGCGGATCGCTGCAGAGACCGCGGCGGCCGCGTCCAGCATGACAGCATCCGCCGCGAGTTGCCCGCACGGCGCCGATTCCGCCCCGCACCCGCGCACGACGAAACCCCCTCGCCGTCGCCGGTCGAAGGGGCTGGCCGCCTCCGCGAGATGCCACTTGTGCGCGCGACACGCCGTGGAAGGCGTGCACAAGTGGCATCTCGCGGAGGGGGAGACGGGGGGGGCGCGTCAGCGCAGGGAGTCGAGCACGGCCTCCAGCTCGTCGACGGCGGAGTCGATCTCGGCGGCGGTGACGACGAGGGGCGGGGCGAGGCGGATCGTCGAGCCGTGGGTGTCCTTGGCGAGGACGCCGCGAGCCATCAGGGCCTCGCAGACGGCGCGGCCGGAGGCGAGGGCGGGGTCGATGTCGATGCCGGCCCAGAGTCCGGCGCCGCGGACGGCGACCACGCCGCGCCCGATCAGCGCGGTGAGGCGGGCGTGCAGCTGGGCGCCGCGCTCGCGGGCCAGCGCCTGGTACTCCCCGGTGGCGAGCAGCTCGACGACCGCGAGGCCGACGGCGGCGGCGAGCGGGTTGCCGCCGAAGGTCGAGCCGTGCTGGCCGGGCTGGAGCACGCCGAGCACGTCGGCGTTCGCGACGACGGCCGACACCGGCACGATGCCGCCGCCGAGCGCCTTGCCCAGCAGGTAGACGTCCGGGACGACGTCGACGAGGTCGCAGGCGAAGGTCGCGCCGGTGCGGCCGAGGCCGGACTGGATCTCGTCGGCGATGAAGAGGACGTTGTGCCGCGCGGTGATCTCGCGGACGGCGGGGAGGTAGTCGGCCGGCGGGACGACGATGCCCGCCTCGCCCTGGATCGGCTCGATCAGCACGGCGACGGTGTCCTCGTCGATCGCGGCCTCGAGGGCCGCCGCGTCGCCGAACGGCACCGTCCGGAAGCCGGGCGTGAACGGGGCGAAGCCGTCGCGCGCCTCCGCGTCGTCGCTGAACGAGATGATCGTCGTGGTGCGGCCGTGGAAGTTGCCGGCCGCGACGATGATGTTCGCGCGGCCGGGCGCGACGCCCTTCACCCGGTAGCCCCAGGCGCGGGCGACCTTGATGCCGGACTCGACGGCCTCCGCGCCCGTGTTCATCGGGAGGACCATGTCCTTGCCGGCGAGCGCGGCGAGCGCCGTCACGAACGGGCCGAGCTTGTCGTTGTGGAAGGCGCGGCTCGTGAGGGTGACCCGGGAGAGCTGCGCGCGCGCGGCGTCCAGCAGCACCGGGTGCGAGTGGCCGAAGTTGACGGCGGAGTACGCGGCGAGGCAGTCGAGGTAGCGGCGCCCCTCCACGTCGGTGATCCACGCGCCCTCGCCGGTCGCGGCGACGACGGGCAGCGGGTGGTAGTTGTGCGCGGCGTGCGCCTCCTCCGCGGCGATCAGCTCGGCGGAACGGTCGGTCTCGGTGATGCTCATGTCGTGCCTCCTGAGGACGATCGACTCCTCAGAAGTTGTCGTACTCGAGTGCCGAGTACGACGACTTCTGCGGAGTGGGTGAGGGAGAAGGGGAGCGGCTCAGCGCCGCAGCTCGAGGGTGCAGCACTTCACGCCGCCGCCGCCGAGCAGCAGCTCGGACAGGTCGACGCCGATCGGGTTGTAGCCGCGCTCGCGCAGCTGGCGCTCGAAGCCGGCCGCGCGCGAGGCGATGACGACGTTGAGGCCGTCGGAGAAGGAGTTGAGCCCGAGCACGGACGCGTCCTCCTCCGAGACGAGGATCGCGTCGGGGTAGAGCTCGCGCAGGACGCGGTTGCCCTCCTCGCTGAACGCGCTCGGCAGGTAGGCGATGTTCGTGTCGTCGAGCACGGCGATCGCGGTGTCGAGGTGGTAGAACGACGGGTTCACCAGCTCGAGGGTGACGACCTCGCGGCCGAAGATCCGGGCGACCTCGGCGTGCGAGTCGGAGGCGGAGCGGAAGCCGGTGCCGGCGAGGATCCGCTCGCCGACGAGGAGGAAGTCGCCCTCGCCCTCGTTGACCTCCTCGGGCACGCGCACGTCGAAGCCGGCGCCGCGGAACCAGTCCATGTAGGCAGGACCCTCGGGCTGGCGCTCGGGGTAGGTGAAGGAGGCGCCGTAGGCGATGCCGTCGATCACGAACCCGCCGTTCGCGGCGTAGACCATGTCGGGCAGGCCGGCCTCGGGCTCGATCAGCTGCACATCGAAGCCGAGCTCGACGTAGGTGTCGTACAGCGTCTGCCACTGGCGCACGGCGAGGGCGGTGTCGGTGGGGACCTGCGGGTCCATCCACGGGTTGATCCGGTAGACGACGGTGAAGTGCTCGGGGCGGCACATCAGGATCGCCTTGGCGACGGGGGTGCGGGTCGGGGCGGTGGCGAGCACGGCGGTATCGGTCATTCGAGTCCTCCTGCGAAAGGATGCGGATGAGCGGACCGGGTCCAGTGGCTCCGTCCCCGCGGGGCGGGTGGAGCACGCTCGCAGCCAGTCTCGCACGCGCGGATCCTGCGATTTCCGCCAGGAGACGCACGGAATCGCTCACTATCGCGGTCTCGCGCGCAGGATCGCAGCGACGGGGGTCGGGACGCTCCGGAGGGGTGGATCGACGATCCGTGGCAGCGGAGGCGGCACCGCGGTAGAACGGGAGTCCCGACGAGAGGCGCTTCCGTGATCGATCGCGACGGCCTGGCGACGTTCCTCCGACTCCGCCGCGAGGCGCTGCAGCCCGAGGACGTGGGCCTCACCCGCGGCCCGCGCCGCCGCACCGCGGGCCTGCGGCGGGAGGAGGCCGCCGCCCTCTGCCACATGTCGACCGACTACTACGCCCGGCTCGAGCGCGGCACCGGTCCGCAGCCGTCGGAGCAGATGATCGCCGCGATCGCGCAGGGACTGCACCTCTCGCTCGGCGAGCGCGACCACGTGTTCCGGCTCGCCGGCCACCGCCCGCCGGCGCGGGGCAGTGCCGGCGAGCACATCGGGCCGGGTCTGCTGCGCATCCTGGACCGGCTGCAGGACACCCCCGCCGAGATCATCACCGAGCTCGGCGAGACGCTCCGGCAGACCCCGCTCGGCGCAGCACTGCTGGGCGACGCGTCGCTCCGCACCGGGCTCGAGCGCAGCCTCGGCTACCGCTGGTTCACCGACCCCGCGGCACGCGAGGCGTATCCGGAGGAGGACCGGGCGCAGCTCTCGCGCGTGTTCGTCGCGGGGCTGCGCGAGGTCGCGACCCTGCGCGGGCCCGGCTCGAGGGCGGCCGAGCTCGTCGACGTCGTCGCGGAGCGGAGCGAGGAGTTCCGGGCACTGTGGGCCGAGCACCAGGTCGGGCTGCGACCGCCGGCGACCAAGCGCTTCCTGCATCCGTCGGTCGGGCTGCTCGAGCTGGAGTGCCAGACGCTGCTGGATCCGGAGCAGTCGCACCGGCTCCTCGTCTACACGGCGGTACCGGGGAGCGAGAGCGCGGGGAAGCTGGAGCTGCTCGCGGTGGTGGGCGCGCCGGTCTGAGCGGCGGGCGGCGGGCCGGTGGCGGCGGGCGGCGGGCCGGTGGCGGCGGGCGGCGGGCCGGTGGCGGCGGGCGTGGGACCGCAGCCGTGCGTCGCAGCCGTGGACCGCGCATCGGTGGATCGGCGGGCCCTGCCTCCGCTCGCCGGATCGGCCGAGCATGGGATCACACCCACCAGCGACCGCCCACCGGCACCGAGGAGCCCCCATGACCCGCAGCATCCCGATCCCCGATCTGTCCGGACGGCTCGCCGTCGTCACCGGCGCGAGCGACGGCATCGGCCGCGTGATCGCCACCCGGCTCGCCGCGGCCGGCGCCGAGCTGGTCCTGCCCGTGCGCTCGGCCGCCAAGGGCGAGGCCGCCGCGGAGGGGATCCGCCGGGCGATCCCCGGCGCCGCGGTGAGCACGCACCCGCTCGACCTCTCCTCCCTCCGCTCGGTCTCCGCGCTCGCCGAGGGTCTGCTGGCCGAGGGCCGGCCGATCGACCTGCTCGTGAACAACGCCGGAGTGATGCAGCCGCCCCAGCGGCAGCTCACCGAGGACGGCTTCGAGCTGCAGTTCGGCACGAACCACCTCGGGCACTTCGCGCTGACGCTCGGCCTTCTGCCGCTGCTCGCGCACGCCCGCGTCGTGCACCAGACGAGCATCGCGGCGCGCAGCGGATCGATCGCCTGGGACGACCTCGACGGCGCCCGCGACGACGACGCGATGCGGGCCTACGTCCAGTCGAAGATCGCGGTCGGCCTCTTCGCCCTCGAGCTCGACAGGCGGAGTGCCGCGGCCGGCCGGGGGCCGACGAGCACCCTCGCGCACCCCGGGATCTCGCCGACGAACCTCCTGGCGGCGCAGCCCGGCCTCGGTCGCGCGCAGCAGGTGCGGGGCCGCGGCCTGATCGTGCTGCTCGCGCGGCTGGGCATCGCCGGGACCGTCGAGAGCGCGGCGCAGCCCGCCCTGCTCGCGGCGACCGCGCCCGACGGCGGCGGCTTCTACGGCCCGACCCGCCTGATCGGCGGACCCGCCGCCCGCCGCGAGCCCTGGGCGCCGCTGCGCAGCGCCGACGACGCCCGCCGCCTCTGGGACGTCTCGGAGCAGCTGACGGGCGTCCGCTCCCCGGCGTGAGCGCGCATGGATCTCCTCAGAAGAGACCCCCCAGACATGCTGGTCGAGTAGCCCCGCAGGGGCGTATCGAGACCCACCGTCCTCAGCAGGGCGGGTCTGCAGACCCGGCTTCTGACGGTGGTGGCTCTCGATACGCCCGCTGCGCGAGCTACCTCGATCAGCAAAGAGGCGGCCCACCGCGACGGCGGGGTCGCTCACCGCCACGGGGCCGCCGATCCGCGACGGGCCCCCGGATGGGGGTCTGCGGGGCGGCGCCGCGAGAGTTCTCGAGGCACCCTGGCAGCTAGCATTCAGGCACGTGTCCGCCCGCGGTCCGCCGCGGATCCTCTCGAAAGATCTGCCGTGACTCCTCGCCGCACTCGGCCCCTCGCCCCGCTCACCGCACTCGGAGTCTCCGCCGTGCTGCTCACCGGCCTCGCCGCCGGTCCGGCGCAGGCGCAGGAGGACGCCCCGCTCGGCACCGTCACGCAGACCGCGGACGCGGTCGTCGAGCGCGCGCTGTCGAACGCGAAGACCCAGCGCGAGGACGTCGCCGCCGACCCGGCCGCCGAGATCGTCCTCTCCGGCACCATCGCGCTGAAGGACATCGACGAGGCGCACCCCGCCCCGGCCGGAGCCGCCTACCGCCTCCGCGTCGAGAACGGCGCGGGCACCGAGATCCGCACGATCGCCACCGAGGCCGCCTTCTCGCTCACCCTCCCCGGCGGCGAGGCCTACTACCTCCTCGCCTCGGTCGACGGCGACGACAGCTGGTACCCGACCTGGTTCGGCGACACCCCGATCGCCGTCGAGGCGGACGGCATCGGCGAGTCGCGGACCGACGTCGCGATCAGCCTCCCCCGGGCGACCACGGTCTCCGGCTCCGTCACCGCGGCCGCCGTCGCCGGCGTCTCCGCGACGTCCTTCGTCGTGCAGCCGTACTGGTACGAGCGCGAGGACAACGCGTACTACCCGTTCACCGAGGTCGCCACCTCCGGCAACCCGGGCCGACCCGACGCCTGGACCACCGCGCCGAACGCGCTGCCCGCCGGCGAGTGGATCTTCCGCCTCGCGGAGCCCGGCTACCCGGTCTACGACGACGAGTACTACCGGGAGCTCCCGCGCCTCGACGAGCGCGCGATCACCACCGTCCCCGCCGCGGGCCGCACCGGCGTCGACTTCACGCCGACCGCCTACGCGTCGAACACCGGCACCCGGATCGAGGGCACCGACCGCTACGGGACCGCCGTCGCGGTGACCAGGAAGTACTTCGGCGACGACATCCCCGTCCTCTACATCGCGAGCGGCGCGAACTGGCCGGACGCGCTCAGCGCCGGGCCGGCGGCCTCCGTGCAGGACGGCGCCCTGCTCCTCACCGACCCGGACCAGCTGTTCCCGGTCGTCTCGGCCGAGATCCAGCGGCTCTCTCCGCAGCGGATCGTCGTCGTCGGCAGCTCGCTCTCCGTGAGCGACGCGGTCTACGAGCAGATCGCCGCGCTCGGCTCGCCCACCGAGCGGATCTCGGGCTCGGACCGGTACGAGACCTCGCGGAAGATCGTCGCCGACGCCTTCCCCGCGGGCTCCTACGACACCGTGTTCCTGCCGACGGGAGGCGCCTTCCCCGACGCGCTCTCGGTCGCGCCGATCGCCGGCCGCCTCGACCAGCCGGTGCTGCTCGTCGACGGCGCGAAGCCCGCACTCGACGCGCCGACCCGGGAGGCCCTCGCTCGTCTCGACGCGGCCGACGGCCTGCTGCTCGGCGGCACGGACCGGATCTCGACCGGTGTCGAGGCCGACCTCCGCGGCTCCGGACTCACGGGCGGCGTGAACCGCCTCGCGGGGATCGACCGGCACGACACCAGCCGCAAGCTGAACGCCGCCTACGCACCGTCCCCGCTTGTCGACACGGCGTTCCTCGCCTCCGCCATCGGCTTCGCCGACGCTCTCGCGGTCGGCCCGGCCGCCGCGTCGATCGGCGCACCGCTCTACCTGAGCCAGCCCGACTGCGTGTACACCGCGACGCGCAGGAGCCTGCAGGATCAGGACCTCGACCAGATCACGCTCCTCGGCGGCACCGGCACGCTCTCCGCGGACGTCGCTCGCCTCACCGCCTGCTGACCCCGCCCCGCGCGTCACCGCTAGATTCGAACCATCGTGTCCGCCGCGGCCCGCCGCGCTCACCGGAAAGCCTCACCGTGACTCCTCGACACCGCCGTCCGTCCGCGCTCGCCCTCTCCTCCCTCGCGATCGGCGCCCTCGCCGTGACGGGCCTCGTCGCGGGGCCGGCCTCTCCGGCACTCGCGGCCGACGGTGCGATCAGCGGCACGATCACGACGCCCGCGGTCGCGGGCACGCACCGCTACGTGGTGCAGGCCTGGGACCTCGACGACGATCCGCAGGACGCCGAGCTCGCCGCCTCGACGGCGATCGAGCTCGGCGCCGGCGCGAAGGGCGGCTACACGCTCTCCGGCCTCGACGACGGCTCCTACGTCGTCCGCGTGGTCGAGAAGCCGGCGGACGGCGGCGTCCCGGCCGTCGCCGACCGGTTCTGGCTGGACACCGACTGGGTCGGCGACTCGACGCAGGTCACCGTCGCGGGCGGCACCGTCGACGCGGTCGACCTCGCTCCCACCGCCTGGTCCTTCTCCTCCGCTCGCCTCTCGGGCAGCGACCGCTACGGCACCTCCGTCGCCAGCACCCAGTCCGTCGATCCGGGCGTGCCCGTGCTCTACATCGCGAGCGGAGCAGGCTGGGCCGACGCGCTCAGCGCCGCACCCGCCGCCGCGGTCCAGGGCGGCGCGCTGCTCCTGACCGACCCGGACCAGCTCTTCCCGGTCACGAGCGCCGAGATCACGCGGCTCGCCCCGAAGAAGGTCGTCGTCGTCGGCAGCGAGCTGACCGTCTCGGCCGCCGTCTACTCGCAGATCGACGCCGTCGCCGGCACCGTCGTGCGGATCGGCGGCACCGACCGCTACGACACCTCGCGGAGGATCGTCGCCGACGCCTTCCCGGCCGGCTCGGCCGAGGACGTCTTCCTCGCCACCGGGGGCAACTTCCCCGACGCCCTCTCCGTCGGGCCGGTCGCCGGCCGCCTGGGCGAGCCCGTGCTCCTCGTCGACGGCGCGAATGCCGCCCTCGACGCCGCCACCCGCGCGGCGGTCTCGCGCCTGGACCCGACGACCGCGGTCGTGCTCGGCCAGGAGCCGTCGATCTCCGCGGGCATCCAGACCGAGCTCACCTCGGCCGGACTCGTCGACCGGACCACGCGGATCGGCGGCGAGAGCCGCTACGCGACCAGCCGCCTGATCAACGAGGCGTACGCGCCCGCCGAGCTCACCGACACCACCTACCTCGCCTCGGGCGAGGGCTTCGCCGACGCGCTCTCCGGAGCCGCGATCGCCGCCGCGGCCGGCTCGCCGATCTCGCTGAGCCGGCCCGAGTGCGTTCCGGCCGCCACGGTCGACTCGCTGAAGCGCCTGCACCTCGACTACGCGGTCGTCCTCGGCAGCGAGCTCACGCTCTCGGCCGCGGTCGGACGCGTCGCAGCCTGCTGACCCGGTGACCACCGGAACCCGCGCCCTCCTCCTCGGCATCGAGACCGGCGGCACCAAGGTCGTCGCCGCGGTCGCCGCGCAGGAGGACCCCGAGCGGATCCTCGCGAAGACGACCCTGCCGACCCGCGGCCCCGCGGAGACCCTCGGCGACCTGGCCGCGTTCACCCGCGACCACGGAGTCGAGGGCTCCGTCGCGGCGATCGGCGTCGCCTCGTTCGGCCCGCTCGACATCGACCCCGTCTCCCCCGGCTACGGCCGGCTCACCTCCACACCCAAGCTCGGCTGGGAGGGCACCGACGTGCTGTCCCCGCTCGAGGCCGCGGCGCCCGGCGCCCGCACCGCGCTCGTGACCGACGTCAACGGCGCCGCCCTCGGCGAGGCGCGCTGGGGCGCGGGGCAGGGCGAGCCGGACTTCGTCTACCTCACCGTCGGCACGGGAGTCGGTGGCGGCATCATCGCCGGCGGCCGCCTGCTCGCCGGCAGCGGCTGGCCCGAGGTGGCGCACGTGCTGCCGCGCCGGCACCCGGAGGACCGCTTCGAGGGCACCTGCCCGTTCCACGGCGACTGCCTCGAGGGGCTCGTCGCCGGTCCGGCGATCTCGGCGCGCTGGGGCGTGGACGGCTCGAGCCTCGGACCGGAGGACGCGGCCGCGAACCTGCGCTTCAGCTCCTACTACCTCGCCCAGCTCGTGACGACGCTCGCGTACGTCGCGGGCGTCCGCCTCGCGATCGTCGGGGGCGGCGTCGCCAAGACGCCCGGCCTGCTCGCCGCCACCGAGGCGGAGGTGGAGCGCCTGATGGGCGCCCCCGGTGCGAACGGCACCGGCGCCGCCCACCTCCGCCTGGTCCCCCCGGCCCTCGGCGACGAGGCCGGCGTCCGCGGCGCCCTCTCCCTGGCGCAGTCCCTGCTCTGACGCGCGCCCTCTGCCTCCTTCGCGAGATGCCACTTATGAGCGCGACACGCCGACGCGGGCGCTCACAAGTGGCATCTCGCGGGTAGTGAGGAGGGGCTACAGGGCGTCGAGGTCGCGGAGGGCCGCCAGGGCGCGGTCGAGGCGGGCGGGCTCGGGCTCGTCCCACCACTTCGGGCCGCGCTCGCCGAGGCCGTGCTTGGCCAGGCCGGTCCGCGTGCGGGCGGCGCCGACCGCGTCCTCGTCTCCGGCCTTCTTCGCCGTGCGCACGCCGGAGCGGCCGCGGCCGAGGTGCGACTTCAGCGCCGCGACGACGTCCTCGGGGAGGCTCGGGTCGGTCCGGCGCCAGCGGCGGCCGTTGACGACCAGCCAGCGTCCGTCAGCGGTGGGGCCGTCGGCGAGAGGCTCTTCGGCGGTGGGTCCGTCGGCGACGGGCTCACCGCCGGTGGGCTCTTCGGTGCTCACGACGCGGCGTGCGCCAGAGCCGAGTAGGCCCGCTCGGGGCCGGTCGTCCCGGTGAGCGCCGCGGACAGCTCGTCCAGCCGCTCCCGCGCCGCGCCGTCCAGCGCGAGCATCCGCCGCGCGGCGTCCGCCAGCTCATCGACGGTCGCACCGTTCGGATCGAGCACCTCCGCGACCCCCGCGTCCTCCAGCGCCGCGGCCCCCGCGAACTGGTCCGTCGAGAACGGCAGCACGATCAGCGGCACCCCGGCCGTCATCGACTCCGTCACGCTGTTGTTGCCGCCGTGCGTGACCGCCAGCGCGGCCCGGCCGAGCAGCGTCACCTGCGGCAGGAAGCCGCGCACCAGCCAGCCCGAGGGCACGTCGCCCAGGGCCGACGCCTCGGTCGCGCCCGAGGCCAGCGCGACGCGCACCGGCCGCCCGTCGACGGAGACGCCGGCCAGCGCCGCCACCACCCGCGCGAGCACGTCGTCGCGCACCGAGAGGAAGCTGCCGAAGCTCACGTAGACGACCGGGTCGTCCGAGGCGGCCAGCCACTCCTCCACCTCCGAGTCGCGCGGCTCGCCGCGGACGGCCGAGCCGAGGAAGGCGTGCGGTGGGAGCTGCGCGGTGCGCGCCGCGTCGTGCAGCTCGCCGGGGTAGTTCAGCAGCAGCACGTCGCCGCTCTCGGCGAAGGCGTCGAGGCTGAGCGGCGCGGCCGGGTCGAGCGCGGTCAGCGCGGCGTTCCACTCCGCCGTGAAGGAGTCTCGGACCCGCTCGCAGAGCGCCCGCAGCCGAGCCAGATCCTCGGCCGGCGGCTCGAAGGCGTCGGGCCAGACCGGCGGGAAGCCGTAGACCTCGCCCGGCACCGTCAGTGCGCTCGGGTGCCCGAGCACCACGTCGCCGTAGGGCACGCCGAGTGCCCGCAGCGCGACCCGCGCGGTGAAGGCGAGGTGGTCGACGACGATCGCGTCGGGCCGGACCTCGTCGAGGATCTCGCGCAGCCGCGCGGCGACTCCCGCCGGGTCCCAGAGCAGGTCGGTCAGCCGCTCGCCGGCCTGGTACTCCAGCGTCGGCACCATCCCGCGGCGGGTCGCGTCGAAGAAGCCGCGGAGCGAGTCGCCCTCGTCGGGCGCCTGCTCCTCCGCCCGGATGGTGCCCGGGTTGGAGCCGCGGCCGAGCCGGAGCGGGACGTGCTCGAAGCCGAAGCCGTCGACGATCGAGCGCGTCGCATCGCCGGTCGCGACCACGACGCGCTCGCCGGCCGCGCGCCAGGCAGTGCCGAGGGTCGCCAGCGGCAGCAGGTGCGAGGCGTAGTCGGGGCTGACGATCAGCAGAGTCACGAGGCGCCCAGCACGAGGTCCGAGCCGAGCGGGCGCTCCTGCTCCGCGGTCGCCCGCGCGTAGACGGCGGAGAGCGCGTGCGCCATCGCCTCGATCGTGTAGCGCTCGCGCACCATCGCGCGGCCGCGCTCGGCGGAGTACTCGGCGAGCGGACCGGCGGCGAGGTCGAGCGCGAAGCAGGCGGCCACGGCGAGCGTCTCCTGATCGGAGGTGTCGACGAGGAAGCCGGTCACGCCCTCCTCCACGTAGGTCGCCGGGCCGCCCGTGGCCGGAGCGACCACCGGCAGCCCCGCGGCGAGCGCCTCGAGCAGCGCGATGCCGAACTCCTCCTTGACGCTCGCGCAGACGTAGGCGCCGCCGGCCGCGGCGAGCCCGGGGCGGCCGTGACGCACGGCGCCCAGCCAGCGCGCGACGGTGCCGTTGGGGCGGTGCCCGGCGAGCAGCAGACCTCCCGCTGAGCCGGGCCGGGCGGCGACGGCGCGGATCCGGTCGAGCTGCTCCGTCTCGTCGGGGGTCGGCGCGTCGAGGTCGCCGCCGACGAGGAGGAGGTTCGCGCGGTCGCGCAGCGGCGAGCCAGCCCAGGCCTCGGCCAGCGTCGCCATCCCCTTCACCCGGTGCAGGCGGCCGACACTGAGCAGCAGCGGCAGCCCGCGGCGCGCGGCCGGCAGCTCGGCGAGGAGCGCGTCGAGGGCGGAGAGGTCGTCGCCGGCGTCGAGGGCGACCGGCTCGCCGGCGGCGGCATCGCGCGCCGCCTCCTCGCCGCGCTCGACCAGCCGGACGTCGATCCCCTCGGGGACGATCGTGTGCCGCTCGGGGTGAGCGGTGATGTCGATGCCGAGCATGTCGCGCATCGTCTCGGCGAGCTCGGCGCGCGGGAAGAGGACGGTGTGCGCGGCGTCGGCGGCGAGCCGCTGCACCAGGCGCACGCGGAACCAGAAGTGCTCGACAGCGTCGCGGTCGCCGAAGTCGGCGCGCGAGAGGGTGCCCGCCTCGTCGAGCCCGGCGATCAGGGCGTGCGGGTCGGGTGCGACGGTGAAGACGACGGGGATCTCCAGCTCGCGCGCGACGGCGGCCGCGGCGAGCGAGCCGACGTCGGCCATCCGCAGGTGCACGACGTCGACGCGGCCGGCCGCGCGGAGGTAGCGGCGGATCCCGCGCTCGGCGGCGATGCGCCGCGGCCAGGCGAGCGGCATCGGCACGGCGGCGCCCACGAACGGCACCGGAGCGAAGCCGTGGCCCGCGGCGGGCAGCTCGGCCAGCGCGCGCTCCGCCTCGGCCCAGGTGCCGCGGGAGAGGGTGAGGACGCGCTCGATGCAGTCCTCCTCCGTCAGCGCGTCGCCGAGGCGGACGAGGAGGGTGGCGATGCCGCCGTTGTCGCCCGCGCCGACGCGGGTGAGCGTCCCGTCGATGTCGGCGTGCACGAAGAGCTGCGCGACGGTGGGGCCGGCGTCGGCGACGGGAGCGATGGCGCGGTCGGCGAGGGCGACGCGCGCGACGGGACCGAGCGGCTCCGGCATCTCGCCGAGGCGGGCGAGCATCAGCGCGGCGTCGTCGGAGGGCCGCTCGCCGAGCGCGTCGGCGGCCGCGGCGCGCGCCTCGAACACCTCGCCCTCGTCGGCGGCGGTGTGCAGGAGGGTCCGCTCGGCGATCGCGCCGGGGACCAGGCCGATCGTCTCGACGTAGCGCGCGCGGACGTCGCGGTCGCGCTCGCCGATCAGCGCGCCCTCGAGCGCGAGCGCGACGAGGTCGGGGGTGGAGGACGCCCAGAGCAGCAGGGTGCGCTGCGCGAGCATGCCGGCGAAGCCGCCGTCGCGCACCATGCGCAGCAGCGGGCCGACCGCGGCCGGCCGGGGCAAGCGGCCGCCGAACGCCCAGGCGGCGTGCTCGCGGAGGAAGGCGCGCTCGTCGGCGAGCAGCCGCAGCAGCGCGAGGTCGGCCTCCTCGTCGAAGACCTGCGCGAGCGAGTGCACCGCGGCGATGGCGGTGAGCTGGTCGGCGGGGTCGAGGGCCGCGCGGGTGAGCAGGCGGACCGCGCGTCCGCCCCCGTCGCTCACGGCGGCGATCGTCAGGGCGTCGGCCGCCCGGATCGCCTCGAGGAGGGTGGGCGCTGCGCGCACGGCGTCGAGAACGGTCTGCGTGGCCACGGGATCACCTGGTCTGGTCGGAGCGGAGAGGGCGCGCCTCGGAGACGGCCCCCACGAGCATGCCGCTCCCGACGCTGGGAAATCACTACTTGCGCCGGAACTCCCCCCGCGCTAGCTCCTCCTGTCAAGGGGGTACCACCCGCGACTTCGCTTTCCGCGAGATGCCACTTGTGCACGCGACACGCCGACAAAGGCGCGCACAAGTGGCATCTCGCGGCGGGGGATCAGGGCGCGAGCCAGTCCAGGAGTCGCGGGAGGGGCCAGGTGGTCACGATGCGGTCGGGCGGGACGCCGAGGCGCTCGGCGCGCTCGGCGCCGTAGTCGAGGAGGCCGAGCTGGCCGGGGGCGTGCGCGTCGCTGTCGATCGAGAAGAGGCAGCCGGCCTCGAGGGCCAGGGCGATCAGCTCGTCCGGCGGGTCCTCCCGCTCGGGGCGGGAGTTGATCTCGACCGCGGTCCCGTGCTCGGCGCAGGCCCGGAAGACGGCGCCGGCGTCGAACGTCGACGGCGGGCGGGTGCCGCGCTCCCCCGTGACGAGCCGCCCGGTGACGTGCCCGAGCACCCGGGTCCGCGGATGCGCGGCCGCCGCGACCAGGCGCACCGTCATCTCCCGGCTCGGCATCCGCAGCTTCGAGTGCGCGCTCGCGACCACGACGTCGAGCCGCGCGAGCATCTCCTCCGACTGGTCGAGCGCGCCGTCCTCCAGCACGTCGACCTCGATCCCGCTGAGCAGCCGCAGCGATCCGGTGTCGAGACCGGCCAGGTGCTCGAGCTGGTCGGCGAGCCGCTCGGCGCTCAGCCCGTGCGCGACCCGCAGCCGCGGCGAGTGATCGGTCAGCGCGAGGTACTCGTGCCCGAGCGCCCGGGCCGCGTCCGCCATCGCCGCGATCGGCGTCGCTCCGTCCGACCACTCGCTGTGGCTGTGCAGGTCGCCGCGGAGGAGGCTCCGCAGCGCGCTCTCGGGCAGGGACGCGGTGCCGCGCAGCTCGGCGAGGTAGTCCGGCACCCGCCCCTCGAGCGCCTGGCGGATGACGGTGAAGGTCGTGTCGCCGATCCCCGGCGCCGCGCGGACCAGCGCGAGATCGGCCCGCTCGCCCTCGGCCATGCCCTCGAGCACGGCGAGCGCCTTCCGGAACGCCTTCGCGCGATACTTCGACGCCCGCTCCTGCTCGAGCAGGGCGGCGATCTCCTGCAGTGCCGCGAGCGGATCCATGCTCCCGGTCTAGCAGACGCTCGCGCTCCCCTGGGTGATCGCCGAACATCCTTGCCCGCGGCGCAACACGCGATATATCGTGACTTCCATCGACTCGCGCTATATCGCGAGTCGTCCCGGCATCACCAGCAGCAGGATCGCCCCACGAGGGCACAGGAGGAGGAGCACCATGTCGCTCGAGAAATGGCTCGTGCAGGCGGGCGAGACGAAGGTCATCGACCTCGACGTCGTCCGCTCGATCAAGATCGCCCTGGTCGGCGGTCAGATCGACGTCATCGGGCACGACGAGCCCACCGCCCGCGTCGAGGTGCACAGCGTCTCCGGCCGCCCGCTCAAGGTCTCGATGGACGGCGACCGCCTCGAGGTCGACCACATCCAGCTCCGCTGGGACACCGTCGTCGACGTCGCCAAGGGCCTCGGTCGCAAGGGCGACCGCGCCGACATCAGCCTGCTCGTCCCCCGCGGCGTCGCGCTCAAGTTCGACACCGTCTCGGCCGACGGCCTCGTCTCGGGTCTGCACTCGGACGCCCGCGTCTCCACCGTCGGCGGCGACATCGTCATCGACGGCCTGCGCGGCGACATCGAGGCGAACACCGTCCACGGCGAGCTCTCCGTCCGCAACCACACCGGCCGGGTCACCGCGCACACCGTCTCGGGCGACGTCACCACCGCCGGCGCGCTCACCCGCTTCTCCGTCGACGGCGTCTCGGGCAGCGTCTTCGTCGACGCCGAGGACGCACCGGACGAGATCCAGTGCAACACCGTCAGCGGCGACCTCACGATCCGGATCGACGAGGGCCTCGGCGCCCGCTACCGGATCAACACCGCCACCGGCACGCTCCAGCTCGACGGCGAGGTGGTCAAGGGCACGTTCGGCCGCGGCTACACCGCGACCACCGGCTCGCTCGACTCGAAGTGGGTCGACGTCACCGCCAACTCGGTGACCGGCGCCGTCACCGTCGTCCGCCGCTCCCCCGCCGCTCCCGCCGCGCAGCGCCTCACCGACGCGAGCGCGCTGTGAGCCCCGTCTTCGCGCACGGCCGCCTGCGCCTCTACCTGCTCAACCTCCTCGCGGAGTCGCCCAAGCACGGCTACGAGCTGATCCAGGCGCTCAGCGAGCGCTTCGGCGGCACCTACGCCCCGAGCGCCGGCACGGTCTACCCGCGCCTGGCGAAGCTCGAGGAGGAGGGCCTGGTCACCAAGGAGGCCGACGGCCGCAAGACCGTCTACTCCATCACCGACGCCGGCCGCGCCGAGCTGGCGAACCGCGCGACCGACCTCGGCGACATCGAGGAGGAGCTGACCGACTCCGTCCGCCGCCTGGCCGACGAGGTGCGGCTCGGCGTCGCGGAGGCGATGAAGAGCCTGCGCGCCGATCTGGCGAGCGCCGCCCGCGACTCGCGCCCGTCGCGCGGCGGTCCGGAGCACTCGGCCGAGACGCCCGCCCCGGCGGAGTCGACGCAGGACTCGACGTCGGGCTCGACCACCGGCGAGCGCCCGCAGGACGCCCCGCCCGCCGAGAACCCCGCCGCCGACACCGCCGCGGTCGACGCGCGCACCGCCTCCCGGCTCGCCCTGCGCGACGCCGAGGTGCTGCTCACCGAGTTCCGCGACGAGCTGCGCGCCGAGCTGCGCACGGCCGCTGCGCACGGCTCCGTGAGCGCGGCGAGCACGGACGCCCTGCGCAGCGCGCTCGACCAGGCGCGCGCGGCCGTCCGCTCCACGCTGAGCTGACGCCCGCCGCACCACCGCACCACCGCTGACGGCGGGGATCCCCTCGGGGGTCCCCGCCGTTCGGCTGTCCGCCCGCGCCGCCGCGCTGCACGACGAAGGACTCGTGGCCCCGGCCCGGTCCGACGGGATCGGCCGGCTCCTCCGTACCGGAGCGGTTCCGACGTGCCGGAGACACGCCGACTGACCGGTGCCGGAGGCTCGGCTCGCTCGATCGGCTCGGGCTCGTGGAATCAGCCGGTTCCGGCGTGCCGTACTGGTTCTCGCGTGCCGGAGGTGGCCGTGGTGAAACTTCGGCTCGCGGATCCGGCTCACGCTCGCGGAATCGGGCGGTTCCGGCGTGCCCAAGCGGTTCTCACGTGCCGGAGGTGGCCGGTGGCGGATGTTCGGCTCCCAGTTCCGGCCCGGGCACGCGGAATCGGACGGTTTCCACGTGCCGGAGCAGATTCCGCGCGCCGGAGGTGGCCCGGGCGTAAATCCGGCTCGCGGTTCAGGCCCGGGCTCGCGGGATCGCACGGTTCCGACGTGCCAGAGCTGTTCTCGCGTGCCGGAGGCGGCTGGGACGGATCTTCGGCTCGCGATTCAGGCCCGGGCTCGCGAGATCGCACGGTTCCGACGTGCCAGAGCTGTTCTCGCGTGCCGGAGGCGGCCGGGACGGATCTTCGGCTCGTGATTCAGGGCCGGGCTCGCGAAGTCTTCCCCGGCTGGCGGAATCGGGCGATTCCGGCATGCGGGGGAGGTTCTCACGCGCCGAGGATGGGCGGACTGTCCAGGACCGTAGGTTCGGCTCGCGAAGTCGGCCTCGGCTCGCGGAATCGAACGGTTTCAGCGTGCCGGAGGAATTTCCGCGTGCGGGAGGCAGCCGGGGCGAATCCTCGGCTCGTGGTTTCGGCCTCGGCTCGCGGAATCGGGCGGTTTCAGCGTGCCGGACTGTTTTCCACGTGCCGGAGGTGCCTGGGGCGGATGCTCGACTCGTGGTTTCGGCCTCGGCTCGCGGAATCGGGCGGCATCAGCGTGCCGGAGCGGCTGCCGCGTGCCGGAGGTGCTCGGCGCTGATGTTCGGCTCGCCGTTTCGGCCCGGGCTCGCGGAATCAAACGGCTTCAGCATGCCGGAGCGGTTTCCACGTGCCGGAGGTGGTCGGGGCGGCGGGCCGCCGACCGCTCGGTTCGGACGACGGCACCGCGCGCCACCCTCGCCGAACCTCGTCCCGCCGACCGCGCTCCCACCCGCCCCTTGCGCTCCGCCGCTCCAGGACTATATTTCCTATAGGATCTTTTGTGCGACCAACGCCGGTCGCAATCGAGCGCAATGGAGCACTGATGAGCGAGAGCACACCCGCGCGGGCCGTCCAGGGGGCGCCGAACCTCCAGGGGGCGCAGTCCTGGGACGGCGTCGACTGGAACCCCGACAGCTGGACCGCCGAGACCTGGCCGATCGCCACCTGCCTGCACGGCATCCCGCCCGTCGGCCGCGACGGCGTCGCCCTGCACGACGCGGCCCCCGAGGTCTGGGACGACATGTTCGCCCAGGTCGAGCAGGTCGGCTTCACCCTCGCCGAGCTGGCCGACAGCCACGTCCGCCCGGCGGACCTCGAGCCCTCGCGCCGCGACGAGTTCCTCAGCATCGCGAAGTCGCACGGCATCGGCATTCCCTCGGTGCACCTGCAGCGCCAGAGCGTGATCATGCCCGGGCACGAGGAGAAGAACCTCGCCTACGCGCACCGCACCATCGACGCAGCCGCCGAGTGGGGCATGCAGGTCTTCTCGACCGGACTGCACCAGCCGTTCAGCGCCGCGCAGAAGCGCGCGCTCTGGTTCTGGACCGCCGAGGGCCCCAAGGACCCCGACGACCCCGACGTCTGGAACGCCGCCGTCAGCCGCATCCGCGAGCTCGGGAAGCACGCCGCCGACGTCGGGCTCCCGCTCGCGCTCGAGCTCTACGAGGACACCTACCTCGGCACCGCCGACAGCGCCGTCCGCTTCGTCGAGGAGGTGGGTCTCGACAACGTCGGCCTCAACCCCGACGTCGCGAACCTCATCCGCCTGCACCGCCCCGTCGAGGACTGGCGCGAGCTGTTCGCCAAGACGCTCCCCTACGCCAACTACATGCACGTGAAGAACTACACCCGCGACGAGTCGGCCGACGGCTCCTGGGCCACCTCGGTCCCCTCGACCATGGAGGCCGGTCTCATCAACTACCGCCAGGTCCTGCGCGACGCGGTCGAGGGCGGCTTCCGCGGCATCCTCCTCGCCGAGCACTACGGCGGCGACAGCCTCGGCATGTGCTCGACCAACCAGACCTACATCCGCTCGCTGCTGCCCCGCGCGGCCCGGGCCTCGCAGTAAGGAACGACAGACATGAGCGACACCACCGGCACCACCACCCCGACCGCACGCACCATCGCCGTCGTCGGCTCCGGCTACATGGGCGGAGGCATGGCCCAGGTCCTCGCGCTCTCCGGCGCCACCGTCGTCATCGCCGACATCTCCGAGGAGATCGCCCGCAGCAACTACGAGCGACTGCTCACCGAGACCGCGCAGTTCGTCGCCGACGGCCTCTTCCCCGAGGACGCGGTCGAGCGCATCCGGCGGAACCTCTCCCCCGCCGCCTCGATCGAGGAGGCCGTCGCGACCGCCGACTTCATCGAGGAGGCGGTGCCCGAGAAGATCGAGATCAAGCACGAGACCCTCCGCCGGATCAGCGCCGCCGCGCGCCCCGACGCCGTGATCGGCTCGAACACCTCGACCATCCTGATCGGCTCGCTGGCCGAGGCCGTGACGAACCCCGAGCGCTTCCTCGGCGTGCACTTCTCCAACCCGGCGCCCTTCATCCCCGGCGTCGAGCTGATCCCGCACGAGGGCACCGCCGAGAGCGCGATCGCGCTGGCCGAGGAGATCGTCGCGGCGACCGGCAAGGAGACCGCCCGGGTCAAGGACTCCACCGGCTTCGTGCTCAACCGCCTGCAGTACGCGCTCTTCCACGAGGCGACGCAGATCGTCGAGGAGGGCATCGCCACCCCCGAGGACATCGACACGATCGTCCGCACCACCTTCGGCTTCCGCCTCCCCGTCTTCGGCCCGTTCGCGATCGCCGACATGGCCGGACTCGACGTCTACGCCTTCTGCTACGCCTCGCTGCAGACCCGCTGGCCCGAGCGCTTCGCCACCCCGGAGTCGCTGGCCGCGCTGGTCGACGCCGGGAAGTTCGGCACCAAGTCCGGCGCCGGCTACCTCGACGTGCCCGCCGAGCGGACCGCGGAGCTGATCGCGTACCGCAACCGCGCCTACGTCGCCATCAAGAAGCTCATGGACGAGCTCGGCCCCGCGCCGATCGCCTGACGCGCCGACCGAGAAGGAGCACCCTCATGACCGCATTCCCCGAGTCCCGGACCGTCGTCCTCACCGGCGCCGCGTCCCCGCGCGGCATCGGCCGCTACTCCGCCCACCACCTCGCCGAGCTCGGCTGGAACGTCGGCGTCATCGACCTCCACGCCGAGGCCGCGCAGGAGGTGGCCGCCGAGATCGCCGAGCAGCACGGCGTCCAGGCCGCCGGAGCCGGCGCGAACGTCGCCGACTACGCGCAGGTCCGCGCCGCCTTCGACACGCTCGAGGCCGCCCTCCCGCCCGTCGTGGCGCTGGTCAACCTGGCCGGGATCGCCTCCCCCGTCTCCTACCTCGAGGTCACCCCCGAGGAGTGGCAGCGGGTCCTCGACGTCAACCTCAACGGCGTGCACTTCAGCACCCGCCGCGCGGTGGAGTCGATGGTCACCCGCGGCGTCGGCCGCGTCGTCAGCCTCTCCTCCGTCTCCGCCCAGCGCGGCGGCGGCACCTTCAGCAAGACCGCCTACTCCGCGGCCAAGGCCGGCGTGATCGGCTTCACCCGCAGCGTCGCCCGCGAGCTCGGCGGACAGGGGATCACCGTCAACGCGATCTCCCCCGGCCCGATCGACACCGACATCATGGGCGGCACCCTCACCGAGGAGCGCAAGACGGCCATGGCCGCCGACGGCGTGCTCCCGCGCATCGGCACGCCCCGCGACATCGCCGCGGCGATCGCGTACCTCATCAGCGAGGACGCCGGCTTCGTGACGGGTCAGACCCTGAACGTCGACGGCGGCCTCTACATGCACTGATCCCCGATCCCTTCTCGCCCCGACTCGAACGGACACCCCATGAACAAGCTCACCGGAACCTGGTCGCTCGGCCGCTGGATCTTCCTCGGCGTCGGCGTGATCCTCGTCGCCGTCGGCATGGCGCAGATCCTGCCCGCGCTCGGCTCCTGACCCCTCCCACCCCTCACCGCATTCGGCCGACTCAAAGGAGAGCGCCTTGACCACCTCGTCCCCAGCCCTCGGATCCACCCGTGATCCCGCGCTGAAATCCGCCATCTCGAAGGCGTCCCGGCATCTGATGCCGATGCTCGTCATCCTCTACTTCGTCGCGTTCCTCGACCGCACCAACGTCGGCTTCGCCGAGGAGGCGCTCTCGGTCGACCGCGGCATCTCGGATGGAGCGTTCGCGCTCGGCGCCGGCATCTTCTTCATCGGCTACGCGATCTTCGAGATCCCGAGCAACCTGCTGCTCAAGCGCTTCGGCGCCCGGTTCTGGCTGGCCCGCATCGCGGTCACCTGGGGCATCGTCGCCGCCGCGTTCGCCTTCACCACCGGCGACACGATGTTCATCATCCTGCGCTTCCTGCTCGGCGTGACCGAGGCCGGGCTCTTCCCGGGCGTGATCATGTTCCTGTCGGAGTGGTTCCCCAACAAAGTGCGCGTGCAGATGTTCGCGATCTTCTACCTGGCGCAGCCGTTCTCGCAGATGCTCGGCGCCCCGCTCAGCGGCGGCCTGATCAGCGTCGGCAACCAGATCACCCCGTGGGAGGGCTGGCAGGTGATGTTCTTCACCGAGGGCGTGCTCGCGGTGCTCGCCGGCATAGCGGCGCTGAAGTTCCTGACGAACCATCCGCAGAAGGCGAAGTGGCTGACGCAGGGCGAGAAGGACTCGTTGACGGCGGCGATGGAGCGCGAGGACACCGTGCGCCAGGCCGACGGCCCGACCGGCATCTGGAAGGCGATGGCCAGCTGGAAGGTCTGGTACTTCACGATCATCTACTTCTGCCTGCAGATCGCGGTCTACGGCACCACGTTCTACCTCCCGCAGCAGGTCGCGAACCTGATCGGGCAGGACGTCGGCTTCCAGGTCGGCCTCGTCTCGGCCATCCCGTGGCTGGTGGGACTGTTCGCCTGCTACTACGTCGGACAGCACGCCAACACGATCCGCCGCCGCCGCTCCTGGGGCGCGATGTTCTACATCTTCACCGGCCTGTCGATCTTCGGCTCGGCCTGGGCGGGGTCGGCCGGCCAGCCGATCCTCGGCCTGCTGTTCATCACCCTCGCGGTGGCGAGCTTCCTCTCCGTCGGACCGATCACCTGGGCCTACCCGACCGCGTTCCTCACCGGAGCGGCGGCCGCGGCCGGCATCGGCCTGATCAACTCGCTCGGCAACCTGGGCGGCTTCGTCGCCCCGCTGATGCGCAACGGCTTCAACGAGGCCGTGCCCACCGAGAGCGGCGTGTGGGGAGTCGTCTCCCTCGGCGTCTTCGCCTTCCTCGCCGCCGCCATGATGTTCTGCACCAAGTTCTTCCGCGGCTCCAAGGCGGACGAGCTGCTCGAGACCACGAGCGTCCAGGCGGGCCACTGACCCGCCGCCACCGTGAAGGGCCCGACCGCACCCGCGGCCGGGCCCTTCGCCGTTCCGCCCTCCGCCGTCGAACGGAGCGGCTCGGTGCTCCCACGCCGAGCCGCCGACGCATGCTGATCGACCAGCCCGCGCAGCGCCATGCTGATCGAGTAGCCCTCATCGCGGGCGTATCGAGATCCACCCCCCTGCAGACGCCGGGTCTCGATACGCCGCTCCGCGGCTACTCGACCAGCATGGGTCGCCGCACTCGCGCACACCTCTCGCCCCGAGCGCGCACCGTCGGACCACCTCCGGCACGCGGAACGACCTCCGGCACGCGGAAACCGCTCGATTCCACGAGCCCGGGCCGATTCCCCGAGCCGGACCTCAGCTCCTGCCACCTCCGGCGCGCGGAACGACCTCCGGCACGCGAGAATCGCCGGGATCCACGAGCTCGGGCCCATTCCGCGAGCCCGAGCTCACCCCCGGCCACCTCCGGCACGCGGAACGACCTCCGGCACGCGGGAATCGTCAGATTCCACGAGCCGAGGCCGATTTCACGAGCCGGAGCTCAGCCCCGGCCACCCTCGGCACGCGAGACGGCCTCCGGCTCGCGGAAACCACCCGATTCGACGAGCCCAGGCGGATTCCACGAGCCCGAGCTCAGCCCCGGGCCACCTCCGGCACGCGGAACGACCTCAGGCACGCGAGAACCGCCCGATTCCACGAGCCGAGGCCGATTCCACGAGCCGAAGGTCACGCCCGGCGCCGACCCCCGCGCAGCCGCAGCGTCAGCGGACGGAGTCGCGGCGCGAGCGCTCGCGCACCCGCTCGATGTGCACGCGCATCGCCGCCGCAGCCGCCTCCGGCCCGGCCGCGAACGCGTCGACGATCGCGCGGTGCTCCAGCACGGCGTCGTCCGCATCGCTGACGCCGGTCTGCACGGTCTGGCGCATCCGATGCACGCGCGTGGAGATCGCCTCGGACATGTCGATCAGGAACGGGTTGTGCGTGCCCTCGAAGATCAGGTGGTGGAAGTTCCAGTCCACCGCGAAGTACTCGCGCAGCAGCGCCACCGGCAGCTCGCCCTCGGTCGAGGCCGCGCGCACGACGGCGGTCATCGCCTCGTGCGCGGCGAGCGCCTCCTGCAGCCGCGGCACCAGCGCCGCCTCGTGCGCCGAGGCGAGCGCCGCCGCGCCGCTCTCGAGCACCAGCCGCGCGTCGAAGAGCGCATCGAGCTGGTCGTCGGCGAGCGGCGGCGCCACCCGGTAGCCCTTGTTGGCCACCCGGGTGACGAGGCCGGTCCGCTCGAGCTGCACGAGCGCCTCGCGCACCGGCGTCGGCGAGACGCCGAGCTCGCGCGCCACCGCGTCGATCGACAGGCGCATGCCCGGCTCGATGTCCGGGCCGAGCAGCACGTCGAGCACGCGCTCGTAGACGTGGTCGCGCAGCCCCCGCCGCTCAATCGACTCCGCGCCGGTCAGGCGGAACACGGCGTCGGTCATCACAGCCTCGCGGGTCGGTGCGGAAGGGGCGCGCCGCGGATCACCCGGTTCGGGGCGCTCGGCACAGCGGTCGGCTCAGCTTACGCAGTCGCTCCCGAGCGCTCGTACGCGACGATCTCCTCCACCTTCGCGGCCGAGGCGCTCGACTCGTCGAAGACGTAGCCGAGCCACTCCCGCACGTTCCGCCGGGCGACCTCGATGCCGACGACGCGCTGCCCCATGCAGAGCACCTGCGCGTCGTTCGAGAGCACGCCGCGCTCCACCGAGAAGGAGTCGTGCGCCGTCACGGCGCGGATCCCCTCGACCTTGTTCGCCGCGATGGCGACGCCCAGGCCGGTGCCGCAGATCAGCAGCGCCCGGTCGGCCTCGCCGCGCGCGACCAGCTCGGCCGCCGCGATCGCGACGCTCGGGTACGGCGTGTGCGACTCCGCGTCCACGCCGACGTCGACGACCGAGACGACCCGGTCGTCGGCCTCGAGGTCGCGCTTCAGGATCTCCTTGTAGTCGTAGCCGGCGTCGTCGGATCCGACGACGATCCTCCAGGTGGTGCTCATGCGGTCTCTCCTTCGTGGGTGGTCGGTGCAGTCGTGGACGGTGCGTCCGTGGTCGATGCGGCGCCGGAGGCGGCACCGAGCTGCGGCGCGATCGCCTCGACGATCAGCGCGAACGAGATCGCGCCGGGGTCGGGCGTCCCGAGCGACTTCTCGCCGTGCGAGCGAGCACGCCCGAGTCCGGGCATCAGGTCGGAGGTGGCGTCGGCGGCCGAGCGCGCGGCCCCGGCGGCGGCGCCCCACGCGTCGGCGAGCGCGTCGCCCGCCCCGGCCTGCTCCGCCAGCGTCTCGGCGAACGGCACCAGCGCGTCCACCATCGTCTTGTCGCCGACGCTCGCCTTCCCGTAGCCGCGCACGGCGTCGGAGGCGGCGGTCACTCCCGCGCTCACCTCGCGCGCGCTCACGGCGCGGTCGTCGCCGAGCGCCTCGCCGACACTCCGGAGGATGACCCCCCACAGCGCGCCGGAGGTCCCGCCCGCGCGGTCCGACCAGGCGTCGCCGGCCCGGGTGAGCAGCGTCTGCGCGCCCGCCCCGCGCTCGAGCACGTCGGCGGCCTCCTGCGCGGCCGCCCGCGCCCCGCGCTGCATGCCGATGCCGTGGTCGCCGTCGCCCGCGATCGAGTCCAGACGGCCGAGCTCGTCGGCGTTCGCGTCGATCACGTCGCGGATCGCCGCGATCGCGTCGGACAGCCGTGCCGCCGCGGCGCGCGACTCCTCCGAGGCCTCGCCGACCTCGGCGGCGACCTCCTCGGCCTGCGTCGCGGTGACGGCCACGAGCGCGCCGCCGTCGACCGCCCCGGTGCGGAAGGCCGGCGTGTCGCTCGGCGCCGTCCACAGCGTCTCGAGCTCCTCGTCGACCCAGAACAGCGTCAGCGAGACGCCGGCCATGTCGAAGCTGGTGCAGAACTCGCCCACCTGCGGGTCGACGAGGGTGATCCCGCGCGCCTCGAGCAGATCGGCGATCGTGCTGAAGACGACGAACAGCTCCTCGCTCTTCACCGAGCCGAGCCCGTTCAGCACCGGGACGACCCGGGCGCCGTCGACGCTCACGCCCTCGGGGATCTCGGCGTCGGCGAGCAGGTGCGTCACGAACAGCTCGGCGAGCTCCGCAGCGCTCGGGATGTCGACCTCGTCGATCCCGGGCTCGCCGTGGATGCCCAGGCCGACCGCCATCCTGCCCTCGGGCACCGAGAACAGCGGCTCGTCGGCTCCGGGCAGCGTGCAGCCGGTGAAGGCGACGCCGAGCGAGCGGGTGCGCGCGTTGCCGAGCACGGCCACCCGCTCCACGTCGTCGATCGCGTAGCCCGCGGCGGCCGCGGCCCCGGCCACCTTGAAGACGGTGAGGTCGCCGGCGATCCCGCGGCGCTTGTGCGCCTCCTCGGGCTTCGCGCTGAAGATGTCGTCGGTGACGGTGACGGTGCGGCAGTCGATGCCGTCGGCGAGCACCGCGTCCTGCGCGGCGGTGAAGTGCAGCACGTCGCCGGCGTAGTTGCCGTAGCTGAGCAGCACGCCGCGGCCCTGCTCGCTCGCGCGGATCACCGACTCGACCTGGTGCGCCGAGGGCGAGGCGAAGAGGTTGCCCATCGCGGCGCCGTGGGCGAGGCCGGGACCGACCAGTCCGGCGAAGGCCGGGTAGTGGCCCGAGCCGCCGCCGATGACCACCGCGACCTCGGGCTCCTCGGAGCGGGTCGAGCGGGAGACGCCGCCGACCACCTTGCGGACCCAGCGGCCGTTGGCGCGGACGAAGCCGTCGACCATGTCGTCGGCGAAGTCGGCGGGTTCGTTCCAGAGACGGGTCATGCTCGTCGGCTCCTCATCATCGAGTGGGCCGGCCCTCCGGCCGGACCCGTCGATCCTATAGGATTTTCACCGCTCGCTCCAGGCGGCCGAGGCAGGTCGCCTACTGCCGCCCCACCGCCAGCGCCTCCTCCTCGACATCGAGGAACGCCAGCGCGCTGCGCACCGCCGGCTCCTGGTAGCGCCCCTCGGCGCGCGCCTTCAGCACCGCCTCGCGCTCGGCCGCGATCATCACGCGCCGCAGCCGGTTGTAGGAGTGGGTCAGCGGCTCCGCACCCTCCCCCTCCGGCGGGTTCTCCAGCGCGTCCGCGAGGAACACCGCGTTCCGCCGCAGCCGGTCGAGCACCCGCTCCTCGATGCCGTCCTGCGGCTCCTGGTCGAGCCGCGCCAGACCGGCCGACTGCGCCTCCGCCAGCAGCATCTGCTTCTCGACGTGCTCCTGCTGCTCGTTCGGCGCCGGCAGCTTGAGCAGCCGCACCACCCGCGGCAGCGCGAGCCCCTCGACCAGCGTCCCCGCGACCACCACGAACGCCAGGAACTGCAGGAACGCCCGCTGCGGCGTCTCCACCGGCAGCAGGAAGGCGGCGGCGAGCGTGACGACGCCGCGGATCCCGGCCACGGACACCCCGAGCGCCGTCGGCCAGGTCCAGCCGCGCTGCTGCAGCCGCCGCGGGCCGTGCCGGAAGAGGACGGTGGTCAGGCACATCCAGAGCACCCGGCTGCCGATCAGCGCCCCGAGCAGCGCGGCGCTGATGCCGACGCCCTGCCAGACGCCGATGTCGGAGTCGGCGGTCGCCGCGACCACCGAGGACAGGCTCAGCCCGATGAAGAGGAAGACGGCGTTCTCGAGCAGGAACTGGATGGTGCGCCAGTTCAGCGACTCCGCGATCCGCGCCTGCGCCGACTGGATGACCGGCGCCCGGAAGCCGAGGAACAGCCCCGCGACCACGACCGCGAGCACCCCCGAGCCGTGCAGCAGCTGCGCCGGGATGAACGCGACGTACGGCGTCACCAGCGAGAGGCTCGTGTCCAGCACCGAGGAGGACACCTGCTTGCGCACGAAGCCGAGGACGACCGCGATCAGGATGCCGACCCCCGCCCCGACCACGACGGCCAGCACGAAGTCGAGCGCGATCCCGCCGGGCGTCACGGTGCTGACGATCGCGAGCAGCGACGCGTTCAGCGCCACCAGCGCGGTCGCGTCGTTGAGCAGGCTCTCGCCCTCCAGCACCGTCAGCATCCGCCGCGGCAGCCGCAGCCGCCCCGCGATCGCGGTCACCGCCACGGCGTCGGTCGGCGCCACGATCGCGCCGAAGGCCAGGGCCGCGGCGATCGAGATCGCCGGCACCACCGCCCAGGCGACCGCGCCGACCACCAGCACCGTGAAGACCACGAGCCCGACCGAGAGCAGCAGGATGCTGTCGCCGCGGGCGCGGACGTCGAGCACCGAGGTGCGGATCGCCGCCGCGTAGAGCAGCGGCGGCAGGATCCCGTAGAGGACGACGTCCGGCTCGACCACCACCTCGGGGATCCCGGGGACGAAGGAGGCCAGCGCCCCGACGGCGACCAGCGCCACGGGAGCCGACCAGCCCGCCTTGCCCGAGAGCCCCGTCACCAGCACGGTGACGACCACGAACGAGACGATCCAGATGATGGCGACGACCGGTTCCTCCACGCGGCTCCCTCCCGAGAGCCGAGCCTAGGCCCGAGGGCCGACGCTAGGCACCGGCCTCGTGGATGTCGCGGGCCTTGGTCACGCGCCCCGCGTCGACCGGATTCATGCCGAGCACGATCTTGCCTCGGGAGTGCCGCTTCTCGAGGTCGTCGAACGCGTCCTGGACGAAGCCGTAGGGATAGAAGCCGGAGACCAGCACCCGCAGCTTCTGGTCGCGAACCAGCGCGACCAGCTCGCCGAGGATCTCGGTGTCGCGCCGCGCGGTCTCGGCGTCGGGCCAGACGGCGCGCAGCTCGATCTCCTTGCGGTCGTCGCTGGAGTGGAAGCGGGCCGGCTCGATCCCGAGCTCCTCGGCCAGCGCCGCGTTGTCGCCGCCGAAGTTGTCGAGGAAGACGGTCACGCCGTTCGGCGCCGCGGCGCGGATGCGGTCGGCGATGCCGTCGCCGTAGACGATCGGCTTCACGCCGATCTGGCGGAGGTAGTCGAAGTTGCGCTCGCCGCAGGTGCCCAGCACGGTCGCGCCGCGCAGATTGGCCAGCTGGATCTCCATGCTGCCCACGCCGCCCGCCGCCGCCGAGACGACCACGGTGTCGTCCGGTCCGATGTGGGTGGCCTCGATCGCGCGCCAGGCGGTGACGCCGGCGAGGAAGAGCGCGCCGCCGACCTCCCAGCTCACCGAGGCGGGCTTGGCGACCAGGTTCTCCCGCGGGACGACGATGTGGGTGGCGTGCGAGCCGACCAGCGCGTGGCCGACGACGTCGCTGCGGAGCTTGAGGTCGGTGACGCCGTCACCGAGGCCGACGACGATGCCGGAGAAGTCGGTGCCCTGGCGCATCGGGAAGGCCGCGGAGTGGTCGGAGTCGAACATCCCGCGCCGGATGAACGCCTCCATGTGGTTCACGCCGGCCGCGAGGACCTCGACCAGCACCTCCCCCGGCCCGGGCTGGGGCCGCGCGATGTCGGCGATCTCGAGCACGTCCACGCCGCCGAAGCGGGAGAACTGGACGGCACGGGCGGAGTCGGAGCGCAGACGGGACATGCGCTCATCATCCGCCCCCGGCGGCGCGACCCCGTGACCCCCGAAAGGGGACGTGCGACGCCGGAGGGGCCGATCGGGCCGTCAGGCGACGGTGCCGGCGTCCCCCTCGGCGACGGCGTCCGGGCAGTAGAGCTGCGTGCGCGGGCCGCTGCGATCGATCACGTGCTCCGACATCAGGCGGCCGCAGAGCGGGCAGGCGCGGCCGGCGGGAGCGTCGGGCTCGGGCTGGTCGTAGGGCCCGAGCGGCGGCGGGCCGAGCCAGGGGAAGAGCCGCGCGTTGAAGCGCTGGTAGAGGGAGCGGGTCGGCTTGGCCATATGCTTAGTGTACTAATGATCAGTGCGCGAGGGGAAAGGGAGGACGAATCCGTGGAGGACGAAGCCGTGGTGACCGATCCCGGGGACACCGATCCGCTCGCCCTGCGGAACCAGGTCTGCTTCTCGCTCGCCGTGGCCGCCCGCACCGTCATCGGCCTCTACCGGCCCGTGCTCGAGCCGCTCGGCCTCACCCACCCGCAGTACCTGGTGATGCTCGCGCTCTGGGAGCGCGCCCCGCGCTCGCTCGCCGACCTCGGTGCCGCCCTGCACCTCGAGCCCGCCACCCTCAGCCCGCTGGTGAAGCGCCTGGAGGCCGGCGGCTACGTCACGCGCGCCCGCAGCACCGAGGACGAGCGCCGCCTCGACGTCGCGCTCACCCCGGAGGGAGCCGCCCTCCGCGAGCGGGCGCTCCAGGTCCCGCCGCAGATCGTCGAGCGCCTCGACCTCCCCCTCGACGAGCTGATCGCCGTCCGCGACACCCTCACCCGCCTGATCGGCGCCGCCACCCGCCCCTGACGCTGCGGGCGAACCGACTCCGGCGGCGTCATGCCGGTCGAGTAGCCCCGCAGGGGCGTATCGAGACCCACCACCGTCAGCAGGGCGGGTCTGCAGACTCGCGTCCTGACCGTGGTGGATCTACTTGGAAGAGACACCCGGAGACATGCCGGTCGAGTAGCCCCGGAGGGGCGTATCGAGACCCACCACCGCCAGCAGGGCGGGTCTGCAGACTCGCGTCCTGACCGTGGTGGATCTACTTGGAAGAGACGCCCGGAGACATGCTGGTCGAGTAGCCCCGCAGGGGCGTATCGAGACCCACCACCGTCAGCAGGCGGGTCTGCAGACTCGCGTCCTGACGGTGGTGGATCTCGATACGCGCGCTCCGCGCGCTACTCGATCAGCATGGATGCGCCGCGCCCCGCTTCGCCGACCCTGCGCGTCGGAGACTTCCGCTTGCAGAACGAAGGTCTTAACCGAGAAGAGCGGTTCAGGGGTGTGCACACGGCACGCCCCTGAACCGCTCTTCTCGGTTCTCAGTAACTCAGTTCGCGACGCGGAGCGTGATCGCCGAGCTGGTCGTCACGTTGCCGGCCTTGTCCTGGGCCTTGGCCGTCACCTGGTAGCTGGCGTTCGGGTAGGACTTCGAGTTGGCGGACAGCGTCCACGTCCCGTTCGACTGCAGGACGCCGTTGCCGAGCTTCGTGCCGCCGGCGTAGAACGCGACGGCCGTCACTCCGACGTTGTCGCTGGCCGAGGCCACCAGGCGGATCGAGCCGACGACCGTGGTGTTGGTCGAGGGCGACGTGATGCTCACCGTCGGCTTCTGCGTGTCGGTCGCCGGCGGGGTGGTCGGCGTCGCGGTCGGCGTCGGGGTGGCGGTCGGCTTCGGAGTCGAGGTCGGGGTCGCCGTGGGCGTGGCCGTCGGAGTCGCGGTGGGCGTCGGAGTCGCGGTCGGCGTGGCCGTCGGCGTCGGGTCCGGCGTCGGAACGGTGCCGACGGGGATCGTGCTCACCGCGTAGCCGAAGTAGCGGCCGGCGACGGGGCGGGTCGGGTCGCCCTGGAAGGTGCGGCCGCGCTCGGTCGCCGCCTTCGCCTGCGCGATGACCTGGGCGCGGACCTGCGCCGGGCTCTTGCCCGCGCAGGATCCACCGGAGCTCATGCAGTCGAGGACGACGCCGCTGGTGCCGGCGGCCGCCATGCTGGTGCCCGACTGGATGTAGGCGTAGGTGCCGCCCTTCTTGGTGGTGTACGGGCACATGCCGGGGGCGGCGATGGTGTGCTTCTGGTCGGCAGCCGAGACGGCGAAGTTGCTGTTGGTCGAGACCGCGTCGTCCTTGGTCTGGACGCCGCAGGGCGCCGAGCCGAGTCCGCCGGGCTTGCCGTCGTAGTTGGCCATGTTGGTCACGGCGAGCACCTCGTCGTAGGCGGCGGGGATCCAGCCCGCGAGGTCCTCGGAGGTGTTGCCCGCGGAGCCGACGGAGACGATGCCCTTGGCCTCGAGGTCGCAGATCGCCTGGTGGATCACGTCGCCGTTCGAGCGGCCGCAGTTGCCGTCGTCGGTGCCGTAGGTGGCGAGCGACATGTTGACGACCTTGATGTTGTACTTCGCCGCGTTCGCGGAGACCCAGTCGAGGGCGCACATCAGGGTGCCGGTGTTGCCGCGGTTGTTCGCGTCGAGCGCGCGGACCGAGTAGATCGGAGCGCCGGGGGCGACGCCGACCGAGCCGGTGCCGTTGTCGAGCGCGGCCATGTAGCCCGAGACGCCGGTACCGTGGCCGTTGGCGTCGGCGGCGGTGCCCGAGCCGAAGCAGTTGATCTGCTCCTTGAGGTTGTAGTCGGGGTGCGAGCTGACGCCGGAGTCGATGACCGCGACGGCCGGACCGGTGTAGTTCGTCACTCCGTCGCCGGCGCGCACCGGGGCCTTGTCGGCCTCCGCGGTGAGCACGTGCGAGGGGGTGGTCTGCGCCTGACCGTCGACGACCTGGTCGGCGGGGGTGATGCCGAGGACGCGCGAGTCGGCCTCGAGGACCGCCTTCTGGCGCTCGGTGAGCGGGGCGGTGAAGCCCGCGACGCCGCCCTCGAACTGCACGTCGTCGGCGACGCCGAGCGCGGCGACGACCTGCTCCGAGATGGAGCTCGAGTCGACCGACACGAGGTACTGGCCGGTCGTGGCGGCCTGGGCGGGGGCGGAGCCGGCGAGGGCGATGCCGGCGGTCACGGCGAGCGCGGTGGCCAGGCCGGCTGCGCGCCAGAGGCGCGAGCGGGCCGGCGGCGCGGCGGTGCGGGAAGTGGACACGGGTTCCGTCGATTCTGTCGGCGTCTCGGCCGACCTGTCGTGGTGCGGGCGGGTCGACGCAGGCACTCCGAGCGAGCGCCCGCGCCGCTGCAGCGGGGCTCGGGTCAGAGGCCGGGAGGCGGCGGAACGGTGCAGGCCCCTCCGAGCGTCGACGGGCGGAACCCGTCGGCTCCCCCCATCGGAGTGACCTGTCTTCGACTTCAACAGACTTCGGGCGATTTCACAGCGTCGAGGGTGGCCCCAGTTCGAGGGTGATTTGACCCCCTGTCCCACAGATGGGGACCTCATTGGAACCGCTTGCCCGACAGCTGCGGAAATGCCCGGTCACAGCGCGGGTTCAGCGCTCGTCCGGCTGGAACGCGGGCGGCTTGACTGCCCCCGGCCACGGAGTAGTGTCGTCGCTCGTGACACACGAGGGCCCCCCTTCGGGCGCGAAGGCGTCCCCCACCGGTGCGGACGACGCCGACGCGAACGAGCTCCGCACCGCGAAGCACTTCTTCATCGGCGAACCGCTCTCCAGCGACAAGCTCGAGGGCCAGCTCCTGCAGAAGCGGCTCGCCCTCCCGATCTTCGCGAGCGACCCGCTCTCCTCCGTGGCCTACGCGCCGCAGGAGCTGCTGATGATCCTGCTGCTCGGCGGCCTCTCCTTCCTCACCTTCGCGCCCTGGGTCGCCGGCTGCGTCGTCGTCCTGCTGGTCGTCGTCGTCCTCAGCTATCGCCAGCTGATCAAGGCCTACCCCTCGGGCGGTGGCGACTACGAGGTCGCCCGCACCAATCTCGGCGAGACCGCCGGGCTGACGGTCGCCGCGGCCCTCCTGGTCGACTACGTGCTCACCGTCGCGGTCTCGGTCGCCTCCGGCGTCGACAACATCATCTCCGCGATCCCCGCGCTGGCCCCGCTCCGGGTCGAGCTCGCGATCCTCTTCGTGATCCTCCTGGCCGCCGTGAACCTCCGCGGCGTCTCGGAGTCGAGCAAGGCCTTCGCGGTCCCCACCTACCTCTTCGTCGCGAGCGTCTTCGTGATGGTCGTCGTCGGCCTCGGCCGCGCGGCCTTCGGCGACGCCCCCATCGCGGAGTCGGCCGGCTACACCGTGCAGGGCGAGCAGCTCACCCAGGCCGCGATCGTCCTGCTGCTGCTGCGCTCCTTCGCCAGCGGCTGCGCGGCGCTCACCGGTGTCGAGGCGATCTCGAACGGCGTTCCCGCCTTCCGCGTCCCCAAGGTCAAGAACGCACAGCGCACCCTCGTCGCGATGGGCACGATCGCGATCGTCCTCTTCGTCGGGCTGACCGCTCTCGCCCTCCTCTCGAACGTGCACTACGCCGAGAACGCCTGCCACCTCGTCGGCTTCACCGACTGCGCGACGACGCCGCAGCGCTCCGTGATCGCGCAGGTCGCGGCCGCCACCTTCGGCAACAACACGATCCTCTTCTTCGTGATCCAGGCCGCCACCGCCGCCGTCCTGCTGCTCGCGGCCAACACGGCGTTCAACGGCTTCCCGCTGCTCGGCTCGGTCCTCGCCCGCGACGGCTACGCGCCCAAGTCGCTGAACACCCGCGGCGACCGCCTCATCTACTCCAACGGCGTCATCATCCTGGCGCTCGTCGCGGCGATCATCCTGCTCGTCTACCAGGCCTCGCTGACGAGCCTCGTGCAGCTCTACATCATCGGCGTCTTCGTCTCCTTCACCCTCGGGCAGTCCGGCATGGTGAAGCACTGGATCCGGATGATCAAGAACGGCGAGGGCTCGCGCACCGTCAAGACGAGCCTCGCGATCAACCTCTTCGGCGCCACGCTCACCTTCGCCGTCCTCGTGGTCGTCACGATCACGAAGTTCACCCACGGCGCCTGGCTGGTCTATCTGGTGATGCCGATCCTCGGCGTGCTGATGGCCGGCGTCTACCGCTACTACCGCGATGTGGAGAAGGAGATCGAGGTCGACCCGACCACGACCTTCGGCGCGAACGGCGATCACGCCGTCGTCCTCGTCGGCCGGATGAACAAGCCGACCCTGAAGGCCCTCGACTACGCCATCGCCGCGCGGCACGAGTCGCTGGAGGCGGTGCACTCGTCGATCGACGACGCGCAGACCGCCCAGCTCAAGGCCGACTGGGCGCGGATGGACATCGAGGTCCCGCTGCGCTGCATCGCCTCGCCGTACCGCGACATCTCGTACCCGCTGATCAAGTACATCAAGGCGCACCGCCTCGAGCACGGCTCCGAGATCATCACCGTCTACATGCCGCAGTACATCGTCGGGCACTGGTGGGAGGGCTTCCTCCACAACCACAAGTCGCGCCGCATCCGCCAGAAGCTGCTGCTCGTGCACGGCGTCACCGTCGCGCTCGTGCCGTGGCTGCTCGACTCCTCCGAGCTGATCTACGGCCGCCGCTCGCGCCCGATCCCCGGCCAGTCCCGCCGCGGCGAGCCCGTGCGCCCCGTCACCCGCCGGCCCATCCCGCCCGCCTCCGTCCTGCCCAAGGGCGCCGCCGGCGAGGGCGCCCCGCGCAGCGGCTCGCGCACCGCCGCGGCCACCCGCCCGAAGAAGCCCGCCGGCAAGGGCGGCGGCAAGCGCCGCTAGCCCGGCGCCCGTCGGCGACGGCGGGGCGGACGCGAGCCACGGCTCGCGGCTGGTCCGTCGACCGCCGCTCCTGCCTCATGCTGATCGAGCAGCCCGCGCAGCGGGCGTATCGAGATCCACCAGCGTCAGTAGGCGAGTCTGCAGACCCGCCCTTCTGACGACGGCGGGTCTCGATACGCCCCTGGCGGGGCTACGCGACCAGCATGGATGCGCGAGGCGGCGAGTGGACGCGGAACGGGGTTCAGCAGGGCCGCAGAGCCCCACGCGCGTCCGTTCGCGCGACTCAGCGCTCTCGAATGGACCCGATTCGGGCCCCGCTCGCGTCCGGGGGCCCGATTCGAGTCCGTTCGCCGACTCCGGCAGACCGTGCAGCTGCGGAGCGCCCCCGCAGCCATGCTGGTCGAGTAGCCCCGCAGGGGCGTATCGAGACCCGCCCCCGCCAGCACGCCGAGCCCGCAGACAAGCGTCCGGACGACGTCGGCTGCTCGATCAGCGAGGACGCGAAGCGGTGTCCCTCACTCCGCAGACAGGTAGAGGGCCCGCGGCGACTCGCCGCGGGCCCTCGATTTCCCCTTGTGCCTTCCCCCGAAGGCGGCCCGCCCCAACGGGCCGTCATCGACGCTATCGGCGGGCTATGCACCCGCGCATCCTCCTCACGACGGATCCGCGTCAGCCCCTTGGCGTGGTGCGACGCCGAGCGCGAGGTGCCAGAGGACGGCCACCGCGAGCAGGGCGGCGGTCGTCCAGATCACCATGAGGACGGCCGCGTCGACGACGTAGGAGCGGTACGCCTCCTCGAACGGATCCAGCCCCGAGCCCGAGAGCACCACGCCGGCCGGGACGACCGCGGCGGCGAGGACGGCCGTCCACGCCGCGACCCGCGCGGGGCCTCGGTGGTCGACGGCGACGTGATGCGGCCGGCGGGCGACGTACCAGACGAGGGCGCCGATCCCGAGGCCCACGAGGCCGAGCACCCCGCTGGCGTACTGCGCCCACTTGTAGCCCGCGAACGGGCCGAGCTCCTCGCGGAGGAACGGCAGGGCCGCGACGAACGGACCGCCGTCGTGGGTGAAGGCGTCCCAGAGCACGTGCGACGCCGCGCCGATCACGATCCCGACGATCGCCAGGACGATCGCCGCCGTCCTCGCCCGCGCGGTGCTCGGCGGTGCCGGCGGCGGTCGCAGGCGCACCCGGACGATCCACGGCGCGAGGTCGCGCCAGGCGGGCCGGAGCAGCACCAGCCAGAGCACGAGGCCGACGGCGCCGACCGCGAGGTCGACCGTCACGACCCCGAGCATCGAGTGCGTCGCGTCCCGTGCCCAGCGCAGCGGCAGGTAGAGACCGATGTCCGGGGCCATCGCGCCGATCGCGACCGCCGCGGCGGGAATGCGGCTGTTCGTGAACGCCAGAGCGACGACGGCGTGGCTCGGCGTGAACGGCATAGTGCACGGTATCCCGTGCGCACCTCGCTCCGGCGGTCCCGGACGCCCCCCGCACGGCCCCCGCCCGGGGAGCTCGGAGCGCCGCGACCGTAGAATCGTCCGGACGTCCGGCCCTCCGGGCTGGTCGAGACGACGGATCGGAGCGGGTGTGCGGAAGGCGTTCGCGATCCTCCGTCTCGCGCTCGCGGGGCTGGGGGCCGTCGGGCTCGTCGGCGACTTCCTCTACACCCTCGGCTTCCGGCTGTTCCAGATCGACAACTTCTTCGCGTACTTCACCACGCAGTCGAACATGGCCGGCGTCGTCGTCCTCGGACTCTCCGGCATCGTCGCCCTCGCCCGCGAGCGCGAGCCGCGCTGGCTCAGCACCCTGCGCGCGCTGGTCCTGACCTACATGGTCGTCTCGGGCATCGTCTTCGGGCTGATCGCGGTGGAGGCGAACAACCGCGGTGTCCGCGTCGACGTGCCGTGGTCGAGCGCGCTGCTGCACTTCGTCATCCCGACGCTCGCGCTGCTCGACTGGCTCCTCGCCCCCGGCCGCCGCCCCGTCGCCTGGCGCGGCACCCTCACCGTGCTCGGCTTCCCGATCGTCTGGGGCGTCATCACGCTGGTGCGCGGCGCGCTGATCGGCTGGTACCCCTACTTCTTCCTCGACCCCGCCCAGGTCGACGGCCCGGTGATGTTCGTCGTCTACGACGTGATCGTGCTCGGCCTGATCTCGGGCATCGCGGCCTTCATGCTCGCGCTCAGCCGGGTCCGGCCGCTCGGTGCGGCGCGCGCGACGGAGTGGCGCGGCCCGCTCGCCCGGCTGCGCGAGCGGCTCAGCCGGCAGCGACGGCGAACGGCGTGAGCGCCGACTGCGCGACCACGAGCAGCTCGTCGTCGCTGAGCGACTGCAGCGACAGGGCCTGATCGGCGCCGACGAGCCCGACGAGCACCGCCTCGCCGGTGGACGGCTCGAGGTTCAGCCACTCCGTGATCCCGGCCGCCGAGCCCACCAGCGACCAGCGCGCGGGCAGGGCCGGATCGGTGTCCCAGAACGGCTCGTCGAAGCGGAGCCACAGCGTCTCGACGACCCCGGAGCCGATCGCCGCGATCGCGGTGCGGTGCGCGAACGGCAGCGGCGGATCGAACGCGATCGCGTCGCTCTGCAGCACCCCGATCGGCACCGTGACGAGGACGCGGTCGGCGGTGAACGACTCCCCCGTCGCGAGCCTGATGCTCGCGCCGGTGTCGCTGTAGCCGATGCCGCTGACGGCCGCGCGCAGCGAGATCTCGACGTCGGTCAGCAGCGTCTCGACGAGGGGCGCCAGGCCGTCGGTGAGGACCGCGGAGGCCTCGTCGGAGGAGTCGGAGACGTCCTCCGCGGTGCTGGCGGCCGAGGCGTCGCCCAGCCCGTACCAGGCGGAGAGCTCGGCGGGTGCGGCGCCCGTGCGCAGCACCGGGCCGCCCGCGAGGAACGCGGCGAGGCGGGCGGCGTCGCCGTCCCCGCTGCCGGGCTCGACGGCCGCCGGGTCGGGAGCGCCGGAGCCGGCGAAGGCATCGGCGAGCGGCAGGTCGGTGGGCTGCTCCGCCGCCCACTCGAGCGCACGGGTGAGCGCCTTCGCGGCGGTGTCGCCGACATCGGGGCGGTCGCCGTCCTCGGTGCTGGAGAGGACGGTCGCGAGGTCGACGGCGGAGGTGGTGATCCCGGCGTCGAGGACGCTCTCCCGCAGCGCGGGGCCGGCGCCGGCGAGCGCCCAGGCGCCGCTGTCGACGGCGATCGGCCAGCCGTCGGGGGTGCTGGTGGCGATGCGGCCGCCGACGCGGTCGCGCGCCTCGACGAGCGCGACGTCGTAGCCGGCGTCGAGCAGGCGGCGGGCGGCGACGGCGCCCGCGAGACCGGCGCCGATGATCGCGATCCGCTCGCCCTCCTCGGCGATCGCGGCGATCTCGCCGGCCGCGCGGACCCCGGAGTTCCAGGCGCCCTGCAGGGTGCCCGGCTCCTGGGAGTCGGTGGCCTCGCCGGCGAAGAACAGGCGGTCGAGCACGTTCCCGGCCAGGTCGTCGCGGTGCTCGGGGGTGGCTCCGACCGCGAGGTAGGAGACGGCGCCGAGTGCGTACGGGTCCTCGGCCCAGCCGGAGCGGACGAACGCGGCCGGCGTCGGCACGGCGGTGGTGCTGGGCGTGGGCACCGGGGCCTCGGTGACGGAGCGCGTGGGGGTCGGCCGCGGCGGAGTGCAGCCCGCGAGGACCAGGAGACCGGCGCCCGAGGCGGCTCCCGACAGGAAGAGGCGGCGTCCGATCGTCATCCCCGTCATCCTACGTTCTCGCCGCCCGGCGGGAGCCGCGGACACGGGCCGCCCGGCGGACGCTCGATCCCGAGTGGTAGACCTGTCCCATGAGCAACGACATCCGCGAACTCTCCGAGGGCGAGAGCTACCTCGCCTTCTTCCAGGGCGGGCCGTTCGACGGCCAGACCGAGACCCGTGTCAGCACCGAGGGCGGCTACGAGAAGTCGGTCGACGTCTACGCCGCCGTCGACGGCCAGGAGACGCACCTCGTCTACACGTCCGTCTCGGCCAAGGAGGTCGGCGAGTCGGTCCACGTGACCTACGCGCTCGACGCCCCCGACTCCGACCCCGTCGAGGACCCGGAGGACCGCGGCGGCGGATTCCAGTAGTCCGCAGCAGCGCCTCCCCGCTCCCGCGCGGGAGCACGGACGCCGTCCCGGTCGCGATCTCGCGATCCGGGGCGGCGTCTTCGTCTGCGCCGAGAGGCTCTTCATGACGAACCGTGACGTCGCCCAGGTCCGCTCCGAGTCCGCTTCCCTACGATCGCGCCGGAGCGTCCGATCCACGGCCGCCCGGACGGAGACGACGATGCCCACCGAGCAGACCACCGCGACGATCGGCGCGCAGACCGCCGACTTCACCACCGGCTTCAACGAGACGATCGGCGACGAGCTCGCAACGGTCTTCGCGAGCGAGCAGGCCGACCTCGTCGAGAACGGCGTCCCCGCCGGAGCCGTCGCGGCCGGGGAGCGGCTGCCGAGCGCGACCGTGGTCACCGAGGGCGGCGAGAGCGTCGCGCTCTCCTCCCTCCTCGGCGACGGCCCGGCCGTGCTCGTCTTCTACCGCGGCGCCTGGTGCCCGTACTGCAACATCACGCTGCGCCACTACGACGCGACCCTCGCCCCCGAGCTGGCGAGCCGCGGCATCGCCTTCGTCGCGGTCAGCCCGGAGACGCCCGACGCCTCCGCCACGCTGGGCGGCGAGCTCGGCTTCACCGTCGTCACCGATCCGGGCAACGCGCTCGCCACCGAGCTCGGCATCGTCACCGCCCCCAGCGACGCGGCGATCGAGGCGCACACGGCGCTCGGCTTCGCGGTGAAGGACTCGAACGCCGACGACACCCCGGCGATCCCGTTCCCGACCGTCCTGGTGCTCGACGCCGAGGGCGTGGTCCGCTTCGCCGACGTGCACGTCGACTACACGACGCGCACCGAGACCGAGGCGATCCTCGCCGCCGTCGACGCGCTCTCGTAGCCAGTACGGGGAGGGGCTGTCAAGGGCCCCTCCCCTCACGGCTCGCTCCCCATCCGCGGCGCCACACTCCTTCGAACAGACAGTTGACGCCGATCCACGGCGCCGGAAGGAGCACGACTCATGGCAGAGATCACCGCCCACCACGGCCTCTTCAAGGACACGGACCTCCACGTCGACGACACCGGCGGCTCGGGTCGCCCCGTCGTCCTGATCCACGGCTGGCCCCTCTCGGGCGAGTCCTGGAGCGAGCAGGTCCCCGCGTTCGCGGCGGCCGGCTTCCGCGTCATCACCTACGACCGCCGCGGCTTCGGCCGCAGCGACAAGCCGCTCACCGGCTACACCTACGACACCCTCACCGAGGACCTGCACACGCTGCTCACCGAGCTCGACCTGCAGGACGTCACCCTCGTCGGCTTCTCGATGGGCGGCGGCGAGGTCGCCCGCTACTTCTCGAAGTACGGCACCGAGCGCCTGCACAGCGTCGTCTTCGCGTCGGCCGTGCCGCCGTACCTCATGAAGACCGACGACAACCCGGACGGACCGCTCGAGAAGTCGGCCGCCGCCGAGATGACCGCCGGCCTGACCAAGGACGAGGACTCGTTCTACGAGCAGTTCACGACCGAGTTCTTCTCGGTGAACGGCGAGCTCAAGGTCACCGAGGCGCAGCGCCAGGACGCGCTCGCGCTCGCGAAGCAGTCGTCCAAGCACGCCGCGCTGGCCTGCATGGCCGCGTTCGCCGGCACCGACTTCCGCGAGGACCTGCCGAAGGTCACCGTCCCGACGCTCGTCATCCACGGCGACGGCGACGGCACCGTCCCCTTCGAGGGCTCCGGTGCGCGCACGCACGCCGCGATCCCCGGCTCCGAGCTCCACGTCGTCGCCGGCGCCCCGCACGGCGTCAACGTCAGCCACGCCGAGGAGTGGAACCGCGTCGTCCTCGAGTTCCTGAAGAAGTAGGACGGGCGAAGGGGCGCTCCGCTGCGGCGGGGCGCCCCTTCCGCGTTCCCTGATCTCGATACGCGCGCTGCGCGCGCTACTCGATCAGCATGGAGGGCGCGCTGCTCGCTCTCTCAGATCAGCATGAAGTGCATGCTGGTCGAGGAGCCGCGGCACGCGGCGTATCGAGACCCGGAAGCACAGCGCGCCGTGCGCGCCCTCGGCGTCAGCCCTTCTCCGCGCCCTCCGTGGTGTTCATGATCCGCCGCTGGAAGACGAAGAAGAGCACCGCGACCGGGATCGACATCAGCACCGCCGCCGCGAGCTGCAGCGGGTACTGGTTGCCCGTGCCCAGCTGCCCCGAGACCAGCGAGGCGACGCCCGTGGTCAGCGTGTTCAGCTCCGGAGACTGCCGCGAGACGACGAAGTGCGAGAACTCGTTCCACGAGCCCTGGAACGACAGGATGAACAGCGTCACGATCGCCGGCCGCGCCATCGGCACCACGATCGAGCGGAACGTCCGGAAGACGCCCGCCCCGTCGATCCGCGCGGCCTCCTCGATCGACAGGGGGATCGAGTCGAAGAACTGCTTCATGATGAAGATGCCCGCCGCGTCGACGATCAGCGGCACGATCATCCCCGCGTAGCTGTCGTAGAGCCCGAGCTGCTTGAGGATGAGGAACCGCGGGATCAGCAGCACCACCGCCGGCACGCTCATCACGCCGATGAACAGCGCGAAGAGCAGCCCGCGACCGCGGAAGCGCAGCCGCGAGAGCGCGTAGCCCGCGAGCGAGTCGAAGAACACCCGCCCGACCGTGACGAAGACGGTGACGATCACCGAGTTCAGCGTCCAGAGCGGCAGCGGCACGTCGGTGAACAGCCGCTCGTAGGAGGCGAACGACCAGGTCGCCGGCAGCAGCGACAGCGGGTTCGAGGTCGCGTCGGCGTCGGTCTTGAACGACGACGCCACCGAGATCAGGAACGGGTAGATGTAGACCAGGGCGAGGCCGATCAGCAGCAGGTAGCCGCCGATCAGCGAGGCGCGCCCGCGGGCACCGAGCTGCACGCGGCGGTGCGGCAGCGGTGCCTGGGGCGGCGGCTCCGCCTCGGTGCGCGGCTCGGAGTCGACCAGGGTGCTCATCGCACTCCTCCCGTCGTGAGGGTCGTCGCGGCGTCCGCGCGGGCGGCCCGGCGGGTCCGGCGGGCACTCGGCTCGCCCTTCTCGCGGAGGATCGCGCGCTGCAGCAGCGTCAGGACGACGATGATGAAGAACAGGATGAAGGCGATCGCCGCGCCCTGGCCCCAGCGGAGGTCCGTGAACGACGACTCGTAGGCGAGGTACGCCGGCGTGAGCAGCGTCTTGCCCGGAGCCCCGCCGCCGGTGAGGTAGATCTGGTCGAACACCTGCCAGGTGCCGATCAGCCCCAGGGTGAGCACGGTGAACAGCGTCGGCTTCAGCATCGGCAGCGTCACCGAGAAGAACTTCCGCAGCGGCCCCGCGCCGTCCATCAGCGCCGCCTCGTCGATCTCGGCGCCGATGTTCTGCAGCGCCGCGAGGAACAGCAGCATGAAGGTGCCCGAGGTGGTGAAGATCGCCATGGTGATCAGCACGCACATCGCGACCGACGGCCCGGACAGCCAGTCCCACCAGGTCAGCCCCAGCGGGGCGCCGCCGGCGAACCAGCTGCCGTCGACGCCGACGAGCCCGAGCAGCGAGTGCAGCACCCCGGTCGGGTCCGCCATCCAGGTCGGGCCGTCGGCGCCGAACCAGCCGAGCACCGCGTTCACGACGCCGGAGGCGCTGAAGAGGAACAGGAAGATCACGGTGATCGCGATCGACGAGGTCACGGACGGGAAGTAGAACGCGGTGCGGAAGAAGCCGCGCCCGCGCAGCACCCGGCGGTTGACCTGCACCGCCAGGAACAGCGCGAGCGCGGTCTGCAGCGGCACGACGAGCAGCACGTAGTAGACGTTGTTGCGGATCGCCGTGCCGAAGTCCTTCTGCGCCAGCCCGGAGTCCAGGAGCACCGCCCGGTAGTTGTCGGCGCCGACGAACTGCGCGGTCGGGCCCAGCGGTGAGCCGAGGCCGTTCCAGTTGCTGACGCTCACCCAGAGCGCGAGGGCGATCGGGACGACCAGGAAGACGCCGACGACGAGGATCGCGGGGAGGGTGAACAGCCAGCCGTAGCGGGCCTCGTTCCCGCGGATGCCGGAGCGGCGGCTCCGGGCGGCGGTGGCGGTGCTCATCGGCGTCGTCCCGCGCTACTTCGCGTTCGCGGTGTCGAGCGCGTCCTGCAGGTTGGTCTGCAGGTCCGCGAGGATCGCCTCCGGGTCGCCCGACGCCAGGCCCTCGAGGGCCGAGTTGAAGTCGGTGATCACGGTGGCGGCGCCGGCGAAGGCGACCGGGCTGACGGCGTAGTCGTTCCCGGTCACGAAGGCCGCGTTCTCCGGGTACTTGCTCGCGTACTCCGCCGCGCCCGACTCGGTCGAGGGGATCACGCCGAACGCGTCCGAGAAGGCGAGCTGCTGCTCGTCCGAGGTGAGCGTCGACACGAGCGACTCGGCCTGGTCGGCGGTGGTGCTGCCGGCCGGGATGCCCCAGCAGTTGCTGAAGGTGAAGGTCGACTTCCCGCCGGGGCCCGCGGGCAGCTCGGCGACCGTGTAGTTCACGTCCGGGTAGTCGGCCTCGAGCGCGCCGTTGATCCACAGGCCCTCGATCACCATCGCGGCCGCGCCCTTGCCGAACGCCTCGCCGGACCAGCCGGAGTCGAGGTCGGCCGGGAACTTCAGCACGCCGTCGCTCAGCAGCGTCTTCACCTCGGTGAGGCCCGCGACGTTCTCGGGGGTGTCCGCGGTGACGGTGGTGCCGTCCTCGGAGAGCAGCGAGCCGCCGGCCTGGTTCATGAAGGTGCCGACGCGGGCGTACTCGGGGCCGAAGGAGAGCCCGGTCACGCCGTTCGCGGTCAGCTTCTGCGCGGCGGACTGGAGCGACGCCCAGTCGGTCGGGATGTCGGCGTCGGTGAGACCCGCGGCCGCCCAGAGGTCGGTGTTGATCACGAGGCCGAGCGTCGAGAAGTCCTTGGGCTCGCAGTAGAACTGGTCGTCGTAGGTGAAGGCGTCGCGCAGCGCCGGGTAGAAGGCGTCGGCGTCGTCCGCGTCCTGCGCGTAGGGCTCGAGGTAGCGGTTGCTCGCGTAGGTCTGGAACTGGTCCCAGCTCATGTAGAAGAGGTCGGGCGGGTTGCCGCCCGAGAAGCCCTGGCCGAGCTGCTGGGTGAGGTCGCTGGCCGCGACGACGTCGACGGCGGTGTCATTCGCCTCGCCCCAGGAGTTCACGGCGTCGGTGACGGCGGTGGTCTCGGCGTCGCCGGACGAGCCGATCATCACGGTGAGCCCGGCGGAGTCGTCCGATCCGCCGCCGCCGCCGCCGCTCGAGCAGGCGCCGAGGGAGAGGGCGAGGCCGCCGGCGAGGACCGCGGCACCCCAGCGTGCCGTTCTGGTGCTGTGCGTCATGTTCTGACCTTTCATGGGTTTCGGGAGGGAGTCGTGGCGAGTCGTGGGGGAAGGTGGCGCCCGGTGTGCGGCGTCAGCTCTCGGAGTGGTGGAGCGGGGTGCGCACGACGAGGTGCGGCGTGATGAGGCGGTGCGCCTCCCCCGGTGCGAGGGGGCGGTGGACGACGTCGTCGCCCTGCTCGCCGAGGAGGAGCTCGAGGGCGCCGGCAGCGACCGCGCCGAGGTCCTGCTCGACGCTGGAGAGGCCGACGGCGCCGGCGACCGGGGTGTTGTCGAAGCCGACGATCGCAAGGCTCGGCCGGCCGACCGCGACAGCCGCCATCGAGGCGCCGAGGGCGAGGGAGTCGGAGACGCAGACGAGCCCGTCGACGCCGGGGTGCGCCTCGAGGAAGGCGATCGCGGCGGAGCGCGCGCGCTGCACGTCGTCCTCGGCCTCCGCGACGAGCAGCGGCACGCCGGCGAAGCGCTCCGCCATCACCCGCTCCCAGCCGCTGCGGCGGTCGTCGCCGGTCGCCGAGCCGTCCGGCCAGCCGAAGAACGCGATCCGCGAGCAGCCCTCGTCGGCGAGATGCGCGGTGGCCTGCGCGACGCCCGCGGCGCCGTCGACGTCGACCCAGAGGTGCTGGGGGTCGCCCTGGTCGTCGAGCCCCCAGGGGCGCCCGAAGGTGACGAACGGGACGCCCTGCTCGATCAGCCAGGCCGTGCGCCGGTCGCCGTAGAAGGTCGAGGTGAGCACGAAGGCGTCGACGTCGGCTCCGTCGCGGAGCTTGCCGATCCGCTCGATCTCCTCCTCGGGGCTCGCCGCCGTGTAGAGCAGGATCCGCATGCCGCGGGCGTCGGCCTGCTCGGTGACGGCGTGCAGGAAGCGGTCGAGCAGGCTGCCGGAGACGCCGTCGAGCACCCGGTCCATCCGGACGCCGATCGTCCCGGACTTGCGGGTGCGGAGGCGCCGGGCGGAGGCGTGCGGCCGGTAGTTGAGGTCGCCGATCGCCTTCTCCACCCGCTCCCGGGTGCTCTCGCGCACGATCTGCGGGCTGTTCAGCACGTTCGAGACGGTCTGGCGCGAGACACCGGCTGCGCGGGCGACGTCCTCGACGGTCGGCAGTGCCATGCGTCCTCCTCGACGGGTGTGCGGTGGTGCGATGCTCGGGCTTGATCGTTCAAATCCCCGCGGATCGAATTATTTGATCGATCAAATTCCTGGGTAATGTTACCTGCGGCGACGGCGCTGTCAACCGGCCGTACGCTCCAGTACCGACGATCCAGTGAGGAGTCGACCGTGACGACCGACCACGACGACCACCCCCGCCCGCCCCGGCAGCCCCTGCTGAACGACGCCGTCGTCCTGCTCCGGGCGCCCACCCAGCTCTGGAGCGACGACGCCGGCGAGCTCGGCGCGCTGCCCGCGCACGGGCTCTACCACGGCGACGTCCGCGTCCTGGCGGGCCTGCGCCTGCTCGTCGGCGGCGAGCCGCTCGAGTCGATCGCGGTCGGCCGCGACGGCGCCTCCTCCGCCCGCTTCACCGCCCTCGCGCGCCACCTCGACGACGACGCCGCCGACCCGCGCCTGCGCGTCGTGCGCCTCCGCACGGTCACCCCCGGCCGGCTCGAGGAGCGGATCCGGCTCGAGTCGGCGCTGCCCGGCTCCGTCGCCACCACCGTCGAGCTCGCGCTCGACCCCGACTTCTCGCTCGTGCACGTGGTGAAGGCCGGACTGCGGGACGAGACCGCGGTGGCGACCGCCGTCGACGGCTCCTCTCTGGTCTGGACGCACGCGGGCGCCCGCGCCGAGGTCCGGGCCGAGGGCGCCGCGATCTCTCCCGGCGGGACGCTCTCCTGGGACGTCGTCGTCCCGGCCCGCGGCTCGGTCGAGGTCGCCTGGAGCATCGCGATGACCGACTCCGCGGCCGTCGTCGGCGCCGCCCCCGGCCCCGCGGAGTGGGCCGGCGCCGTCGTCGAGGCCGGCGACTCGCGACTCGCCTCCTGGTGCCGCGCCGCCCTCGACGACCTGGACGCGCTGCGGATGGTGACCCTCGAGCGGCCGGACGAGCCGTTCCTCGCGGCCGGCGCGCCCTGGTTCTTCACGCTCTTCGGCCGCGACTCGATCTGGGCGGCGCGGATGCTCCTCCCGCTCGGCACAGAGCTGGCCGCCTCGACCCTGCGGGTCCTCGCGGGGCTGCAGGGCACCGAGCACGTCGCCGAGACGGCCGAGCAGCCGGGCAAGATCATGCACGAGCTGCGCTCGACGACCCTCGAGATCCCGGGCGAGGGCGTCTCGCTGCCGCCGCTCTACTTCGGCACCGTCGACGCGACCGCGCTCTGGGTCTGCCTGCTGCACGACGCCTGGCGCTGGGGCCTCGCGGACGAGGAGGCCGAGGCGCTGCTGCCGGCGCTGGAGGCCGCGCTGCGCTGGCTCCGCGACGAGGGCGACTCCGACGGCGACGGATTCCTCGAGTACGTCGACACCACCGGCCACGGCCTCGCGAACCAGGGCTGGAAGGACTCGGGCGACTCGATCCAGTGGCGCGACGGCAGCCTGGCGGAGGGTCCGATCGCGCTCTGCGAGGTGCAGGCCTACGCCCACGAGGCGGCGGTCGGCGGCGCGGCACTGCTCGAGCACTTCGGCCGCGACGGGGCGGAGTGGCGCGCGTACGCGGCCGCCCTCAAGGACCGCTTCACCGGCTCCTTCTGGATCGACGACGCCGACGGCGGGCATCCGGCGATCGCCCTGGACGCGGCCAAGCGCCCGGTCGACACCGTCACCAGCAACATCGGGCACCTGCTCGGCACCGGGATCCTGCAGCCGGAGCAGGCGGCCCGCGTGGCGCAGCTGCTCGGCTCCCCCGAGCTCGACTCGGGCTACGGGCTGCGCACCCTGTCGACCGACTCCGGCGGCTACTGGCCGCTCTCGTACCACGGCGGCTCGGTCTGGGCCCACGACACCGCGATCGCCGTCACCGGGCTCGCCCGCGAGGGCTTCGGCGCGGAGGCGACCGCCCTCTCCCGCGGGCTGCTCGCCGCCGCCGAGGGCTTCGGCTACCGGATGCCCGAGCTGCACTCCGGCGACGCCGCCGCCGAGGTGGCGGCTCCCGTGCCGTACCCCGCCGCCTGCCGCCCGCAGGCGTGGTCGGCGGCCGCCTCGATCGCGGTGCTCTCGGCCGCGCTCGGCCTCGCCCCCGGCGGCTCGACGCTCGTCGTCGCCCCGATCACGCCCGCCCTCGCCGGCTCGATCCGCGTCGACGGGATCCGCTACCGCGGCTCCGTCGTCCCCATCGACTGGCGCGACGCCCACTGAGCGGAGGAGGCCCGCGCCTTCTCTGCCGACCGAGCGGCCCGCGCCGCCCTCGCCGAATGAGCGGCCCGCGCCGCGGCCCGCGCCGTTTTCTGCTGATCGAGTAGGCCGCGCAGCGGGCGTATCGAGATCCACCATCGCCAGGACACAGACCCTGCGGACCACCGTCCTGACGACGACGGGTCTCGATACGCCCCTCCGGGGCTACTCGACCAGCAGGGAAGGGCGCCGCCTCACCGGGCCGCGCCGCCGTCAGGACAGCCGCGCCACGACCGCGCGGGCGATCCGCCGGCCGGAGCGGTTCGCGCCGATCGTCGACGCCGTCGGCCCGTAGCCCGCGAAGAAGACCCGGGGGTCCGTGAGCGACGCGCCGTCCTCGACCGCGACCCCGCCCTCGCGCTCGCGCAGGCCGAGCGGCGCGAGGTGCCGCAGCTCCGGGCGGAAGCCGGTGGCCCAGATGATCGCGTCGGCGCGGGTGTAGGAGCCGTCCGGCCAGCGCACCCCGTGCGGCTCGATCGAGGAGAACATGCCGCGCTCGTGCAGCACGCCGCGCTCGATGCCCGCCACGACCCGGCGCGTGCGCTGCACCCCGGTGCCGCCGACGATGCTCGGCAGCGCGCGGCCCGCCCGCGCCGCGCGGTCCTGCTCGGCCACCGCCTCCACCGCCGACTCCAGCGCGAGCTGCTCGCCGTCCCGGTAGACCACCGGTCGCCGCGTCGCCCAGGTCAGCGAGCGCGCGACCCGCTCCAGCTCGAGGAGGAAGCCGATCGCGGAGGTCCCGCCGCCGACCACGATCACCTGCTGCCCGGCGAAGTCGGCGGCGCGCAGGTACTCGGTCGTGTCGATCTGGACGCCCTCGAAGTCGTCCCGGCCCGGGTAGTACGGCAGGAACGGCGAGCCCCAGGTCCCGGTGGCGTTGACGAGGATCCGCGCGCGCTCGCTGCCGGCGTCGGTCTCCACGACGAGCGGTGCCGTCCTGTCGCCGATCGTCGCACTGCTGACGCCGCGCACCGCCACCGGCCGCCGGACGGCGAGCTCGTAGGCGCTCTCGTAGGCCTCGTAGTACTCCGTGACGACGTCGCGCGCGGGCCGGCGGCGGTCCGCGGTCGCGAAGGACAGGCCGAGCCGATCCATCCCGGGCAGGTCGTGCACGCGGTGCGCGGAGCCGAGCCGGAGCGCCTCCCAGCGGAACTGCCAGGCACCGCCGGCCCGCGGCCCGCGGTCCAGGACGACGAAGTCGACGCCCGGGCGCAGGCCCAGACGGCGGAGGTAGTAGGCGACCGAGAGCCCCGCCTGACCGGCGCCGACCACGACGACGGGCCGCGGATCGAGCGCACTGTCCACGGTGCTCCCCACGCGGTCGGGAGGCGCCGCTCACTCCGCTGCTCGCGCACAGGGGGGCCGGTGCCTCGTCTGCTAAACTACCGGCTAGATTTCATACTTCCTGTCTGCTTCTTTTTCTCCAGCCGGCTCACCGCCCGTCTGGCCTGTCATCGTGAGGGGGTCACCCATGGGGCGCGGCCGTCAGAAGGCAAAGAACACCAAGATCGCTCGGGAGCTGAAGTCGTTCAGCCCAACGGTCGATTACAGTGCGCTCGAGCGCGAGCTCAGCCACCCGGACGAGCCGGACTACTCGAAGTGGATCGACGACGAGGACGAGGGCGACGACACCGACCTCGTCGAGGAGCAGCACCAGAAGCGTGCCTGATCCCTCCTCCGCCGCGGGGCCGCTCCAGTCGAGCGACCCCGCGGCTTCTGCGTTCCCGGAGCAGTCCGGGCAGCACGGCCGCGTCGAGCAGCTCTCCACCCGTGTCGCCTACGAGACCCCGTGGATCCGCGTCCGCGAGGACGAGGTGCGCTGGCCCGGCGGCGTCGAGGGCGTCTACTCCGTCGTCGAGCGCGCCGACTACGCGCTGATCGTCCCGCGCGAGCGCGACGGCTTCTGGCTGGTCGAGCAGTACCGCTACCCGATCGGCCGCCGCACCTGGGAGTTCCCGTCCGGCGGCTGGCCGCACGACTCGCCCGGCGGCGACGCCGAGGCGCTCGCGCGTGCCGAGCTGCGCGAGGAGACCGGCCTGCGCGCCGGACGACTCCGACCGCTCGGCCGGCTCAGCGAGGCCGACGGGTTCGTCGCGCAGTCGTTCGACGTCTTCCTCGCCGAGGACCTCGACCACGGCGAGCCCGAGCGCGAGGAGACCGAGCAGGACATGCGGCAGCAGTGGTTCCCGGACGCCGAGGTGGCGGCGATGGTCCGCTCCGGCGCGATCGTCGGCACCTCCGACGTCGCCGCGCTCGGGCTGTTCTGGCTGGACCGGGGGCTCGGCTCGTGAGCGCGCCGACCGCCCGGGCGCGCTCGATGTCGGTCGTCGCTGCCAGGATGTCGAGATGAAGCCCGCGTCCGCGCCGTCGCCCGTGTGGCACTCGGAGACGCGCGGCCGCGACCTCGACGAGGCGCGCGCGTTCTACTCCCGCGGCTACAACGGGTCGGGCTTCCGTGCCGAGCACACCCGCGTCCCGTTCGCCTACCGCTACGCGTCGACCGGCCCGGGCCCCGTGAGCCTGCACGCGGCCTCCTTCCTCGGCTCGGTGCGCGGCACGGTCGAGCCCACCGGCGTCTACATCGTGCTCTGGCTCAACGAGGGGCGCGCGAGCCTCGACCTCGGCCGCGACGAGAACCGGCTGGTCGCCGGCCGGCCGGCGATGTTCCCCTCCGGCCGCCCGTTCGGCTTCGAGACGAGCGAGTACCGCGACGCGCTGGTCCACTTCGACTCCGCCTACCTGGAGCGCGCCGCCGCCGAGCGGCACGGCACCGCGCCCGGCCCGATCCGCTTCGCCCCGCTCGCGCACTCGCCCGCCCCCTGGTGGGCGGCGGTGCGGGTGCTCCGCGACACGCTCACCGGAGTGAAGGCCCCCTCGTCGCTGCAGCGCGAATCCGCGTCGCAGGTCGCCGCCGCGGCCGTGCTGCAGGCCTTCGCGCACCGGGTCGTCCCGCTGCCCTCCGCACCGCACTCGGTCAGCGCCCGGCGGCTGCGACGGGCGGTCGAGTTCGTGCACGCGAACGCCGACCTGCCGCTCGGCGTCGCCGATATCGCCGACGCCGCCGGACTGACCGTGCGGGGCGTCCAGCTCGCCTTCCAGCGCGCCTACTCGATGACGCCGCGGCAGTACCTGCGCGGCGTGCGCCTCGACCTCGCCCACGACGAGCTCGTCGCCGGCGGCCCGCAGACCCTCGTCGTCGGCGACGTGGCCGCGCACTGGGGCTTCATCAGCGGCGGCCGGTTCGCCCAGCACTACACCCAGCGCTTCGGCGAGCTGCCGAGCGAGACCCTGCGGCGCTGAGTCGGCCTCGCTGAGCCTGCGGCGCTGAGTCCGCTGGCCTGTGTCCGGGCTGCCGTGTCCGCGTCATCGAACCGGCCTCACCGACTCCGCGACGCCGCAGGACGCAGCATCGGCCGCCGCTCCCGAGCGTCGGCCCGGCGGACCTGGCCGCACCGCGAGGACTCCGCCGCGCCGACCCCGCCAGGGCTCTCGGAGGCGTAGTGTCCGAAGTCCACCCGCGGAACGACCCGCGGGTCCGCGTCGATGGAGCCGCGATGTTCGAACCCGAAGGATCCGTGCGCCCGGTCGCCCGGATCATGTCCGTGACCGCCGCACTGCTGATCGGCGCCGTCCTCGTCGGCGGCGCGGTCGGAGCCGCGGTCGCCCTGGCCCTCTACCTCCCGAGCGCGCTCGCCGCCGGAGCGCTCGACCCCTCCGCGCTGGTCGGCTTCGGGATGCTGATGGGCGTCGCCTCCGGCGCCGGCCTCGGCGCGGTGGGAGGCCTCGGCGCGATCGCCGGCATGGTCACCGTCCGCGCGATGAGCCGCCGGAGCGGCGCCTTCATCGCCGGGACGAGCGTCGGCGCCGCGTTCGGCGTGCTGATCCTCGCCGCGAACCTCCTCGTCAGCCGCGACGCCGCCACCTGGATCACCGCACTGCTCGCCACGGCGGCCGCCTTCCTGCTCTGCGCGTGGGGCTCCTGGCTGCTGACCCGCCGCGAGCACTCCTGGGAGCGGGCGCACGCCCCCGAGCGCCGGCGCCCTCCCGCGCAGCCCGCCGCCCCGGGTGCTCCGTCGCCGGCGACCCGCCACCGCCCGGCCTGACGCGCCCCGCCCCTCCGGCACGGACCTCCGGCACGCGAAACCACCTCCGGCACGCCCGATCAGCCGATTCCGACGAGCCGAAGCCCGATTCACGAGCCGAAGGTCGAACCGGACGGCTACGCGGTCAGCCCGCGTACGAGCCGACCAGGCGCACCGCGCCGCCGTCGACGCCCTTGGCGCCCTGCTCGAAGCCGTCGAGCGAGCGCTCGCTCAGAGACACCCGGCCCGCGACCCAGGACGGCACGCCCGACGCCTCGAGCGCCGCGATCACCGCGGGCGCCGCGTCGGCGTCGACAACGGCGAACATCCCGATGCCGAGGTTCCAGGTGCCCTCGGTGCTCTCCAGCGTCGCCCCCGACATCGCGGCGAGCGCGCGGAACACGTCGGCAGGGCTCCAGCTCGACCGCTCGACCTCGACCCAGGAGCCGCGCGGCAGCACCCGCGCCAGGTTCGCCGCGATCCCACCGCCGGTCACATGGCTGATCGAGTGCACGCCCGCGCCGAGCGCGTCGTCCTCGAGCACGCGGAGCAGCGGCGCCGTGTAGAGGCGGGTCGGCTCGAGCAGCACCTCGCCCACGATTCCCCCGAGCTCGGCGGAGGTGTCGGTGAAGCGGATCTTCTTGTCGGCGAGGATGTGGCGCACGAGCGAGTAGCCGTTGGAGTGCAGCCCGGAGGAGGCCATCGCGATCACCAGGTCGCCGTCGCGCACCCGGTCGGCGCCGCGCACCGCGTCCGCCTCGACCGCGCCGACGGCCGCACCGGCCACGTCGTAGTCGTCCGGGCCGAGGAGCCCCGGGTGCTCGGCGGTCTCGCCGCCGACGAGCGCGGTCCCGGTGGCCGAGCAGGCGCGGGCGATCCCCGCGACGATGTCCGCGATCCGCGCGGGGACGACCTTGCCGCAGGCGATGTAGTCGGTCATGAAGAACGGGCGGGCGCCGACCACGACGATGTCGTCGACGACCATGCCGACGAGGTCCTGCCCGATGGTGTCGTGCTTGTCGATCGCCTGCGCGATGGCGACCTTCGTGCCGACGCCGTCGGTCGAGGTCGCGAGCAGCGGCGCCCGGAAGTCCTTGAGGAACGAGACGTCGTAGAGCCCGGCGAACCCGCCCACTCCCCCGAGCACGTTGCGGTCGTGGGTCGCGGACACCGCCGCCTTCATCAGCTCGACGGCGAGGTCCCCGGCCGCCGTGTCGACTCCCGCGCGGGCGTAGCTGCTCGTCTCGTTGCTCACGCGACGACCCTACCGAAGGGCCGCGCCGTGCAGACGCTGCGATCCGCCGGGGACGACCCGCGATCCCCGTCTGCGCCAGGATCGTCTCCGTGCTGCTCGCTCCCGCCCTGCCCGAGGACCTCGCTGCACTCCGCGCCTTCCTCTCGGAAGCGGATCTCACCCTCGCAGGCCTGGAGGACCACTCGGTCCGTCTCTGGATCGAGCGCCGCGAGGACGGGACGATCTGCGGCAGCACCGGTTTCGAGCTCAGCGGAGACGGTGCTCACGCGCTGATCCGCAGCGTCGCGGTCTCGGCCGATCGCCGGAGGACGGGAGCCGGGACATCCCTCGCGCGCTACGCGCTGAGAGCAGCCGTGAAGAGCGGGGCGAGGGAGGCCTGGCTGTTCTCGCGCCGCTCGGGCGCCTTCTGGCAGACGCTCGGCTTCACGCCCGCTGATCGGGCCGCGCTGACGGAGGCCCTCCCCGGCGCGCACCAGGTCGCCCTCTTCGCGCGGACGGGACAGCTCGAGAACGAGGTCGCCTGGCGGCGGTCACTGCGCGATCCTCTCGTCGTCGAGCCGGAGTCGCCCCCACCCGCCGAGGACGGCTGCAGCTGAGACGCACTCCCGAGGAGCAGCCGCAGCGCACCCCCTTCAGGGGTTGATCTCAGAATTGCGACTGACACAGCAATGGTTGCGTTGCCATGATCGGCGCAGTCCCCTCCTTCATCCGGGACGGCGCCGCGCTGCACGCCGTCCTCCGCACCCCGAGGAATCCTGATGGCCGACTCCGCCTTCCCGTCCGGCTCGCCGCTCCGCCGCCGCTCGATCGTGGCGGCCGCCGCCTGGTCGGTCCCCGCGGTGGCCGCCGTCGCCTCCGCCCCGACTGCTGCCGCCTCGACACCACCCGAGCCCGTCGGGCCGCCCGGCCTGCGCGACGTGTCCGGGTTCGAGGCCGTCCGCTGCGAGGTCGTCCCGGCCGGCACGGTCGTGTTCCAGGCCCTCGACGGGACGTCCCCCGCGGCGAGAGGCGGCTCGGTGACCGTCTCGCTCCCGCCCGGCCTGAGCTTCTCCGCCGGCGACAGCACCGGCGGCGGCGCCTCCGCCGTCGTGCCCGTCGGCGCGGAGGGCGTCGTCTCCGTGCCGGCGTTCACGGCCTCGGGCTCCGCGGGCGCGTACACGGTCACGGCCGCGTACGGAACGGCGATCGCCTTCGCGGAGGGGACCGTGACGGCGAGCCCGGGGCAGGTGCTGGAGCTCACGCGCTCTCCCGGCGGAGCGAACCAGCGGCCGACCTTCTCCACCGCCATCGTGCCGGGCGTCGCCGACGGGGTCCACGGAGCGATCTCCGGCGACGAGGTCGCGGCGAGCGCCGGCCGGAACGCCGCCGTGCTGACCGCTGATGGACGGGTGCGCTACTGGGGCGCGAACTTCGGCGCTCCGGTGACGACCCCGGGCACGCTCACTCTCGGCCAGAGCCCGGTGACGGGGATGGTCTACGTGGACACCTGGACCTGCGCGCAGGCCGGCAACACCTCCGCCGGTGGGATCGCCGCCGGCGTCCGAGCGGACTCCGTCCACCAGTGGGCGCGCACCGGCACCGGCACGGGCCCGCTCACGGTGGCCGCCGTGACCGGCGTCAGCGGCACCGTGCTCGCCGCGGAGTCCAACGACGGCTACAGCTACGCCCTCACGAGCAGCGGACTGCACTGGTGGGCGAACGCGACCTCGGGCGACCGGGTCGCCGCGACGCTGATCGCGGGCACGGCCGGCTCGACGGCGATCAGCACCTGGAGCTACCGCCGCGTCAACGGCGTCCTCGTCTTCGGCGGCGCGATCCTCCTCGCCGACGGCAGCGTGAGCCTCTGGAGCGGAAGCCACGCCCTCGCCCCCTCGATCGGCGCACCCGCCGACATCGTGGAGTTCCAGGCCGGCCAGTCCTCCACCTATGCCCGTACAGGCTCCGGCGAGCTGTGGACGCAGGGGGTCGCCTTCACCCCCTCGCCCGGCGGAGCGGCGTGGACCCGACGCGCGGAGAACGTCGCGACCAGCAACGCCTGGTCCTTCGAGGAGTACACCGGCGGCGTCTACGTCACCACGGCGGGCGCGGTCGTCCAGTTCATGGCCGCGCAGCCCGTCGGCGGCATCGTCTTCAGCACCGAGGCGCGGACGATCCCCGCGGGAGTCTCGCTGACGAAGGTGTTCAGCACCGACGGCACGTACCTGGCCCTCGCCTCGAACGCGACCGTGTACGCGTGGGGCGGCAACCTCGACAACTCCGGCCGCTCGCAGCCCACGCTCGTGGCCGGAGTCGCGAACGCCACCGACCTCAACGCCTGGGGCTTCCACGGGCCGGCCTATGTCGGCGGCGGGTACGTCATCTCCTCGATCGGCTGCTGACGCCGTGCGATCGGCCCGCGCCGCGACCCGCGAGCGCCCCCGCCCGGGCGGATCCGCCGGGAGCGAACCGTTAGGGGATGCGTCCTCCGCGTGCCAGGATGGACCGTCAATCCCCCCTGCTATCCCCTTGGGAGCCCCTCCGGCATGTGCGGAATCGTTGGGATCGTGTCCTCCGGACCGGTCAACCAGTCCATCTACGACAGCCTCTCCCTCCTGCAGCACCGCGGCCAGGACTCGACCGGCATCGCGACCGCCGACGGCAGCACGCTGCACATCAAGAAGGCGGCGGGGCAGGTCCGCGAGGCGTTCCGCACCCGCGACATGCGATCGCTGCTCGGCACGATGGGCCTCGGGCACGTCCGCTACGCCACCAAGGGCAACGCGGAGCGCGAGGAGGAGGCGCAGCCGTTCTACGTGAACGCGCCCTACGGCATCATCCTCATCCACAACGGCAACCTGACGAACACGCGCGAGCTCACCGAGGAGCTCTTCACCGTCGATCGCCGCCACCTCAACACCACCTCCGACACCGAGCTGCTGGTCAACGTGCTCGCGAACGAGCTGCAGGCCTCGATCTCGGGCCGCGACCTCGACGCGGACGAGGTGTTCGACGCGGTCGCCCGCGTGCACGAGCGGGTCGAGGGCTCCTACGCCACGATCGCGCTGATCGCCGGCCACGGACTGCTCGCGTTCCGCGACCCGTTCGGCATCCGGCCGCTGATCGTCGGCCGCCGCTTCAACGTCAACGGACCGGACGACTGGGTGGTCGCCTCCGAGTCGCTCGTCCTCGAGGCCCAGGGCTTCGAGATCGTCCGGGACGTCGCTCCGGGTGAGGCGATCTTCATCACCCCCGACGGCCGGATGACCAGCCGCCAGTGCGCGAAGAACCCGCGCCTCATCCCGTGCTCGTTCGAGTACGTGTACCTCGCGCGGCCCGACTCGATCCTCTCCGGGATCTCGGTCTACGAGGCCCGGCTGCGACTCGGCGACCGGCTCGCCGACACCATCGCCGAGTACACGCCGGGCGGCGCGATCGACGTGGTCATGCCGATCCCGGATTCCTCGCGCCCCGCCGCGATGCAGGTCGCGCAGAAGCTGGGCATCCCGTACCGCGAGGGCTTCTACAAGAACCGCTACGTCGGCCGGACGTTCATCATGCCCGGGCAGGCGGTGCGCAAGAAGTCGGTGCGGCAGAAGCTCAACGCGATGTCGAGCGAGTTCAAGGGCAAGAACGTGCTGATCGTCGACGACTCGATCGTGCGCGGCACGACCTCGAAGGAGATCGTCGACATGGCCCGCACGGCCGGCGCGAACAGCGTCACCTTCGCCTCCGCGGCGCCGCCGGTGCGCTACCCGCACGTCTACGGCATCAACATGCCGTCGCGGCAGGAGCTCGTCGCACACAACCGCCGGATTCCCGAGATCTCGGAGGCGATCGGCGCCGACTACCTGATCTACCAGGAGGTCGCCGACATGAAGGCGGCGATCCTGGAGGGGTCGGACGTCACCGACCTCGAGACCAGCTGCTTCACCGGCGAGTACGTCACCGGCACCGTCACGCCCGAGTACCTCGACTGGGTGGAGCGCACGCAGCTGAGCTGACGCTGGGAGCGCGCGCATCCGGCAGGCACAGCGCCCGGATGCGCGCAACGGGGTGCCCTGCGGCGGCGCATCGTCCATGATCGTGGGGCGCCGCTCCGTGCGCCCGAGACGAGGAGTCCCCGTGATCTACCGCCTGCTGCCCCTGCTCCTGACGTTCATCGCCGGTCGCCTGAAGAAGTCGCAGAAGGCCAAGCGCGCCACGCAGAACGCCGCGCGCTCGACGAGCCGCAGCAGCCGCAAGCGCCGCTGACCACTGCGCGTGGAGAGCGTCGTCTCTAGCGCGTCGAGGCGTCCGGCTCCGTGCCGGGCGCCTCGTCCTCGTCCGGGGCGACGTCCGAGTCGTCGAGCTCGTCCGTCGGCTCATCGTCGATGTCCGCCTCGCGGGCGACCGTGCGCTCGGCGGTGGTGCGGACGACGCGGCGGCCGACGACCCGGTCCAGGATCACGACGACGAGCGCGGCGAGACCGCCGAAGATCGTCACGAACAGCAGCAGACTGAAGCCGAAGACCTGCGCCTGGCTGAAGCCCTCGGTCTCGGGCAGCGCGAAGGTGAGCACGAAGGCGACGATCGCGCCGAGGCCCGCGCCGAGTGCGAGGATGCGCCAGACCCGCGGCGAGCGGCGGACGTCGACCTCCTCGCGGGTGATCTCGACGTCGTCGGGGCGCGGCGAGGAGTCGAGCGGATCGGTCATGCCTCCATTGTCCCCTGTGCCCGGCCGGGCGCGGGCCGAGTGGCGAGGCGTCGTCGGATCGGGTAGCGCGCGGTGCGGGGCGGGACCGCAACATGGCGATCGAGTAGCCGGCGGAGCCGGCGCATCGAGATCCACCGTCGTTCGGTGGGCGGGTCTCGATACGCCGCTGCGCGGCTACTCGACCAGCATGAAGAGGGCGCTGCGCGACTGTTCGACCAGCACGGAGGCGCAGCCGCATGCTGATCGAGTAGCCGACGAAGTCGGCGTATCGAGATCCACCGTGATCGAGACGCTGGTCTGCATCATGTTGATCGAGTAGCCGACGAAGTCGGCGTATCGAGATCCACCATCGTCGGAACGGTGATCTGCAGGCCCCCGCTTTGGAGGACGGTGGGTCTCGATACGCCGCTGCGCGGCTACTCGACCAGCATGAAGCGGCGCCGCATCGCGGCTCCGCAGCCGCGGTCACATGGAGTGGAGGAGGCGGCCCGCCTGGGCGCGGAGCTCGCGGACGACGGTCCGCACGGAGAGGCGTTCCGCGCGGTCGGGACGCATGAGGGCGACGATGTGGCGCACGGAGTTGACGCCGCGGAGGGGCTTCACGACGATGCCGGCCGTGCCCGCGGTGTAGCGCGGGACCACGGCGATGCCGAGGCCGGCCGCGACGAACGCCTCCGTCACGCGCGTCGAGGCGAAGCGCTGCTCCACCCGCACCGGCTCACCGGAGGTCGTCTCGATCTCCTGCATGATCCGCTCGAAGGGGAAGCCGTCGGGCACCCCGATCCAGGTCTCGCCGACGAGATCGCCCGCCGTGACGGTCGCGCGGTCGGCGAGCCGGTGGCCGAGCGGCAGGGCGATGTCGAGCGGCTCGACCATCAGCTCGGCCATCGCGAGCCCGTGCCCGGCCCAGGCGCTGCGGCCGGTGGGCGAGTGCGCGAGGACGATGTCGAAGTCGGCGGTGAGATCGAGGAACTCGTCGGTCCCGGGATCCGCGTCCTCGCAGTGCACGACGAGCCCCTCGACGCTGCGCAGAGCGACCAGCGCGTCCGGCAGCAGCATCTGCCCGGCCGTCGGGAAGGTGGCGATCGTCACCTCGCCGATCGGATTGTTCTTGAAGGTCTGCCACACCGCGTCGGCGCGTTCGAGAGCGGTCGCGATCTCCGTGGCGCTGCGGGCCAGCTCGCGGCCGGCCGCGGTGAGGACGACGCCGCGTCCCGAGCGCTCGATCAGCGGCACTCCCGCCTCGCGCTCGAGCACCTTGAGCTGCTGCGACACCGCGGAAGGAGTGCGGTGCGTCGCCGCCGCCACCGCGGTGATCGAGCGCCGCATCGAGAGCTCTCGGAGCAGTTCCAGCCGTCGCACGTCCATGTAGGAACGCTACACGTCAGGCCAAGAACAGTGCGATTGTCCTAAGGAACAGAAAGCCCGAGAGTGGACGTTGTACAGAGCATCCCGGCGGATGGATCGCCAAACCTGGCAGACACGTCGGAGCAACGAAAGGCAGAACACTCATGAGCATCGCAATCCTCGTCGTCCTCGGTGCCGTCGCCGCATGGGGCACGGTGTCGACGGTGCTCGTCGCCAGCCGTGACGGATACCGTCAGGTCCCCGTCCGCCACTGAGCCCCACGCTCCGCGACAGCACCTCATCGCGTTCCGACGCCGTCTCCCCCTGCGGGGAGGCGGCGTTCTCGCGTTTCCAGGGGGCGCCCGCACGTCACGCTCCCCCGGAGACGCAGAAGAGGCCCCGCGGCGCGAACCGCGGGGCCTCTCCTGTGCGAGTGCTACTTCGCGGCGGTGCGGCGGCGCAGGCGCGCCACGGTCATGCCGAGGCCGAGCAGCAGGGCCGCGATGCCGGCCGCGAAGGCCGGAGTCGCGTCGACGCCGGTCGCGGCGAGGTGACCGGTCGAGCCGCCCGAGGCGCCGGGAACGGCGGGAGCCGTCGTGGCCGGGGTCGTCGGGATGACGGTCTCGGTGGGCTCCGGAGACGGGGTGGGCGTGGTGGCGACGGCCGCGACGGCGAAGTCGAGGCTGATCGTCGTGCCGGTGGCGTCGCCGAGGGCGAAGCTCGCGGTGTGGGTGCCGCCGGCGAGGCTCTCGCCGATCGGCACGGCGACGGAGGCGCGACCCGTCGAGTCGTCGGTCACGGCCCGCGTCGGGTCGATCTCGGCGGTGGTGACGACCGCGTCGTCGACCGAGACGGTCACGACCGTGTCGGTGGGCGCTCCGGTGCTGAACAGCAGCGAGGAGAGGTCGACGGTCATCGTGTCGCCGACCGCGTACTCGCCGGACTCGGGCAGGTTGGCGGTGAGGCCGATCGAGCGCTGGACCGGGTCGGGGCTGACCGTTCCGAGGTCCTGGATGTAGGACACGAACGCGTCGAGGTCGATGCGGCCGGAGTCGGCCGTGCCGGTGCCCTCGGTGAAGGTGCTGAAGCCGTCGCCACCGGTGGAGAGGAAGCTGTTCGTCACGATCGTGAAGGTCGCGGCCGGGTCGATCGGAGCGTTCTCGAAGAAGACCTCCGAGATGCGCGAGCCCTCCGGGGCGGCCGGGTCGAAGACGTAGGTCAGCGCCGCCGAGGTCGCGAGCTTGAGCTGCGGGTGGCTCGAGCTGCCGACCCACTGCTCCTCGAGCAGGTCCTCGATCTGCGCTCCGGTGAGCTGGAGCGTCACGAGGGTGTTCGCGAACGGCTGCGCGTCGGAGGCCTCCGCGTAGGTGACGACGCCGTCGGCGTCGCCCGGGGTCTCGGCGCTGGCGGCGAAGTCGAGGTCGTCGCGCAGGCCGCCGGCGTTGGTGAAGGCGATCTGGGTGCCGAGCTCACGGGTGGCCCAGAGCTGCGCGTCGGCGACGAGGTTGCCCAGCGTCGACTCGGAGCCGCGGTTCGTGGTGATGCCGTCCTCGCGGTAGGCGCGCGAGATGTCGTCGGTGATGGTGCCGACCTGGACGCTGCCCTCCTCGACGGCGACCGCGGAGGCCGCCTCGACGATGGCGGCGACCTCGGGGTCGGCCGGGTAGGCGCCGACGTCGATGGTGTCGGCCGGGTCGTCGGACTCGGGGTCGTCGGCGACGACCGTCAGCGGCAGGACCTCGCTGGTGAGCGAGGTGAGCTGCTTGGTCGCCGGGTCGACGGTGAGGGCCATGTGGCCCAGGTTCTCGGCGTAGCTGCCGGTCTGCGAGACGACGGTCGGGAAGGTGCGGCCGGCGTCGATCGTCGCGTTGTACTCCTGGTGGCTGTGACCGGAGACGATGGCGTCGACGTTCGGGGCGACGGCGTTCACGATCGCGCCGAACTTGGGGTCGTCCGCGGGGGCGTTCGCCTCGGCGGCGTCGGCGTCGGCGCCCTCGTGCAGCAGGAGGACGATGACGTCCGCCTCGCCGTTCGCGGCGTCGCCGTCCTGGAGCTCGGTCGCGACCTCGTTGACGTTCTCGACGATCGGCTCGATCGAGAGGGTCGAGATGCCGCCGGGGCTGACCAGCGTGCCCAGGTCCTCGGTGATCGCGCCGATGAAGGCGACCGAGACACCGCCCTGATCCGCGATGAAGTACGGGTCGTAGGCGCGCTCGCCGGTCGTCGTGTCGAAGAGGTTCGCGTTGACGTACGGGAAGTCGGACTCGTCGGTCACGCGGCCGTCGATGTCGGAGCGGCCCTTGTCGAACTCGTGGTTGCCGAGGGTGCTGACGTCCAGGCCCATCTCGTTGAGCACGTCGAGGGTCGGCTGGTCGTCCTGCACCTTCGAGGTGAAGGTGGAGGCGCCGATGTTGTCGCCGGCCGAGACGAACAGCGTGTTCGGGTTGGCGGCGCGGTAGGAGTCGACCGCGCCGGCGAGGACAGCGGCGCCGGCGGTCGTGCCGTCGGCCTCGATCCGGCCGTGGAAGTCGTTGATCGAGAGGATGTCGATCGCGACATCGCCCTCTGCGGCACTCGCGGGGGCCGCTCCGAGGAGGGCCGCTCCGGCGACCGCGCTGACGGCGGTGACGGAGAGGAGTCTGGTCAGGCCGCGACGGCCGGAGGTAGTGCTTCGCATCTGTGGGAGGTCTCCAAGCATCGAGCGGCGATTCGGAGAGAACTCCTGCCGCAGTGGGGGAACTTTCCCAGACAACCCGACGCGAGCCTGCTCGTCAAACGTCGACCGGGGCGGCGGCGGTGCGTTTACGAGATGTTAATTCGCCGACGGCCGGCGGACGTGGAGCAGCGGGAGGAACGGCGAGAGGTCGGCGCGGACGCCCGAGGCGTGGATCCGGCCGCTCGCGAGGCCCTCGCTCCAGGGCAGGGAGCCGGTCGCGAGGGGCAGCCAGGTGGCGGCGTCCATCTCGATCACGTTGGGCGGAGTGCCGCGGGTGTGGCCCGGGCCCTCGACGCACTGGGCGGCACCGAACGGCGGCACGCGGACCTCGACGCTGCGGCCCGGGACGTTCGTCTCGATGATCTGCAGGAGGAAGCGCACGGCGGTCGCCGTCGTGTTGCGGTCGGCCCCGCCGGCGAGCGCCGCCCGCACGGCGTCCTGCCCGGTCGCCTCGTCGATCTTCCCCTTGGCCATGCTTCCAGTCTGCCGTGCCGCCCGGTGCCCCCCGGTGCCCGGCGGCCCCGCGAGATGCCACTTGTGCACGCGACACGCCGCAGAAGGCGTGCACAACCGGCATCTCGCGGAGGTGGGGGCGGGCGCCGGCAGGGGCGCGCGGCGACGGGGCGCGCACCCGGGCGGGGGCGCTCCGGGGCGGGCCTATCCTGTCAGGGTGAAGATCCTCGTCCTCGGCTCGGGTGCCCGTGAGCACGCCATCATCACCGCTCTGCTCGCGGAGGAGGAGGCGCACGAGATCATCGCCGCCCCCGGCAACGCGGGGATCGCGCGCGACGTGGAGGTCATCCACTTCGACACCAACAGCCCGCGCCTGGTCAGCGACTTCGCGGTCGAGCAGGGCATCGAGCTCGTCGTCATCGGCCCGGAGGCGCCCCTCGTCGCGGGAGTCGCCGACGCCCTGCGCCGCCGCCGCATCCCCACCTTCGGCCCCGACCGCGCGGCCGCCGCCCTCGAGGGCTCGAAGACCTTCGCCAAGCGCGTGATGGACATGGCGCGCGTCCCCACCGGCCGGGCGACCCGCGTCTCGACGCTCGTCGACGCGACGCGCGTCATCGACGAGTTCGGCGCCCCCTACGTCGTGAAGGCCGACGGCCTCGCCGCCGGCAAGGGTGTGCTGGTGACCGAGTCGCGCACCGCCGCCGTCGCGCACGCCGAGTTCTGGCTGCAGTCGGGCGACGTGCTGATCGAGGAGTTCCTGGCCGGCCAGGAGGTCTCGCTCTTCCTCCTCTCCGACGGCCACGACGTCGTCCCGCTCTCGCCCGCCCAGGACTACAAGCGCCTCGCCGACGGCGACGAGGGGCCGAACACCGGCGGCATGGGCGCCTACTCCCCGCTCCCCTGGCTCGCGGACCGCTGGGAGAGCGAGCGCGCCTTCGTCGACGAGGTCATCGACACCGTCGCCATCCCGACCATCCGCCAGCTCGAGCGCGAGCGCACTCCGTTCGTCGGGCTCCTCTACTGCGGCCTCATCGTCACCGACGCCGGCATCCGCGTGATCGAGTTCAACGCGCGCTTCGGCGACCCGGAGACGCAGGTCGTGCTGCCGCGCCTGGTCTCCCCGCTCTCGGCGCTGCTCTTCGCCGCGGCGACCGGCGCGCTCGCCTCCGTCCCGTGGCCGGCCTTCTCGGAGGACGTCGCCGTGACGGTCGTGCTCGCCAGCGAGGGCTACCCCGAGAACGCCGCAACCGGTCGCGCGCTCGGCGGCCTGGAGGCGGCGGCCGAGGTCCCCGGCGTGACGATCGCGCACGCCGCGACCCAGCTGGTCGACGGCCGCTTCGTCGCCACCGGCGGCCGGGTTCTCAACGTGGTCGCCCGCGGCGCCGACTTCGCCGAGGCCCGCGAGCGGGCGTACCGCGCCCTCGACCTGATCACCCTCGACGGCGGCCAGTACCGCCGCGACATCGCGCTGCGCGTCGCCGGGCGCTAGCACGGAGGCTCCCGCCGGCGCCTCGCCCCGGTCGCCGGAGTGGGACGACGTGTCTCGCTGCGCCGCTCGCGTCGGCGGTCGTCGCTAGCGTGTGGCGCATCCGGCAGCCCGTCGCCCCGACCGAGCCGCCTCCGTCGCTCCGGAAGGCCACCGTTGTCCCCTGCAGCCCGCTCCCGGTCCCGCGTCCGCCTCCTCGCCACCGCGGGGGCGGTCCTGTCGCTGCTCGCGGGAGCCGTCGCGGCGGGGTCACCGGCGCAGGCCTCTGCGGCCGGGACGATCGAGGTGTCGGGTCTCCTCCGCCCCGGCAGCGTCGACGCCGCCACCCCGGATCCGACCGGCGAGGCGTACCGGGTCCGGGCAGTGGACGAGGCCGGAGCCGTGGTCGAGGAGATCGTCACGGATGAGACCTACTCGCTGACCCTCCCCGCGGGTGGGAGCTACGCCGTGCGCGCCGAGGTGATCGACGACGACGCCTGGTACCCGACCTGGTACGCCTACAACCCCTTCGGCGGCGTCTACGGCAGTCCGTTCGAGCGGGAGGCCCAGCGGTTCACCGGATCGAACGACTCCGTCGACATCCAGCTGGCCGCCGCAGGAACCGTCACCGGAACGGTGACGCCCGCCGCCGCCCCCGGAGTCACGACGACGGACTTCATCGTCGAGGCCTGGTACTCCAGCAACGCGGGGGATCTCGTCAAGCTCGCCTCCCTGGCCACCAGCGGCACGCCGGGCGCGGAGGACCGCTACTCGTTCAGCGGCGCGGACCGCCTGCCCACCGGCGTCTACGTCTTCCGGCTCGCCGAGGCGGACGTCCCCGACTACGACGACGAGTACTTCCAGGAGACGGCGCGCCTCGACAAGTACGTCTACCAATCCCTCGAACCAGAAGGCCTCACCGGCATCGACTTCACCCCGACCGCCTACGGCTCGGACGTCGAGCGCGTGGCGGGATCGGACCGCTACGAGACCGCGACACTGGTCTCACGCGCCGGATACGTGTCCCAGAACTCGCCGATGTACATCGCGAGCGGGGCGAACTGGCCCGACGCCCTGTCCGCCGGGCCCGCCGCGTCGCTCCAGCGTGGCAGCCTCCTCCTGACCGACCCGCTGGTGCTCCCCGAGACCGTCGCCCGCCAGGTCGAGGACCTGCGGCCGAGCCGGATCGTGGTGGTCGGCAGCGCCCTCTCGGTCAGCGACGCCGTCCTGCGGAGCCTGGACGACCTGACCGACGCTCCGGTCGTGCGGATCGCGGGCCGGGACCGCTACGAGACGTCGCGGCGGATCGTCGCCGACGCGTTCCGCGGCTCCGACTACTCGACGGTCTTCCTCGCCACCGGCACGGACTTCCCCGACGCCCTCTCGGCCGCGCCGATCGCCGGGCGTCGGCTCGAGCCCGTCCTCCTCGTCGACGGTGCCCGGATCGATCTGGACAACGCGACGCGGAACGCGATCCGCCGGCTCTCGGCGGAGTCGGGCCAGCTGCTCGGCGGAACCCCGTCGATCAGCTCCGGCATCGAGTCGGCCCTGCGCGCGTCGACCCTCGTCGAGTCCGTCCACCGGGTGGCGGGGACGGACCGGCACGACACCAGTCGCCTCCTCAACGCCCTCTATCCGCCGTCGGAGCTGGTCGACGAGGCCTTCGTCGCCTCGGCGACGAGCTTCGCCGACGCTCTGGCCGCGGGGCCCGCGGCGGCGGAGCGGGGAGCGCCGCTGTACCTCAGCGAGCCGACCTGCCTCCCGGGCGCGACGAAGACGGCGATCGCGAGACAGGACCTCGACTACGTGACGATCCTCGGCGGCACTCCTACGCTCTCGGCCGCGGTCGGCCGGCTCCGGGCCTGCTGAGCGGGCGACTCCTCAAGAGTCGTCGTAGCGGGAGCTCGAGGACGACGATCTCTGGAGAGCGGATCCGGCGGACGGGGGGGGTCAGGCGGTGCGCAGGGGCGTGCGGCGGGTCGCGGACCACCAGAGCGCCGCGCAGCCGAGGACGACGGCGCTGCACAGGGCCATGACGGTGCGCGGCTCGAGGAGCAGGATCCCGAGCGAGACCAGGGCCTGGCTGAGGGCGATCGCGAGCATGGCGATCATGGTGTCGACGGCGAAGACGCGGCCGCGCAGGTCGTTCGCGGTGATCGACTGCAGGCCGTAGCCGCTGAGACTCGCGTTCATGCTGCCGCCGATGTGGGCCAGCAGGACGAGGGCGATCGCGAGGACGACCGAGGTGCTGATCGACACCAGGGCGTAGCCGAGGCCGAAGAGGAGCACGGCGGCGACGATTCCGCCGCGGAGGTCGGGCGAACGCTCCGCCACGGACCGCGCGACGCGGGGCCCGATCACGGCGCCGACGCCGCGCGCGGCGAAGAGGAGACTCGCGGCGACGGCGGGGTCCGCCGCCATCGTCAGAGCGAGCGCCGGGAAGAGCGCGATGGCGCCGTTGCCGAGGTGGCTGCCGGGCTTCGCCAGCAGGAGGGCCGGGATCCGCCGGTCGGAGCGGCAGAAGGCGGCGACCTCGCGGACGTCGCGGGCGAACCGGGCGAGGCCTCCGCGGCGGCCGGCCTCGCGCCCCGCCCCCTGCCCCGCCCCGCGCTCGGTGCCGCGCGCCGCGGGCAGGCCGAGCAGCAGCAGCGCGGAGAACCCGTAGGCGCCGGCAGTGATCGCGAAGCAGAAGTGCGGCGAGACGAGCGCGGAGGCGATGCCGCCCAGGGAGGCGCCGAGCGCGAGCATCACTCCCCAGACCGAGTTCAGCCCGGTGCTCGGGACGAGCAGGCTCTCCCGCGGCACGATCTGCGGGACGATCGCGTTCACGGCCGGGGTGAAGAACGCCTTGCCCGCCGCGAGCAGCGCGAAGGTGAGCACCGCGAGCCACACCGTCCCCGCCGACTGCAGCAGGAACAGCGGCAGCACGGCGAGCGCCGACCCCGCCTGCGCGACGACCAGCACCGTGCGGCGCGACGTGCGGTCGACGAGCCCGCCGGCCCAGAGCGAGAGCACGGCGATGACCGCGGTCTCGGCCGCGAGCAGCAGCGCGCCGAGGGCGCCGTCGCCGGTGAGGCGCTGGAGCAGGACGATCAGCGGGATCATCGTGAACCAGTCGCCGCCCTGGCTGACGATCTGGGCGAGGAAGACGCGGCGGTAGTCCGGGTTCGCGCGCAGGATCCGCCGGACGCTCTCGCGCGCGGTCGTCATCGCGGCGGGGTCCGTCCGGTCGGTCATCGGGCGTCTCCGTCGGCGTCGCTGGGGTGCGGCCGGAGCTCGACGGCGAGAGTGAGCACGGTCCCGGTGCCGAGGTCCAGGCGGTGGACGCCGCTCGGGAGGGAGCGCAGCCTGGGGACGCAGACCTCGGCGAGGATCGAGCGCGTGCCGAGGACGGTCCGCTTCTGCTCCGAGCGCAGGACCAGCTCGGTCGAGAGGGTCGCGTTCACGATCTGGCAGCAGTCGGCCGGCACGGTGACGACGCGGCTCGGCTCGGTGCAGATCAGGACGACGCCGACGTCCGTGCGGAGCAGGAGCACGCCGTCCCGGTCGCTCTCGCGGTGGGCGCCGGCGCCGTGGTGCAGGAGCGCGCGGTACCAGCGGTGCACGCGGAGGAGGCAGACGCGCTGGCCCGGATCGAGCGCGGTGAGGTCGCGTCCCCAGGCGGGGACTCCCCCGGCGACCATCCGCAGGGCGATGACGCACACCTCGGCGGGCGACGCCGAGCGGGGGAAGGTCTGGTAGTCGTTCAGCCCCGGCATCCCCCGGGCCTGGAGGTGGTCCATCCGCACGAGGTTGGTCCGCGACGCGTACGGGGAGTCGCCGCCGCGCACGACCGAGCCGAGCCCGGCGATGGCGGCGGTGGCGTGGTCCTGCTTCATCTCGACGACGACCGGCCGCGGCTGCGCCTCGGTGATCGCCGCGCACTCGGCGAGGACGCGGTGCAGTCCGACGATCGTCGAGCCGAGGTCGTGCGCGTGCTCGGGGGACTCGCACTCCTCGGACGGCAGCCCGTCGAAGAGGTCGTACGTGACGCCGTCGAAGGGGTGGCGCCGGAAGAGGTCCCGCACGACGTCGACCATGACCCGCCGGGCGCGCTCGCTGCGGAAGCACAGCGAGGAGAACATCGCCGGGTTCAGGATCGGGGCGCCGTGCGCGTCCTGGACGAGGAGGTCGCCGACCCGCCCGAAGGCCGCGGAGGCGGGACCGACGGCGTGCGGGGCGCACCAGATGATCACCCGGCTGCCGAGCGCGTGGATCGACTCGATCAGCCACGGCAGGTCCGGGTACTTGACCGGATCGGGGGTCCAGTCGCCGATGTCCATCGGCACGTCGTCGCTCGAGTCCCGTCCGCGGCCGAACCAGCCGTCGTCGATGACGATGTTCGGGATCCCCAGCTCCGCGGCGAGGCGGGCGTTCCGCAGGACGAGCTCCTGCGTGACGTGCTCGGAGCTCCAGTCGACCCCGGTGCACCAGTAGGGCTCGAGCGCCTCGGGGCGGGTGGAGTAGCGCACGTCCAGGGCCAGCCGCTCGCAGGCGGAGAACCGCCGCAGCACCGAGCGCCAGTCGGCGTGCTGCGACGCGGGGAGGACGGCGATCCAGAACCGGTGCACGGCCTCGCCGTCGGCACCGGCCTCCGCGGTGTCGGCGAGGTGGAGCAGCGTGAACTCCACCCGGAGCCGGCGGAAGTGCACGTTCAGCGCCCGGTTCGAGGCGGGCTCGTGCAGGGTGATGTCCATCTCCGTGGGCGCGGCGATCACGCCCACGCCGTGGACGCCGCCGCCGAGCCGCTCGAAGACGTAGACCGGCGTCTTCAGCGAGTTCGCGCGGACCTGCAGGTCGCCGCTGAAGCGCCACGCGGAGACGGGGTGGCTGCTGTTCATGTGCCAGCGGCCCGTGTCCGGGACGACGACGTGGTCGAGGGTGTCGAGGGTCGTCGTGTAGACGACGCTCACGTCGCGCAGCCCGGGGCGGGCGGGCAGGCGGACCTCGAGCAGCTCGTCCGCGGCGCCGGTGAACCGCCAGCCCGTCGGGACGGGAGTGCTGTCCGCGACGACGAGGCGGCCGTCGCCGGTCGCGACCAGCACGGCGCGGAATCCGACGGACGTCCCGTCGAGGCGCCGGGCACGGACCTCGACGCTGCCGGCCGCGGTATGCCGGGCCGTGCTGTCGCTGGATCCCACGGTGCGCTGCTTCCTTCGTCGGCGGTGCCCGGCGGAGTCGGCGGCGCCGCGACGATCCGTGACCGTTCACGGAGCGCAGGGCCGCCTCGTACCGCGACACGGTGATCCGCGCCGTTCAGGGCATGGTGACGTTAGCATTCGAGCGCGTGCGATGAGTACCCGCGGGATCGGGGAGGGGCGCGGCGGGGGCGGGGCGCCGGTGTCGGGAGGGCGGTGTCGGGAGGGCGGTGTCGGGAGGGCGGGCGATCCCGGCCCGGGGTCAGCGCGCGGTCGCGACGATGTCGCGGAGGGCCTCGCCGAGGTCGGGGTGGGCGAAGGTGAAGCCGGCCTCCTCGAGGCGGCCGGGGACGACCCAGCGGCTCTTGAGCAGCAGCTCGGACTCGGTGCGCAGGGCGAAGGTCGCCGGCTCGAGGACGAAGCGCGGAGCGGGCAGGCCGATCCGCCGGCCGACCGCGGCGCGCAGGAGGCGGGAGAGCTCGGTGTTGTCGCTCGGGTTGGGCGCGGCGAGGTTCACGGGGCCGTCGAGGGGCTGCTCCTCCGGGCCCTGCTCCTCCAAGAACCGGATCGAGCGGTAGACGTCCTCGACGTGGATCCAGCTGAAGTGCTGGCGTCCGTGGGTGGGGCGGTACTCGTGGTGCACGCCGGCCGCGCGCCGGGCGCGGGTGGCCGGCCAGCGGCCGTCGAACTGCGGGCCGCCGAGGCCGAGCCGGGCGAGCTTCAGCAGGATGCCGGTAGCCGGGCCGTCGCCGAGCACGATCGTCATCCGCAGGGCGAGGCGGCGGACGCCGGGGGTCTCGCCGGCGAAGAACGCCTTCTCCCAGGCGCGTGCGACGTCGACGGAGAAGCCCTCGCCGAGCACGCCGTCCCGCTCGGTGTTGGCGCGCTCCTCCTCGTGGCGGTAGATGGTGGCCGTGCTCGCGTTCATCCAGACCGGCGGCGGGGTCGCGGCGGCCGCGGCGGCGCCGTGCAGCTCCGTCGTCGTGTCGATCCGGGAGCGCAGGATCTCGGCGCGGTTGGCGGCGGTGTAGCGGCAGTCGACGCTCTTGCCGGCCAGGTTGACGAGGAGGCGGGCGCCGTCGATGGCCCGCGTGATCGCGGCGGTGTCGCCCCAGCGGGCGTCGGGGCCGGAGCGGCCGATCCGGCGGACGGTCCAGCCGTCGGCCTCGAAGCGGCGGGCGAGGTCGGTGCCGAGGAAGCCGCTCGCTCCGGCGAGGACGACGACGGGGCGCGCGGGGTCGGGCATGCGTTCATCGTGCCGCATGGCGGGCGTTCGTCGCGGCTCCGGATCCTCAGAGCTTGCGGGCCGCCGCCAGCGCGCCGGCGAGGCGCTCCGGGAAGCCGGGCGGGACGTCCTCGGGCAGGGCGTCGACCGGCCACCAGGCCAGGGCGTCGCTCTCGTCGCTGACGGCGAAGGGCTGCGCGGGGTCGGCGATCGCGCCGTAGCCGATGTCCCAGTGAGTGCTGCAGCGGCCGAAGCCGCCGCCGAGACCGTGCCGGTCGAGGTCGAGCGGGACGTCGCCGAGCAGGGTGAGGGCTGGCAGGCCGCTCTCCTCGCGGACCTCGCGCTCCGCGGCGGCGGGGACGGAGGCGTCGGCCGGCTCGACGTGCCCGCCGAGCTGCACCCAGAAGCGGCCCTTGCGGTGGTAGCAGAGCAGGACGCGGTCGAGGCCGGGCGAGAGCACGAAGCAGCTCGCGGTGACGTGCTCGGGGCCGCCGTCCCGCTCGAGCGCCGCGTCGCCGTGCTCCGCGAGGAAGGCGAGGTACTCGTCCCGGAGCCCGGCGAGCGCCGCGGGCGCCGCCCACTCCGCCAGCTCGATGCTCAGCCTGCCTCCACGCGCGTTCTCCACCCGCACGAGCGTAGGCGTACGCCCCCTCCCGCGGTGCGCGTGCAGCCCGCAGTTCGCGAGATGCCACTTATGACGGCGACACGCCGAGACGGGGGCTCATAAGTGGCATCTCGCGGGGCGAGCCGGGGGTGCGAGCCCCGGCGGCAGTCCGCGAGATGCCACTTCGGTACGCGACACGCCGAGTGAGCCGTACCCAAGTGGCATCTCGCGGGGAGGGCCCGGGGTGCCCGTGCGGCCGCAGCCCGCGAGATGCCACTTACGAGGGCGACACGCCGAGACGGGGGCTCACAAGTGGCATCTCGCGGGAGGGGGGTCAGACGGCCAGGCCCGAGAGGCCCTCGCGGTCGACGCGGCGGTGGAAGCGCATGCCGGCGAGGCCGCCGAGGACGGCGCCGACCAGGGAGACGACCAGGGCGGCGAGGACGGTCACGATCGCGGTGACGGTGGCGTCGCCCGCGTCGAGCGGGATCTGCGGGAAGCCGCTGACGGCGGAGAGGATCTGGCTGCCTCCGGTGAGCGCGGAGACGATGCCGACGACGATCGCGACGACGACGGCCCAGGCCCAGACCGCGACGCCCTGCTTGGCGCCGCTGAAGCGGGCCATCCGGCCGGCGACGTAACCGCCCGAGTAGTAGGCGACCAGCAGGATGACGAGCAGCGCGATCGCGCCGACCCAGCCGAAGGCGGCGGGGTCCGCGGCCAGGTCGGCCGTGACGTCCTGCGTGCCGACGACGGCCGCGCCGATCGCGGTGACCAGGGCGGTGAGGATGACCGCGAGGCCGGTCGCGGCGAGCCAGCCGAAGAAGGCGCAGCCGATCTTGAGGCCGCCGAAGCGGTCCTTCTCGCGCTGGTGGATGTCCTTGCGGGCGGCGGTGCGGGCCTTCGCGGCCTCCGCGGAGTCGGGGTCGACGGGGGCGCGGTGCGCAGCGGGCTGGTCGTCGGGGGCGGTGGTCGCGGTGGCGCCTGTGGCGGTCGAGGCGGTGCTCGTCGTGTCGAAGCGGGTGGTCGCGTCGTGGTCGGCGCCGCTCGGCTCGCTGCGGAAGCGGTCGCTGCGGTCGGGACCGGTGCTGTCGGAGCCGGGGCCCCGATCGGTGGGCGTGCTCATGTCGGCCTCCTCGTGCGCCCCGGTGCGGAGCGTCGGCTCAGTCAACTCCCCGGCGGCTCCCGGTGTCTCGGGCTTGACGGCGCGGATCGACGGGCGGCTCGGGTGCCGGCGGGGTCGTCGCCTCCTGCTGATCGAGTAGCCCGCGAAGCGGGCGTATCGAGATCCACCGTGGTCGGCAGGTGGGGTCTGCAGAGCCCGACTGCTGGTGACGGTGGGTCTCGATACGCCCCTGCGGGGCTACTCGACCAGCATGCAGGGGGGGCTGCTCATCAGAGCGGAAGAAGGCGTCAACCCCGTGGCGCGGCGGGGCGCGAGCGGCTTGCATGGGAGGACCGACCCACGACGAGAGGGAGCACCATGACTCCGGAATCCCCCGAGCAGACCCCGCCTGGCACCGAGGCCGAGCTGACGCCGAAGGCCGACCACGGCGAGACCAGCTACCGCGGCTCCGGCCGCCTGAGCGGCAAGGTCGCCCTGGTCACCGGTGCCGACAGCGGCATCGGCAAGGCCGTCGCGATCGCGTTCGCCCGCGAGGGCGCCGACGTCGCGATCTCGTACCTGAACGAGCACGAGGACGCCGAGGACACCGCGAAGTGGGTGCGCGAGGCCGGCCGCGAGGCGCTGCTCCTCCCCGGCGACCTGCAGGACCCGGCGCACTGCCGCTCCGTCGTCGCCGAGACCGTCGAGAAGCTCGGCCACCTCGAGGTGCTCGTCAGCAACGCGGCGTTCCAGATGAGCCGCGAGGAGGTCACCGACATCCCCGACGAGGAGTGGGACCGCACCATCGCGACCAACATCAGCGCCTACTTCCACCTCGTGAAGTCCGCGCTGCCGCACCTGAAGAGCGGCGCCTCGATCATCGCGACGAGCTCGGTGCAGTCCGACCAGCCGTCGTACCAGCTGCTGCCCTACGCGGCGACGAAGGCCGCGATGCTCAGCATGACCGCCTCGCTCGCGCAGGCCCTCGGCGAGAAGGGGATCCGCGCGAACGCGGTCGCCCCCGGCCCGATCTGGACCCCGCTGATCCCGGCGACCATGCCGCCGGAGGCCGTCGCCTCGTTCGGCGAGCAGGTCCCGCTCGGCCGCCCCGGCCAGCCCGCCGAGGTCGCGCACGCCTACGTGCTGCTCGCCTCGGACGACGCCAGCTACATGAGCGGCTCGACGATCGCCGTCACCGGCGGGAAGCCGATCCTCTGAGCACCGCCACGCGGAGCCTCCGGAGCGCCGCTCACCCGCAGGAACGTGCGGTAGGTTCCCGCGGGTGAGCGTCCACATCCGCAGCATCGAGACGGCCGTCCCGCCCACGGTCCTGCACCAGCCGGAGCTCCGCGACCTCTTCGCCGCGCAGCCCGCCGTCACCCGCCTCGGCTCGCGGCTGATCGGCGCGGCCTTCAACGCCTCGGGGATCGACACCCGGCACACGGTCGTCGACGAGCTGGACGGCGAGGAGCGCGACGGCGAGAGCACCTTCTACGACGCCCGCTCCGGTCTTCTGCTCGACCCGGGCACGGCCGCGCGCAACGCCGTCTACACGGCCCGCGCTCCGGAGCTGTTCGCGCAGGCGGCCCGGCGCGCGCTCGAGGCGGCCGGCTTCGCGCCGGACGAGGTCACCCACGTGGTCACCGTCTCCTGCACCGGCTTCTACGCGCCCGGTCCCGACTACCAGCTGGTCCGCGCGCTCGGGCTGCGCGTCTCGACGCAGCGCTTCCACCTCGGCTTCATGGGCTGCTACGGCGCCTTCCCCGGGCTCCGCGCCGCCCGCGCGTTCTGCGAGGCGGACCCGTCGGCCGTCGTGCTGGTCGTCGCGGCGGAGCTCTGCAGCATCCACCTGACCAGCTCCAGCGACGCGGAGCAGATCGTCGCCACCTCCGTCTTCGCCGACGGGGCCGCCGCCGCGGTCGTCACGGCCCGCGCACCCGAGCCGGGCACCGCGGTGCTCGACATCGACGAGCTCGACACGACCCTCACCCCCGAGGGCGAGGACGAAATGGCCTGGACGATCGGCGACCACGGCTTCACCATGCGGCTGAGCACCTACGTGCCGTCCATCATCGGCACGAACATCACCGCCGCGCTCGAGCCGATGCTCGGCCTCGGCGGGGTCGGCGCCGCGGACGTGCAGCGCTGGGCCGTGCACCCGGGCGGCCGGAGCATCCTCGACCGCGTGCAGTCGGCGATCGGCCTCTCGGACGAGCAGATGCGGCCCTCGCGCGAGGTGCTGCGGACGGTCGGGAACATGTCGAGCGCGACCGTGCTGTTCATCCTGCGCCGCCTGCTGCACGGCGAGGCAGCCGACGGCGAGCGGATCGGCGCGATGGCGTTCGGACCCGGGCTGACCGTCGAGATGGCGCTGCTGACCAAGCGCGGCGGGGCGTGAGCGCCCACGCGCCGCTCGTCCCCGACCTCCGGCACCGGGAGACGGACGCGCAGGAGCTGATGGACGATCCGTCCTGCGACCGCGCCCTGCTCGACGCGACCTATGCGCGGTTCGGCACGGTGAACCGGCTCGTCTCCGGCTGGCGGCGGCTCTACCGGACCCGGCTGCGCCCGCTGTTCCGGAGCGAGGAGCCCCTGCGACTGCTCGACATCGGCTCGGGCGGCGGCGACATCGCGCGCTCGCTCGCCGACTGGGCGCACGCGGACGGACTGCGGCTCGCGATCACCGCGATCGATCCGGACGAGCGGGCGTTCGCCTTCGCGACGTCGACGCCGGCGCCGGCCGGGCTCGAGTTCCGGCGGGCGAGCAGCGCCGACCTGGTGGCTGAGGGTGCTCAGTACGACATCGTGACGTCGAACCACCTGCTGCACCACCTGCCGGCGGAGGCTCTGAGCGCGCTGCTCGAGGACAGCGAGCGGCTCGCTCCGCGCGCCCTGCACAACGACATCGAGCGCTCGCGGCTGGCGTACACCGCGTACGCGGCGGCGACCCGGCCGATCGCCGCGGGGTCGTTCCTGCACTACGACGGGTCGCTGTCGGTGCGGCGGAGCTACACGGCGCCGGAGCTGCGCGTGCTGGCGCCCGAGGGCTGGCGCGTGGAGCGGGCGGCGCCGTACCGGCTGCTGCTGGCGCGCGGATAGCGGCTCGCGGGCCGGGCGGCCGACGGCGGGAGTCGGGGTGCGCGCGGGCTAGCGGTGGGGGCGCTCGACGTCGTCGCCCGGCGTGCGCTCATCGGGGCCGTGCGAGCGGCGGTACTGCCAGCCGGCGAGGGCGAGGATCAGCACGCCGCAGAGGACGGTGATGATGTCCGGCACGGAGACCCCGTCGCCGAGCGAGCTGATGCCGGCGCCGAGGAGGAGGACGCCTCCGATGAGGTAGAAGATGACTCGCGTTTTCATGGCCTCGTCGCTTTCGTCCGCCGGAACAGGCCCTGCGATGCTACCCGGTCGCGCCGGACGGCGGCCGGGCGCGGTCCTCGCTGCGGGGGACGTCCTCCGGCACGCGGGGTCGCCTCCGGCACGTCGGAATGCGCCGATTCCGCGAGCCCGGGGTGGAATCGCGAGCCGAACGTCCCCGTGCGCGCGAGCTCCGGCACGCGGAAACGCCTCCGGCACGCTGGAATGCGCCGAGATCGCGAGCCCAGGGCGGAAGCGCGAGCCGAACGTCCGAGCGGAGTGCGTCCGGGACGCGAGAAGGTCACCTCGTCAGGGCGGACGCTCCATGCTGATCGAGTAGCCCTCGCGGAGGGCGTATCGAGATCCACCCGCGTCGAGAGGACGAGTCTGCAGACCCACCCTGCTGGGGACGGTGGGTCTCGATACGCCCCTGCGGGGCTACTCGACCAGCATGGGGTTCGCAGAGGCCCTCGGCGAGAAAGCGGCACCCCCTGCGGGGCTACTCGACCAGCATGGGGTTCGCAGAGGCCCTCGGCGAGAGGGCGGCACCCCCTGCGGGGCTACTCGACCAGCATGCGGATGAAGCGACCCTCGACTAGGGGGCGCGGCCCGGGCTGTCAATGGGGCATCGGCGTGTCTGTCCGTCGATTCCGCGTGGAGGGGCTCCACCGGTTACCGTCCCCGAGGAGCTGTCCGCCGTGGGCGGCTCGCACTGACGAAGGGCGCCCGTGGCCACGCTGACCTATGGACCGCAGAATCTCGAGATCGAGTTCGAGGAGCGGGTGCTCGCCCACCTCAAGGTCGCCGTGCTGTCGAAGCTGCGGCGCAACGAGGCCTTCTCGCTCTCCTGGACCGAGGACGCCTCCACCGGCCACGGCCGCAGCTCGGTCTGGCTGCACCCGTCGGTGCCGCTGCACTTCCGCTTCGCCGAGACGCACCAGCCCAAGCTCAACCGCGCGTGGATCGAGCAGATGCTGAGCGTCGCGAGCATGCACGGCGAGCTGTCCGTCCTCCCGGAGCCCGAGGAGTCGCGGCAGGGCTGAGCCCCCGGCCGCCGTGCCCTTCCGCGGTGCATCCGTCAACCCCACCCCCCGTCCCAGGGTCGCGTCGTAGCGTCTGAGGACAGTGACCGGGCGGTTCTCCGTCGGTCGCGACCACGGACGGAGACGACGATGACCGATACCGCGCGAGCAGTCGCAGCACCCACCCTGACCGGGACGGGAGGCTCCCTGCGCAAGGACGAGCCGATCGCCGTCCGCCACGCGCCCGATTCCGCCTCCACCGCCTCCCAGCCCGTGCTCGGCTGCCGGATCGACGTGAGCGGCCGGATCTTCACGGTCGAGCTCGAGATGGCCGGCATCTTCCTGCGGCAGGTGCGCCGCACGCTCCGTGACGGCGACAGTGCGCTCGTCCTTCTGCGGCACGTCGACGGGATCGAGATGATCCCCTTCACCCGTGCGACGCCGTTCGAGGTGTCCGACATCGTCTGCCCCGAGGGCGTCGAGCCCGTGCAGGCGCGGATCGACGAGGGACTGCGCGCCCGCTAGGACTGCCGCGGCGCGGGGTCGATCCCGCGCGGCCGTTCGATCGGATCCGCGCAGCCGCCGCGATCAGGCGGAGAGCGACGCCTCGATCAGCTGGACGATCCGCGGGTCGTCGGGCTCGACCGTCGGGCGGAAGCGGTGCACGGTGCCGTCCGCGGTGATCAGGAACTTCTCGAAGTTCCACTTCACCTTGCCGGCCTTGCCCGCCTCGTCCTCGGTCTTGGTCAGCTCCGCGTAGAGCGGGTGCGCCGAGCGTCCGTTGACCTTGACCTTCTCGAACATCGGGAAGGTGACGCCCCAGGTGGTCGAGCAGTACTCCTTGATCTTGTCGGAGTCGCTGAGCTCCTGCAGGAACTGGTTGCTCGGGAAGCCGAGCACCGTGAAGCCGCGGTCGCCGTACTGCTTCTGCAGCGCCTCGAGCTTCTCGTACTGCGGGGCGAGGCCGCAGCGGGAGGCGACGTTGACGATGAGCTTCACCGGCGCGTAGTCGGCGAGCGTCGACGCGGATCCGTCGATCGTGGTGAGCGGGATGTCGGTGATCGTCTCGGGCACGGGGGCTCCTTGTCGAGGAAGTGGGGTGATCGTCAGGCTATCCAGTGCAGCCGTGCGCGGGCCGCGAGACACTCCTCCACACCGCCGCCCTCGCCGCGATCCTCCCCCGTCGGCGCAACTCCCTCCCCGGCGGCGGACGGGCGACGCCACCATGGAGTCATGACCCCCTCCTCGCAGCAGCTCGTGTCGGTGGGTGGGCGGCGCCTGCGGCTGACCAACCTCGACAAGGTGGTCTATCCGGAGGCGGGGTTCACCAAGGCCGACGTCCTCTCCTACTACGCGTCCGTCGCCTCCGCGATGCTGCCGCACCTCGCCCGGCGGCCGGTGACGCGCAAGCGCTGGGTCGACGGGGTCGGCACTGCGGAGGAGCCCGGCGAGGTCTTCTTCGAGAAGAACCTGCCCTCCTCCGCGCCCTACTGGCTCAGCCGGACGAAGCTCGCGCACTCGTCCCGCGACGTCGAGTACCCGCTCGTCGACGACGTCGCCGGGCTGACCTGGCTGGCCCAGCAGGCGGCGCTCGAGCTGCACGTGCCGCAATGGCGGGTCGGCTCCGACGGCGAGCGGCGGCCGCCGGACCGGCTCGTGCTCGACCTCGACCCCGGCGAGGGGGCGGGGCTGGCGGAGTGCGCCGAGGTGGCGTTCCTCGCGCGCGACCTGCTGGAGGGGATGGGGCTCGAGCCGTTCCCGGTGACCAGCGGCAGCAAGGGCATCCACCTGTACTGCCCGCTGGACGCCTCCGCCTCGAGCGATCAGATCTCCTCGGTCGCGCACGAGCTGGCGAAGGTGCTCGAGGCCCACCACCGCGATCTGGTCGTCTCCGACATGAAGAAGACCCTGCGCGAGGGCAAGGTGCTCGTCGACTGGAGCCAGAACAGCGCCGCGAAGACGACCATCGCGCCGTACTCGCTGCGGGGCCGGCTCCTGCCGCGGGTCGCGGCGCCGCGCTCGTGGGAGGAGATCGGGGCGGCAAATCTGCGGCATCTGGCTCCTGACGAGGTGGTCGAGCGGCTGCGGAGCGACGGCGACCTGCTGCGCCCGGTGCTGGCCGCGCGCGGTGCGGGGCTCGAGCCGTCGCCGGAGCGGATGGCGGGCTTCGCGGCGACCGACGCCTCCGCCGACCGGCTGGCCGCCTACCGCAGCATGCGCGACGCCTCGAAGACGCCGGAGCCGGTGCCCTCGCCGGGGGCGGGGATCGCGACGTCGGGAGACACCTTCGTCGTGCAGGAGCACCACGCGCGACGGCTGCACTACGACTTCCGGCTCGAGCACGACGGCGTCCTGGTCAGCTGGGCCGTGCCGAAGGGTCCGCCGCTGGACGGCGATCCGAACCGGCTGGCTGTGCAGACGGAGGACCACCCGCTCGAGTACGCGACCTTCGAGGGCACGATCCCCGCGGGCGAGTACGGCGGCGGCGAGGTGCGGATCTGGGACGAGGGCACCTACGCGCTGGAGAAGTGGCGCGAGGGCGAGGAGGTGATCGCGGTGCTGACCGGCCGGCCGGACGGCGGGCTCGGCGGCGAGCCGCGCCGGTACGCGCTGCTCCACACCGGGGCGAAGGGCGGCAAGGGGGACGAGAAGAACTGGCTGCTGCACCTGATGGCGCCGGGGGCCGCGGCGCACGGGGGACAGTCACACGGAGGGAAGGCGCACGGGCGCGGGGTCGGGGTGCGGAAGGGCGGGGGGTCCGGCGGGGCGTCGGGGTCCGGGGCGGCGGGGTCTGGAGCGACTACGCCGTCCAGCTCTCCGATCGCGGAGGCCGCCGCGTTCCGGCCGATGCTCGCCACCGCCGGCCGGGCGGCGGACATCCCCGGGGACTCCGCGATCGAGATGAAGTGGGACGGCTACCGCGCCCTGGTGCGGGTGTCGGGCGGAGCGGTGACCCTGACCAGCCGCAACGGCAACGACCTCACGGCCGCATTCCCCGATCTGCTGGATCCGATCGCCGAGGCGGTGGCGGTCGACTGCGTGCTCGACGGCGAGATCGTCGCGATCGACGACCGCGGCCGGCCCGACTTCGGCCGGCTGCAGACCCGCGGCGGCCTGACCAAGCCGCGCGAGATCGAAGCGGCGGCGCGCGCGACTCCGGTGCACCTGATGCTCTTCGACCTGCTGGCGATCGACGGCACGGAGGCGATCGGCCGCCCCTACGACGAGCGCCGCGCGGCTCTGGAGCAGCTGGCGACCGAGAACGAGCGCGTGCACGTGCCGTCGGTCTTCGACGGCGACCTGGAGGAGGCGATATCGACGAGCCTCGCGCTCGGCCTGGAGGGCGTGGTCGCCAAGCGCCGGGACGCGGCCTACCGGCCGGGCGTCCGCTCCGGCGACTGGGTGAAGCTCACCCATCACCGCGTGCAGGAGGTGGTGATCGTCGGCTGGCGCGAGGGCGAGGGCGGACTCGTCGGCTCGGTCGGCTCGCTGCTGACGGCACTCCCCGGCGACGACGGCCTGGTCTACTCCGGCCGGGTGGGCAGCGGCTTCAGCGACCGCGAGCGTCGCGGCCTCGTCGACCGCCTCGCCGAGCACGCCACCGACGAGCCCGCAGTGTCCGTCCCGCCCGCCGAGTCCCGCGGCGTGCACTGGGTCGAGCCCGTCCTCGTCGGCGAGGTCCGCTACCGCGAGCGCACCTCCGGGGGCACCCTCCGCCAGCCCGTCTGGCGCGGCTGGCGCGCCGACAAGTCCGCGGCGGAGGTCCGCCTGGAGTGAGCAGGTTGATCATGACATTCGATCGGTTGACTCACCCGGCAGGGGAACACCCGAGAGGGCTTGGTCGACTAAAAGCTAGCACTCCGAGCGGACTTCTGGTCAAGAACCTTTCGCCGTACTCAAGCCTACGATAGAGTCGCAACACAACGACTTTTCGGAGAAGCGCATGCCAAAAATTAGCGGAGCCACTCGCCATTCCCTAGCCCGTTTGCTTGAGCAAGAACGTCACGCCGTGATCGACGGTCTATTTCAGCGCTTCGACGTAGAACCCTTCAGCCACGACTTGACAATAAATCGCCTCAAGAAGACCAATCACTTGATTGAGGAACTCAGCAAGCGAACAAGTGGGCCCTCTACTTTGATGTCCCTAATCAATTATGTAGGTAGTGACAGCGCCGGAATGTCTTCGCTTCGTCGAGGGAGTGTAGCGTCGAAAGATTTTTACGATTCATTGGATCGGGATTTAGCGGAAGAAGCCAAGCCTAGCAGTTCAGAAGTTAAGGCCGATAGAGTACCGACTTCAGCAACTACTCCCTCAGATACTCGTCAGCCAGCTACGGCGAGTGCTCGTTCAACCGACTCAGCTCCTGGCGGCCCTCAATCCAAGGGGGCGTCGGCGTACCAATCGCCCTCCCCAGGCAATTCGAACCTAAGCTTTGACAATTTAGCGCGACGATCGGTCTTCATCGTCAGGGGTCGCGATGCCGACGTTCATGCCAGCCTCGCCTCCTTCTTAAAAGCTCTCGACCTTCGCGTCATCACTTGGGAGGCAGCAGCGCATTTAGCCGGCGGAGGAAGCCCTCTGACATTAGACATTGTACGGGCGGGCATTGCAGCCGCGGACGCTGTTGTCGTGCTCCTCACTCCAGACGATGAAGGACGAGTGAAAGCAGAGTTCAGCGAGGCGACAGACGACCCGCGGGAAGCCTCCCTATCAGGTCAAGCTCGGCAGAACGTAGTTTTCGAAGCCGGATGGGCAATCGCAACTAAGCCGAATTCGGTAATATTGGTAAAAATAGGTGACGTGCGACAGCTCAGTGACATTCACGGCCTCAACTACGTTTCTCTCACCAATGACATATCCAGTCGTAGAACCTTGATTGGGCGCCTTCGATCATCTGGGCTTGCGGTAGACGCCGAGAATGACGACTGGCGCTCAGCAGGTAGCTTCCCGGAGGGATGACAAGTCGCACGATTGCCGCATGTGACATTACCTTCCGGACGAAGCATAAGCCGGTTCGCAATACTCACCTTGCCCGACACTTTTCCTTCGAGTAGTGGCCGGACTTCAACTCCAACCGAGCGGCGTCTGGAGGGGCGGTACTCAGTCGAGGCGGACGCCGCGGAGGAGGACGAGGGTGGAGCCGACGGCGACGCCGGTGCCGATGAGGACGCCGCCCGCGCCGGCCGCGGCGGCGATGGTGCCGAGGAGGGTCGGGAGGGCGATCAGGCCCATGCAGTTGCCTGCCAGGCGGAGGGAGAGGGCGCGGCCGTGGCGGTCGGCGGGGGTGCGCTCGATCAGCCAGGACATGGTGATCGGCTGGCCGATGCCGAGCCCGAGACCCAGCAGGGCGACGGCGACGAAGAGCAGCGCGGTCGGAGCGGGCAGGGCGGTGAGGATCAGGCAGACGGCGGAGACGACGATGCCGGCGACCATCACGCGGGTGCGGCCGAAGCGGGAGGTCGTGGCGCCGAGCAGGAGGCGGGAGGCCATCGAGGCGAGAGCGCGGACGGTCAGCAGGGCGCCGACCACGCCCGCGGGCAGGCCGCGCTCGGCGCCGAGGGCGGGCAGGTAGACGACGGTCAGGTCGACGGCGGCGACGACGGTCGCGCTGGTGAGCAGGGCGCGGGCGAGACCGGGGATCCGCAGCAGGCCGAGCGTCGAGCCCTCGGACGGGGCCTCGGCGGTGGCACGGGGTGCGGGGCGGGCTATCGCGGTGGTGACGGCGAGGAGGAGGACGGCGAGCGCACCTCCGACCAGGAACAGCGGGGCCGGGTCGGGGCGGACGGCGCTGCCGGCGAAGACGGGGATGAACGCGGGGCCGATCGCCTGGCCGAGGGACGCTGCGAAGGTGTAGTAGCCGAAGCGGCTGTCGAGGCGGGTGCCGGCCGCTCCCCCGGCGACCACGGCCTGCTGGCCGACGACGCAGCCGAGGTGGCCGGCGCCGAGCAGGGCGGTGCCGCAGAGCAGGCCGACGAGGCCGCCGCCCGCGAGGAGCAGCAGGCCGGCGGCGGCGATCGTCAGCAGTGAGCCGCAGGCCATCACGAAGCGCGCGCCGACCCGGTCGACGAGGCCGCCGACGGGCAGCGCGATCAGCAGCGGCACCACCGCGAACGAGGCGCCGAGCGCCCCGAGCGCCCAGGCCGGCACGTCGAGCTGGATCGCCTGGTAGACAGCGGCCGGCCGCAGCAGGAAGGCGACGGCCTGGATGAGCACCGCATGCGCCAGCAGCGCGCCGGTCGAGAGAGCCTGGCGGTCCGGCACGGCGCTCCCTCCCCTCGACGGGCGATCGCCCGCCGTCCATCCTGGCGCACCGTCGGACGGGAGCCCGCGCAGACTATCGACGGCCCCGATGCGGTGAGCGAGGAGCTCGTTGGACTGAGTCGGCTCCCGCGGGCAGAGAGAGGCCGCGATCCGGCGCGAACGGCTCCTTCGGCGGGGAGGCAGCAGCCGGTGGTGACGGATCGGGCGACACGGAGGGGCGGGCAGGAGCGTGGCCGTCGGCGGGTCAGCGGTCGAGCGGCTGCGGGAGCGGCTGGGCGTGCTCCGGCAGGACGCCGAGGTGGTGGCGGCCTCGGAGACGGAACCAGGCGAGGCCGACGGTGACGACGAGTCCGACGACGATCAGGGCGATCCAGCGGAGGGGGCCGTCGCCGTAGACCTCGGTCCGGGGCCAGGCGAGGTTCACGGCCATCGCGGCGCCCCAGAGCACGGCGACGATGTTCACCGGCCGGCCGAGGCGGCCGAGCGAGAAGCAGCCGGCGGGCGCGTCGGCGGTGGGCCAGCGGCCGCGGAGGCGGCGCAGCAGCAGGGGCACGGTGACCAGGAGGTAGGCGAGGTAGATCAGGATGACGGCGACGCTCGTCACGGCGGTGAAGATCTCGGGTGTGCCGATGTTGACGACGAGGATCAGGACGGCCAGCACGCCGATCAGGACGGCAGGGGCGACCGGGGTGCGGCGGCGCGGGTCGACGCGGGCGAGCAGGGCGCTGCCGGGCAGGGCGTTGTCGCGGGCCATCGCGAAGACCAGGCGGATGCCGGCGGTGTGCACGGCGAGGGCGCAGACGGTGATCGCGACCACGATGCAGCCGAGGAACACCGAGCCGAGCGGGCCGCCGAGAACCTGGAGGACCACGAGCTGCAGGCCGCCGGACGGGGAGCCGAGTGCGGGGTCGGCGAGGTCGGGGGCGGCGAGGAGGCCGAAGAGGATAATCAGGCCGCCGAGCACGAACGAGGCGGTGATCGCGCGGAGGATCGCGGTCGGGGCGGTGCGCCGGGGGTCGACGGTCTCCTCGCCGAGCGAGCCGGCGGTGTCGAAGCCGTACATCACGTAGGCGGAGGCGATCGCGGCGATGAGGAACGCGCCGAGGTAGCCGCCGGGGACGCCCTCGCCGCGGCCGGCCGTCTCGAGGACGACGCTCGGTGGGTTGACCGCATTGGCGGCGAGGACGACGACGAGCAGCACCGCGGCGACCAGCTCGATCAGCACGCCGACGCTGTTGATGCGGGCCATCAGCCGCACGCCGATCGCGTTGACGCCGGTCGTGAACGCCACCAGGATCGCGCCCCAGAGCACCGCGCTGACCCCGGCGCTCGTGCCGGTACCGTCGCCGACCAGCTGGAAGCCGCGCCAGATCTGCGGGAGCGTGCTCTGGTAGGCGAGCACCACGGCGGCGAGCGAGACGACGGAGGCGAGCGCCATGATCCAGCCGGCGAGCCAGCTCACGGTGGGGCCGGCCAGGCGCTTGCTCCAGTTGTAGACGGAGCCGGCGACCGGGTAGCGCGCGGCGAGCTCGGCGAAGCAGAGCGCCACGGCGAGCTGGCCGGCGAAGACCATCGGCCAGGACCACCAGTAGGCGGGGCCGCCGTTCGCGTAGCCGAAGGAGAAGAGCTGGAAGGTGCCGGTCAGGATCGAGATGTAGCTGACTCCCGCGGCGAAGCTGCCGAAGCGGCCGATGCCGCGGGTGAGGGTCTGCCGGTAGCCGGACTCGGCCATCCCGTCGTCGGACATCGGCGCCTCCATGCACGGGGTCGGGCGCGTGCCCGGCCAGGATGGCAGGCGCCGGCGGGAGGCGGGGTGCGGAAGCACGGAAGGGGGGTGGGGGCGGGTGGTGATGGGGCTGGGAGGAGAGGTCGGGCGCCTCTGCGCCTGGGCGGCGGGGTCTCGATACGCCGCTGGCACGGCTGCTCGACCAGCAGGGAGGAAACGACTCCAGCGCGTCTGCTCCTCGCGTGGGTCAGCGCGGGGTCGGTGGGCCGAAGACGAGGATCAGCTCGGCGGGGGCGTCCGACTCGTTGGCGACTCCGTGGTGGCTGCCGGCCGGGGCGTAGAGGGCGTCGCCCGCGCGCAGCACGGCGCTCTCGCCGTCGACGGTCATCACGACCTCGCCGAGCACGACCACGTAGAGCTCGTCGGAGCTCTCGGGCGAGCAGCTGCCGGCGTCGCCCGCGAGGTGCACGTGCTCGCCCTCGGAGGTGCCCGGCTCGAGGTGGAAGCGCATCACCGAGCTCGGCAGTGCGGTCGTGGCGCGGAAGTAGTACTCCAGATCGAGCACGCCCGAGCCGCCGTAGAGCGGGCGGTGGCGCGCATCCTCGCCGGATCTCTGGATCTGCACGGGTCCCCCTCCTCGGTCGCGGCGGCGGACCGCGCACGTGCTTCCAGGATGGCGGGCGCGGGCGCCGCAGCGCGACCTCTCACTCCCCCTGCCGCCCCGTGAGCAGAACGTTACGGACCGGCAACGGCCGCGAAATCGGCCGGAGTCTGCGCCGGTGATGCACTGAGGCCACTCGCTCCACTTCACCCCCTCCCCCCGGAATGGATCACGATGCCCGACCTCTTCTCCCCGTACACGCTCAAGGGCGTGACCCTCCGCAACCGCATCGCGATGTCGCCGATGACGATGTACCGCTCGACCGACGGCAAGCTGGACGACTTCCACCTGATGTATCTCGGTGCCCGTGCGGCCGGCGGGTTCGGCCTCGTCTTCCCCGAGCAGATCGCGATCACGCCCGACGGACGCACCACAGTGCACTGCGCCGGCCTCTACGACGACGACCAGATCGAGGGCCACAAGCGCGTGGTCGACATGATCACGTCGATGGGCGGCGTCGCCGCGATCCAGCTCGGCCACACCGGCCGCAAGGGCAGCCTCGTCACCCCGTGGGAGGGCGGCTCCATGCTCCCGCCCGAGCACGAGGCCGGCTGGCAGACCCGCGCGCCCTCCGCGATCGCCTACGGCGGCGACATGCCCTACGTGCCGCGCGCGCTGACCGTCGACGAGATCGCGCAGCTGATGCAGGACTACGCCGACACCGCCGCGCGCGCCGTCGAGGCCGGCTACGAGTGGGTCGAGATGCACTTCGCGCACGGCTACCTCGGCAGCGAGTTCTTCTCGCCGCTCGCCAACCAGCGCACGGACGCCTACGGCGGCAGCCTCGAGAACCGCACCCGGTTCCACCTCGAGGCCCTCGACGCGGTGCGCGCGGTGCTCCCCGAGCGCATCCCCCTGACGATGCGGCTCGGCGTCGACGACCTGCACCCGGGCGGCGCGACCGTCGACGAGTCGATCACGGCGATCGGCTGGATGAAGGAGCACGGACTCGACCTCGCCGACGTGAGCATCGGCTTCAACACCGACGCCATGCAGGGCGACATCCCGATCGGCAAGCTGGGCGGCATGGTCGGCACGGCCACCCGGATCCGCGAGGAGGTGGGCATCCCGGTCGCCGCCAGCTGGAACCTCGGGCAGCCCGAGATCGCCAACCGGGTGATCGAGGAGGACCTGCTCGATCTGGTCTACCTCGGCCGCCCCGCGCTGGCCAACGCGCACTGGCCGGTCTACGCGGCCCGCGCCCTCGGCTACGAGGACCCGTTCAGCCTCGTCCCCGAGGACTGGGCGTGGTGGCTCCGCAACCTGCGGGGCGCCTCCGAGGCGATCGGCTGGCCGGCCGCCGCCCCCACGCGGCTCGGCGCACCCGCCGTGACCGCGGCGGCGCCCGTCGTGCGGCAGTCGCACGAGGTCGTCGAGCTCGAGCCGGCGGTGGAGGAGGAGCGCGAGGTCGCGTGACGGCGCGCGGGAGGGGGACGCTCCTCCTCCCGCGCCCTCAGCCCAGAAGGGGCGCCGCGACCGGCGGGGTCACTCCGAAGGCCGACACGTCCTCGGTCGTCGCGCCGTCGAGGGCGAGCTCGGCGAGCACGCGGCCGATGGTCGGCGTGAACTTGAAGGCGTGCCCTGCGCCGAGTCCGACCAGGATGTCGGGGTGCTCGTCGAGCGGGCCGAGGACGAAGCGGCGGTCCGGCGTCAGCGCGTACTGGCAGGTGACGGTGCGCAGCACCTCGCCTGCGGTGGGCACCACGGCGCCGACGAAGCCGGTCAGCTCCTCCAGCAGCTCGGCCGAGGGGACGAAGGTGCGCTCGCGCGGCGCCATCAGGTTGTCGGAGACGTCGCGCGCCGCCTTGATCGTCGGCTCGCCGTAGGTCGGGAAGCCGTAGAAGCAGTGCTCGTCCTCCCAGATCCAGACCGGGAAGCGCTCGCGATCGAAGGTGCTCGGCTCGGCCGGCGCGAAGTAGCTGACCTGCTCCTGCATCGTGACGAGCGGGATCTCGGCGCCGAGCGGCGCGAGCAGCTCGTTCGTCCAGGCGTCCGCGGCGAGGATCACCTTGCCCGCGAGCACGTCGCCGCCCGCGGTGCGCAGGACGACCCCGTCCCCGCCGGGGAGCAGCGCCTCGACCGGCGTGCGGTCGCGGATCACGGCGCCGTGCTGCCGGGCCCGCAGCTGCAGCACGGCGACCGTGCGGGCGGCGTGCACGATGCCGGAGTCGGCCGTGTAGACGGTCTGCGTGCCCTCGGGCAGCGAGAACTGCGGCCAGCGCGAAGTGACCTCGGCCGGCGTGAGCAGCTCGAACGGGACTCCGCTCTCGGTGAGGCTCGACCGGAACGCCTCGGCGGAGTAGGGGCTGCCGGCCGGGAAGAAGACCAGCCCGCCGGTGATCGTGACGAGCGACTCGCCCGACTCCGCCTCGAGGTCGGCCCAGTCGAGGTACGCCGACTGCGCGAGCCGGACGTACTCGGGGGCGCCGTAGGAAGTGCGCAGGATGCGCGAGGTGTCGTGCGAGGCGCCGCGCACGTGGCCGAGCTCGAACTGCTCGAACGCGACGACCCGGGCGCCGCGGCGGGCCAGGTGGTAGGCGGCGGCGCTGCCGAGAGCGCCCATTCCGACGACGGCGACGTCGAACTTCTCCATGCTGATGCTTCGCTTCCGTGGATCGGTGAGGGCCGCCGGGATCGACGGCCCGGGTGACAGGGTCAGAGGACCTTGGACAGGAACGCGCGGGTGCGCTCGTGCTGCGGGTCGGCGAGGATCCGCTCGGGCGGCCCCGACTCGACGACGACGCCGCCGTCCATGAAGGTCACCGTGTCGGCGACCTCGCGGGCGAAGCCGATCTCGTGGGTGACGACGATCATCGTCATGCCCTCGGCGGCGAGGTCGCGCATCACGTCGAGCACCTCGCCGACCAGCTCGGGGTCGAGCGCGGAGGTCGGCTCGTCGAAGAGCATCAGGCGGGGTCGCATCGCGAGGGCCCGGGCGATGGCGACCCGCTGCTGCTGACCGCCGGAGAGCGAGCGCGGGTACGCGTCCGCCTTGGCGCCGAGGCCGACCCGGTCGAGCAGCACGCGGGCGCGGGCCGTGGCGTCCGACACCTTCTCGCGGCGGACCAGGACGGGCGCCTCGATCAGGTTCTCCAGCACGGTGAGGTGCGGGAAGAGGTTGAACTGCTGGAAGACCATGCCGATCTCACTGCGCCGCGTCGCGATCTCGGCGTCGCGCAGCTCGTGCAGACGGCCGTTGTGGCGGCGGTAGCCGACCAGCTCGCCGGCGACGCTGATCGTGCCCGCGTCGATCTTCTCGAGGTGGTTGATGCAGCGGAGGAAGGTGCTCTTGCCCGAGCCGGACGGGCCGAGCAGGCAGGTCACGTCGCCCGGCGCGACGGTCAGGTCGATGCCGCGGATGACGAGGTTGCCGCCGTACTGCTTGTGCACTCCGGTCGCCTGGACCATGGGCGCGGTCACAGCGCTCCCTCCCCTCGGGCGGCGGGCCGCGGCCTCGCGCTCGCGAGCAGCGCCCCGAACGGGGTCGGGCCCTGGACGATCCGGTCGCCGCGGGAGAAGCGCCGCTCGATCATCCGCTGACCCGCGCTGAGGACCGTGGTGACGAGCAGGTACCAGAGGCTGACGGTGATGAGCAGCGGGATCACCTCGAAGTTGCGGGAGTAGATGGTCTGGGCGGCGAAGAGGATGTCCGGGATCGCGATCACGCTCACCAGAGACGTCGTCTTCAGCATCGAGATCGTCTGGTTGCCGGTCGGCGGGATGATCACCCGCATCGCCTGCGGCAGGACGATCCGGCGGAAGACCTGGGCCTTGCGCAGCCCGAGCGCCTCGGCGGCGTCGACCTGGCCGGGGTCGACCGAGAGCAGGCCCGCGCGGACGATCTCGGACATGTAGGCGCCCTCGTTGAGCCCGAGGCCCAGGATCGCGGCGAGGAACGGGCTGATCAGCACGTTGGTGTCGGCGCTGGCGAAGGTGGGGCCGAACGGGACGCCCAGGCTGAGCTCGGGGTAGAGCGCGGCGAGGTTGAACCAGAAGATCAGCTGCACCAGGAGCGGCGTGCCGCGGAAGAAGGCGACGAACGCGCCCGCGGCCGTGGCGACCACGAGCGTCTGCGACTGCCGGCCGACGGCCATCAGGACGCCGATGACGATGCCGACGAGCATCGCGATCACGGTGAGCAGGAGCGTGGTGCCGAGTCCGCGGAGGATACGCCCGTCGAGGAAGTAGCCGAAGACGCTGCCCCACTCGAAGTTGGGATTGGTCGCGACCGAGTGGGCGAGCAGCGCCGCCAGCACGAGGATCACGACGGTCGCCGCCCGCCGGCCCCAGTGCCGGACGGGGACCACGGTCTCGGGCGGCGCGGTGGTCGTCGCGCGCTGCTCCACGGCGGTCATCCGCTGATCTGGGCCGGGTCGGTGTAGAGCTCGGCCTGCTCGACCGCTCCGACCTCGACGCCGAAGCGCTCGAGGTTCTCCTCGTAGTCGCCCGTCGTCATCAGGTGCTCGAGGGCGGCCTGGAAGGCGGGGGCCAGCTCGGAGCCGTCCGGGAAGGCGATGCCCCAGGGGCTCGGCTCGAAGTTGACGTCGAGCGCCTCGAGCGCGCCGTCGGACTGCTCGGCCTGGAAGACGGCCGGCGGGACGGCGCTGACCGTCGCGTCGACGCGGCCGGAGCTCAGGGCGAGCACGGCGTCGGCCGCGGTCGGGAAGGTCGAGATCTCGATCGCCGGCTCGCCCGCCTCGGTGCAGACGGCGTCCCATTTCGGCAGCGTGATGTCGTTCTCGGTCGAGCCCTTGAGCACGCCGACGGACTGGCCGCAGAGCGTGTCGATCGTGAGGTCGAGCGGGTTGCCGCCCTCGACCAGCAGCGTGGTGCCGCCGAGGAAGTCGCTGACGAAGTCGACGGTCTCGAGCCGCTCGGCGGTGACGCCTAAGGCGGCCGCTGCGGCGTCGATCTTGTTCGAGGCCAGCGAGGGGAAGAGCGCGTCGAACTTGATGTCCTCGAAGACGACGTCGAGGCCGAGCACCTCGCCGATCAGGCGCATCTCCTCGGGCTGCGAGCCCGAGAGCGTCGTGCCGTCGTCCGCGAGGTCGAGCAGCGGCGGATAGCCGGGGCCGCTCGCGATGCGGATCTCGCCGGCGGCCGCGATGTCCTCGGGCACCAGGTCGGCGATGCTCTGCTCGAAGAGGGCGCTCGGCTCCGCGTCGGTCGTGGCGGCGGCGTCGGCCGAGCAGCCGGCGAGGAGGGCCGCGGAGGCGAGCACCGCCGTGACGACGGCGGCCCGGCGGGCGGGGTGCGGCGTGGAGCGGAGCGCCGTGCGACTCGCGGGGCGGGGGACGGTCGGGTTCATGGGACTCCTAGGGCTGTGGGAAGCGTTCGTGGAGCAGGTGACGGCGCGCCGCCGTCGCGCTCGGCGGGCCGTCGTGATCGCCGCCGGGCGAGTGCGATCACTGTAGGAACGGCGGGTTCCGGCGCTGTTACAGTGCGTGCTGGCGGCGATTCGGGCGCCACGGGATTGACGGTTCTGCAGAGGGGCGGCTCGTGAGCGGACGCGTGGCGACGGGCCTGCGGGTGGTGCGGCTGCTCGGCGAGCGGCCGGATCCGACGGCGCCGCTCGGGGTCGGCGCTCTCGCCGCCGAGCTCGGCGCGCCGCTCAGCTCGGTGTCGCGGCTGTGCGCGGAGCTGGAGCGGACGGGGCTGATCGAGCGCGGCGGCGACTACGGCAGCTACCGCCTGGGCGCGGTCGCCGTGCGGCTCTCGGGGCGGGCCGCGGCGCCGGTCGCTCGGTCGCTCCGCTTCGCTCTCACGCTCGCCGCGCAGCAGACCGGCGAGACCGTCGTGCTGGCGGCCGGGGCGCCCGGGGCGATGCGGGTGATCGGCAGCGTGCTCTCGTCGTGGACGCTGCACTCCCCCGCCGCGGTCGGCGAGCGGATCGACGACGCGGGGAGCGCGATCGCGCGCGCGGCGGATCCGCTGGCCCTCGGCGACGACACGGTCGTGGAGACGACCGAGGGGCTGCCTGTGGAGATCGCGACGCCGCTGCTGACGCCCGGCGGCGAGTGCGCCGCGGTGCTGGCGGTGCGGCTGCCGGCGGTCCGGCTGCGCGAGAACGGGCCGCGGATCCGGCGAGCGCTGACCGTCGCGCGGCGGAGCATCGAGGCGGGGCTGGGCGGGTCGCGGGAGGCTCATGCGCGGCACGACACGGCGGACGGCGACGACGCGCCGGTCTCCATCACCCCTTCCGCCGGCGGCTCCGCCCTCCACGCCGTGCTGCCGCTCCTGCAGCACCTCGCCGACGGGCCGGACACCGCCGCCGGCGCCGCGCGGGCGGCGGGCCTCCGCCGCGACCGCACCGGCCGGCTGCTCGAGGCGTGCGTCACGGCGGGTGTGGTCGAGCGCGGCGGTGACGGGGAGCTCCGGATCGCCTGGGTCGTGCACGGCTGGTTCCGGGCGGCGGCCGCTCCGCTGATCGTGTCGCGCGGCGGGCCGCTGGTCGCCGAGGCGGCGCGGAGTCTGCGCGCCTGCGCGTTCGTGACCGTGCTCGCGGGGATGCGCAGTCTCACCCTGGTCGAGGAGCTCGCTGTGCTGGACCGGAGCCTGGCCGGCGACGGCCTCGCGATGATCCCCTGGCTCGGCCGCGCCCACCCGATCGTCGGCTCGGACGGCGGCCCCACGATGCTGATGGACCTCGAGCCGGATGAGCTGACGCAGCTTTTCCCGGCCCGGCACACCCCGCGGGACCTGGCCCGGTTCCTCCGCCGGATGCAGACCGTCCGCCGCGACGGCGTCCTCTCGATGCAGGCCTACGACGACGCCGGAATGGTCTCGATCTCGGCCCCGATCCGCGACGCGAGCGGCGCCGTCGTCGCGGCGGCCTGCCTCGTCGGGATGACCGACGACGTCACCGCGCGCTCCCGGGAGCTCGAGCGCGCAGCGATCCGGCTGGCGGAGGCGGTATCGGCGGTCCTGCGCTGACGGTGTCCGCGTGCGCGCGTGCACAACTGAGGCTGGAAGCCCCGTGAAGCACGATTTCTCGACCGATCGCGCCTTCCAGCCTCAGTTGTGCACGCACTGGCAGCGGCGCGAGCACCTCGTCTCGTACGACGCGGTTGCGCGTGAACACGGAGAAGCGGGGCGGGAGGACGCCGAAGCCCCCTCCCGCCCCGCATCGGCGATGTCAGTCGGCCATCGAGATGTCGTTGAACTCGATCCACCAGCTCTTGGGCTGCTCGAAGCCCTGCACCCGCGCCGACATCGCGCGGGGAGCGGTGTCGTTGACCACGAACAGCCACGCGGCGTCCTCGGTCACGAGGTGCCCGACCTGGGTGAGCAGCGCCGCGCGCTCGGCGTCGTCCGTCGTCCCGAGCGCCTGCTGGTACAGAGCATCGGCGTCCGGGTTGCAGTAGCCGAAGAAGTTGCCGTCGCAGCCGAACCAGAAGCCGTTCCAGCTGGAGGGCTGCTCGAGGCTGAACGCCTGGTTGGCGGCCTGCCAGCCGGTGTCGCCCTCGCCGAGCTGTCCGTACATCCCTGCGAAGTCGACCGGCTCGAGCGTCACGCCGATGCCGACCTCGGCGAGCTGCGCCTGCAGCGCCTCGTTCATCGCCTTCGCCTGCATCGATCCGGAGCCGGAGGTGATGTAGCCGACCGTCACATCGACGCCGTCGGGATAGCCGGCCTCGGCCAGCAGCGACTTCGCCTTCTCCGGGTCGTACGAGTAGAGGTCGTCGGCCTCGTCGTAGTAGAGGCTGGCGGGCGCGAACATCTGATACGCGGGCGACGCCGTGCCATGCAGCAGGTCCTCGGCGATCGACTCGCGGTCGATCGCGTAGTTCATCGCCTGACGGACACGGATGTCATCGAACGGCTCCTCCTCCGGGAAGAGTTGCCACGACCACTCCCAGTCGAAGGCGTTGCCGGTGGTCACGTAGCCGTCGGACTCGAGACTCGCGAAGTCGTCGGGCTGCGCAGCTTCGATCCAGTCGACGCGTCCCGAGCGCAGGGCGGCGGTGCGTGCGGCGGGGTCGGGGATGAGCTCGACCGTGAGCCGGTCGAGCTTCGGGACCTCACCCCAGTAGTCGTCATTGCGGACGAAAGAGATCGACTGGTTCTCGGCGAGCGAGTCGAAGACGAACGGACCCGTGCCGACCGGGTTCTTCGCCTGACCGGCCGCGCCCGACTCCTCGAGACTCGAGGGGCTCGCGAAGTAGACGTTGTAGAGGTCGGCGAGGAAGAACGCGAACGGCTGGTTCAGCGTGAAGGCGACGCTCATGTCGTCGACCTTCTCGACCGAGTCGACGAAGTTCAGCACGGTGTAGTACGTGATCAGGACGGGGTCGTAGTTCGGGTCGGACTCGTCGGTGTAGCGGTCGATGTTCGCGATCAGCGCGTCGGCGTTCCAGTCGGTGCCGTCGTGGAAGGTCACCCCGTCCTGCAGCGCGAAGGTGTAGGTGAGTCCGTCCTCCGAGATGTCCCAGGAGGCGGCGAGCGCCGGGGCGACGCCGGCGGGGGCATCGGGGTCGGAGACGTCGCGCTTGGTCAGCCCCTCGTAGACGAGGTTGCCGATCAGGCGTTGGCCCTCGTAGCCGGCCGTGGTGATGGCGCCGGTGTCCAGACTGGGGAAGGCCGCCATCTGCGAGGCGACGATCAGCTCCTGCTCGTCGTTCGCGCTCGCGTCCGAGCCGGAGCAGCCGGCGAGAGCGAGTGCGGACGCGGCGAGCAGGGCGACGAGCGCGAGCGGGCGGCGTCGGGTCCGAGTGGTGCGGTCCATGGGACTCCTCAGTTGTGGTGGTCGGGGTGGGGTCGGGGTCAGGGGAGGCGGACGGGGTGACGCGCGGCGAGCAGCTCCCGCGTGTAGGGGTCGCGCGGGTCGGCGAGCACGTCGCGGGTGGGGCCAGCCTCGACCGTGCGCCCCCGGTTCAGCACGAGGATGTCGTCGCTCATGTGCTCGACGACGGCCAGGTCGTGGCTGATGAAGAAGAGCGCGACGCCGAGCTCGGCCTGCAGCTGGGCGAAGGTGTTGAGCACCTGCGCCTGCACGGACTTGTCCAGGGCGCTGACCGCCTCGTCGGCGACGAGCACCTCCGGTTCGCCGACGATGGCCCGCGCGATCGCGATCCGCTGCGCCTGCCCGCCGGAGAGCTCGTGCGGGTAGGCGTGCAGGTAGTCGGCGGGAAGGGAGACCCGCGCGAGCAGATCCGCCGACCGGCCGGCCCAGGTGCTCCGGGGCAGGCCGTGCGCCGCCATCTGGAACGCGAGCGTCTGCCGCACGGTCATGCTCGGGTTGAGCGCGTGCCGGGGGTCCTGCGGCACCAGCTGGATGCGGCGCCGCGCCGCGCGCAGTGCCCGGCGGTCCAGGCCGAGAAGGTCGCTGGATCCGAGGTGCACGGTACCGGCGTCCGGCGCCATCAGCCTCATCACGATGCGGCCGAGGGTGGACTTGCCGCTGCCGGACTCGCCGACGACGCCGAGCGTCCGCCCCTTCTCGAGCCGGAATGAGACGCCGTCCAGAGCGGTGAAGGCCCCGAAGCGCTTCACGATGCCGTCTGCAGCGAGAACGCTCACAGTGCTCCTCCGTTCGATGCGGCCACCGCGTGGCCGGGGGCGATGTCGACGAGGGGTCCCCAGTCGCGGCGGTGGCGGATCTCGTCCGGCACGACGGCGAGGCCCCCGCGCGCCACCCCGGTCGACGGCTCGGCCGCCAGCAGAGCCTGCGTGTAGGCGTGGGCCGGCGCGCCGAGCACTTGCGCTGCGAAGCCGAGCTCGACGATCCGGCCGCCGAGCATCACGGCGACGCGATCCTCGGGCTGCGAGGCGATGAGCGCCGCGATCCCCACGTCGTGCGTGATGAAGAGAATCGCGGTCCCCAGCCGGGTGCGCAGGCCGTCGAGCAGGCGGACGACGCCGACGCCGACCGACGCGTCCAGCGCGCTCGACGGCTCGTCGGCGACGATCAGCTCGGGGTCGCAGCAGATCGCGATGGCGATGGCGATCCGCTGGCGCATCCCGCCGGAGACCTCGTGCGGGTAGGCGCGCAGCACGCGCTCGGGGTCGGTGATGCTGACGAGCTCCAGCAGCTCGACGGCCCGGAGCCGGGCCGCCGCCGCGTCGGAGACCGCGCGATGTTGAAGCAGAGTCTCGGTGATCTGCCCGCCGATGCGCCGCATCGGGTCGAGGGAGCTGTTCGGGTCCTGCGGCACGACGCCGATGCGGTCGCCGTGCAGCGCGCGCAGCGAAGACCGCGACGCGTGCAGCAGGTCCACTCCGTCGAAGAGCGCCGACCCGCTCACGCGAGCAGACCGCGGGGCCATGCCGGTGATCGTCCGGGCGAAGACGGTCTTGCCGCTGCCCGACTCGCCGAGCAGAACAGTGACCTGCGAGCGCTCGAGACCCAGCCCGATGGAGTCGACGACCGTCGCCCGGCCGCGCGCGGCGGGGAAGGAGACCGAGACACCGGTCGCGTCGAGAACGAGGGGCACGGTCGAAGGAAGGCTCCCGCCGATCGCCATTGCGCTGCCGATGGTCACGAGTCGGTCCTCCGTCCGCTGAGGGCGTCGCGCAGCCCGTCCCCGACGAGCGGGAAGAGCATCGAGAGCGCCAGGATCACGACGACGGGCGCCACCGCGAGCGCCGGGTCGGTGTAGATGGCCGCCTGCATCTCCTGCAGGATCGAGCCGAGCTCCGGCGTCGGCGAGGGAACGCCGAGTCCGAGGAAGCCGAGCCCGCCGGCGATCGCGATGTTCGCGCCGACGAGCGAGGTCGAATAGGCCAGCACCGCGGGGAGCACGACCGGCACGATCTGCCGGAGCAGGATCGCCGCGGGGCCGGCGCCGCTGGCACGGGCGGAGAGGACGAAGTCGAGGTCCCGGATCCGCGAGACCTCGGTCTCGGCGATCCGGGCCACCGGCGCGATCCAGACCAGGGTCAGGGCGAGAACCAGCGTTCCGAGCCCGATCCCGAGCGTGATCGCCAGCAGGAGCGAGAGCAGCACGCCGGGGAACGCGAACAGGATGTCGACGCCGCGCATCAGCACCGTGTTGACGACCTTGCCGCCGAGACCTGCCAGCGTGCCGATCGCCAGCCCGATCAGCGTGGCGATCAGGATCGGCAGCACGCCCGCCAGCAGTGAGGTGCGTGTGCCGTAGACGAGGCGGCTGAGCAGGTCGCGACCCTGCGAGTCGGTGCCGAGGACATGGCCGTCCGAGAAGAACGGCAGCAGTCGGTCCGAGAGTGAGCCCGAGAGCGGGTCCGCGAACGGCAGGAGCGGCGCGGCCACCACGATCACGGCGAGGAGAGCGAGGACCCCGAGGGCGATCTGCGAGCGCAGCGGCAGGCGGTGCAGCAGCGAGCGGTGCCGGAAGCGGACGGGTGCGGCGGCGGCCACGGGGACGCCCGGCGCACCGGTGTCGCGCGTGGCGGTCATGCGCGGGCCACCCGGATGCGCGGGTCGATCAAGGCGTTCACCACGTCGGCGACCAGGAGGACGAGCACGAAGACGATCGCGACGACGAGCGAGATCGACTGGACAAGCGTGTAGTCGCGCAGCCCGACCGACTGGACGACGAGCACGCCGATACCGGGGAGGCTGAAGATGTTCTCGACGAACAGCGCGCCGCCGAGCATCGAGCCGACCTGGATTCCCAGCACCGTGATCATCGGCGGGAGCGCGTTGTGGTGCGCATGCACGGCGATCCGCGTCGGCGAGAGCCCGCGGGCCCGCAGCGACGGCAGGAGGTCGGTCGCTTGCAGGGTGGACAGCGAGGTCTTCAGGGATCGGGCCATCTGGGCTCCTGGGGCGAGAGCCAGCGCGGTCGCCGGCAGAGCGAGGTGGAGGAGGACGTCGACGGGGCCGCCGTCTCCGCGGGTGCTGAGTCCGCCGGCGGGGAAGACGGGGGCGAGCACGGCGAGGAAGAGCAGCAGGAGGAGCGCGACGGTGTACTGCGGGGCGGACAAGAAGAACGCCTCGACGCCGTCGACGACCCGCCGGACGATGCGCGACGACGAGGTCGCCAGGTTGCCCATCACCAGGGCGATCACGACCGCGAGGAGGCTCGCGACTCCGCCCAGCAGCAGCGTCGTCCCGAGCGCGGGTCCGAGGATGTCCTCGACGGGGCGGCCCTGGCTGTAGGAGTAGCCGAGCTCGCCACGGACCAGCTGCCCGAGCCAGAGGAGGAACTGCACGGGGACCGGCTGGTCCAGACCCATGACGGCGCGCAGCTCCTGCCGCTCCTCCGGGCTGCTGTCCGTCCCGAGGATTGTCAGAGCGGGGTCGCCCGGGATCGCGCGGACCGCGAAGAAGACGACGGCGGCGACGAAGAGCGCCGTGATCGCCGTGAGCAGGAGGCGGGCGCCGATGAACCGCACCAACCTGCCATGTCGGGTTTTGTACTCCATAATTGGAATGCTATCCAGACTACTGTTTCGGAGGTGTTTCCGACCGGTAACGACGATGACCTGTTCCGCAAGGGCATCCGGCGGTCGCGATCGCAGCCCGCTACTCAGAATCCGTAGTCCGATATCGGATTAACCTGGATCGATGGTCGCTGACGACCAGCCCTCTCTAAGGAGGCCTCATGGCTCTACGACACGCGATCCTCGCGGCGCTCTCCCGCGGCGTGCCCCGCACCGGATACGAGCTGAACACCAGCTTCAACGACGACGCGGACCGCGCGTGGCACGCGAGTCCCTCGCAGGTCTACTCCGAGCTCACCAAGCTCGAAGGCAAGGGTCTGATCGAGATCAGCGAGCGCACCGAGCGGGGCCGCACGAGCTACGCGATCACCGAGGCCGGGCTGGCCGAGCTGCGCCGCTGGCTGATTCACGACGAGCCGGACCACAGCATCCGCGACGACGCGATGCTCCGGCTCGTCACCCTGTGGGTGCTCGACGACACCACGGCTGGCTACCTGATCGACGCGGAGGTCTCCCACCAGCGCAAGCGCCAGCTCAGCCTGTCCCACCTGCTCGAGACGTGGGATGGCGTCCGGGAGGACACCCGGGTCTGGCGGAACCGGCGGGCGCTCTACAGCCTGTGGCTGGCACAGACCGAGCTGACGCTCGCCTGGCTCGACGGGCTGCGCGACGTCCTCGGCACGGATGAGCCGGTCCCGGACCTCCTCGAGCGCCACTGGCCGGCGCACGTGCCGACCGACAAGGTCTGACTCCGCCGGCGAGGGCTCGACGCACCTGGGCGACTCCCGGCCGCCGAGCCCTCCGACTCGGCGCGCCCTAGCCCGCGACGGGCTGGTCGACCGGGACGTCCTCCGGGCGCCCGTAGTGCGGCGTCGTGAGGTGCCGCTCCCACGGCGCGTCCGAAGCGAGCAGCTCCCGCCACGGCGCGACCTCCGCGTAGAGCACGCGCAGCGCGTCGAGGCCGTTGACGTGCAAGGCGCGGCCGTCTGTCGAGACAGCGTCCTCCGGCACGGCGACGTCGTAGTTCTTCATCAGCGCCGTCCGCGAGGTGGTCTCGACGCAGACGTTGGTCTGCAGCCCGGCGACCACGAGCCGCTGCGCGCCGAGGTTGCGCAGGATGTTGTCGAGCTCGGTCCCGAAGAACGCGTCCCAGCGCAGCTTCTCGATGACGATGTCGCCGTCCTGCGGCGCGACGGCATCGAGGATCTCGGACGCCCAGCCCTCCGGCCGCGTGTCCACCGCCGCCGAGGCGTCGGGCAGCGTGGCGAGCAGCCTCCGCATGCTGGGGGTCATGTCCGCGCCATCGGGCCGACTGACCTGCCGCGTGTAGATCACGGGGATCCCCTGAGCCCGGGCCTCGGCGAGGAGCGCAGCGCACTCGCCGACCACCCGGTCGAACTCCCAGATCGGCGGCCAGCCGTAGAGGTCGCGCCGGTCCTGCTCCAGGTACATGTTCTGCATGTCGACCATGACGACGGCCGTTCGTGTGCTCATCTGTCCTCCTCGGGGATACTCTGTCTTTGTACTCCAATAGTGGTCTACAGTACTGGTGTTACAGCTTCATTTCGGTCGGAGGACGAGTGTCACATCCCGCGCAGATCTCGCTGGCGCCCCGCCGCCGCTGGGCCACCTTCGGCGTCCTCGCCGCGACCGCCGCCCTGACGATCCTCGACGTGTCGAAGGTCGGTGTCGCGCTCCCCGCCATCCAGGAGTCGACCGGGGGATCGGGCAGCACGATCCAGATCATGCTCGTCGGCTACACGATCGCCTACGCGGCGTTCCTTCTTCCCGCCGGCCGGATCGGCGACGTCCTGCCGCGATCCGCCGTCTTCCTCGTCGGCGGGCTCGCCTTCGTCGGCGCGAGTGTCGTCTGTGCACTGGCCCCCGACATCAGCTGGCTCGTCGCCGGCCGCATCGCCCAGGGAGCCGGCGCCGGCATCCTGATGCCGCAGGTACTCGGCCTCATCCAGCGACTGTTCCCCGCCGAGGAGCGCACCCGGCCGCTCGCGACCCTCGCGGCGATCCTCTCGGCGACCTCGCTCTTCGGCCCGGTGCTCGCCGGCGTCGTGATGCAGCTCGTCGGCACCGCCGAGTCCTGGCGGGCTCTCTTCTGGATCAACGTCGTCGTCGGCGCGGTCGTGCTCCCCCTCGCGGTGATCCTGGTCCGCGATCCCGGCGGAGAGCGGCGCTCCGGATTCGACGGAGTCGGCGTCGCCCTGCTCGTACCGGCGGTCGTCCTGACGATCGCGCCCCTGAGCGCCGTCTCCGCTGACAGCCCGCTCTCGCTGTGGACGGTCGGCTTCGTCGCGATCGGCGTCGGCCTCGCCACTCTCTTCGTGCTGCACATCCGCCGGCGCGCGGCGTCCGGGCGGCAGGCGCTCGTCGATCCCCGCCTGTTCCGCTCCGCGCACCTGGCGCCCGGTGTCGTCGTCTCGGGGCTCCTGCACGCCGCGGGCACGGCCGGGACGCTGATCATCACCATCGGCCTGCAGCAGCTCGCAGGTCTGACGCCGCTCGAGACGGCGCTCTGGATGCTGCCCGCCGCCCTTGCCGCACTGGCCGGCTCCTGGATCGCCGCGCGGCTCCCTTTCGACGCGGGCTACCGCGCGATCGTGCGCGGCGCAGGTCTCGGCTCGCTCGGCCTCACCCTCGTCGCGATCGCGTTCGGTCTCGCTCCCACCGCCGCATTGCCCCTCGCGGTCTGCGCGGTGCTGATGGTCAACACCTTCGGAGCGGCTGTGGCCGCACCTGCCAACCAGGCCCGCGTCCTCATCGACGTCCCGGACTACCGCTCGAGCGTCGCGGGCTCGATGATCCAGTTCGCGCAGCGCGTCGGCTCGGCGATCGGCATGGCGATCGCGCTGATGCTCTACTACGGCCTCGGCGACACCGAGACCCCGGCCGGCCGGCCGACACTCGGAGCGACCCTCGCCGTGCTGGTCACCGGAGCGTTCCTGCTCGCCGCCGCGCTGATCGCCCGCGCGGATCGTCCTCGACTCTCGCGCACGCCCGGTTCGACAGCACCGCATCCTGCGATGCCCGTCGGAGCCGCCGTCGATCCGCCAGAGGACGCCCCTCGTCCGGCACTCCCGTCGCCCTCCCCGTCGCGCCGCTAGGCCCCGGCGATCTGCAACGCCGAGGACTCGGCGCCACTGTCGCGGTGTCGGTCGCCAGCGGAGGCCCGATCCGAGCTACGACGGCCTCCCGTGAACGAGCGACCGGGTCCCCGCGACGGGAGGAGAAGGACCTCCGGCGCGTCACGGTTCGAGCCCGGAGAGGCGCACTGGAGGAATCCGCTCGCAGGCTACCCGCGGTCACGACGGACGAGGCCCGCTGATGCAACCGATGTCGTCAGAGCGCGCGCAGCACCCGGCGCGGCGCGTCGAACGCGGTCGGCGCGCCCACGCGGGAGCCGATCAGGCGGTGCACTTCGTCGCGTGCCAGCCCGGAGTCCTCGAGGCGCCGGCCGACGGACGCGGCGAGCGCCGGCGACTCCGGGGCGAGCAGATCACTGCCGGGCTCTCGGATCCGCCAGTCGCGCGCGCCGAGCTGCCGGTGCAAGCGCCGGCGCTCCTCGGACGTCACCTTCCCCATCCGGTGGGCGCGCTCGAGGATCGCCTGCATCGAGACGCCCCACTCCGCCTTGAGGTCGGACAGCTTGCCGAGGGTGAGCGACGACAGCTCCGGCCCGATGATGTGCGCCGGCATCAGCAACTCCTCCGCGAAGGCGTTCGCCTGCCCCTCCGTATCGGCGTCGAGGTAACGACCGTGCAGCACCAGGTGCCCCAGCTCGTGGGCGAGGGTCAGCCGCTTGCGGTCGGTCGGCAGACCGGAGTTGAGGAGGATCACCGCGTGGTCTCCCGCCCACTGCGACATCCCGTCGACCCGGTGGGTGCCGAAGTCCTCCTCGACCACGATGACGCCGGCGGACTCGACCCACCGCGTCAGATCGCGCACCGGCCCGATCGGCATCCGCCAAACCGCCCGGAGCATCGCGGCCGCCTCGGCGGGGGGATGCTCGTCGGGGTCGATCTGGACGACGTGATTCTGCGGGCGGAGCGGCACCCGGTCGAGAAGGTACGAGGAGTGCATTCGCAGCGCGTTCAGCCGCGCCTCGACGCGCTTCCACTCCGAGGGCTTCGTGGTCTTCTGCCGCCGCATGTGGGCGTCCGCCGCGATCGCGCCGTGCATCCGAAACTCGTGCCGCAGGAACTCTGGCGTCACGCCGAGCGCCTCGCCGAACCGGTCGATCGTCTCGTCGTCGGGGTCCCGCAGGTCGTTCTCGTAGCGGGAGAGAGCGGCCTGCGTGATGCCGACGCGCTCCGACAGCTCCTCCTGGGTGAGAGCCGCCGCACGTCGGAGGACGAGGAGCACGTCGCCCACGGCGCGGCTCACGAGCCGGTCTCCTCGTCGGCCTCGCGGACGACGCCGCTGAGATCGAGCTCCGGGAGATCGGGCGCGACCGGCTGCCACGTGAATCCGGTGGCGCTGCCGGCGTCCCGCTGCAATCGGACGGCCCAGATCGGATTGTCCGCGCCGTCCCTGAAAGACAGGACAGCGTCTCCGAGCGCCCGGAGGTCGGCGTCCCAGTAGTAGCCGAGCGCCAGGCTGAAGGTCTCGAGGCCGGGAAGAGTCACCGACGCGCTCGACCAGAACGCGCTCGACGCCTCCGTCGGATCGGCGGAGATCCGGTCCCCCGGGTGGTGGCGCTTGATCCGGAGGAGGTACGTCGCACCACTGCGGAGCTCTCGCACCGGCTCGCGGTCGTGGATCTCGATCTCCTCGAAGTCGGCCGTGGCCCGGACGAGCCGATCCCAGATCCGCTCGTGCAGGAAGTTCGCGGTGAAACGAGCCGTGAAGCTCGGCACCCAGCTCGGCTGCCACTGCTTGAGGGCGGTGTAGTCGTCCCGAGCCCCGTCGACCGCTTCGACGAACGCTGTGACGAAGCGATCGCCGAGGTCGGCGAGGACCCGGTCGCTATCCGGGTATGGTCCGTCATTCATACCGAGAATTATACCGACGGGTCCCCGGACGAGGCTGTTGCGTTGTCGCCTCGTCGCCATCATCCGAAAGCACGCGCCCGCCGCCGATGCTCCGCCGGTCAGCGGCTCCGGTCATGGCGCGGGATCTGCGCGAGGTCGATCCCGAGGACGCTCCGGAGCTGCGCCGCGAACGCCCGCTCGAGGTCGGCGCAGACCGGGTCGCCCTCGGCCCAGATCCTCGCGGCCCGGCAGCTCTCCTCGATCCGCTCGGCGGTCGCGGACCGCCACCACTGCGGGTCGGCGGCTGCGGTGAGGAGGGTGCGGGCGTCCTCGACCTCGCGCCGGTAGCGGGTGAGCAGTCCGCGCGTCCTCTCGGGGTCGGCCTTGGCGGCCCAGAGGTCGTCGATGTGGGACTGCAGTTCGGCGTCCCCGACGCGGCAGGCGTGGAGGACCAGCTCGCGCGCGTTCTCGAGAGGCGGAGTGCGGGTGTCGTCGAGGCCGGTCACGGTCACGGCCGTTCGCCGGCGATGCGTCGGTCTTCGGGGGGTCGGGGGTCCAGCAGAGTCGTCATCGAGATCCTTCGGCGCGCAGTCGGGGGCGGGGAGCGGCGGGGCCCGGCGACGTGCGTCCGACCGGTCGCGAGGGAGTGGGGGCTCTCCTGCGGCGGGCGAACGGTGCCCTCGTCGCCACGGCCCTGGGTCGGCGTCCGTGGGCGGGCGCCCTCTCATGGGGCCGCGGGGGGATGCGACGACGGCCGACTCCGGATCCGCTCGTCGACGACGCTATCTGAACAACCCTTCAGACTTCGAGGTGTTGACAGGGCCCCGGATCCGCACGGGTGGACGCGGGTGGGCTCCGATGCCCGGCCGCACCCCGTTCCGCGTCCACTCGCGGTGCGCCTCCTGCGCGAGTGGACCCGGATCGGGCTCCGGTGCTCTCGCAGCCCCTGCTCCGCGTCCAATCGACGCGGCGCAGCACGCAGCAGCGCTCGCCGAGATGATCCTGCGAGAAGAGAAGGACCCCCGGCGCGTCACGGTTCGCGCCCGGAGAGGCGCACTGGGGGAATTCGCTGGAGGCATGACGGGGGGCCGCCGCTCCTCCGAAAGATCACCTTATCAGTATGGCGAAGCCAATGCTGATCGAGTAGCCCGCGGAGCGGGCGAATCGAGATCCACCAGTGTCAGAACAGGAGTCTGCAGACCCGCCGTGCTGATGACGGCGGGTCTCGATACGCCCCTGCGGGGCTGCTCGACCAGCATGACGCGGCGCAGCCGCGTCCTTTCCCTCGCCGGCGCGTCAGCGCGTCGTCGCCATCACGCGCAGGCGGCAGGCCAGCTCCAGGGCGAAGCGGGTGTCCGGGTCCTCGAGGTCCAGGGCCAGCGCCTGCTCGATGCGGCGCACGCGGTAGTTCACGGCGTTCGGGTGCAGCAGCAGCACCTCGCCGGCCCGGGCAAGGGAGTTGCGGTTGCTGAGGTACGCCAGCAGGGTGCGGACCGAGATGGCGGAGCGCTCGGCGCCGAGGGCGTCCAGCGGCGCGAGCACGTCGTCGAGCAGCGCACGGCTGAGCGGCGACGCGTAGAAGTCGAGCAGCACCCGGCGCAGACCCGTGACGTCGGTGACCTCGACCGCGCCGAGGCGCCCCGCGGCGACGGCCGAGCCGGCGGTGATCCGCGCCTCCGTCGCCGACTGCCGGAGCCCCGAGGCGCCCGACTGCGGAGTGCCGAGCCCGACCGTGAACGTCCAGCCCTCCCCCGCAAGAGCCGCACCGTAGGCGATCAACCGCTCGGCCACGTCGCGCACCCGCCGCTGGTGGTCCGGCGCTCCGGACTCCTCCGAGGCCACCACCACTAGGTCGTCGTGGAAGACCGCGAGGTGCCAGGCCTCGTCGCGGCCGTCGGTCAGCTGGAAGGCGTTCAGCTCGATCGCCGCGACCAGCGCGGCGGGGAGCCGGCGCTCGGCGTCGTCGCGGTGGCGCGGGGTGATCCAGGCGGCGGCGTGCGCGGAGGCGACCGGCAGCCCGGCCCGCGCGGCGTCGACCGCGAGCGCGTCGATGCGCGAGGACTCGGCCAGCAGCAGCTCGACCACGAGGTCGGCCCGGGAGCGCGCCGGGCCGAAGCGCACCTGCGACTCGCGCTGCAGCGCCCGCGACAGCAGCGCGGCGATCACCGGCAGCGCGATCACCGCCGCGGTCTCCGGCTGCTCGGCGACCAGCCGCCCGACCGCGACCTCGCCGATGCAGACCGCGTCGGGGTCGCTCCAGGTGACGGCCGGGTCCTCGATCATCCGCAGCTCGATCCCGAGCGCCGCCGTCGCCGCGTCGAGCACGGCCGAGCGCGCGTCGAGCGGGTCGCCGTCGCAGGCGGCCCGGGCGGCGGCGATCGCGAGCTCCGCCCGGCCGAGCGCCTCGGCCGCCCCGCCGCGCAGCAGCCGGTCGATCGAGACGGCCAGGTCGGAGGGCGGCGCGCTCGCGGTCAGCACCGGCAGCGCCCCGCGGTCGGCCAGCGAGCGCGAGGTCTCGGCCAGCGCCAGCTCGCCGACGAAGAGCAGCGCGGCGACCTCGGCCGCGATCGCCCGCCGGATGACGATGTCGATCTGGTACGCCCGCGGCTGCTCCGCGCCGTGCAGCACGATCACCAGGTGCCCGGGCAGCGCCTGCCCCACGTCCTCGAGCGCCAGCATCTCCACTCCGCTCAGCGAGACGCCCGCCGGGTCGCCCGCGCGGCAGACCATGCCGAACTGCTCGCCGTGCTCGAGGACATGGAGGAGCGACGTCTGTGCCATGAGCACAATAATGGCCGTTTCCTCATGGTGACGGCACATTCCGCCCATTTGCACCCCTGGCTAGCCTCGGAGCATGAGCTTCACGCCCCCGGCCGGACCGAGCCCCGTCCGCCTGATCACCCGCGACGACGTCGCTCCCCTGGCCGCCGGCTGCGCGGTCTTCGGCACCGGCGGAGGCGGCTCGGTGCACGGCGCCCAGCTCTCGGTCGAGAACGCGATCGACGCCAACGGCCCGGTGCGCGTGGTCGGCGTCGAGGACCTCGGCCCGGACGACGCGGTCATCATCATGTCCGGGATGGGCGCCCCCTCGGTCGGCATCGAGATGCTCGGCTCGAGCAGCCAGGCGCACACGCTGCTGCGCGAGGTCGAGCGCCTGATCGGCCGCCCGGTCACCACCGTGATGGCGGCCGAGATCGGCGGCAGCAACGGCGTCGCGCCGGTCGGCTGGGCCGCGGAGCTCGGCCTCGCGGTCCTCGACGCGGACGGCATGGGCCGCGCGTTCCCGAAGGCCACGATGATCTCGATGAACGTCGCCGGCCTGCCGAGCGAGTTCGCGGTGATGAGCGACGTGGTCGGCAACGTCACCGTCCTCCGCACCGTCGACATCGCCTGGCTGGAGCGGCACGCCCGCGCCTTCACGGTCGCGGCCGGCGGCATCGCCCTCGGCGCGCACTACCTGCTCACCCACGAGACCGCCCCGGGCGCCGTGATCGAGGGCACCGTCAGCCGCGCGATCCAGGTCGGCCGCCGCCTGCTCGCCTCCGCCGACCCGGTGACCGACATCGCCGAGGAGCTCGGCGCGGCCGTGCTGATCGGCGGCAAGGTGATCGACATCGACCGCAGCACCGAGGGCGGCTTCACCCGCGGCTCCGTCACGATCGACGGCGTCGGCGCCGACCGCAGCCGGATGGTGCGGGTCGAGATCCAGAACGAGAACCTCGTGGTGATCGAGGACGGCGGCGTGGTCGTCAGCGTCCCCGACCTCGTCTCGATCCTCGACTCCGAGACCGGCGAGGCGATCTCGACCGAGATGCTCCGCTTCGGCCAGCGGGTGAGCGTGCTCGCCTGGGCCTGCGATCCGCTCTGGCGGACCCCGCGCGGGATCGAGCTAGCGGGCCCCGCCGCCTTCAACTTCGACTTCGACTACGTGCCGTTCGACGGCGCCGTGGCGGAGGTGGCCCGATGAGCGCCGCACTCCGCGACCTCTCCGTCGGCATCGACGTCGGCGGCACCAACACCGACGCCGTCGTGCTCGACGCCGACGGCGCCGTGACCGCCTGGACCAAGCAGGCCACCACCGAGGACGTCACCGGCGGCATCCGCGCCGCGCTCTCCGCGGTGCTCGGCGAGCTGGGCGCCGACCGCGACCGCGTCTCCCGCGTCATGCTCGGCACCACCCACGCCACCAATGCGATCGTCCGCCGCCGCGACCTCGGCCGGGTCGCCGTGATCCGCCTCGGCGCCCCCGCCTCGACCGAGTTCCCCTCGCTCTCCGGCTGGCCCGCCGACCTCCGCGACACCGTGCTCGCCGGCGCCCTGCTCGCCGGCGGCGGCCACCTGATCGACGGCTACCCGATCTCGCCGCTCGACGTCGACGGCGTCCGCCGCTTCCTCGACTCGCTCGAGGGCCGCTTCGACGCGGTCGCCGTCTGCGGCATCTTCAGCCCCTCCTTCCCGGAGCAGGAGCTCGAGGTCGCCGCGCTGGTCGCCGACCACGTCGGCGTCGACCTCCCCGTCTCGCTCAGCCACGAGATCGGCGCGCTCGGCCTGCTCGAGCGCGAGAACGCGACCGTGCTCAACGCCGCGCTGCACGGCATCGCCCGCGACGTGACGCAGGGACTGCTCACCGTGGTCGACGAGGAGCGCCTCGACGCCGCCACCTTCTTCGCCCAGAACGACGGCACGCTGATGGCCGTCGAGTACGCGGCCCGCTACCCCGTGCTCACCATCGGCTCGGGCCCCGCCAACTCGATCCGCGGCGCCGCGTTCCTCTCCGGCGCCGACGACGCGATCATCATCGACATCGGCGGCACCACCAGCGACCTCGGCGTGCTCGTCGACCGCTTCCCCCGCGAGTCGACCCTGCCGCGCGAGATCGGCGGCGTCCGCACCAACTTCCGGATGCCCGACATCCTCAGCGTCGGGATCGGCGGCGGCACGATCGTCGACACGGCCACCGGCGTGCCGACCACCGACTCGGTCGGCTACCGGATCGCCCGCGAGGGCCTGCTCTTCGGCGGCGCGACCGCCACCCTCACCGACGCCGCCGCGATGCAGCTGCCCGGGATGATCCCCGGCAGGGCCCTCCCCGCGCTGGACCGCGCCACCCGCTCCGCCCTCGGCAACGCCCTCGCCGTCGCGCAGGACCGGATCGAGTCGGCCGTCGAGCGGATGTCGCTCGGCCGCGTCGGCCTGCCGCTCGTGGTCGTCGGCGGCGGCGGCTTCCTGGTCCCGGACCACGTGCACGGCGCGAGCGAGGTGCTCCGCCCCGACCGCGGCAACGTGGCCAACGCCGTCGGCGCCGCGATCGCCCTGGCCGGCGGCCGCGCCGACCAGCTGTGCGACCACGTCGACCGCGCCGCCGCGATCGAGGCGGCCGGCCGGATCGCGATCGAGCGCGCGATCCAGGCCGGCGCCGATCCGCGCCTCGTCGAGATCGTCGACGTGCTCGAGACGCCGCTGTCGTACTCGGCCAGCGCCTCGCTCAAAGTCTCCGTGAAGGCCGCGGGCCCGCTGGCCCTGATCGGGAGTCCTGCACCACTCGCCCTGCATTCCCCGAAGGACGCATCATGACCCGTTCTCCCCGCACCACAGCGCTCCGAGTCCCGGCCGTCGCCGCGGGCTCGCTGGTGGCGCTGCTCGCCCTGAGCGCCTGCTCGGCCCCCGCCGGCGGCTCCGCGTCCGACGCCGACCCCGTCTCGGGCGGCACCTTCTCCCTCGCGATCAACGACGACCCGGGCAGCCTCAACCCGTTCACCGGCGTCTCGCTCGTGCAGCGCGCGATGGTCACCTTCGGCTACGACTCGCTCGCCTACACGACCCCCGAGGGCGAGGTCGTCCCCTTCCTCGCCGAGAGCTGGGAGTCGACGCCCACCTCGATCTCGTACACGCTGAAGGACGGCATCACCTGCGCCGACGGCACCCCCTTCACCGCCGAGACGGCCGCGGCGAACTTCGCCTACCAGGCGAACGCCGACAACGGCACGTTCTGGTTCGGCTCGAGCGTCACCGCCGACATGACGGCGACCGCGGACGGGAACGTCGTCACCGTCACCTCGACGGCCAACAACCCGTTCCTGCTCCAGGGCACCGGCAGCATCGAGATGGTCTGCCAGGCCGGCCTCGACGACCCGTCGACCCTGACCGACACCACCAACGGCACCGCTCTCTACGCGCTGACCGCGTCGAGCCCCGGCTCCGACTACACCTACACGAAGCGCGACGGCTACACCTGGGGCCCGGACGACGTCACCAGCGACACGGAGGGCCTGCCCGACGAGATCGAGGCGCGGGTGATCACCGACGAGGCGACCGCCGCGAACCTGCTGATCTCGGGCGAGCTCAACGCCGCCTCCGTCATCGGCGCCGACCGCCAGCGCCTCGACGCGGCGGGCCTGGACACCGAGGGCGTGCTCAACCCGATCGGCGAGATGCTCTTCAACGAGCGCACCGACCGCCCCACCGCCGACGTCCGCGTCCGCCAGGCGCTCACCCTCTCGCTCGACCGCGACGCCGTCGGCGAGCTGGTCACCGACGGCAACGCCGTCGACTCGGTCTCGCTGGTCAACCAGATCCCGCTCACCTGCGTCGCCGGCGGCCCGGAGTGGACGCTGCCCGACACCGACGTGGACGCCGCCGGCGAGCTGCTCGACGAGGCCGGCTACCCGCTCGGCTCCGACGGACTGCGCGCGAAGGACGGCGAGCCGCTGACCATCCGCTTCCTCTACGACGCCGGAACGCCCTCGCACGGCGCCGCCGCCGAGGAGGTCCAGCAGGAGTGGAACGAGCTCGGCATCACGACCGACCTGGTCGCCGAGGACTCGGCCGGCTGGTCGACCGACCTCTACCAGAGCTACGACTGGGACACCGGCTTCATCCAGCTCGCCCCCTCCAGCCCCGTGGTGCTGAGCCTGTTCTTCCTCGGTGAGACGAGCGAGAACGGCGGCTACAACTTCATGGGAGTCTCGAACCCCGAGTACAACGCCCTCGCGACGCAGGCGCTCAGCGCCGGCAGCGCCGACGAGGCCTGCGGTGTCTGGAAGCAGGCCGAGGCCGAGCTGATCGAGCGGGTCGACGTCTTCCCGCTCGCCGAGACGGAGTCGCCGATGTACGTCAAGGGCGCGACCCTCGAGCGTCCCGGCACCGTCGCTCCCACCACGATCCGGATGCAGGGCTGACCATGACGATCCCCTCGGTGCGACCCACGGCCCCGCTGTCACCGGCCTCCCCGCCGAGCGCGCCCGCGGCCGGTCCGCGCCGGGGGGATCGTCTGCTCGGCGTGGTCAGCTCCCCGCGCCTCGCCTTCCTGCTCAAGCGGTTCGCCCGCGCGGCGGTCTCGCTGGTGATCGTGCTGATCGCCTCCTTCTTCATGGTCCACTTCGTGCCCGGCGACCCGGTGCGCGCGGCCCTCGGCCCGACGGCACCGGCCGAGACCGTGGCGGTGCTGCGGAGCACCCTCGGCCTCGACCTGCCGATCGGCCAGCAGTTCGCGAACTACCTCGGCGGGCTGCTCCGGGGCGACCTCGGCACCTCGATCAGCACGCAGCGCCCGGTCGGCAGCACGCTGGCCGAGCGGCTGCCCGCCACGCTGATGCTCTCGGTCGTCGCCTTCGCGGTCGCCGCGCTCGGCGCGTTCCCGATCGGCGTCGCGACGGCCGTCTCAGCCCGCGCCGGCAAGCACCGCACGCTCGACCTCGGCGTCTCGGGACTGCTCGGCGTCGTGATCGCGATCCCCAACTTCCTGCTGGCGGTCGTGCTGATCTGGCTGTTCAGCATCGTCGTGCCGCTCGCGCCGTCCGCGGGCTGGGGCGGCCCGGAGTACGCGGTGCTGCCGGTGCTCGCGCTCGCCATCGGCCCGCTCGCCTACCTCGCGCGCATCGTGCACGTCGAGATGGTGCGGGTGCTGGAGGCGCCCTACCTCACCACCGCGCGCAGCAAGCGGCTGCCGGGGCACCTGCTCTACCTCCGGCACGCGCTGCCCAACATCGTCACGGCGACGCTGACCGCGGGCGGAGTGGTGCTCACCGGCCTCGTCGCCGGCACGGTGCTGATCGAGACGGTCTTCGTCATCCCCGGCATCGGATCGACGATCGTCTCGTCGATCACCACCAAGGACTACCCGCTGATCCAGGGCATCGTGCTGATGTACGCCGTCCTGGTCCTCGCCGCCAACCTCGTCATCGACCTGCTGCTCGCCGCGCTCGACCCGCGGTCGGCCATCGCGGAGGCCTGAGCCATGAGCACTGCATCCCGTTCCCCCCGCCCGTCCCTGGCCCACCGGCTCCCGGAGTCGCTGCGCACCCCGCAGGGCGTCGCCGCCGCCGTCGGCCTCGTCCTGGTGATCCTCGCGACCGTCCTCGGCCCGATCCTCTTCGGCGACCTCGCCACCGAGCGCTCGATCGCCGACCGCCAGCAGGGCGCGAGCCTCGCGCACCCCTTCGGCACCGACGACCTCGGCCGCGACCTCCTCGCCCGCGTCGTCGTCGCCACCCGCGTCTCGGTGCTGCTCACCCTCGGCGCGACCGGCATCTCGGTCGTCGGCGGCGTGCTGCTCGGCGTCGTCGCGGTGCTGCTGCCCCGCCTGCTGCAGCGGCTGATCGCCGGCCTCATCGACATCCTGCTGTCCTTCCCCTGGCTGCTGCTCGCGCTGTTCTTCTCGGTGATCTGGGGCACGACCGCGGTCGGCGCGATGCTCGCCGTCGGCTTCGCCGGCATCCCGGTCTTCGCGCGGCTCACCAGCACGCTCGCGGCCTCGGTGTCGTCCAGCGACTACGTCCGCGCCGCCGGGATGCTCGGCAGCCGCCCGCTGCGGACGACCGCCCGGCACGTGGTGCCGAACATCCTGCCGCCGCTGCTGGTCAACTCGGCCGCGCACGCCTCCGTCACGCTGCTCTCCTTCGCCGCGCTGTCCTTCCTGGGCCTCGGCGTCCAGGCGCCCGAGTACGACTGGGGCCGGCTGCTCAACGAGGGCGCGAAGCGGATCTACGTCGATCCGATGGCCGCGATCGGCCCCGGCATCGCCGTGGTGCTGGTCGGCGTCGTCTTCGCGCTGCTCGGCGAGGTCTTCAGCGAGTCGTCCTCCCGCCGCCGCGCGGTCAAGGCCGTGAAGCGCCGGCGCTCGGACGAGGTCGTCGCACCCGTCACCGATGCGATGCCCGTCGTCGAGATGTCCGGGCTGCGCGTGGCGTTCCCCGGCCGCGACGGCGCGATGACCGAGCGCGTGCACGGCGTCGACCTGACGATCCTGCCCGGCGAGACGGTCGGCATCGTCGGCGAGAGCGGCTCGGGCAAGTCGGTCACGGCGAGCGCCGTCGCCGGGCTGCTCGGCCCCGACGCGCTGGTCACCAGCGAGCAGCTCGTCTTCCGCGGCATCGACATGACCGCGGTGCCCAACGCCGGCGAGCGCCGCCGCCTCGGCCTCGAGCAGGCGATGATCTTCCAGGACCCGCTGACCTCGCTCAACCCGGCGCTCACCATCGGCCGCCAGCTGCGCGAGGCGAGCGAGGTGCACGCCCGCACCCCGCGCGCCGAGTCGCTGCGCCGCGCGATCGAGAAGCTGAACCTGGTGCGCATCCCGGACGCCGAGAAGCGCGTCGGCCGGCTGCCGCACGAGTTCTCCGGCGGCATGCGGCAGCGGGCGATGATCGCGATGGGCCTGATGGGCACGCCGCGGCTGCTGATCGCGGACGAGCCGACCACCGCGCTCGACGTCACCGTGCAGCGGCAGGTGATGCAGGCGCTGCGCGAGGCGCAGACCGCGACCGGAGCGGCGATCCTCTTCATCTCGCACGACATCGCGCTGGTCAGCGGCTTCTGCGACCGGATCGTGGTGATGCGCGACGGTCGCGTGGTCGAGGAGATCGCCGCCGACCGCCTCGACGAGGCGCGGCACCCCTACACGCGCGGGCTGATCGCCTGCGTGCCGGACATGGCGACCGACCGGAGCGCGCTGCTCCCGGTGATCGCGGCGATCGACGAGGAGCCGCCTTCCGCGGACCGGACCGCCCACGACCTGCCCGCCCACGACCAGGAGGCACTGACCGCATGAGCGAGCTGCGCTACGAGGCGGTGACCGTGCGCTTCGGCCACGGCCGCTCGGCGACCACGGCCGTCGACGCCGTGGACCTGACGGTCCGCCCCGGCACCACCCACGGACTGGTCGGCGAGTCCGGCTCCGGCAAGTCGACGGTCGCGCGGGTCGCGGTCGGCCTCACCCCGCTGCACTCCGGCCGCATCCTGCTCGACGGCGTCGACATCACCAGCCGCGAGCCGTCGGCCCGGGCCGCGCGCCGCCGGGTGCAGATGGTGTTCCAGGATCCGCTGTCCGCACTCGACCCGCGGATGAGCGTCGGCGCCTCGATCGCCGAGGGGCTGCTCGCGACCGGCCGGCGCCACTCCACCGCCGCCCGCGACGACCGCGTCCGCGAGCTGCTCGACCTGGTGCACATCGACCCGGCGCGCGCCGACGACCGCCCGACCGCCTTCTCCGGCGGGCAGCGCCAGCGGATCACGATCGCCCGGGCGCTGGCCGCCGAGCCGCAGGTGCTGATCGCCGACGAGATCACCTCGGCGCTCGACGTCTCGGTGCAGGGCGTGGTGCTCAACCTCCTCCGGGAGCTGCAGCAGAGACTCGACCTCACGATGCTCTTCATCTCGCACAATCTCGCCGTCGTCCGCTACGTCAGCGACGAGGTCTCGGTGATGCGCGGCGGGCGCCTCGTCGAGCACGGCACGACCGACACCGTGCTGTCCGATCCCGCCGACCCGTACACGAGGCAGCTGCTCCGGGCCGTGCCCGTGATGGGCCGGCCTCTCGACCTGGAGGACGCATGACCGAGCTCCTGATCCGCTCCGCTCGCTTCGCGGGGCAGGACGCCCCTGCCGACCTGCTGCTGCGCGACGGCGCGATCGCCGAGATCGCCCCGGCCGGCACGCTGCCGAGCAGCACCGAGGCGATCGCCGCCGACGGCCGCTTCCTCGCGCCCGGCTTCTGGGACGCGCACGTGCACTTCACCCAGTGGGTGGTCCGCCGGCAGCGGGTCGACCTCGCCCCCGGGGCGAGCGCCGCCGAGGCCGTGGCGATCATGCGCGCGGCGCTGCCGGTACGCGAGGACGCCGTGCTCATCGGCTACGGCTTCCGCGACGGCCTCTGGACGGATGCACCGACCCGCGCCGCCCTCGACGCGATCGCGCCCGACCGCCCGGTCGTCCTGATCAGCGGCGACCTGCACTGCGGCTGGCTCAACAGCGCGGCCGGCCGGCGCTTCGGCCTGTCGATCCCGGCGGACGGGGTGCTGCGCGAGACGGAGTGGATCGGCACGCTCGACCTGATCGACGCCGTCGGCCTGCCCTCCGTCGCCGCCTACCGCGAGACCGCCGAGGCCGCCGCGGCCCGGGGAGTCGTGGGCATCGTCGAGTTCGAGAACGCCGACAACTCCCGCGCCTGGCCGGCCCGCATCGCGGAGGGCGTCACGTCCCTGCGCGTCGAGACCTCGGTCTGGCCCGACCGGCTCGACGACGCGATCGCCCGCGGGCTGCGCACCGGCGACGCCCTCGATCCGGCCGGCCTCGCCCGGATGGGCCGCCTCAAGATCGTCGTCGACGGCTCGCTGAACACCCGCACCGCCTACTGCTTCGACCCCTACCCCGGGATCGCCGCCGACCACCCGCACCCCTGCGGCGTGCTGAGCGTCGCGCCCGAGGAGGTGGAGGGCCTGCTGATCCGCGCCCGCGACGCCGGCATCCTCCCGGCCGTGCACGCCATCGGCGACCGCGCGAACGCCGAGGTGCTCGACGTCTTCGAGCGGCTCGGCCTCGCGGGCACGATCGAGCACGCCCAGCTCGTCGCGGCCGAGGACTTCGCGCGCTTCGGCCGCCTCGGGCTCGTCGCGAGCGTGCAGCCGGAGCACGCGATGGACGACCGCGACGTCGCGGACCGGCATTGGGCCGGCCGCACCGACCGCTCCTTCGCCTTCGCCTCGCTGCACGCCGCCGGCGCGAGCCTCGCCCTCGGCTCCGACGCGCCCGTCGCCCCGCTCGACCCGTGGATCTCGCTGGCCGCCGCCGTCAGCCGCCGCCGCGACGGCCGCGAGGCCTGGCACCCGGCCGAGCGGCTGCCGTTCGACGTCGCGCTCGCGGCGAGCACCCGCGGGGCGACCGTCGCCGTGGGAGCCGCGGCCGACCTCGTGCTGCTCGACCGCGACCCGGCGACCGCCGACGACGCGGAGCTGCGCACGACACCCGTCGCGGCGACGCTGCTCGGCGGCCGGCCGACCTGGTCCGCGCTCTGACGGACTCTCCTCCACAGGCCGCGCAGACCCGCGCGTTCTCCACAGGACACCTCTCCTCCACAGGCCGCGCAGGCCGCCCGTTCTCCACAGCCACTCGCTCCTCCCCGACAGGACCCTCCCGCCATGCCCCTGATCACCACCCCGGCCGGCGTCGCCGTGCACTACGAGACGACGGGCGACCCGTCCGGCCGCCCGCTCGTCCTGCTGCACGGCGGCGGCGCCCAGCTGATCGGCTGGGACGACCGCTTCTGCGAGCTGCTCGCCGAGCACGGCTTCTTCGTCGTCCGCACCGACAACCGCGACGTCGGCCTCAGCCAGGCGACCGGCGGCCCCGAGGACACCACGGCCGGCTACGACCTCGCCGACATGGCGCTCGACGTCGTCGCCGTGCTCGACGAGCTCGGGATCGCGCGCGCGCACCTCACCGGCATGTCGATGGGCGGCTACATCGCCCAGCTGGTCGCGATCCTGCACCCGGAGCGGGTCGCCTCGCTCGGCCTGATGTCGACCTCGCTCAGCTCGGCGCCCGAGTTCCTGGTCGGCGAGCACACCGGCGCGCCGATCACCGAGGTCCCGGAGTCGCTCGACCGCGACGCCTACATCGCCATGTTCGTCGGCGGCCAGCGGCACTACCAGTCGCCCGGCTTCCCCTTCGACGAGGCGGCGAGCGCCGCCCTCGGCGCCCGCTACTACGACCGCGCCTACACTCCGACCGGGCTGATCCGGCAGTGGAACGCGCTGCTGCGCGGACCGCTCGAGCGGCGGGAGGCGATGGCGAGGGTCACCGTGCCGGTCGCCGTGATCCACGGCCGCGGCGATCAGAGCCTGCACTGGAGCGCCGCGCTCGAGACCGCGCGGATCCTGCCCCAGGCCGAGCTGCACCTCTACGAGGAGATGGGCCACGACATCCCCGTGGAGCTCTGGCCAGAATTCGCTGCGATCCTGGCTCGGACCGCCGCCCGCGCCGAGAAGACCGCCGATGCGTGAGAGCACCGAGTACGCGATGACCGACCCCGCCGAGATCCGCGCGCTGATCCGCGCGACGCCCTGGGCGACGATGGTCAGCGCCACCGAGGACGGCGTCGTCGTCTCGCACTACCCGTTCCTGCTGGAGGAGCCGCTCCCCGGCGCCGACCCCGACGAGCTCGTGCTGGTCAGCCACGTCGGCCGGCCCGACGAGCGCGCCCACCGGCTCGGCGAGTCCGAGCTGGCCGTCGTCTTCCAGGGCCCGCACGGCTACGTCTCGCCCAGCTGGTACGGCGTCGCGCGGGCGGTGCCGACCTGGAACTTCGCCGCCGTGCACGTCTGGGGCGTGCCCGAGCTGCTCGGCGACGAGGAGAACCTCGCCGTGCTGGAGCGGCTCGTCGACCAGTTCGAGGACGAGCTGCCCGAGCCGTTCCGCCTCCGGATCAGCGCCGAGAACTCGGCCTACGCCGAGCGGATCGTGCACGGCACGGTCGGCTTCCGCCTCCGGGTCACCCGGCTCGAGGCCAAGGAGAAGATGAGCCAGGACAAGCCTGCCGAGGTCGTCGACCGGGTCACCGCGGCGCTCGACGCGCCGGGGCCGTACTCGAACCCCGCGCTCGCCCAGCGGATGCGCCGCGTGCACGCCTCGATGCGGCCGGAGACCCCGCAGTGATCCCCGGCCTCCACGACGACCTGGTGCGCCTGCGCCGCCGCCTGCACGCCGACCCCGAGCTCGGCCTCGCCCTGCCGCGCACCCAGGCGCTGCTGCTCGAGGAGCTGGCCCCGCTCGGCCTCGAGATCACGACCGGCCGCGCCCTCGGCTCGATCACCGCCGTCCTCCGCGGCGGCCGCCCCGGACCGGTCGTCCTGCTGCGCGCCGACATGGACGCGCTCCCCGTCGTCGAGGCGACCGGGCTGCCGTTCGCCGCGACGAACGGCGCGATGCACGCCTGCGGTCACGACCTGCACATGGCGGGTCTGATCGGCGCGGCCCGCCTGCTCGCCGCCCGCCGCGACGAGCTCGCCGGCACCGTCGTCCTGATGCTCCAGCCCGGCGAGGAGGGCTTCGCCGGCGGCCGCCTGATGATCGAGGAGGGCGTCCTCGACGCCGCCGGCGAGCGCCCGGTCGCCGCCTTCGCGATGCACGTCGACTGCTCCACCGACTCCGGCCTCTTCGTCACCCGCTCCGGCCCGATGATGGCGAGCGCCAGCGGCATGCGGATCACCGTGACCGGCACCGGCGGGCACGCCGCGTTCCCGCACCTCGCCGTCGACCCGATCCCCGCGGCGGCCGCCCTGGTGCAGGCCCTGCAGACCTTCGTCGCCCGCCGCGTCCCGGCGACCGACCCCGCCGTCGTCTCGGTCGTCAGCATCGTCAGCGACTCGACCGCACCCAACGTCCTGGCCGCACGGGTCGAGCTGATGCTCAACATCCGCACGCTCTCCCGCGACACCTTCGCCCTCGTCCGCTCCTCGCTCGCCGAGCTGGCCGCCGGCGTCGCCGCGGCGCACGGCTGCGGCGTCGAGACCGAGTTCATCGACTCCTACCCCGTCACCCACAACGATCCGGAGGAGACCGAGCGCGTGATCGCCGCGCTCACCGCCCGGCACGGCGCCGACCGCGTGCTCCGCCTCCCCGCGCCGTCGATGGCGTCGGAGGACTTCGCCTACGTCCTCGACGAGATCCCCGGCACCCTCCTCTTCCTCGGCACCCGCCCACCCGGTGTCCCGGCCGAGGGAGCGCCGTCGATGCACTCCGAGTCGGCGGTCTTCGACGACGCGCTGCTCGGCCTGCACGCCGAGACGCTCGCGCAGCTGGCGCTGGACCGGCTAGCCCTGACCGCGGACGCGCCGAGTCCCGCCGAGGCGCTCGCGTGACCCGCTACCGCGCCGTCTCCCCCGACGCACTGCGGGCCGTCCTCGGCGAGCCCGAGCAGCCCGCCCGCGACAAGATCATGGACCGGCTCGACCGCAGCTGCCGCGTCTTCCTCGCGCACTCGCCGTTCGCCTGCCTCTCCACCAGCGACGCCGCCGGCCGCTGCGACAGCTCGCCGCGCGGCGACCGTCCCGGCTTCGTCCGCGCGATCGACGACCGCACCGTGGTGATCCCTGACCGCCTCGGCAACCGCCTCGGCGACTCCTTCTCCAACATCCTCGAGAACGGCCACGTCGGCCTGGTCTGCTTCGTGCCCGGCATGACCGAGACGCTCCGGATCAACGGCTCGGCGTACGTGACCGACGACCCGGAGCTGCTCGCGATGCTCGAGCAGGACCACGTCGTCCCGGACCTCGCCACCGTCGTCGAGATCGAGCAGGTCTACCTGCACTGCGGCCGGGCCCTGCTGCGCTCGCGGCTCTGGGACCCGGAGATGCAGGACCTCGCCGAGGAGGTTCCGAGCGCCGGCACGATGTGGGCCGAGGCCTCCGGGCTGAGCGCCGAGGTCGCGCGCGCGATCGACGACGCCTCGGACCTCGGCTACCGGACGCTGTACTGACGTGGCGGCGCACTGCCCGGTCGGGGCGCTGAGGTGAGCGACCGCGCGGGCCGGATCCCGCTCGTCGTCACCGCGATCGTGCCGCAGGCGGAGGGCGTCGTCGCCGTCGAGCTCGCCGACCCCGCGGGCGGCGACCTGCCCGACTGGGAGCCGGGCGCGCACCTCGACGTCCAGCTGATCACCCGGCAGGAGCGGCAGTACTCGCTCTGCGGCGACCCCGCCGACCGCCGCCGCTACCGGATCGCCGTCCTCCGCGAGGAGCACTCGCGCGGCGTCTCGATGTACATCCACGACTTCCTCCGCGTCGGCGCCACCGTGCACGTGCGCCCGCCGCGCTCCCTCTTCCCCCTGGCGAGCGCCGACGAGCACCTGCTTCTCGCCGCCGGCATCGGCATCACCGCGATCCTCCCGCTCGCCCAGCGCCTCGAGCGCGACGGGTCCCCGTGGACCCTGCACTACGCCGTCCGCAGCGCGGCCCACGTCCCCTTCCGCAGCGAGCTGGACGCGCTCGGCGACCGCGTCACCGTGCACTCCCCGGCCCCGGACTCCCCGGCCTCGAACTCCGCGGACCCGAACTTCGCGGCCCCGAACTTCGCGGCCCCGGACTCCGTCCGCCTCCGCGGCCGCCTCGACCTCCCTGCGCTTCTGGCAAGGCCCCGCCCCGGAGTCGTGCAGGCCTGCGGCCCGGCCCGCTTCCTCGACGCGATCGCCGCCGCGATGGCCGCCTGGCCCGCGGGCAGCCTGCACCTCGAGCGCTTCGAGCCCAAGCCCGTCGCCGCCCGCCCGAACGCCCCCTTCACCGTGCACTGCGCCCGCTCCGACGTCTCCGTCGAGGTCGGCGCCGGCCAGTCGATGCTGCACGCCCTGACCTCCCGCGACCTCCCCGTCACCGGCTCCTGCCTCCGCGGCGTCTGCGGCTCCTGCGCCGTCCCCGTCCTCGCGGGCCCCGTCGACCACCGCGACTCCCTGACGACGTCCCCCGACTCCCCCGTCATGTACCCCTGCGTCTCCCGAGCCGCAGCCTCCGCCCTGACGATCGACCTCTGACCCCACCCCTCCGGAGATGCACGCTGATCGGGTAGCCGCGGAGTCGCCCCACTCATGCTGATCGAGTAGCCCGCGCAGCGGGCGTATCGAGATCCACCCAGGCAAGAACTCCAGCCTGCAGACCCGCCCAGCCGAGCACGCCGGGTCTCGATACGCCCCTCCGGGGCTACTCGACCAGCATGGATTCCCCGCCCGAGCAGCCCGCGAAGCGGGTCATCCATGCCGATCAAGCCAGCCCGCGGAGCGGCCCTTTCTGCTGATCGAGTAGCCCGCGCAGCGGGCGTATCAAGATCCGCCCGCCACCAGAACTGAGGCTACCCTTACTGAGAATTAGGCTAGCCTACCCTCATGCACCGCACATCCAGCCCTCGCATCCCCCTGCTGATCGCCGGTCTCGCCGCCGCCTCCGTCGCCCTCGCCGGCTGCTCGTCCGGCGCCTCCGGAGCCGCGACGAGCGCAGCCGCCGAGACGATCGTCGTCGAGAACGCCAAGCCCACGCTGACCCTCGTCGAGGAGGACGGCGAGCAGTCCTACCGGGAGGACACGGCCGTCGCCCGCACCTCCGTCGAGGTGCCCGCCTCCCCCTCCGCCGTCGTCACCTTCGACATCGCCACGCTCGACACCCTGCACACCATCGGCGCCGGCGACGCCGTCGTCGCGATCCCCGACGCGACCCTCCCCGACTACCTCGCCGAGTACGCCGACCTGCCGAAGGTCGGCACGCTCTTCGAGCCCGACTTCGAGGCCGTCGCCGAGCTCGAGCCCGACCTCATCGTCACCGCCGCGCGCAGCACCGGCCAGTACGACGAGCTGTCCGAGATCGCCACCACGATCGACCTGACCGGCAGCTACGCCGGCACCTTCGACCCCGCCGCCGCCCTCGAGCGAGCCACGCAGCTCGGCGAGATCTTCGACCGCGAGGAGGAGGTCGCCGCCCAGGCCGCCGCCACCGAGCAGCTCGCCGCGACCATCGAGGACCGGGCCGACGGCAGCGCCCTCGTGCTCTCCGTCTCCGGCGGCGAGTACAGCGCCTTCGGCGAGGGCTCCCGCTTCGGCTACTTCTTCGACGACCTCGGCTTCACTCCCGCCGTCGCCGCGGCCGAGCTGCCCGGCACGGAGGGATCTCCGCACGGCGACACCGTCACGAACGAGTTCCTCCTCACCGCCGCGCCCGAGTGGATCTTCGCCTTCGACCGCGGCGCGGCCACCGGCGCCGCGAGCACCGCCGAGGCGACCCTCGACAACGCCCTCGTCGCGCAGACCCCCGCCGCGCAGAACGACCGCATCGTCCAACTGCCCGCGAGCGAGCTCTACATCGTGATCAACGGCCTCACCGCCGTGCAGAACGTGCTCGAGAGCGTGCACGACGCGATGCAGAGCTGAGCGCTCCCCGCGTGGTCCGTCCTCCCGTCCGCGCGCTGATCGTCGCGGGGACGGCGCTCGTCGCCGCCCTCGCGACGCTCTCGCTGTTCCTCGGGGTCGCCGAGCTCGACGCGTTCGTCCTCGTCGAGAGCCGCCTCCCCCGCACCCTCGCCCTGATCCTCGCCGGCGCGGCGTTCGCCGTCACCGGCCTGATCCTGCAGCTGCTCACCCGCAACCGCCTCGTCGAGCCCGGCACCACCGGCGCGACCGATGCCGCGACCCTCGCCCTGCTCGCCGTCCTCCTGCTCGCCCCCGCGCTGCCGATGGGAGCGAAGGCGGCGCTGGCCGCGGTCGGCGCCCTCGCGGGCGTGCTCGGCTTCCTCGCACTGTCCCGCCGCATCCCGGCGCGCTCCAGCGTCCTCGTGCCCGTCGTCGGCCTCCTCTACTCCGGAGTGATCGGCGCCGCCACCACCTTCCTCGCCTACCGCACCGACACCCAGCAGGAGCTCCTGAACTGGGGCATCGGCGACTTCTCCGGCATCCTCCGCGGCCGCTACGAGATGCTCTACGTCGCCGCGGCCGCCGCCGCCGTGGCCTGGATCGCCGCCGACCGCTTCACCGTCGCCGCCCTCGGCGAGGACACCGCCCGCGGCCTCGGCCTCGACACCCGCGCGGTGATGCTCACCGGTGTCGTCATCATCGCCGCGGTCACCGGAGTGATGATCGTCGTGACCGGCGCCCTGCCCTTCCTCGGCCTGATCGTGCCCAACCTCGTCAGCCGGCTCGTCGGCGACACCATGCGCCGCTCCGTGCCGCTCGTCGCCCTGCTCGGAGCGGCCCTGGTCCTCGCCTGCGACCTGGTCGCCCGCACCGTCCGCTTCCCGTTCGAGCTGCCGATCTCCCTGGTGATGGGGATCCTCGGCGGTCTCGTCTTCCTCCGCCTGCTGATCGGGCCCGCCCGTCGGAGGACCGCCGCGTGACCGCCCTCGCACCCCGCCGCGCCGCCCGCGCCCTCCGTCCGGAGACTCTGCGCAGCCCCGGCCCGCGCCTGGTGCTCCTGGCCGCGATCGCCGTCGCCGTCGTCGCCCTCTATCTTGTGACCGACCTCCCCGGCCGCTGGGAGTACGCCCTCGGCCTGCGCACCCGCACCGTTCTCGGCATGGTGATCGCGGCCGCGGCGATCGGAGTCGGCACCGTCCTCTTCCAGACCGTCACCGCGAACCGCATCCTCACCCCCGGCATCATGGGCTTCGACGCGGTGTTCCTGCTGCTGCAGGTGGTGACCGCCTTCGCGATCGGCCCCGCCCTGCTGCTGTCGGCGCCGCCACTCGCCTCCTGGCTGATCGAGCTCGTGCTGATGGTCGGCGTCGTCACGGCCCTCTACTCCTGGCTCTTCGTCCGCCGCCGACTCGATCTGCACGTCATCGTGCTCGCGGGACTGGTGCTCGGCGTGCTGCTGCGCTCGGTCACCGGCTTCCTGCAGCGCCTCCTCGATCCGGACACCTTCGCCGTCGTGCAGAACCTGACCTTCGCGAGCTTCACCTCCGTCGACCGCGAGCTGCTGCTGCCGACCGGCGTGCTCGTCGCCGCGGCGATCGCCTCCCTCTGGCCGATCCGCCGCTCCCTCGACGTGCTCGCGCTCGGCGAGGCGACCGCCGTCTCGCTCGGAGTCGAGCACCGCCGCACCGTGATGCACGTGATCGTCGCGGTCGCGGTGATGGTGGCGGCCTCGACCGCGCTCGTGGGCCCGGTCGCCTTCTTCGGCCTGATCGTCGCGAACGTCGCCTACACCGTCGTCGGCCACCGGCACCTGCGCAGCATCCCGGCGGCGGTCGCGGTCGGAGTGGTCGCCCTCGTCGGCGGTCAGCTCGTGCTCGACCGCGTGCTCGGCTTCGGCACCGAGCTGCCGGTCGTCATCGAGTTCGCCGGCGGCCTCCTCTTCCTCCTCCTCGTGCTCACCGGAAGGGCCCGCTGACATGATCCAGACCACCGCCGTCACCACCCGGCACGGGAGCGTCGTCGCCGTCGACGACGTCACGCTGGCCCTCGAGGCGGGCCTCACCGCGATCATCGGCCCGAACGGCTCCGGCAAGTCGACCCTCCTCGCCACCATCGGCCGCCTGGTGAAGCCGACCGCCGGCAGCGTCGGCGTCGACGGCCTCGACGTCGCGACCACCCGCTCCCGCGACATCGCCCGGCGCCTGGCGATCCTCCGCCAGGACAACCACGTCGCCATCCGCCTGAGCGTGGAGGACCTCGTCGCCTACGGCCGCTTCCCGCACGGCGGCCGCGGCACCTCCCCCGAGGACCGCGCCCACGTCGACGCCGCGATCGCCGCGCTGGACCTCTCGGCCGTCCGCGAGCGCTTCCTCGACGAGCTCTCCGGCGGCCAGCGCCAGCGCGCCTTCGTCGCGATGGCCCTCGCGCAGGACACCGACCACCTCCTCCTCGACGAGCCGCTGAACAACCTCGACCCGCGCCACGGCGTCGTGCTGATGAAGCTCCTGCGCCGCCTCGCCGACGAGCGGGGGATGACGATCGTCGTGGTCCTGCACGACATCAACGTCGCCGCCCGGTTCGCCGACCGCATCGTCGCCGTCCGCGACGGCCGCATCGCCCACCACGGCCCGGTCGCCGAGGTCCTCACCGCCCCCCACCTCGAGGCGCTCTACGACACCCCAGCGCTGGTGGCCGACGTCGCCGGCCACCGCATCGTCCTCTGGCAGTGACCCCCCTCCCCGCTCCGCGAGATGCCACTTGTGCACGCATTCCTCGGCGTGTCGCGCTCACAAGTGGCATCTCGCGGCGCCGCCGACACGTATCGAGATCCACCCCTCGCCCGATGCGCCCCCGCGGGGCCACTCGACCGGCACGCACCCGGACCCGCTCGGTCTAACGCAGCCCGGCCGCGCACTCCAGGAGGTCGGGGATGCCGCTCACGGGCTGCGGCTCAGCGGCGGCCCGCGGGCCGAGGCGGCGGAAGACCGGCGGCTCCGTCGCCAGCACCTGACCGACGGCGCGCCCTCCGGTCCAGACCGTCAGCAGCACCTCGCCGTCCGGGCGCTCGGGAGCGCCGATCTCGTAGACCCGGCCCCGCACGGCCGCGCGCACCGGCGTCTTCCGGGCCAAGTGCACCCACACCGGGAACTCGCAGACCATGTCGACTCCTTTCTCATCAGCCCTCGACCGGGAGGTACGCCACCAGGGCGTCCGCCGCGTCGTCCCCGAGCAGGATCGTCTTGTCCGCGAAGAGGATGTGCTTCATGCCGACCATGCTCGGTCGCAGTCCCCGCGCCGGGGGAGGTCCTTGACAGGACGGGGAGCGGACGGAAGGGAAGCGAGAGTCCGTCGGGGTTGCCGCCCGAGTCGAACTGGAGAAAGGTGTCGATCACGCGGGCGCCCGCCGGCTGTGACGAAGGTTGGAGACGGCGATGGGAAAACTGTTCTACGACGGATCCGTCGAGATCGACTTCGAGGACCGGGTGCTCGCGCACCTGCAGATCGTCATCACCGCGAAGCTCCGCCGCAACGAGTCCTTCCTGCTCAGCTGGCGCGACGACCACAGCATGGGCGACGGCCGCAGCGCCATCTGGCTGCATCCCGCGGTCGGCCTGCGCTACAAGTACTTCGGCGGGCGGATGCCCCGCATCAACCCGGCGTGGATCGCCGCGCTCACCGATCTCGCCAACTCCGCCGGCGGCCTCTACGTCGTCGCCGAGCCCGACACCGAGCACGTCCGCACGATCGACCGGGAGGCGCACTGATGCGCCGGCTCGACATCCTCTACGACGGAGCGCCCTACACGGTGAGCGACCGCACCGCCGCCCAGTTCCGGGTCGAGGTGGACGCCGCCCTCGCCGCGGAGACCCCGCAGTGGCTCGCCGTGAACCACGGCGAGGGCCGCGCCAGCACCGCACTCATCCTGATCACCCCGTTCACGGCGATCACGATCCTCACGAACGACGCCGAGGACGACGACACACCCGACGCGGCCTGAACGGCGCGGAGCCGACGCCGACGCGTCGACGCTGCCGGCGGCCGCCTCGTCGCTCCGGCCCGCGCGTCCCGGCACCGCGGCGGCTAGGGTAGGCGCGATGACCGATTCCGCCGTCCTCTGCGACCCGTATCTGCGCGGGTACCCGATCGACGGCGTCGCCATCTCCACCCTCGGCCGCACATTCGGCGGCGAGACGATCGCCGCCAGCGACCCGACGGCCGCGCGGCTCGACGAGATCCAGCTCGACCTCGGCCAGGGCCCCTGCTGGGACGCGATCGCCGCGGGCGCCCCCGTGTCCCTGCTCGACACCGGCACCGACGTGCGCTGGCCGCTCTTCGCCGAGGCGGTGGACGCCCTCGACGTGCGCTCGGTGTTCGCCTTCCCGCTCACCTTCGCCGGGCTCTCGATCGGCGCCGTCGACCTCTACACCCGCGCCCCGATCACCCTCGACGACGCCGCGCTCACCGAGATCTCGGCGCAGTCGCCCGCCACCTCGCTCCGGGTGCTCGCCGCGGTGCTCCACGACGACGCGGACGAGGTGAGCAGCAACCCCGGGTCCCGGAGGGTCGTCCACCAGGCGACCGGCATGATCATCGCCCGCTACCGCATCGACTCGGACGACGCCCTCGTGCTGCTGAGGGCCCACGCGTTCGCCCAGCACCGCCCCCTCGTCGATGTCGCCCAGGACATCGTCGCTCGCCAGGACGGCTTCCCCGACCGCCCGCTCACCGTTCAGGACGACTCATGGTGATCAACTCCCGCGAGCGGAGCGTCATCGCGACCTTCGTGGCCCTCTCCGACACGCTCGTCGACGACTACGACGTCGTCGACTTCGCGCAGACGCTCGTCGAGAGCAGCGCGACCCTCTTCGACGCGGTCTCGGCGGGCCTGGTGCTCGCCAGCCCCGAGGGCACGCTCGAGGTGCTCGCCTCGACGGACGAGGACACCCGCCTGATCGAGCTGCTGCAGCTCGAGACCGCCGGCCCGTGCATCGAGTGCTACGACACCGGGCGCCCCGTCATCGTGCCGGACACGTTCGCGGTCGACGACCGCTGGGCCGAGTTCCGCACCCGCTCGCGCGACCTCGGCGTCCGGGCCGCGCACTGCGTGCCGATGCGCTCGCGGGGCACCACGATCGGCTCGCTCAACCTCTTCCAGGCCGGCACCGGCACCCTCGACCCCGACGACATCGCCGTCGTGCAGGCCTTCGCCGACGTCGCGACGATCGGCATCCTGCACCAGCGCGCGCTCCGCGAGAGCACCGTCACCCAGGAGCAGCTGCAGCGCGCCCTCGACAGCCGCGTCCTGATCGAGCAGGCGAAGGGCATCATCGCCTACTCCCAGCGCACCACCGTCGACCGCGCCTTCGAGATCCTCCGCTCCCGCTCGCGCTCGACCTCCACGCCGATCACGACCCTCGCCCGCCAGATCATCGAGGGCTACCGGGACTGACCGGCCGCCCGTGCCGCCCGCAGAGCGCCGGCCCGCATATCGAGACCCGGCGTCCGACGGCGGGTGGATCTCGATACGCCCGCGGCGCGGGCTGCTCGATCAGCATGGAGCGCCCGCGCCCTTGGAAAACAGGGAGCGCAGCTCGCCTTCCATGCTGGTCGAGTAGCGGGCCGCAGGCCCGCGTATCGAGACCCGCCGGCCGACGTGCCTGCGGTGGGGGATCTCGATACGCCCGCTGCGCGGGCTACTCGATCAGCATGGAGCGCCCGCGCCCTTGAGGAACAGGGAGCGCAGCTCGCCTTCCATGCTGGTCGAGTAGCGGGCCGCAGGCCCGCGTATCGAGACCCACCCGATCCGGGCGCTACGCCGTCAGGGAGACGGCCGTCCAGGAGACCGGCGGAAGCGTCAGCGTCAGCACCCCGTCGGCCAGCTCGGCGTCGACGGGCTTGAGGCCCACCCTGTTCTGGTCGTCCTTGGTGTTCTTGGCGTAGACGTCCTCGTCGAAGAGGGCGACCGCCTCGGCGACTGTGGAGACGCCGAGGCCGTTCACGTCGACCGTGACCTCGAGGGCCTCCGTCGTCGACCGGTTCACCAGGAACACGGCCGCGCGGCCGTCGTCGAGCGTGGCCACCGAGTCGACCAGCGGCGCGTCGCCGTGCCGGGCGGTCGAGTAGGACCCGACCTCGATCCGGGGCCGCAGCACCGAGCCCGACGCGAGGCGCGCGGTGGTGGAGAACGGGAAGTACGTGGTCTGCCGCCAGGCCGCTCCGCCCGGCTCGGTCATGATCGGCGCGATGACGTTGACCAGCTGCGCGAGCGACGCCGAGGTGACCCGGTCGGAGTTCTTCAGCAGCGTGATCATCAGGTTGCCGAGCACGACCGCGTCGGCCACGGAGTAGACGTCCTCCAGCAGGCGCGGCGCGTACGGCCATTCCCGGGCACCGGCGGTGTCGGCGGCGGCCAGGGCGGCCTCCTCCTCCTGGTGCTCCTGGAGGTACCAGATGTTCCACTCGTCGAAGGACAGCTTGATGTCCTTCGACTTCTTCAGCTTGTGCTTCACGTGGTCGACGGTGGCCGCGACCGTGGAGATGAAGTACTCCATGTCGAGCGAGGACGCGAGGAACGACCCGAGGTCGCCGTCGTACTCCTGGTAGTAGGCGTGGCAGGAGACGTACTCGACGTCGTCGTAGGCGTGCTCGAGGACCACCCGCTCCCACTCGCCGAAGGTCGGCATCGACGAGCCCGACGACCCGCAGATCACGAGCTCGAGGGACGGGTCGGCGATCTTGAGGGCCTTGGCGGTGCGGGAGGCGAGCTTGCCGTAGTCGTCGGCGTTCATGTGGCCGACCTGCCACGGGCCGTCCATCTCGTTGCCCAGGCACCACATGCGGATGTCGTGCGGCTCCGGCGACCCGTTCGCGATCCGCTGGTCCGCGAGGAAGGTTCCGGCCTTCCCGTTCGCGTACTCGAGGACGTCCAGGGCCTCGAGGACGCCGCGGGTGCCGAGGTTGACGGCGTACATGATCTCGCTGCCGGTGAGCTTCGCCCACTTCGCGAAATCGTCCAGGCCGACCTCGTTGGTCTCGAGGGAGTGCCAGGCCAGATCGCGGCGGCGCGGGCGGTCCTCGCGCGGTCCGACCCCGTCCTCCCACCGGTAGCCGGAGACGAAGTTCCCGCCGGGGTAGCGGACGGTGGTCGAGCCGAGCTCCTTGACCAGCTCGACCACGTCCAGGCGGAAGCCGTCCTCGTTCGCGGTGGGGTGCCCGGGCTCGTAGATCCCGTCGTAGACGCAGCGGCCCAGGTGCTCGACGAACGAGCCGAACAGCCGCGGATTCACGGGGGCGACCACCGCGGCCGGGTCGAGGAAGACGCGCGCGGTCGCGGGCGGGGAGACGGCGCGGGAGGCGTCGGTCATGGCAGAGCCTTTCTGGATCGTGCTGAGGTGAGCGGTGATGCGGGAGTCCCGACGGCGGTCGGCGTCACTTGACGGAGCCGATGGAGAGTCCGCCCTGCCAGTACTTCTGCAGGGTGAGGAACGAGACGATCAGCGGGATGACGGAGATCAGGGCGCCGACGATGACGAGGTTCCACAGCGACTGGCCGCCGGTGTTGACCGACGCCTGGGTCTGCCAGGTGCCGAGTCCGACGGTGACCGGGAAGAGCTGCGAGTTCGAGAGCATCACGAGGGGGAGGAAGTAGTTGTTCCAGGTCCCGACGACGGAGAGCAGCAGCACCGTCACGAGTGCGGGGCGCAGCAGCGGCAGGGCGACGCGGAAGAAGACCGTGATCTCGCCGGCTCCGTCCATCCGGGCGGCGTCGAGCATCTCCTCCGGCACCGCGTCCTGCGTGTAGACGCGCATGAGGTAGACGGCGAACGGATTGAGCATCGAGGGCAGGATGACCGCCCACACGGTGTTGGTGAGCTGGGCGGTGCTGAACATGACGAACAGCGGGATGACCAGGGCCGTCGCCGGCACCATCACCGACCCCAGGACCAGCGAGAAGAAGGCGTTGCGGCCCTTGAAGGCGTACGCCGCGAAGCCGTAGCCGGCGAGCACCGACAGCACCGTCGCTCCGAGTCCGCCGGCGAAGGCGTAGAGGAACGAGTTGCCGAGCCACTTCCAGTAGAGGCCGTTCGAGTAGGTGAACAGCGAGCCGATGTTGGTGAAGAACTCGAAGGAGTCGCCGAACCACAGCGGGCTGACGGTGCCCGAGAACAGGCCGACCTGGTCCTTGGTCGAGGCCACGACGAGCCACCAGAACGGGAGCGCGAAGTAGACGACGAAGGCGAGCAGGATCACGTGCGGGAGCAGCTGGCGGCCGCCGCGGCGGCTCCGCGCCCGGACGGCGTCGTCGCGTCGCTGGACGCGGTCACGCTTGGGGGCGAGCGAGAGGGTGCTCATGAGAGTCCGTTCCTCTTCTTGGTGGCCATCAGGAACAGGTAGGACCCGAGGAACACCACGAGACCCAGCGCGAAGGAGATCGCGGAGGCGTAGTTGAACTGGTTGTAGGAGAAGGCGAGCGTGTACGCGTAGATGTTCGGCGTGTACGACGCGTCGATCGAGCCCGAGGCCAGCGAGCGCAGGATCTGCGGCTCGGTGAAGAACTGCAGGGTGCCGATGAGGGCGAAGACGAGGATCAGCACCATCGAGGAGGAGATCATCGGGATCTTGATCCGCAGCGCCGTCTGGATCGCGCTCGCGCCGTCCAGGCGTGCCGCCTCGTAGACCGCGGGGTCGATGCCCTGCAGGGCCGCATAGATGATGATCATGTAGTAGCCGGCCCACTGCCAGGTGACGACGTTGACCAGGCTGCCGAAGATCGAGTCCTTGCCGAGCAGGTTCGGCGCGTCGAGACCGAGCCAGCCGAACACCTCCGTGGCGGGGCCGAAGGACGGGCTGTAGAGGAAGCCCCACATCAGGGCGCCGATCACGGCGGGCACCGCGTAGGGCACGAAGATCATCAGCCGGGCGAACCGCGAGAACCGCGAGGTGAGCGCGTCCAGCATCAGCGCGGCGATCAGCGAGACCAGCATCTGGATCGGGATCAGGATGAGGGCGAAGCGCACCACCAGCCAGACGCCCTCGAGGAAGAGGGGGTCCGAGAAGGCCTTGGCGTAGTTCGCGAACCAGACCCACTGATTGCCGGTGGCGACGGTCTTGTTCTGCAGGCTCAGGATGAACGAGTAGATCAGCGGCGTGATCAGGAAGACCACGAGGAAGATCCCGAACGGGGCGACGAAGACCCAGCCCCAGCGGGCGCGCCGGGAGGCGACGACTCCGGTGCGCGGCTTCTTCGGACGGGTCTCGGCGGGGGCTGCGGTGGCGGCGGGGGCGGGGACGACGAGGTTGGACATGGTGCTCCTTCGAGGAGGGACGGGGCGGCCGCCGCCCTCGCGGACGGCGGCCGCCGATCGTCAACCGACCGTGTAGCCCTGGCCCGCGGCGTACTCGCTGACCGCGGTCTGATAGGTCGAGAGGGCCTCCGCGACGCTCGAGTCACCGCTGTTCACGGCGTTCACCGCCTCGGTGAGCTTGTCGTAGGCGAAGTTCTGGAACGGCGAGACCTGGAAGCCCTGGTACTCCGTGGCGGCGGAGAGGAAGACGTCCTTGTTGATCTGCTGACCGCCGAAGAAGTCGTACTCGAGGTTCGCGAAGTAGTCCGACTCGAGGATCGGCTTCCACAGCGGGAACAGAGCGCCCTTCTCGATGCCGATCTTCCAGGCCTCCTCGGTGCCGAAGATCTCCTTCGCCACCGTCGCGGCCGCTTCCTTGTCCTCGGCCTGGCTGGTCACCGCGAAAGCGGATCCGCCGATGTTGATCTGGGTCGGCTCGGCGCCCTCCCACTGCGGGACCGGAGCGGCGCGCCACACGGCGTCGGTGTCGGCGCCCTCGAAGCCCTTCAGGTAGCCGGGCAGCCAGGCGGCGGCGACGACGGAGGCGTAGGTGCCGTCGACCAGGTGGGTGTTGTAGTCGGTGGTCGAGGCGTCCTCGGTGCCGACCAGGCCCTTCTGCACCAGGTCGCTCCAGTAGTCCATGACCTTGGCGCTGGCCTCGTCGTCGAGGTCCACCGTGACGTCCGTGCCGTCGACGGTGTAGGGCACCGAGCCGGCCTGCGCGAAGAGCGCCTGCTGGTAGGCGCGGCCGTTGCCGGGGAAGTCCGTCATGAGCGTGGTGGAGCCGGCGTCCTTGAGAGCCTGCGCCGCTGCGGCGTACTCCTCCCAGGTCGTCGGGACGGGGATGCCGTACTGGTCGAGGATGTCCTGGCGGTAGAGCATGCCGACGGGTCCGCCGTCGACGGGGATCGCGTAGGTGGCGTCGCCGCTGGAGACGTCGGCCCAGGCGCCCTCGGAGTAGTTGCTCTGCACGTCGCCCGCGCCGTACTCGGTGAGGTCGACGAGCGCGTCCTGCGGGATGTAGCTCTGCACGACCTCGCTCTCGAGCATGACGACGTCGGGTGCGCCCGAGCCGGCCTGCACGGCGGTGGTGAGCTTGGTGTACTCGTCGTTGCCGGCGCCGGCGTTGCTCCAGCAGATCTGGACGTCGTCGTGGCTGTTGTTGAAGAGGTCGACGATCCCCTCGAACTCCGGGTACCAGGCCCACATCGTGACGACCTTGGCGTCCTCGTTCACGATCGTGTTCTCGCAGGTGGCGGCGTCGCTCCCTGCGGAGCAGCCGGTCAGGGCGGCCGCAGAGGCGGCGACGGCCACCCCCGCCGCGAGCATTCTCTTCGTGTGACGCATCATTGCGTGTCCTTTCGGATACGGCCGTCGTCGGCCGGGAAGGGGGGATCGTCCTGGAGCAGGTCGTTTGTACAACGATGGAAAACAACGTTGTAGAAATGATGATGCGGAGTTCGTCGGCGAGTGTCAAGAGCGCGGTCGCCGTCCGCGACGCAACCGTGATCAACGCGCTACGGCGCGGTCGACTCCCGCGACGTCACCGAGAAACCGGCCTCGTGCAGCGTCGGCGGCGCGAGGAGCGAGCCCTCGATCCGCCCCTTCAGCACCTCGACGGCGGTCCGCGCGATCTCGTCGCGACCCGGATCGATGCTCGACAGGCTCGGGACCGAGTACCGCGATTCGTCGACGTCGTCGAAGCCGATGACCGCGACGTCCCCGGGGATGCTCAGCCCCTGCACCTGCAGCGCGCGGATGGCGCCGAGCCCGAGGGAGTCGTTCAGGGCGAAGACGGCGTCGAAGTCGACCCCGGACTCCAGGACCCTGCACATCGCCGCGTTGCCGTTGGCGCGGTGCCACGGTCCGGAGTAGCTGACGAGGCGCTCGTCGTAGGCGATGCCCGCCGCCTCCAGGGCCTCGCGGTAGCCCCGCATCCGCAGCGCGGCCGAGCCGACGTCCTCGTTCTCGTGCGCCCCGAGGGCGACGATCCGCCGCCGGCCGGACTCGATCAGGTGGGTCGTCGCGGCGCGGGCGGCGGCGACGTTCTGCATGGTCACGTGGTCGAAGCGCGGGGTGAAGATCCGCTCGCCCAGCAGGACCAGCGGGTAGTCGACCGCGAGCGCCGGCTCGTCGGCCATCGCCATCCCCAGGGGGCTGAAGAGCAGCCCGTCCGTGAGCTGGCGCCGCGAGCTGCGCAGGACGTCCCGCTCGCGCTGCGGGTCGCCTCCGGTCTGCTCGATCAGCACGGTCAGACCCCGGTCGTCGGCCGCGCGCATGACGCTGTCGGCGAGCTCGGCGAAGTACGCCAGGCTCAGCTCGGGGAGCGCCAGCCCGATGACGTTCGTCCGCCCCCGCCGAAGGCTGCGGGCCGAGAGGTTCGGGATGTACCCCAGCTCGGCGATCGCGGCCTCGACCCGCTCGCGGGTCGCCGGGCGCACGTGCGGGTAGTCGTTGATGACGTTGGAGACGGTCTTGATCGACACTCCGGAGGCCCGCGCCACGTCGTGCAGAGTGATCGCCATCGATCTCCTTCGGTCGGGACCTGCTGAACATACAACGTTGTAGCCGACTCTAGCGCTCCCCTGAACGGGTGCGCCGGAAGGCGCCGCGCCGCCCACGGGCGGGGGCGGTCCCGGCGATCGGACGTCCAGCCGGCGCCTCAGAGGAAGTCGTAGTCCAGCTCGCCCCAGAGCTGCCGGGGGTCGGTGTCCCAGACCCCGATCGGCTCCCGGGAGCGCTCGAGCGCGTCGAGCCGGTCGCGCAGGTCGAGCGCGGAGTCGGTGCCGGACCCGGTCCGCTCGCCCCGCAGCAGGAGCGGGACCCCGACGCCGATGGTCAGGACCACCACCGCCGAGGCGTCGGAGGACGCCGCGTCCGCGAGAGTGACGGTGGCCATCCGGCCGCGGTCGGCCAGCGCCACCGAGTAGCGCAGAACGGCGTCCGCGGCCTCGTCCTCGAGGACGATCGCGCCCCCGGCGTACGACAGAGTCTTCATCTCATGCTCCCCTGGTGCTCTCGACGGATGGACGAGGTCCGACATCGGGGACCAGGATGCGGTCCGCTCACCGTACGCCACCCGGCCGCCGCCGCACAGGGTGGCGCCGGAGGAGCGACGCGACCGCGGTCCGCGCCGATCCGCCCTAGCCCCGGACCGGCAGGCATGTTAACGTGAACACCACCCGCCGGCCCCTCTTCGGCGGCCTGATCCCCCTCACTCAGGAAAGGTCTCGACGATGAGACGACGCTCCCCGGAGCCCCCTGCCACCGCGCCCCGGCGCCGTGCCCGGTCCCTCTTCCTCTCCGCACTCGCGTGCACGAGCGTCGCCCTCGGAGGCGCCCTCGTCCCCGTGACGGCCCAGGCCGCCGACGTGCCCGCGCCCACCGCGCACTACGACATGTCGCACGCCGGCTCCGCACTCCTCGACATCTCCGGCAACGGCCGCAACGCGACGCTGACCGGGCTCACCGACGCCTCCTTCGCCGACGCCGGCGGCGACCAGGTCGCCCGCTTCAAGTCCGACGGCTACGCGAGCCTTCCGAAGGGACTCGTCACCGGCACCGACAACGCCTTCGCCGTCGAGTACACGGTGAAGACGCAGACCACCGCGAACCAGTTCGGCTGGGTGATCGGCGACGGCGTCGGCCCCTGGAACACCACTCAGCTCGGCAACCACGTCTTCGTGAACCCGCGGAACCCCGACGGCTCCCCGAGCGGCCAGGTCCTCGCCGGCATCCGCGTGAAGGACAGCGGCAACGGCGAGACCCGGATGCCCTTCGGCGGCACCCTCAACCCCGGCTTCACCACCCTCACCCTCGTCGGCACCGGCACCGGCTCGAGCACCGCGCTGACCCTCTACCGCGACGGCGCGCAGATCTCGACGGTCACCGCCGCGAAGTCGATGGCGAGCATCGTCCCCTCCGGGAGCACGCTCGGCTACCTCGGCCGCTCGCTCTACTCCGGCGACCCGCTGCTCACCGCGGACGTCACCGACGTCAAGTTCTGGGACACGGCACTCACCGCCGACCAGGTCGCGTCGAGCATGCCGACCGCCGCCGCGAAGGCCGCCGCGACCTCGGCGCTGCTCCGCCCCGACATCCTGCCTGTGCTCCTGGCCGGCAACCCCTCGCTGACCGCCGTCTCGACGAACCTGACGCTCCCCGCGACCAGCAGCGGCGTCCCGCTCACCTGGACCTCCTCGAACCCCGCGGTCGTCTCCGGCACCGGAGTCGTCTCGCGCTCGATCACGCAGGACACCCCGGTCACCCTCACCGCGACCACCGGCCAGGGCGCCGTGCTGACCTTCGACGTCGTCGTGCTCGCCCCGAGCATCAACGACGACCTCGACGCGCTCGTGCTCGCCACCCGCACCACCGAGAACCTGCCTCTCGCCGTCACGGGAGCCAAGAACGGCACCGCCATCACCTGGACCTCGTCCGACCCGGCGCTCGTCACCCCGACCAGCACCTCGTACACCGCCCCGGCGGTCGGCGCGGCCGACCCGTTCCGCGGCGGCGGCGTCGTCACCCGTCCGGCCTACGGCTCGGGCGACGAGCCCGTCACGCTGACCGCGACCGCGACCCTCAACGGAGTCACCGAGACCCGCTCCTTCTCGCTGACGGTGGCCGAGCTCGGCCGCACCGCTCCCGACGCGGGCTACGCCTCGGCGTACTTCAAGTCCGACGGCGACGAGAAGATCTACCAGGCGGCGACGTCCGGCAACGACTTCTTCACCTTCTCGCCGGTCAACGGCGGGAAGGCGGTCATCACCTCGACGACCGACACCAAGGGCCTGCGCGACCCGTTCATCCTCCGCTCGCACAACGGCGACAAGTACTACATGGTCGCCACCGACCTCTGCATCTCCTGCGGCACCGGCTGGGGCGACGCGCAGTCCAAGGGCAGCCTCAAGATCGAGATCTGGGAGTCGACCGACCTGGTGACGTGGACCCGCACCAACGGCGCCGACACCGGCATCACCGTCAACCAGCCGGCCGCCGGCATGACCTGGGCGCCGGAGGCGTACTGGGACGACGCGCTGCAGTCCTACGTGGTCTTCTTCTCCTCGCGCCTCTACTCCGACGCGACGAAGACCAACAGCGACAAGCTCTACTCCCGCGTCTTCTCGGTGATCACCCGCGACTTCCGCACCTTCACCCAGCCGCCCGCCACCTGGCAGGACACCGGCTACGCGCGGATCGACTCGACGATCACCAAGATCGGCGATTACTACTACCGCTTCACCAAGAACGAGGAGGGCGGCGCCGCCGGCACCCTCGAGGCCGGGAAGGACATCTTCCTGGAGAAGTCGACGGTGCTCACCGCGCCGACGACCTCGTCGAACTGGAACGCCGACCCGACCAAGACCTGGCAGCTGACCGACACCAACATGACGAAGCTCGAGACCGGTCAGGACGGCGAGGGCCCCGAGATCATCAAGCTGAACGCGGGCGACCCCAACGACACCACCGCGAACGGCGACGGCTACGCCTTCCTCGTCGACAACTACGGCCAGGGCGGCTACAAGGCCTTCGTGACCTCGGGAGCCGCCATCGCCGGCAGCTCGCAGTCGGCCCGCCTCTCGAAGTCGGCCGACTGGAACGTCTCGACCAAGGGCGGCCTCCCGGCCAGCCCGCGGCACGGCGCGTTCGTCAGCGTCCCGCAGACGGTCCTCACCGCGATGAAGAACTGGACCGGCGTCACCGCCGTCGACTCCACCACGACCCTCACCGCCGACGGCCGCACGGTCACGGCGACGGTCGCGGCGGCCGACAAGGGCGACGTCGCCGGCACCGTCACCTTCACCGGCGGCACCTGGAGCTCGACCGTCGCGCTCTCGGGCGGCTCGGCGAGCGCCGTCGTCCCGGCCGGAGTGAGCGGCGTCACCGCCTCCTACAACGGCTACGCCGATGCGCTGGTGCGCACCTCGGCCTCGGCCGCGCTGCCACTCGACACCCTCGAGCTCGCTCCTGCCCTCTCGACCCGCTGCATCGCCGGCAAGGTCGTGCTCACCGTGACCGTCAAGAACACCGACACCGCGGCGGCCGACATCACCGTCGAGTCCGCCTACGGCACGAAGGCGTTCCCCGCGGTCGCCCCGGGCTCCTCCGCCTCGGCCGCGTTCACCACGCGCCTGAAGTCGACCCCCGCCGGCTCGGTCACCGTCACCGGCACCTCCCCGGGCCAGCCCGCCTTCGCCGCCACCCTCCCCTACCAGGCGGCCACCTGCTGACCCCCTGACCCCGAGGCCCCCTCCCCTCCGCGAGATGCCACTTGTGCACACGACACGCCGTGAAAGGCGAGCACAAGTGGCATCTCGCGGAGGCCGTCAGGGCAGGTCGAGGCGGAAGCCGACGCCGCGGAGGGTGGTGATCGTCACCGCCGCGCCGAGCTTGCGGCGGAGCGCGAAGACGTGGACGTCGAGGGTGCGGGTGGAGCCGAACCAGTTGCAGTCCCAGACCTCGTCGATCAGGGCCTCGCGGGTGAGCACCGCCCCGGGACGCCTGGCCAGGGCGAGCAGCAGGTCGAACTCCTTGGGGGTCAGAGGGAGCTCCGTCCCGTCGAGGTGCACCCGACGGGACGCGGGATCGACGACGACCCGGCCGAGCGACAGGGGCGGCAGCGGGAGGGCGACCGACCGCGCCGCGCCGGTGCCGGCCCTCCTGCTCACCGCACGGATCCGCGCGATCAGGCCGTGCAGGCCGAACGGCTTGATCACGCAGTCGTCGGCGCCCACTTCGAGTGCGGCGACGGTGTCCGCCTCGTCGCTCCGCGCGGTGACGACGATGATCGGCACCTCGGATCGGCGGCGGAGCATTCGGCAGACGTCGAGCCCGTCCATGTCCGGCAGACCGAGATCGAGCAGGACGAGGTCCGCCGGTCCGGACGCGAGCGCTTCCCGGCCGCTCCTCGCGCGAGCGACGCGGTAGCCGTAGCGCTCGAGCGTGCCGGCCACGCAGTCGGCGATCGAGAGGTCGTCCTCCACGAGCAAGATGAGCACACCTCAGCCTGCCACGGTCACCCAGGCGAGCGCTCGACTGTCACGGCGCGACGGGTTCCTTCGAGGAGTGGTGCTCGATGATCCTCCACTCGCCGTCGATCGACTCGTAGACGAAGGTGAACCGGGCGTGAACGACCTCCCCGGTCGCCGCGAGATCGAACGTGTAGAGGCCGGTGTTCGAGGCGTAGCCGTCGCCGAGATCGCGGACGACGCTCTCGTCGATCGTCCCCGTCGGCCGCTTCTTGAGGAAGGCGTCGAAGTAGCCGATGCGCTCGGCCGAGGTGTCGAGGACCCCGGGTGCGACGGTCGGCAGCAGCACCGCGTCGTCCGCGTACAGCGCGTCCACCTGCGCGGGGTCGCCGGTGGCGAGCGCCGCGTTCCACTCGTCGAACAGCCCCCGCACCTCGGCGTCGGTGGGCGCGGCGACCGCGGCAGCGGCGGTCGCCGTGGACGCGGCCGGCGCGGGAGCGGCGCTGCACCCGGCGAGCACCAGGAGCAGCGCGGCCGGCGGCGCGAGCACAGCGGCGAGACGGCGGGACGAGCGGACACGACGAGACGACATGGGATTCCCTGACGACGAGAGGAGCGGCGGTCCGGCGGACACCGGCGCTCCCACACTCCCGCCCGCCCCGTCAGCGCCCGGTCACCCCCGCGTCACACTCGGGTCAACGTCTGCTCCCCGCCGCGAGATGCCACTTGTGCACGCGACACGCCGACAAAAGCCTGCACAAGTGGCATCTCGCGGGACCGGCAGCGTTGTGGCCGTCTCGCTGCGGGATGGCGGGTTCGAGCGAAATGACGGCTTCGGTGCCGGATGGCGCAGACGGATCTAGAAGCCGGCTCGCACCCTCACTACGGTATGGCGAACGATCGCTCGACCCCTCCCGTCCGGCCCGCCTTCCCTTCCCTGGAGCAGCATGTCCCGACGCCTCATCCGACCGACCGCCCTCGTGGCGGCTCTCCTCGTCCTCGGCACGGCCGTCCCGGCACAGGCCGCGACGACCGGCCCCTCCCCTCTCGACGATCCGCTCGTCGGGGTCAGGATGGAGGAGCTGAGCGTCCTGCCGGCGGATCCGGCGAGCTCACGTCCCGCCGCCGTGTACACGATCGTCGACGACCGGGACCTCGCGTTCCCGGTGGCGGTGACGCCGCAGCCCGGTGCCGAGGGGCCGGCGTACGACCTGCGGACGGCGACGCCGCTCGCCGCGGTCGCCGACGTCGTCCGAGGCCGGACCGCGCTCGTGCGCTGCTCGCAGGTGGCCGCCGCCCCGGACTCGCTCCCGACAGTGTTCGCGAGCCTCTGCAGGGCGGCTGGCGCCGCCGAGATGACCTGGAAAGACGGCCGGTCGCTCGGGGTGCCGATCTGGTACGCCCGCGACCTCGACGGGGGTCTGGTCTGCATCACGGGGACGGGAGCGGAATGCCTGACGAGCGAGCCCGGCGTCGATCCGGCGTCGGGCGCCGACCGCTTCCGCGTGTCCGCCGCCCGGTGCAGCAGCGCGACGGCGGACTCCCCGCTGAAGCAGACCTGCGATCGGCTCCGAGCCGCGCTCGACGACTCCGGGCACCGGGTCGCGCAGCGCGCGCACGAGCGTCAGCTCGCGCGGATGGACCGGCTCTTCTCCCTCGGGCTGAACGACGCCAGGCTCCGAGCGGAGGCGGCGCTCCGCAAGAGGATCGCCGCCCTGGAGCCACGGATCCACCGCGCGATCGCCAAGCAGAGGAGCGTGTGCAATCCGCTCTGGATGGTCCTCAGTCTCGGGATCACCAGCGGTTTCTGCACAGCCGCCGGTCACGACGTCGAGACACTCGAGGCGGAGCGGACCGCCGTACGGAACGAGCACGACGCCCGGGTCGGCGAGGCGCAGGCGGGACTCCGGGCCCGGATGGCGGAGGACTGGCACGAGCTGCACCGCACCTGGGCGGGCGAGGACCCCACCGGCTTCGCGGCCCTGCTCCGGGTCGAGAGCAAGGAGCTGTCCGAGTTGAAGGCGGCGGAGGAGGAGTACCGGCGCGCCGCCGACCGTGACGAGCAGACGTTCCGCGACCTGCAGCGGCAATGGCTCCAGGAGCGCAGCGCGATCGCGGAGGCGGAGCAGATCCCGCTGATCGGGCCGCTGATCCGGCACATCGAGGAGTACGAGCAGAACCCGAGCGGGACCAACCTCCGCCGCGTGTTCCTCGGAGCACTCGGACCCGCGGGCGAGGCCATCGAGGGCGGGCTGGAGCTCTCCGCCGAGACCTCGCTCAAGTCCGGCGAGCAGCGGTTCCTCTCGGACGCGCTGCACGAGATCGGAGGGAAGGACGGCTTCGGGACCACACTCGAGAGCCTCGTCACCGACTTCTCGAAGGACCTCGGCGACGAGGCGGTGGAGGGGGTCCGCGAGAGCGGCCTCTGGAGCGACGCGCCCGGGTCCGACACTCCGCCCGCGTCGCCCTTCCAGGACTTCGGGCAGCTCCTCGCCGGGGCTCCGCGGATGACCCCGGACGTGACTCTGAAGTGGCTCCTCGCGAACGGGCCTCTCCGCGACAAGCTGGGACTCGGCGGCACGAACACCTTCCCGGTGCTGAGCGCCACCGGTGCCGATCTGCGCCACGCCGCCGCACAGGTCGCCTTCGAGCGCGGGGTGGAGAAGATCTTCACGCATGCGTTCGGCACGGACTACGAGCAGGTCGCCCGGAGGAACCCCGCCTGGACGGGCGCGGAGGCCCGGCTCATCACGGCGGAGCTGCTGAAGGTCCTGACGGACTCCGCCTATCTGGAGCAGATCAGTCCGATCTGGGTCGCCTCCGACACCCTGGGCGATCGGCCCGCCGCCTTCGTCTACGACGACGACCAGAGCGCGATCCTGCTCAACAAGGACCGCACGAGCTTCACCGACGGTGGCGCGAACCCGGAGTTCGCCAAGTTCTACCTCGAGGAGCTCGGTCACTCGCTGAACTGGTGGCGCTGCACGATCTTCGACGTCGAGGTGAAGCACTGCAGCGGAGAGGGCGATGTCGGTGCCCGCTTCCGCGATGCCGTCATGCTGAGCACGTCGTCGACCGACCCCGGCTTCGGCGCCGCGATCGCGAGTCTTCCGGCCCACGACCAGGACAGCTCCGCGACGGTCCTGTTCACCGGCGGCACGACCGCGCATCTGGAGGGCTGGAGCTCCTACAGCTCCCTCAACTCGCACATCGCCGGGAAGGGCCGCTTCAGCTTCCTCCTCCGGGCGGGGATCGAGCTCTCCTCGGAGTACCCCGGGGTGAGCGACGAGTTCGACCTGGAGATGTCGGTCGGCGCTCCGTCGATGACGAGGAGCGGCAACCCGTGGGTCGTCTCTCCGAACGGCCAGTGCGAGGTCCGGCAGCTCGCTCTCAAGGAGGACTGCAACGTCCCCACGATGTCGATCGCCTTCTCCTTCCGCGACTCGATCAACTACTCCGTTCTCGGCGCCCCCGGGGTGAAGAACACGGCGTTCGCGAAGGCAGGGGTCAACCTCTCTCCGGCGATCGTCCGGAAGCACGGCGTCCGGCTCTACTTCCAGCCGAAGGCCGGAGAGCCCGACGCGTGGCGCTTCCTGCCCGGCCACACGATCTACTTCAAGGAGTTCAGCCTGGCCGGTGACGGCAAGGTCGACGGCACGAAGATGCTCGACACCTTCGCCGGCAAGCGGATGCCGGCCCCGCACCGGCTCGACGTCGCGGGGAAGGCGACCGTCGAGGGCAGCTACATCGTGGAGATCGCCACCCGGGAGAAGGCGGCACTGGACAAGTGGCTCGCCGCCGACGTCTCGAGCGCGCTGCTCGGCTGCGCCGGCGGCTTCGTCTTCGCGATGGTCGCGGAGCAGGACCCGATCACGGGCTGCCACGTCGGGTCCGATCTCCTCGAGGGGATCGAGACCGCCGTGGAGGCGTCGGACGGGCGGCTCACCAGCTTCCTGACCTCCAACGCCTCCGTCGCCGTGCCCCTCTCCGTGGAGTACAAGGCCACGCGCCCGGCGGGACGCGCCACCGAGCTGCCGGCCGATGTCCCGCCGCAGTCCGGAGCGGAGATGTGGGAGGTGGGTCCGCCCCCGGCCGCCGCCGCGCACTCCGCCGAGCAGGTCTCCTCACTGCGGACGAAGGCGAGCACCGCGCTGAAGAAGATGAAGTCGGTGTCCTTCACCGGCCTGGCCGTCTTCCGCCCCCGCATCAGCTGGACGCTCGCGACGCGCTCCCTGCACCTCGGCACCCACTCGCTCCCCACCGCCAACCTCATCGAGTAGCCGGCGTCCCCTCCCCCGCCGCGAGATGCCACTTGTGCACGCGACACGCCGTGAAAGGCGTGCACAAGTGGCATCTCGCGGAGGGCGTCAGCCCGTGGGACGGGTCAGCTCGTCGGGGTCAGCAGGTCGGCGTGGTGCACGGCCGCCACGTTCGGGTGCGCGCGCAGGCGGTAGCGCAACGCGTTCTCGCCGTAGGTCTCGAGGATCGGGCTGTTGGTCGGGTCGACCGAGAGGCCGGACTTCAGCTCCTCGGGCAGCGGCAGCGAGGGCATCGTCGAGTCGAGCGAGGGGTTGAAGAAGAACGGGATCGAGATCCGGTCGGTGCCGATCAGCGGCGAGATCACCCGGTGCAGCGTCGCCTTGAGGTAGCCGCCGGTGGCCAGCTCGAGCATCTCGCCGATGTTGACGACGAACGCCCCGGGCAGCGCCGGCGCCTCGATCCAGGAGCCGTCGTGCTCGACCTGCAGGCCGCCCTTGCCGGGCTCGACCAGCAGCAAGGTCAGCACGCCGCCGTCGCGGTGCGCGCCGACGCCCTGCTTGGGCTCGGGGTCGGAGGTGCCCGGGTAGCGGACGACCTTGACCAGCGAGAACGGCTTCTCGGCGAACGCCTCGTCGAAGACGTCGGCCGGAGCGTCGAGGGCCACGGCCCAGGTGCGCAGCAGGCGGATGGCCACCGCGGCGAGCTCCTCGTGCCAGCGCTCGAAGACGGCGCGGAACTCGGGCAGCGACTCCGGCCAGAGGTTGGGTCCCTCGAGGCGCTGGTAGTCCGGGACGTCGGCGCCGGCCGGCACGGTCTCGCGGTCGATGCCGATGTCGACCTGCTCGCGGTAGTCGACGTCGCCGTTGGTCAGCTCGGCGCCGAAGCGGGTGTAGCCGCGGAACTGCGGGCTGGCCGTGTTCTCGATCGCCAGCTTCTCCTCCTCGGAGAGCTCGAAGAAGCGGCGGGAGACGGCGACCACGTCGTCGAGGAGGTCCTGCGGCACGCCGTGGCCGACGAGGTAGAAGAAGCCCACGTCGTGCGTGGTCTCGCGGAGATCGCGGCGGAACGCGGCGGCTTCCTCCTCTCCCTGGTCGAGGCGGGAGAGGTCGAGGATCGGCAGGGAATCGGTCATGGGGAAAGCCTTGCGCAGTTCGCCTTCTCCGCACCGATTGTTACGACAACTAAATGCGAAGACCCAGCCTGCGCCCGGGACCGAGGTCTCCGGACGCAGGCTGGGCCCGCGGATGCCGCCGAGTGTTACGGCGTGGGCATGCCGCCGTTGACGTGCAGCGTCTCGCCGACGACGTAGCTCGACTCGGGCGAGGCGAGGAACACGTAGGCCGGAGCGAGCTCCGCAGGCTGACCCCAGCGGCCGAGCGGCGTCTGCGAGCCGACCTCGGGCAGCTTCTCCGGCGGCTGGCCGCCGGCGGTCTGCAGCGGGGTCCAGATCGGGCCGGGCGCGACGACGTTCACGCGGATGCCCTTGGGCGCGAGCTGCTGCGAGAGCGCCTTCGAGAACGTGTTGATCGTGGCCTTGGTGGAGGCGTAGTCGACCAGCGTCGGCGACGGCTGGTAGGCCTGGATCGACGAGGTGCTGATGATCGCGGAGCCCGGGGCGAGGTGCGGCACGGCCGCCTTCGTCATCCAGAACATCGCGTAGACGTTGGTCTTGAAGGTCTCGTCGAACTGCTCGTCGGAGATGTCGAGGAAGTCCTCGACCGACTGCTGCTTGCCGGCGTTGTTGACGAGGATGTCGAGGCCGCCCAGGCCCTCGACGGCCTTCGCGACGGCGCCGACGGCGAAGTCGTGGTCGGTGATGTCGCCGGGGATGGCGACGGCGACGCGGCCGGCCTCCTCGATGAGGGCGACGACCTTCTTGGCGTCGGACTCCTCCTCGGGCAGGTAGACGATCGCGACGTCGGCACCCTCGCGGGCGTAGGCGATGGCGACGGCCGCGCCGATGCCCGAGTCGCCGCCGGTGATGAGCGCCTTGCGCCCCTCGAGGCGGCCGGAGCCGCGGTAGGTCGACTCGCCGCGGTCGGCGAGGTCGTCCATCTTCGAGTCGAGGCCGGAGCCCTCCTGATACTGCTCCTCGGTGTCGATGTCGGCGAACATCTTCGTGGGGTCCTGGAACGTGTACTGGTCGATCGTGTTCTCGGAAGTCATGTCCTCGACGCTAGGCGCGACCATCGCGCCCGCGCGCGTGGTTGACAGCGCGGATCCCGCGCGGCAGAGCGGATGCCCAGCCCGCTTCCAGGTTCGACGTCCGCAGACGCCCGGAGAGGCTGACCACGGCCCCCGCTTCCGGGAGAATGGCCCGGTGACCCGCGACGACTCCCCGGCCTTCGACCCGACCGCCCCGCTGCCCGGCTGGCAGCACGCCTACTCCGGCAAGGTGCGCGACCTCTACACTCCGGACGACTCCGACCCGGTGCTCGGCGCCGACCGGATGCTGGTCGTCGCGAGCGACCGCGTCAGCGCCTTCGACACGATCCTCGAGCCCGGCATCCCCGGCAAGGGCGAGCTGCTGACCGAGCTGTCGCTGTGGTGGTTCGGCCAGCTGGCCGACGTGCCCAACCACCTCGTCCCGGGGGAGATCCCCGAGGCCGTGCGCGGCCGCGCGATGCTCGTGAAGACGCTCGACATGTTCCCGATCGAGTGCGTCGTGCGCGGCTACCTCTCCGGCAGCGGCCTCAAGGAGTACCGGGCGACCGGCGCCGTCTCCGGCGTCGCGCTCCCGGAGGGCCTGAACGACGGCGACGTCCTGCCCGAGCCGATCTACACCCCCGCCTGGAAGGCGCCGCAGGGCGAGCACGACGAGAACATCTCCTTCGAGCGCACGGTCGAGCTCGTCGGCGAGGACGTGGCGGAGGCGCTGCGCACCCTCTCGCTGCACGTCTACCGGGAGGCGTCCGCGATCGCGCTGCGCAGCGGCGTCATCCTGGCCGACACCAAGTTCGAGTTCGGCGTCGACCGCGAGACCGGCGTCGTCACTCTCGGCGACGAGGTGCTCACGAGCGACTCCTCGCGCTACTGGGACGCGGTCGACTACGACGCGGGCGTGCGCGGGCAGTCCTTCGACAAGCAGATCGTCCGGGACTGGCTCGCCGACAACTGGGACGGCCAGGGCGAGCCGCCCCGGCTCCCGCACGAGATCGTCGTCCGGACCGCCGGTCGCTACCGCGAGCTGATCGAGCGCCTCACCCGCTGAGCGCGCCGCCCCGCGGGATGAGGGCAGCGGGATGCAGGGCCGCGGGCTCAGGCCGCGGGCTGCGGTCCGCGCTCGAAGATCCCGGAGAGCCCCTCGAGGATCGCGGCGAAGCGCACCGACTCGGCGTCGGCGACCGAGTCGGTGAGGGCGCGGACCTCGCCGTAGACCCGCTCGTCGGTCTCGCCGAGCGCCGTCTCGGCCCGGCCGGTCAGGCAGAGGATCCGGCCGCGGCCGTCGGAGGGATCGAGCACGCGGTCCACGTAGCCGGCGCGGGAGAGCCGGTCGACGAGGATCGAGACGGCCGCCGTCGTCAGGCCGATCGCCCCGGCCAGATCGACCGCGCGGACGATCTCGTCGCGCCCGGCACCGGCGCCGATCAGACGCAGGGCGGCCAGGTCGGTCGCGCCGATGCCGAGCCGGCGCTCGACGCGCGCGTCGTAGCTCCGCTCCTCGGTCCGCAGCCGGGCCAGCAGGGCGAACAGATCCGGTCGATCGTCCATGGGTCGCCCTCCTGACGGCAGGCGCCCCGATCGGGAACTCGCTCCGACCATGCAACCACTTCTCGGCGGCCCGCGGGCGCCGTCCGGGAAACGCAGCACGCGCTGTCCCGGAAACGCACTGCTCGCCGAGCATTTAGCTAACCGATTTAGTCAATAAAGTACGCTGTTCTGCGGTGCGCCCCCTTCGGTGCGCCGGAAACGGCGGAGGAGAGTCGACGATGGGACGCCTGCTGTACGGGGCACCGCCGAGCGCGCACCGGTTCGAGGACCGCACCCTCGCGCACCTGCAGAGCGTGATCACCGCGCGGTTCCGCCGCGGCGAGGGCTTCCTGCTCACGACCGCGGACGACGACGGGCGGCTGTCCGAGCTCTGGCTGCACCCCTCGATCGCCACGCGCTACGAGTACGACGCCGAAGGACAGCACGACCTCAACCCGCACTGGCTGCGCGCGCTCACGGCGGCCTCGCACGGCCGGATCGGACTGCACGTCGTCCCCGAGCCCGAGAGCGCTCCCGATCCCCGAGCCAGGAGGATCCTCGCGTGAGCGACCACAACGGCACGCTCTTCCGCCGCGGCGGCACCGTCCGCTTCGTCCGCTGGGTGTCCTCGCGCGACGGGGGCTGGGCTCCGGAGATCATCCAGGGGCGCTACCTCGAGCGCGACGACAGCGGCTGGCTCGTCGAGATCGAGGGCACACCCACCCTGCTGACGAAGGACGACTGGGCCGTCTACCGCTGAGTCCGGCCGCGGTGCCGGACGCCGCGTAGTGTGGCGAGAGTGCCTTCCGTCGCCCGCCGCGGCATCACCTCGGCCCCGTTCCTCCTGACCACCGCCGGCACGACGGCGCTCGTCTTCCTCTGCGCGTTCGAGTCGCTCGCGGTGACGACGATCATGCCGATCATCAGCGCCGACCTCGACGGCCGGGCGCTCTACTCGCTCGCCTTCGCGGCCACGCTCGCTGCGGCCGTCGTCGGCATGGTCACAGCGGGCTCCTCGGCGGACCGCCGGGGACCGACCCCGGCGCTGATCGCGGCGATCCTGCTCTTCACCCTCGGCCTGATCGCGGCCGGGACGGCGACGTCGATGCCGGTCTTCGTCGGCGCGCGCCTGCTGCAGGGCCTCGGCAGCGGAGGGATCACCGTCACGCTCTACGTGCTCGTCGCCCGGGTCTTCCCCGCCGAGCTGCACCCCCGGATCTTCGGCGCCTTCGCCGCAGCCTGGGTGGTGCCCTCGCTGGTCGGGCCGCTCGCCGCGGGCCTCGTCGCCGAGCTGACGAGCTGGCACTGGGTGTTCCTCGGCGTCGTGGCGCTGGTGGCCGTGGCGAGCGCGGTCATCGCGCCGACTCTGCGCGCGCTCGAGCCGCAGGCGCTGCGGCCCTTCGACCGGAGCGCGATCGGCCGCGTCGTCCGCGCCGTCGTGGTGGCCGCCGCCGTCGTCGTGCTGAGCACGAGCGCCGAGATCGCTCCGGAGGCGGCGGGAGTGGTGGCCGCCGTCGCGATCGCGGTGGTGATCCTCTCGGTCCGCGCCCTGCTGCCGGTCGGCACGCTGCGGGCGCGCGGCGTCCTGCCGTCGACGATGCTGCTGCGGGCCCTCGTCGCGGCCGCCTTCTTCGGCACCGAGGTCTACCTCCCGCTGCTGCTCAGCGAGCGGTACGGACTCCCGCCGTGGCTGTCCGGGGTCGCGCTCACCGCCGGCGCCGTCTCCTGGGCGCTGGGCTCGCAGCTGCAGGGCCGGCCGGGCACCCACCTGTCGCACGGCGGCGCGATGCGCCTCGGCACGGGTCTGCTGCTCGCCGGCATCCTCGTCGTGCTGCTGACGGTCGTGCTCGCGCTGTCGCCGATCGTTGCCGGAGTCGGCTGGTTCCTCGCGGGCGGCGGGATGGGCGCGATGTTCCCGCGGATGGGCACGCTGACGCTCGGCCTCTCGGCGCCGGGGCGCGAGGGCTTCAACAGCTCGGCGCTGCAGATCGCCGACTCGACCGGCGGCTCGGTCTCGCTCGCGCTGACCGGGCTGCTGGCCGCCGCGGTCACCGGTCTGCTCGGGAGCGGCGCCGCGGTCTTCACGGCCACCTTCGCCTACGGCGCGCTGATCGCCATCGCGGCGGTGGCCCTGGCGATCCGGCTGAGCGGGCTCCTCCGGTTCGAGGGCCGGGAGGAGCCCGCCGCACGGGATCGGGCCTAGGCCCGGTGCGCACGCGGGGTCAGCTGTAGAGCGACTCCGGCACGTCGAGTCCGTAGATCGCGCGACCCGAGCTCCAGATCACCGAGCACGCCGCGCGCAGCAGGTCGGTCTCGTCGGAGCCGGCGTCGACGATCACGACGGAGTCCCCGTCGAGCCGGACCTTCGCCGAGCGCACCGAGTGGGTGCCGTTCCGGGCGACGACGGTCGCCGGGTACGGTGCGTCCAGCTCGCGCAGGTCGGCCAGGATGTAGGTCGGCCGCAGCTTCGGCTCGGCCGCGAGCAGCTGCTTCGCCCGGTCGATGCCGGTCAGCACGAGCACGCTCTCCATGCCGGAGGTGTTCGCCCCGGCGATGTCGGTGTCGAGCCGGTCGCCGATGAACAGCGGATTCGTCGAGCCGAACCGCGCGGTCGCCGCGTCGAAGATCGCCCGCTCCGGCTTGCCGGCCACGACCGGCAGGCGCCCGACCGCGGTGTGCACGGCGGAGACGAGCGTGCCGTTGCCCGGGGCGATGCCGCGGGCGACCGGGATCGTCCAGTCGGTGTTGGTGGCGACCCACGGGATGCCCGTGTGCAGCGCGAACGACGCCTCGGCGAGCTCCGCCCAGCCGACCGACTGCGCGAAGCCCTGGATGACGGCGGCCGGTGAGTCCTCAGCGCTGCGGGTGACGGTGAAGCCGGCCCGCTCGACCTCGGTGGTGAGGCCTTCCCCGCCGACGACCAGGACGGTCGAGCCGGCCGGGATCAGATCGGCGAGCAGCACGACGGCCGCCTGCGGCGAGGTGACCACGTCCTCCGGGCGCACGGCGAGGCCGAGGTCGGAGAGGTGGCCGGCCACCGAGACGTCGGTGCGCGAGGCGTTGTTGGTGATGTAGCCGACGCGGACGGTCTCCGCCGCGCGGTTCAGGCTCTCGACGGCGAACGGGATCGCGTCGGCGCCCTTGTAGACGACCCCGTCGAGGTCGGCGAGGACGCAGTCGCGCCCGTCCAGCGGGCTGGGCTCAGGCTTCGGGTTTCGGAACATCGGCGCCGTCCTCCTCGGTGTCGGTGGGGGTGGTGGTGTCGGTGTCGTCTGCGGACTCCACGTCGGTGGACTCCGCGGTGGTCTCGTCCGCGGCCTCCTCGTCGCCTGTCGCCTCGGCGGCGTCCTCCACCGACAGCGCCTCGGGCGTCGAATCGGCGAGGGCCTCCTCGAAGTCCGCGTCGGACAGGTCCGCGTCGTCGAGCGCGGCCTGGTTCTCGATCGCGTCCGCGGCCGTGGTCTCGGCGGACACGTCGGAGTCGACGGGCTCGTCGCCCTCCACCGGTGCGCCGGCGTCGGCGGGCTCGTCGATCTCGAGTGGCTCGTCGATCTCGAGGGGCTGGTCGATCTCGGGGGCGTCCTGCTCGGCGAGCTCAGCCGAGTCGGGATCGAGGCTGTCGTCCTCGTCCTCGTCGTCGATGTCGAGCGAGTCGTCCAGGTCGCTCGCGGCGTCGGCCTCGGGGGCCGCGTCGGTGTCGGGGGCCGCGTCGGCGGCGACCAGGCCCGAGAGCTCGGCGCGGGTGGCGGGCATGTACTCGCCCTCCTCCTCGACGACCTCGATCGTCTCGTCGTCGCCGCCGCCCTCGTCCGCGAAGACGGCGCGCGCGGCGATGTCCGCGCGGCGCTGCCACTCGGCGGCCTCCTCGGCACGGCCGACCTCCTCGAGGACGAGCGCGTACGCGGCGAAGAGGTCCGGGCTGTAGGAGAAGGCGCGGTCGGGATCGAGCTGCGGGATCTCGAGCTCCATCAGCGCCAGCTCGCCCTGACCGAGGTCGAGGCGCGCCCCGGACATCGCGATCGCGAGCGACACCTGGGCACCGGGGCTCAGCGTGCTGCGATCCACGGAGCGGCCGAGCTCGAGCGCCTTGTCGGGACGCCCCACTCCCCGCTCGCTGTCGACCATCAGGGGGACCTGCTCGTCCGAGCCGGAGATCCGGCGGTAGGTGCGCAGCTCGCGCAGCGCGAGAGCGAAGTCACCGGTCGCATAGGCCGAGATGGCCAGCGACTCGCGGACGACCGCGATCCGGCCGGCTCGGCGCGCGGCCGACAGCACGTGCCGGTGCGCGAGGTCCGGGTCCTCCTCGAGGAGGCGGCCCGCCATCACCAGGTGGCGCGCGACCCACTCCGCGTTGTCCTTCGACAGCGTGCGCAGCTCGTTGCGGGCGACCTTGTCGAGATCCTTCGCCTGGACGTCGTCCGGCAGATCCGGGTCGTCGTGCCGAGGGCGCACCGACTGGAGGGAGCGACGCTCACGCTCCTCCTCGGTGAGCTCCGGCTCCTCGCGCGGAGCGCCGCGGCCGGCGTACCCGCCGCCGAATCCGCCGCGGCCGCCCGCGCGATCGCCACCGCCGCGACGGTCGTCGAAGCGCCCGCCGCGGGAGTCGCCGTCCCGACGCGGACGAGAGTCTCCGTCACGAGAGGGACGAGAGTCCCCGTCCCGACGAGGACGGGAGTCACCATCACGAGAAGGACGGAAGTCGCCGTCCCGACGAGGACGGGAGTCACCGTCACGAGAAGGACGGAAGTCGCCCTCACGACGCGGACGGGAATCACCGTCACGAGAAGGACGCGCATCGCCGTAGCGGGGACGAGAGTCGCCATCACGCGAGGGACGGAAGTCGCCCTCGCGACGCGGGCGGGAATCACCGTCACGAGAAGGACGGGAATCGCCCTCACGACGCGGACGGGAATCACCATCACGAGAAGGACGGGAATCGCCCTCACGACGCGGACGGGAATCACCATCACGAGAAGGACGCGCATCCCCGTACCGGGGGCGAGAGTCACCATCGCGGGAGGGACGGGAATCACCGTCGCGGCGGGGGCGGGAGTCGCCATCGCGAGAAGGACGGAAGTCGCCCTCCCGACGCGGACGGGAGTCTCCGTCACGGGAAGGACGCGCATCGCCGTCGCGACGAGAGCGGGAGTCGGAGTCACGAGAGGGACGGAAGTCGCCCTCACGACGAGGACGGGAATCACCGTCGCGAGAGGGACGGGCGTCACCGGCCCGAGGAGGGCGAGCGTCACCGTCGCGGCGCGGACGGGAGTCGCCGCTGGAGTACGGACGAGAGTCGCCGTCGCGGCGGGGACGAGAGTCTCCGCCACGGTCCGGACGTCCGGCTCCGTCACGGCGCGGAGCGTCCGAGCGCGATCCGGAGTCGGTCGAGCGGTACGGACGGGAGTCTCCACCGCGAGCGGGCCGATCGCCGTCTCGAGCTCCGCCTCGCGGGGAGGAGGAGCGGTCGCCGCCGGCGGCGCGGGGCGGGCGCTCGTCGCGCCGGTCCTGTCCGCGGTCGTTGCGGTCGGATGCTGCGTCGTCCATGCGTTCCTCGCCTGTCGTGGTGGAGCTCTGTGGAGTTGACCCATCCGTGAGGACGAGGATCGGCGGCCCGTGAGCCGCCCGCCACCACCCTAACCCGCAGAATGGCGGACGCCACGGGGGTCGAGGTGCTGGGTCTTCAGGTTCCTTCTGCGGAACCTCTGGCTAAACAGCGATGGCCACCCATTTCTGGGTGGCCATCGTGAATTGGTGTCCGGCGGTGTCCTACTCTCCCACAGGGTCCCCCCTGCAGTACCATCGGCGCTGAGAGTCTTAGCTTCCGGGTTCGGAATGTGACCGGGCGTTTCCCTCTCGCTATGGCCGCCGTAACCCTCTCAGACACACCCACCAGCCTGAGGCGTAGTGGTGGTCAAATCTGGGTCACACGTCATGCGTGTGTTCTGTTGTCCGCCCCGAAGGTGCGGTGTGCAGATCGTGTCTTTGCGAACACGACCCGCGGTATGGAGCCCGTATTCTGGGAACCACAAAGTGGACGCAAGCAATCTCTGA